>JANXYR010000021.1 GCA_025355965.1 Geobacteraceae bacterium
AAGCCCGCTTCCGCAGGTGCATGGGTCGTTGCGACCGATCTTGGCTACGGTCAAAGGTTTCGAGCGAATCATTTTTCCTTCGGTGAAATACCAGCTACCGTCTTTTCGCTTGAATTGCCCCGCTTCGTGATGTTCACGGCGTTCGCCTTTTTCGTTGAAACGTGCAATGAACTCTACTTCTCCGACCGAATCTTCAGCCCTGCCTTTTTTAGTGCCGATTATTTCAAGCCCCAGCCATTCGGCCGTTTCAGCCCACTCTTTAGTGCCGGCGTGATCGTAACCCTCGCGGTGGTCAGGGTGTGTACTATCAAAAATAAAATCCATCTTGGCAGAAACATAGCCAGAATAGCGGGCACGCATAAGTTGCTCAGCTGTATTTGCAAGTCGGTCGCCTGATATGATCGGTTCACAGCATTCGGAGTAGGGATTTCCGCTTCCGCATGGACATATAGTCATGGTTGATTCTCCTTGGTAAGTTAGGGACAGTTTGCTGGAAGCACTTATTCGTTATTAAGAGTTCCAAAATTGTGGCTGTTTGGTGACACATTTTATGCCCTTTTGTCAATTAGTATCTCAATTAAGGCTTGTCTGAAATCAATTTTACTTGTATGTATAACGGTTCCAAAAAAATGTGGCAAGCACGAGGACATATATGACGATTTCAAACAGGGAATTGCTGGAAATTCCATTGACACCTCATGAAACGCGGTGGGCGAGTGATCTCGCTGACAAGCTGCCTGATGATGTAGACTTGACCTTCGAGGAATCGAAGATTTTGACAAGGCTTTCGATAAGAGAGTGGCCGGATGCTCTAATACTCAAGGTAAAAGATGTTATTGATGCCGAGGATTTTCTGATTGAAGATCCGGATTAATGCCGCTCGGATGCGCGCTAAAACAAGTAACCCATACAAAAGTGAAGGAGTACCATCGTTTGAAATACCAAAGTAAAATATTTCTCCCATTATTGCTGACTTTAGCACTGCTTGCACTATCGGCTTGTACAGACAATAGAAACGCTGAAATAGAGGCAAAAGCAAAAGCCCAAAAAGAATCTGAACAGCTTGCCGCTAAAGCCGCTTTTGCGGCCACTACGACTGCTACCAGAAAGGCTGCGGCTTTTGCAGCTCAGACCAGCGCCGCCCGTAAATCGGCTTCCAACATTAAATACAACGCGGGTGAGAGCCCGGAGTACGCCAAAAAGTGCGGCTGGCCGGTGAATTGTTCTGCACCTCTGCCGGGCTCAATTCTGCCGTCAAAACGCATTGTTGCTTACTACGGTAATCCTCTTTCTAAGAAGATGGGGGCACTCGGAGAATTTCCAAAGGATGAAATGTTACAACGCCTGAAAGGTGAAGTCGCCAAGTGGCAGGCGGCAGACCCCGCTACTCCGGTACAACCGGCGCTGCATCTGATTGCGGTGGTGGCACAAGGGGCACCCGGTAAGGATAGTAAATACCGTATGATTATGCCGGACAAAATCATTAACCAGGTATATGGCTGGACCAAAGAAGCGGGTGCGGTCATGTTTATTGATATCCAGACCGGACATGACGATATCCGCTCGGTTTTGCCGCGCTTTGAATGGATTTTAAAGAACCCCGACGTGCATCTGGGGATTGATCCGGAATTTAACTTGATAAAAAGCGGCAAAAAGCCGGGCAAGAAGATCGGCACGTACGATGCGGCTGATATAAATTATGCTTCAGCGTATCTGAAAGATCTGGTCAAGAAGTATAATCTGCCCCCGAAAGTCTTCACCGTGCACAGATTTACCCGCAACGGCGTCACAAATTCAAAAAATATTGTGCTGCATCCGGAAGTGCAGCTGGTCATGCATATGGATGGATGGGGCGCTCCTTGGTTGAAGCGTGATTCCTACAAGGATTACGTTGTCTCTGAGCCGGTTCAGTACACAGGATTCAAGCTTTTTTACCACAATGATACAAAGAAGGGTGATCCGTTGATGACTCCGCAGGATTTGCTCAAACTGAATCCGAAGCCGCTCTATATCCAGTACCAGTAGCTGGTCAGCACCCGGCATGTTGCTCATATTTCCGCCACTTGCCAAGGCCTGCGAACCTCCAGCCGGCATAGCACGCCTGGGGGCCTCATTGAAGGCTCAAGGCATATCATGTCGAACAGTTGATGCCAATCTGGAGGGGCAACTCTGGTTGCTGAAACAACCTCTGAGCGCAACTGATACCTGGAGTCGCCGGGCGTTTAAGGGGCGGGAACGCAACCTGGTCGCTCTGCGCGACATTAAAACCTATCAGAATCCTGATCGTTATCGCCGGGCAGTTAGCGACCTTAACCGTATCCTTGCAATCTCTGCCGCCGAAACCGGCGTAACGGTCGGGCTTGCCGACTACCAGCAGAGGGCCCTCTCGCCATTACGCAGTGCTGATCTGCTTGCAGCGGCGGAGGAGCCGGAGCAGAATCCGTTTTACCCCTATTTCAGTCAGCGCCTGCCAGAACTTCTAGCCGATGTAGGAACCGTAGGTTTCTCACTTAATTATCTCAGCCAGGTGCTCTGCACATTCGCCATGATTGGCTACATCAGGAAAAACTATCCAGCGTTGAAAATAGTTCTTGGTGGTGGTTTGATAACCTCATGGATGCAACGTCCCGGTTGGAGCAACCCCTTTGGGAATCTTGTGGACGATCTGATTTCCGGGCCAGGAGAAGAACCGTTGCTGGCTCTCCTCGGGGGTACTTCTGCTCCAATGCGGCATGTAACCCCGGATTACACAACTCTTCCGCTGGTGGAATATCTTTCGCCCGGTCTGATCCTCCCTTACAGTGCAGGCAGTGGTTGCTACTGGAACCGTTGCTCGTTCTGCCCGGAGCGTGCTGAGGGTAATGCATACCATCCCGTGCCAACCTCTCAAGTGCTGTCGGACTTGCAGCTTTTGGTCGAACAAACCGGGCCGGTCCTGATCCATCTGCTTGATAACGCTATCAGTCCTGCGTTGTTGCATACCCTTGCAAAAAATCCACCCGGAGCCCCATGGTACGGCTTTGCCCGTATTGATGAACATCTTGCTGATCCGGAATTCTGTCACGCCCTGAAACGTTCCGGGTGTGCCATGCTCAAGCTGGGACTCGAATCCGGAGATCAGAGTGTGCTGGATCGGATGTGCAAGGGAATAAACCTAGCTACCGTCTCGCGGGTGTTGAACAACCTCAAGGAGGCCGGGATCCGGGTCTACTGCTATCTGCTGTTCGGAACGCCGGGCGAAACGGTCGTTGAGGCTCGCCGCACGCTTGAGTTTGTTGCCGGTCACCATCAGGCGATCAATTTTCTTAATCTGGCACTGTTCAATATGCCGCTTTATGGAGATGAAACATCGGAATACGGAAATGAACTGTTCTATGAGGGGGATCTTTCTCTCTACACCTCTTTCAGACATCCTGATGGTTGGGATCGCAAACAGGTGCGCCGTTTTCTGGATAGTGAATTCAAACGTCATCCGGCCATAGCTGCCATAGTCAGGAACGATCCGCCGCAGTTCAGCTCAAATCATGCCGCCTTGCTCTGCGGTATACGGTAATTATCGCCTTAACTTTTTTTTGCTGGCGTGGTATAAGCGACGCTCATATTTTAGCGGGAGATGACATGGAGATTTTTGGCGGGTTCATGGTGATGATGAGTATCATCATTCTTTTTCTGGCGGTAGTGTGGTTGATTATGCCTTTTGTAGTATTTGCGATAAAAGGGAAACAGGATCGGACGCTGGAGATACTCGAAGCAATAGAGGGGCGACTGGCGATACTTGAAGCCCATCTTCATCCGGCTGAACCTGAAAATAATAAAGCTGACCTGACAGGACAGAGTAGCATTTCAACCGAATCATCTGTCGAGAAAAGTGGGTCGGAAGCTTCACCTGAATTGCCTAACAATGGGGGATTATAAAGATGTTGTTACGTGGAAAAAAAGTTGTAATTTTTGGAGTTGCCAACGACAAGAGTATCGCCTGGGCGATCGCCAGGCTTTTTCATGAGCAAGGAGCCGAGCTGGCGATAACCTATGCCGGAGAGGCCTTTGAGAAAAGGGTACGTCCATTGGCGGAGTCGATTGATGCGGCAGCAATACTCCCATGTAATGTTACCAGTGATGATGAGATAACTGCCGTCTTCAGCGAACTTGCCAAAGTTTGGGATGGTGTTGATGTTGTCATCCATGCGGTTGCTTTTGCTAATAAGGAAGAGCTGAAGGGGACTATTTTAAACACTACCCGTGAAGGTTTTGCTACCGCCATGGACATCAGTGTTTACTCCTTCCTGGCAATCATGAAAGCGGCCGAGTCGATGATGCAGGGGAGGGGTGGCTCTGCCCTGACACTCAGTTACTACGGGGCTATGAAGGTGTTCCCGAGCTACAATGTTATGGGGGTCGCCAAAGCGGCACTGGAGGCGTCTGTACGCTACCTGTCCGAGGCGCTTGGACCCGATGGTACCAGGATAAATGCCATTTCTGCCGGTCCGATCCGAACCCTGGCTGCGGCGGGGGTTAACGGCTTTCACAATATTCTCAACCATGTCGAGTCAAAAGCACCGCTCAGGCGGACCATCACTCAGGAAGATGTTGCCAATTCGGCACTCTACCTTTGTAGCGACATGGCCAGTGGTGTCAGCGGTGAAATTCATTATGTTGACGGCGGCTACAACATCATCGGTTTGTAATTTTGGAGTTATCCTATTAAAGAAGTATTCGGCAATCTTGCAGGATTAAAATCAAGCCAGATCCAGTCTCTGGAACGCCTTTACCGGAGGCGGATACCGGTCGCTGAATTCTGTTCTCATGAACTGGCTGCCCGTCTCGTAGAGCTCTCCAGCGACCTCCGTCGCCAAATCTGCATCCTCGTCAACCGCGCCGGCAGTGTGGAATACGTCATTGTCGGAGATGAAAAAGGGGTGGTGATCCCGGAACTGCGCGATTACCCGCTCGGCAAAAGGGTCATGCGTGGGCTGCGTTTGATCCATACCCACCTGAAAAACGAACCGCTCTCTGAAGACGACCTGACAGATCTTTCCCTGTTGCGCTTTGATCTGCTGGCCGCCCTTCTTTTTACTCCCGGTAAAGCCCAGATAAACGCTCAGTTGGCTTGGCTGTCACCTGATCAACGCGGGACAACTACGACCCTCGATCCGATTTTACCGCTTGAGAGAATTGACCTCGACTGCATTCACTTCATACCTGAGCTGGAAGCCGATCTGGAAAAAGCGGCCCGTGCAGAAACGCGGGCCAAGGATGCTCTTGAGCGGGCGATTCTGATCTCCGTTACCACCAAAGGAACCCGCCAGGAAGCAGAAGATTCAATCGCCGAGTTACGCGAACTGGCACGCACCGCCCAGGTGGAAGCGCTGGACGAATTTATCCAGCGGCCAAAAACCCTTAACCCCCGCACTCTGATGGGGGAGGGGATGATGCGTGACGTTGTTATCAGGGCGATGCAACGTGGAGCCAGCATGCTGATCTTCGATCAGGAACTGACTCCAGCCCAGATGCGCTCAATCTCTGCGATGACGGAGCTGAAAGTTATCGACCGCAGCCAATTGATACTGGATATTTTTGCCCGTCGCGCGAAAACGCTGGATGGTAAAGTGCAGGTTGAACTGGCACAACTTAAGTATCTGCTGCCGCGTCTTTCCGGCCGTGGTGTGCAGATGTCACGCCTGATGGGTGGTATTGGCGGCCGTGGGCCCGGTGAAACCAAGCTGGAGACGGATCGTCGCCGTGTCCGTGATCGAATTACCAGCCTGGAGCGTGAGCTTAAGGAGATTTCCCAGGGGCGTGACCAGCGGCGAAAGCAGCGGGTCAAGGCTGGGGTGCCGATTATATCGATCGTTGGCTATACAAATGCCGGAAAATCGACTCTGCTTAACTCCTTGACCAAGAGCGACGTTTTTACCGAGGACCTCCTGTTTGCCACGCTTGATACCTCCAGCCGTCGTCTCCGCTTCCCACGGGAGCGAGAGGTGATCATCACCGACACGGTTGGTTTTATCCGCTCCCTGCCGAAATCTTTGATGGGGGCTTTCAAAGCCACATTAGAGGAGATGCGCGATGCCGATCTACTGCTGCATGTGGTAGACGCTTCCCATCCCCGTTTTGAAGATCAGATAACTCAGGTGCGGGCTATTTTGGCAGAGTTGGGACTGGGTGATAAGCAGGAGTTGCTGGTGTACAACAAAGCTGATCTTATGAATGATATGAGAAAGAAGGATATGGTGGCATTTCTCAAGGTTCGTCAGTCAGCCAGGGCCCAGAACAGCGTCACGGTGTCGGCCCGAGACCGCAAAAGCCTTAAGCCCCTGATGGATGAGCTGCAGAGAAGATTCTGGTCGGAGGACGAAATTATAAATGAGGATTGCGACCAAATCGGGTAGCGCTGTCTTTTCAGTAAGTTAGAAGTTGTTTTCTGAGTTTTTATGGCAGAAAACAACTTCGTTAACGCACTTATCCCGTTTATCGGGGCCATGTAATATTGTCGGGAAATTAAACGCCCCGCTTCCTTAAAGGAGGCGGGGCGTGTTTGTTGTAACGTCATATCGTTGACTTATATATAGTAGTTCCGGGTTTGGGAAAACCCCGTCCCGGGCGGGAGTCAAGGTGCGCCAAGCCAGTTTCGATTGGCAGCAGGGGCGATGTTTCCGTGAATCTTTATCGTACTATTCCCGCTGTCATGGCATTCGAACGTACAGGTATAGGTGTGGGTTGATTGATCGTAGGTTGCGTTGAGAATAGTCCCGGTGATCGGGTCCTTGAAGGTCAAAGTTGCTTTCGGATGCTGCTCGAAGGTTGAAGTGGCTAGGTTGCTGAAGTGCCCGATAGAGAGCTTTGCAGTGTCGTGGCAGTCCCAGCAGCGGATTGAATGATCAATGTGAGCGGTGTGCCAGCCTGAATTGTAGCTGTTGTACTGGTTGGTGCCGGTGCTGTGGCACATGTCGCATTCGGTATTCAGGTTTATGGCCGCGCCCCCCCAGGCCGGGCTGTCTTTGCCGCCGTGGCAGCTGACGTTGCTGCAGATCCCCCCTGTGTAGACTGGCGCTAACGCCGGTTTTGCCATGTAAATGGCCGTAGAGAGGGCGAGGTTGGTGGTCCCGTTGGCGTGGGTCAGTGTACCGGTGGCAAAGTCGGGAACGAAACCACTATGGCAGACGGCACAGTTGGCAGCAACCCCGGCGATGGCGTTGTGCTTGGAGTGAGCGCCTCTCCTGTTCGGCGCCACGCTACCGCTGGGCGGACTGCCGTGGCACGAAAGGCAGCCGGTCGGATTCGCCACGGGGCTGCTGCTATGGCAGCGGATCCCGTTTACCGTTGATGCCATGCACGACGGAGCGGTGGCGCCACCGGTCAGATCAACTCCGTGGCATAGACCGCAGGAGATAACAGAGTTGGTGGCAGTGGTATTAATATGGCTGGTGGTATTGGCCGGGATTCCCCTTCCGGCCAGCCACGGTGCCGGGTGAGCTGTGTTGGCGATATGACAGCCGGCTGATTCGCAGCCTGCCGGCAAGTTTGTTTTCGGGATAGCGAAGCGTGGGGGGGTGGCGGAGTTCGCATGGCACTTCTGGCAGTAGACCAGATTGTCCTTGGCCAGACGGCCGTGCAGTCCAGGGGCCGCAAAGCCGGCAGGGTGCAGAGGGCCGGACGCGTGGCAGCTCTGCTCTCTTAGGCTTGCGCTGAAGCAGCTGACGTTGGCTACTCCTGTAGCGGCAGCCGGATCGGTGTAGGAACCGTGGCAGACAACGCACTGCTCCCTGTCACTATTGAACACGACAAAATGTGTAGCGATAAAGCCTGCTGCGTGGCCGTCCGGTCCGTTGGCATGACAGCGGCGGTTACCTATATTCGTGTTGAAGCAGCTCAGATTGGCAATACCCCCTTTGAGGTCGTTACCGTGGCATGTTCTGCATTGAGTTCGGTTTTTCTGGTATTCGGACCAGTGCCGGTCGAGCCAGGCTGCTGGATGTTTGCCATTGGCATTGATCATTGGTGACTTGTCGTTGCCGGTGCCGCATCCGCCAAGAAGGACCATTAGCAGGGCCAGGCTGCCAGTCAGCAACAGTGCCGTCAGAATTCTTTTTCTACTCATTACAGTTCCCTCACTCGGGCATTTTTTCCAGACTCGCCAGGCACCATTTATCGCTGGCGATGACAGCTGATGCACTTCTCGTTGTTGCCCCGGCCGTGACAGCGGTAACAGCTGACCGGATCGATCTTGCCGTCGATGCGGTGGCGGGTCATGAAGTCACCCCGGTGGGGAAGCTCCCGGTCCGGTCGGTCGCCTAGTTTGGTCGAAGGTTTGACCTCATTCCGGTTGGCGTGGCAGTCGGTGCAAAAGGAAGCGGCATGACAGAGAGTGCAGAGCTGGCCGTCTTGTCCGGCTGGGAAGCGGTGCTCTTTAATGAAAAATGGAGTGTGATCAAAGGTTGCATAGGGTTTTAATACACTCTTAAGCTGATCCTGATGGCATTCGGAGCAAATTGGTCTTGCTTCAGTAAGCTTTTCCGGGTGGGTTGTCGGAAACCGGTCAGAGTTTGCACTGAGGATGCTGCAGGCGGTGAAGAGAAACAGTCCGCCAATAAGCGCCAGCGGGAAGAAAAGATTGATCGGTTTCATTTGCCGGCTCCTTTGATGATAAGTTTGTCGAAAGCGAAAGTGACGCGGGCGAGCCCCTTGAACTCGATATCGACAAGGGGGTTGTCGCCGATGCTGAGGTCGACCGAAAACTTCAACTCTGGCATCAGGTGGTAGCCACAAGAGGCCTGCAGCTCGTAACCATGGTTCTTGCCGTAGATGGCATCGTCGTAGAACTGGGCGATGGCGTCCAGGCTTCCATCTATTTTCCCCTTGCGGTAAAGGGTATAGCCGCGAAGCTCATGGTAGGAAGAGAAGTCGGTTTCGCTTCCGGCCTTGAGTTTGCCGGCGCTGGTTCGATGATAGCCGAATCCGGAGAGGTAAGGTCCGCTTGGTATGCGGATGTCGAATCCATAGCGATCAGAGGAGTTGCGGCTGTCGCGGCTGAAGTGGCGATAGTCGACTGCCACCTCGGCAGGAACTGGGAGAGCCATGGTTGCGGAGGTGCCGAAGCTGGAAAAGTTTTCGGCGCGGTCGGTGATAAAAGGGGTCCGGCCGAGATTCGTAGCTGCGAAAAAGTGCTCAAGCGGTGTGCGCTGGGAGTCTGCTGCCAGTGTGAGGGTTTTGAGCGGCTTATAGGAAAGGCTGTAAAAATGCTCGGTGAACCCGCCGGTGGCCGTGTCATAAAATGATCGGCCATTCAGTTCAAAAGAAGGGTCGCGCCTGTACCAGAGGTCAACTCCGAGAATTTGCCGGTAGTCGTTAAGTGCTGTTGTTGGGCCGTTATTGTTCATCCCCCCTTCGCGGAGCATTAAAACTCCGACCTCAAGGATTCCGGCTAACCGCTGGCTGAGTCTGCTACCGACCAGATAATCTCCGGTATTGCCGTTGTCTGTCGGGACTGGCCGACCGGCGAACAGGGAGAGAGCAAGCCCTGCCGGAGGAAGATCCGCTCTGGCGGAGACTCCGTCTAGCTGAGTGATCATCCCCGCATCGCTCTGGGAAAATCTTCCCGCCTTCACTTCGCCGTTTGCTTTGGGAAGGCTGTAGCGCAGATAGCCGTAACTGAAGGTACTGTCGGTCGAACCTTTTTCGCTGCTGTTATCGGCGAAGTCGGCCCGCTTCCAGCCGTACAGATTGAGAGAAAGATTACCGTCGTACAGGCCGGAGCTGTCAAACCCGAAAAACTGGGTTGCCGGCAGCAGGGTCTTTTTGGCAAACCCGGGGTAGGACTGCTTTTCCAGACGGACGAGCGTGGTGCTGTTCACCCCGAAGTCGGCGGCTGCAGTGAACGACGGCAGTAGCGCGGCAAGAAGGAGACAGAAACCGACACGTCTTTTCATGGGTGCTCCCTACAATATAAAGTAAAATCTGGAATGAGATATACTAGATAGTGTGAGAATGTCAAACAACAGCCGAAAATAACCGAAAAAATCTGAGCTTCTTGCAAAAGTCAAAAAAGTCTCCTATCCCCTGGCGGGGGAGTTTGATCCGAAATTGCGTTGACACTACCCTGCTCCGAGTGTATTTTTTGACCATCAAAAAAACAAATTCTGATCCTTTCTAATGGGGCGCAAATGACCGCCACAACACGCCTGCCACTTAAGACATACAGCGCAATTCCACTTCTCCTGCTCTGCCTGCTCCTCTGTACGGTAACTTCAGGTTTATGCAGCGCAGAGAACAACGCCCAGACCGCCCCGCGCAAGGTTATTGCTGCAATACCCATTGATTTTCCGCCGACCTATTTTCTGGACAAGAGTGGCAAACCGGTCGGCTTTGCCATTGACGTGATGAACGAACTTGCGCAAAGGGCGGGACTGAAGCTTGAATATGTTACCGGACAGGCATGGGATGATGTTATCCAAATGGTTCTGTCCGGCAAAGCCGACCTGATTCCGAGCCTGACCATCGACGAGAGGCGCAAGGAGCTGCTTGCCTTTACCAACAGTGTTGAATTTATGCCGGCCAATCTGATCGTGGCGAGCGGGAATCATACGGTCAGGGGGATATCTCCGGGGCTTAACATCGGCGTTATGAAGGGGAGCGCTCCTGACAATCTTCTGAAGAAGAATCAGACCATACGGCTTACGACCTTTACCAATCTCCAGACAATGCTGTTTGAGCTCCTTGCAGGCCAAGTAGACGGCATAGTGCCATTGACACCGAACCTTATGAAGCTGGCAATTGATGCGGGTGTTGAGGGCAAGATCAAGGTGGTCGGCAATCCGATCATCGAAGCAAAACGTGGTATCGCCCTTAGGAAAGGGGATACGGAGCTGCTCACTCGTCTCGATAAGGCAATAGATGAATTTGTTGGTACTCCCGAACACCAGCTGATCTACGCGAAATGGTACGGCAAACCGAAGCTTTACTGGACAGTGGGCAAGATTTCCGCTGTCGGTGGCATGTTTCTGGTTCTTATCCTGTGTGGCATGGTTTTCTGGCGCTATCGCTCAATTTTGCAGCTCAATAACAGCCTTGCACAAAGTATTGCCGAGCGTGAACGTGCCGTGGAGGAGTTGCGGGGAAGTGAGCAACAGTTAAGCCTGTTGCTGGCAAGCACTGCCGAGGCCATCTATGGGGTGGATCTGGAAGGGAATTGTACCTTTGCCAATCCTTCCTGCATAAGGATGCTCGGATTAGACTCGGCTGCCGACATACTTGGCAAGAACATTCACGACCTGATTCATTATAAGCGGCCGGACGGCACGCCTTTTCTTTCTGCGGAATGCGACAAGCTCAAAACAATTCAAGAGGGGAAAATCTGTCACGCAGATGACGAGGTTTTCTTGCGTGCCGATGGTTCGTCCGTTTATGTTGAGTATAGGTCCTATCCCATCATAAAAGACGGGAGACTGCTTGGTGCTGTTGTCACCTTTCTGGATATCTCCGAGCGCAAACGGACCGAGGAAGAGCGTCTCCAACTGGAAAAACAGCTCCTCCACGCCCAGAAGCTGGAGAGCCTGGGGGTGCTGGCCGGGGGGATTGCTCATGACTTTAACAACATCCTCACCTCCATCATGGGTAATGCCGATCTTGCCCTGATGCGTCTGAACCCCGAATCTCCCGCAGTCGACAACCTGCGCCGGATCGAACAATCGGCAGTCCGGGCTGCCGATCTGGCCAAGCAGATGCTTGCCTACTCCGGCAAAGGCAAGTTTGTCATCGAACAGCTCGACATAAACCGGCTCGTCGAAGAGATGCTCCATATGCTGGAAGTCTCCATCTCCAAAAAAGCAGTACTCCGACTGAACCTGCACCAACCGCTGCCTGGCGTAGCAGCCGACGCCACCCAACTGCGTCAGATCATAATGAATTTGGTGATCAACGCTTCCGAAGCGATCGGTGACAAGAGCGGTGTCATCGCCATAACCACCGGTTGCATGGAATGCGACCACAACTACCTGAAAGACGTCTGGCTGGACGAAAATCTGAACGAAGGTCTGTATGTTTACCTGGAGATAGCGGACAGCGGCTGTGGTATGGATCGGGGTACACTGGCGAAAATCTTCGACCCCTTTTTCACCACCAAATTAACAGGCAGAGGCTTGGGGATGGCCGCCGTAATGGGGATAGTCCGTGGTCATAAAGGTGCCATCAAAGTCTACAGCGAGCCGAAAAAAGGGACGACCTTCAAAGTTCTTTTTCCTGCAGACAGCAGGCCGGCCGAACTGTTCGATAGCCAACCCTCTCCGGAAGAGTGGCAGGGGTGCGGCACCGTTCTACTGGTTGATGACGAAGAAACCGTGCGGGCTATCGGCAGCGAGATGCTGCGCGAATTAGGTTTTAAGGTGATAACCGCCGATGACGGGCGCCATGCTCTGGAACAGTACAAAGCCCACGACGGGATATGCCTGGTCATTCTCGATTTGACCATGCCGCATCTGGACGGCGAACAGACTTTTCGGGAGTTGCGGCGGATTAATTCCGAGGTGAAAGTGATCATGTCAAGTGGCTACAACGAGAGCGAAGTTACCCAGAAATTTGCCGGCAAGGGGCTCTCAGGGTTCATTCAGAAGCCATATAGGATGTCAGTATTCAAAGAGGTCTTGGGTAAACTAAATAATACGTGATAGGTGGTATACGGCGCTTTACTCGAACTGTTTTTTGAACTCCTCCATCAACTGCCGAAGAGCTGCAACTTCTTCATGTAATTCCGTGACCTCTGCCTCCAGCTTCGCAATTCGTTCATTTTCTGCCACTACTCTCTGCCGAGCTGGTTCAGGGCGTGCTTCAGAACTTTCTTCACCACACTCCGGCAGCCCGGAAAAAAGCTGGGCGTAACGTCCTTCCTTCCTCCCCGGTTGACGGGGCAATAGGGTGATCAGTGGAGTTTCTCGCACCATCAGTTCCTGCAGCACCTCTTCAACTGCGGCTAGGTCACCAAAAGGATACATGCGCTCTCCACGTGTACGCAGCTCGCCACCGGTCTGTGGTCCGCGTACCAGCAGTTCGCAGAGAATCGCCTGTTCAGCCGCCATCAACCCCAGTTTTTCAGCCAGCAGATGGCGATACTTCGGTACGCGGCCGCCTTCCGCTGAAAGCACCGCCAGCTGTTTGAAACGGAGTGAGTCGAGAGCTCGAACGACATCTTCTTCAGTCAGAGCCATAGCCGGGTCACGGTTTGACTTTTGGTTGCAGGCGTTGGTGAGAGAGTTGAGTGACAGCGGATAATACTCCGGTGTAGTCAGCTCCTTTTCTATCAGACTACCCAGAACGCGTACTTCAACATCGTTAAGAATTATATCCACGTTTTACCTCGTTCGGGTTCAATGAAATGTTGGCATTTTTTCCTGGAATAACACGTAGGGGCTAACAATCAGCATGGCAAATTTTTTAAGTTTGTCCTCTTCCCATGAGCGAATTTTTGATTCTGATGGTTTGCCGATCATGCCATTCTCAACCATATGTTGGATAACTTCGACGTCATCAGCAGCAACTTTATGGGCTGTATCAGCCAGATCAAGGGTATCATCAACCAGGATCAGTCCACCGCGCAGCAGGTGGGCTCGCAGGCAGCTCCAGTCGGCTTCGTCAATTGTAAGAGCCATTTCTTCTTTACTTGGTAACATCAACAACTCCTTCTATTTGCATTTCTGCCATTTCGGGCGACTCAGTTTTTATCATGCGACGCAGACAAAGTCTATGCCTTCGTGCCATCCACGCCCTTCCGCCACTCCCCGGAATTGCTCTCGCGCACCGCGCACGCCGATGGCTACGATCATTTTTCTGCCATTTAGATGAAGCTCTTTAGGGAATATTACCGGCGCATTGTGCAGAATCTGCCCGATTTTTTTCGGATCAACATCCAGCCAAGTGGAAACGGTTACACCTGCAGCCGTCAGCAGTCGCTGCCATGCCCGTGCTTCCAGTCCAGCACCGGCAATAACAACATCTGAATTGTTTTTAAGAAAACTGTGCAGTAGATGGTGACATTTGCAGGCGCGAAAAGCATTTAAAGCATATTCATCCATGGTACGGGTTGCCCGTTCCGGGTGGTCTCTCCAGAACAGGAGTGTCTGCGGCAATCTGGCAAATTGTATGTCGGCAGCCGCCATGCGCAGCCAAAGATCATAGTCCTCGGGCCAGCGATTGTCCTGATATCCCATCAGTCCTCTCATGATGGTTCGCCGCGTCATTATGGAAGGGTGAACAAATGGCGATTCTACAAACAGGTCCCGGATGACCTGAGAATGTTCAGTCAGGCCGTTTTGCCACATTTCATAGTCAATCATTCCCTGTTTAAGGCCTGTTCGTGGGAAATGGCGGAAGTTGCAGGCCACCAGTCCTATGTCAGGGTGTGCATCCAGATAGTTGACCTGCAGCTCCAGTCGCTTGGGGTGACAGATGTCATCACCGTCCAATCGTGCCAACAGCGGGGCCTGGCATGTTTCAAGTCCGGCATTTAGTGCAGCTACCAATCCGCCACCTTTGAGGCTGATGACCTGAACACGGCTGTCCTTGCGTGCGGCTTCAACAAGGATGGTTGCTGTTTGGTCGTTTGAACCGTCGTCAACTGCAATCAGCTCCCAGTTGGCGAAGGTTTGGCGATACAGGGAGTCAAGCGTAGCCTGCAGGTAGCGCTCTTCGTTGCGGATCGGCATAAGGATTGAGACCTGCGGCGTGGCAGGTAACAGCTGTTTTGGCATAGTGGCATGTCCTGTGAAAAAATGCTTGACGGTACCGAATGATACGGTAAGTATGTAAAATAATCCAGACAGGAATAAGCGGAAACTATGGAAGGTTTATCAACAGGGCCTAGTTGCATGTTTGGTCGTATTGCAGAATTGCTTTCTGAGCGTAAGAGTGATGCTGTGCCTGATTTATGCGACAGCACGCGTGCTTCAGTCGCCATGATACTGCATCAGGGTGATAGTGATGTTGAAATTCTGTTTATTCAGCGTGCCGCTCATGATCTTGACCCTTGGTCAGGGCATATTGCCTTTCCGGGCGGTAAGCTGGAAGAGGGTGAGCTTGAGTGCCAGGCAGCCCTCCGGGAAACGTATGAAGAGGTCGGAATCGACCTGGATCAAGGTTGTTATTTGGGGCGACTTTCCGACATAACAGGAGCCAATCTGCCGGTGAGGGTTTCCTGTTGTCTGTTCAGTGTAGACCGGCTGCGTTGCAGCCCGGTTTTGAACGAAGAGGTATGTGATCTTTTTTGGGTAACGCTGTCGGATCTGCGTGATCCGGAACGGCATCTCCAGAGCCGTGTTGCATTTGGGGAAAAGTATTTTGAAGTGCCGGCAATCAGGCTTCCCGTTGAAAATAAACCGGTCTTATGGGGGATTACCTACAGATTGGTGATGCAATTTCTTTGCATTCTTGAAGGTGAGGGTGCTTGTAACGAAGAATACCGTAGACTACCTGAAGTGGTAGAACTAGACGAGGAGGTCCTGTTATGAATGAAAAGACTGGAATTATTACGTTTAAAGGTAACCCGATGATCCTGCTTGGGCCAGAGCTCAAAGTGGGTGACGCTGCTCCGGACTTTGTAGCTGTTGACAACGGACTGGTTGCCGTGTCGCTCGCCAACTACACCGGTAAAATCAAGATCATCAGTGCGGTGCCCTCTCTGGATACGCCGGTTTGCGATACCGAAACCCGTCGCTTTAACCAGGAAGCTGCTTCATTGCCGGGTGAGGTTATTGTTTTGACTGTTAGTCTGGATCTTCCGTTTGCCCAGAAACGGTGGTGCGGTGCCGCCGGTATCGATAAGGTTGTCACGCTTTCTGACTACCGCGAACGTTCCTTCGGACTTGGCTACGGAGTACTGATCAAGGAATTGCTTTTGCTGACCCGTGCAGTTTTTGTTGTTGATGTTTCCAACACCATTCGTTACATCCAGATTGTCCCGGAAGTCACCGGCGAGCCTGATTATGCGGCTGCGATTGCCGCTGCAAAAGCGCTGCTGTAGTATAATTATCATTTAAAAACAGGGAGTTGATATGCCAATCAAGGACAGTTTTTTTCTGGAGCGTGACAAGGTGGTACTGGTTGTGATTGATGTGCAGGAAAAACTGTGTATTGCGATGGATGAAGTTGTGCTGAAGCAGCTTGTAAAAAACGTTGGTATCCTGCTTGAGAGCGCTGCCGAATTAAATATTCCGGTTATGGTGACAGAGCAGTATGTAAAGGGGTTAGGGGCGACTCTGCCGGAGCTTAAGGAAAAAGCGGCTTTAGCTTCGTACTATGAAAAGATGACGTTCAGCTGTTGCGGGAGTGTTGAGTTTGTCGATGCTATCAAGTCAACCGGGAGGACGCAGGTGATAATCACCGGCATGGAAACTCATGTTTGTGTGTTGCAGACGGTTATTGAACTTCGTGACGCCGGTCTGGATGTTCACGTGGTGAAGGATGCCGTCATGAGCCGCAGTAAGCAAAATTGGCAAACTGCCATTCAAACCATGACCCTTGCCGGAGCGATCCCGACCTGTACGGAATCTGCACTGTTTCAGTTGTTGAAGGTTGCTGGTACCGAGGAGTTCAAAAAACTGTCAAAACTGGTGAGATAAAGAGCGCAGTTATAGAGTCGCAAACACATGTTGGACGATCTCGGCGTGGTGCTGGATACGGGCCAGTGCCGGCAGGTGGGATTTGTAAGAGATAAAGGGAACACCTGCACTGTTGGCAGCCTGCATGTCAACTTCGCCGTCACCAATAAAAAGAGCCTCTTCCGGAGCTATTTTAAAGTGATCCAGCACTTTCAGCAGTGGTTCCGGGTGCGGCTTCGGGTTGGTCACCTGTGACGCCGTCATAACGTATTCAA
Organism: Geobacteraceae bacterium; assembly: GCA_025355965.1. Classification (GTDB taxonomy): domain Bacteria; phylum Desulfobacterota; class Desulfuromonadia; order Geobacterales; family Pseudopelobacteraceae; genus JACRCG01. The sequence goes on from JANXYR010000021.1 coordinate 16,859, forward strand.
AATAACCGGTCAGTCCAAAATCCTCAATGATCATATCCATGGAAGTCGCTCGATTGGTGCAAATTGCCAGTGAAGTGTGCCCCTTTAGCTGGTCAAGGGCGCTGACAAAACCATCTTCCATCCGCATATATGGCATCAGATCGCTATAATGAATGGTTTTGGCAAATCTGAAGGCATCTTCCCGCTTTGGGTCCCCAACAAAGAAATATTCCATTACATTATTGAACGAATAGGTGTGGAGAATTCTTCTTGCATCAGTGTCATCCCGGTCAATTTCGGGTCTGCCCAAAAAATCCATGACCCGGTTGTAAAAAACATAGTTGGATTCAATTGAATCAAGGATTACGCCGTCACAGTCATAGATGACAACTTTATAGCGGCTCTTCAATTTATTCACTTGTTGGCTCCGGTGCTGGATTCTTTTGCTTCTCCAAGTATTCTTCCCACTCAATCGGAAGCAGGTATTTTTTGCGACTGTTGCACTCCTTGCACGCCGGGACAACATTGTTACGGGATGCTTTCCCGCCGCGCGATACGGGAACCAGGTGGTCCATAGTTAATTCTTCCGGAGCAAAATTCCCATCACAATAGTGGCAATGTCCCAAAGCGACGCGGTTTTTCCACCAGCGACTCTTGCGAAGTTCCCGTGATTTTTCCCGTTCCCGTTTGATCTCAGCTTCGCTGATTTCCAGTGTAAAGTGATCCATAAACAGGTGTCCTTCATGAAGATAGCCATCTCACTGCATTTTATGAGAATATCTGAAAACAGCTCGATATGGTAGTGATAATAATTGGCAAACAGTGAATAGATGCAATATCTGACAAAAAATGGTTGATATATTCTGCCCGGTGGGTTATAAGATCAACTCTTAATGCGCTTGTAGCTCAGCTGGATAGAGCAACGGACTACGAATCCGTAGGTCGGGCGTTCGAATCGCTCCAGGCGCACCAATAAATCAAGTGGCTAGGCAGAAATGTCTAGCCCTTTTTTTATGCAGCGCCGATCGGGGGCACAGGTAACCATGTCCAGTTTAAACCGTAATATCGTACTGCTTTTCACTACCCGCATTCTCAGACTCTTCGGATACGGCTTTCTGTCCGTTGTTCTCGCTCTTTATCTGATAAAATCAGGTTTCGATGATTTTCTCATGGGGCTACTGTTCTCGTTGACGCTCGTCGGTGATGCGGGAATATCGCTTTTGCTTACCACAACCGCGGATCGGTTCGGGCGCAAGAAAACATTGGTAATTGGCGCTCTTTTGATGATGCTGGCCGGTGTGGTTTTTATCCTCACAAGTAACCCGCTGCTTCTCATCATTGCTGCAATAATCGGAGTTATCAGCCCAAGTGGTAACGAAATCGGGCCATTTCTTCCGGTTGAACAGGCAATGCTCTCACAGCTCGTCTCAAAAGATCAGCGAACTGGAATATTTGCCTGGTATGGTTTGGCTGGGTCGTTAGCAACGGCGTTAGGCGCCCTTGCGGGAGGGTTTCTGGCTACTCTGTTGCAGAACCGTGGCATGAGCCCGCTGGATTCTTATAGGGTTATTTTGCTTGGCTACGCAATCATCGGTGGGATTCTTGCGCTTGTGTTCACAGGGCTTTCAAGGGAGTGTGAAGTCGCTCAGAATGTATCTTCTTCTGCGCCGCAAAGTCGCATTGGCCTGCATAAATCTCGTGGAGTGATCTTTAAACTATCGATGCTTTTCTCACTTGATGCTTTTGCGGGTGGCTTCGTATTGCAGAGCTTTATGGCGTACTGGTTCCATGTTCGCTACGGAGCAGACGAGGCGGCGCTCGGCAGCATATTTTTCGGAGCTAACCTGCTTGCCGGTTTTTCGGCGCTGCTTGCCGTGCCGATTGCCAAAAAAATCGGACTCATTCGGACTATGGTGTTTACACATCTGCCGTCGAATGTCCTTCTTATACTTGTCCCGCTCATGCCGAGTTTTCCACTTGCTATCAGTGTTCTTCTGTTACGATTCAGTATTTCACAGATGGACGTACCAACCCGGCAGGCTTATACCATGGCTGTGGTCGATCCGGATGAACGTTCCGCTGCAGCTGGCATTACCGGTATCGCCAGGTCTGTTGGCGCGTCGCTCTCTCCGGTAGTTGCCGGTGCTTTATTATCCGTGTTTCCGGGCGGCCCGTTCATAGTCGCCGGAGGGTTGAAAATTGTCTATGATTTAATCCTGTTCAGGAGTTTCAAGGCATCTAACGTTTCCGATGAATTGTAAAAAGGTAAGGCCCACAAAATTGTGGGCCTTACGTCATTCTGCCGCATTTCGAATTTTATTAAATGTTACTCGTAGTAGTTAACAGGCCCCATATCGCCAGCGCCGGCTCCGCCTTTGCGTGGGTTCTTGCCAAAGGTGTGAGTGCGCATGAACAGGTTGCCGGCGGTCTGGCCTGTGTTGGGCATATATTTCTCCACGGTGTATGATGCGTCGTGGCACTTGGCACAGGCGTCTTTACGTACTTTTTGCAGTTTGCCTTTGCCGGCGTGTGGTGAATGGCAGGTGATGCAGGAGATCGAACCATTCAGATAGTGCTTGGACTGCAGGAATCCCTGGTACTGCTGGTGATGTTTGGCTTCCTCAAAAATCCCGTTTGCCTTCGCATGGTCATCCAGTTTGAAGAGTCCTTTTAGATCACCAACGTACTCCTTGTTGGTTGGCTGGTCTGCGTGGACACCGGGGATAATGGCTTGTTCCGGATACCAGGTTGTCCAGTCATCGCCGGCTTTATAGCTGTCGCCAACTTTTGGCGCCGGCAGGTCTTCACGCGGATTTCCCTGTGCGGTCATGAACTTTTCATTTTCGATTCTTATGTGACAGTAACCGCATACTTTCGACTGTGCTTTGATGTCAGCGTTGGCAGGGTTAAAGATGGTTTTCTTCTTATCTGCCTTACTTGCCTTGATGTGTTTGTTCGCCGGTCCATGGCACGCTTCGCAGCCGACATTCATCTCACTGTAGCTGTCCTTGACTGTTCGGCCATGTTTGCCAAACTTCTCGTCATACTCCAAGATGCGATAACCGGTAGTGTGGCAGGTACCGCAGTTAGTGTTCCAGTCGTTAGCGTTGCCGTAGTTTTCCCACTTGGCGGTATAACGGTTGAACTGCTTGTTGAGGAACTGCATGCCGCCGGTTTGATCATTCATGACCAGAAAACGCTGCTTCCATCGGGAACCGACCACATACTTGACATCATCCAGTTTGAACTTAGCTTTGGTGATGTTTCCGACAGTTGGACCTTCACCGGTACCATCGCTCGTCCACTTTTCAACGACCTCTTTGAGAATACCGGATTTTTTTGGTTGTACCATCTTGCTGTGCCAGCTGTCCTTCCAGCTTTTGTATTCTACGGAGTGGCATGCTTTACATTTTTCGGATCCAACGAATTCACCCTTTGGATCGGCAGCGCCGGCTACAGCGGTCAGTCCCAGCATCAGGACGCCCGCAGCTGCGGTTACAGCAAATTGCTTTTTCATAGTGATTTCTCCTTTTTCGGTTAGTGTGACTGTTTAACGCTTCACAACAAGGATAAATAGCTGCTTTTCTTCACCTCCCCGTACAGCAATTTGACACATAAAACCTACCATGGAAAAGATACCCTAAATTGACTGCCCTGGTTGATTGTACTTGCCACTACTATCCTTCCCCCATTTCTTTCCACTGCCCACTTGGAAATTGATAAGCCCAGTCCTGCTCCACCTTTTTCACGTGACCTCCCTTTGTCGACACGATAAAACCTGTCAAAGATTAGTTTGATATCTTCATCGGGAATTCCGCAGCCACGATCTGCTATTTCAATAAAAGACTCCCCGCTGGTAGTACTGCCAACAGTGATGTTTATCTCACTTTCTGCCGGCGCGTACTTTATGGCATTATCAAGCAGATTGGTTAATGCCTGGCGTACACTGGTCCGGTCAATTGAGGCCATGGCCTTTCCGATGGTGGAAATGTTAATAGACTGGCGTTTTTCTTCAGCCAGAACATTCAGAAGTTCGACTGTTTCCTTCGCCAGGTCAAACAGATCCACCGTCTCTTTATGTAGTGATATTTCGCCAGCATCTGCTCGTGAGAGTTGTAACAGCGAGTCTATTAACTGGCGTAACCGGTCACTCTCTTCAAGGATGCTGCCGATAGATTCGCGGCAGATCTCGCGACAATCTGTATTTTTTTCAGAAGGCGTGTGCAGGGCCGTCTCGCCAATACTGCGGATGGCTGCCAGCGGAGTACGTAGTTCGTGGGACGCATCCGCCGTGAAACGGTGGAGACGAACAAAAGAGTCTTCAATACGGGCAAAGGTCTGGTTGAAGACGACAGCCAGACGGGAAAATTCATTATCTTCATCGCCGACCGGCAAACGTTCTGACAGATTCTCAGCACCAATCTCCTGAGCCTTGCGGGTTATAACCTCTATAGGTGCCAGGACGCGTCCGGCGATGAAATATCCTATTCCTAACGAGATGGCTACCGCCAGTGGCAGAATGAGCAGGATAATCAGTGCCAGCGTACGCAGAGTCTGATGTACCGCATCCTCATTATGAGCAACCGTTATCTGGTAGTTTTGTGTGTTGATTGTAACGGGCTGAATCAGAATCCTATAGCGTGCGCCGTTCGCTGTCTTAATTGAAAAGGGGCGATCCTGCTGCTGGCCGTCAATCTGGGTTTCATCAAGCTTTTCGTCGTGCCAATGCCTTGATGCAACCAACTTTTTTGAACCTTGCATGACGCTGAACAGGTGGATTGTCCCCCGCTCCGACATGTATGCGAGCTGGTTCGGATCGGATTTCAGATAGGTGCTGATGGTGGCTTGATCCTTATGGAGGTGGTTTTCAATCTGATCCAAAAGTGCCCGCTGCACAAAAAAGTAAATACCGCTGGATACCATCGTGACCGTCAATATCAGCGCTATGCTGTATAACAGGGTAAAGCGGACTCTGACCCCCAGGTGGCTAGACATGCTCCGTACCCCCTAGGCAAAAACCGACTCCCCTCATCGTCCGGATCAGCTTTTTCTCAAACGGACCATCCACTTTGCGCCTTAGCCTAGCGATAGTCACATCGATTACATTGTCAAGCGGGGTTGATCTTTCGCGAATCTGCCAGACATCCTGAGCCAGCATTTCGCGGGAAACCACCTGCCCTTGGTTTTGCAGTAGATACTCAAGCAGCTCAAACTCCTTGGCGGTTAGCTCAAGTGGTTGTCCCGCGCGGCTTGCGCGGTGAGTCAGCAGGTTAAGTTCCAGATCGTCCAATTTGAATGCGTGTTGCGGTTCCTGATTGCCACGTCGTAAGAGCAGGCGGATGCGGGCGAGTAATTCGGGGAAAGCAAAGGGTTTAACCAGGTAATCATCGGCACCGCTGTCAAGCCCAAGGACGCGATCTTCAACGGTGTCGCGACCGGTCAGAAGCAAAATCGGAGTCGCGATGCCTTTTTTGCGGATGGTCTGCAGGATCTCGATGCCGTCACGTCCAGGTAACATCAGGTCGAGAAGCATCAGGTCGTACTCTTCCGTGGTCAGGCAAAAGAAACCATCCTCACCTGACGCCGCCGTAGTGACCTGGTAGCCGACCGCTTCCAGTCCTTTTTTAAGGGCATCGGCTATTTTCCGTTCGTCTTCTACCACCAGAATACGCATATCATCCTCTGTGGTTGAGAATACCATCCGCTGTATGGTTTGCAACTGACGATTTCCTTACATATCGGTAAGGGAACCGCCACAAAAAAAGAGGCCAGGTCTCCCTGGCCTCTTATAAAGTCATACTTGTCGAAGGTTACTATGCCATCTACTTTTTACCCTCTGTCTTGATGAAGTCGATCAATTTCTGCACCTTAGCTGACGGGGCTCCTTTGGTGATGAGCGTAATCTGCCTTGCAACTTCCGGTGTTTCCGGTGAACGTATGGCCTGGTTTAGAATAGCCTGCGGTCCGATCCCGATGGCTTCCGGGTTGGATAAGACATTTTGGCGAATATCTTCAGCTGTGGTTGCTGCGATTACTTCATCCGTAGGCTTGGCTCCACCCATGATATTTTTGATAAACATGGAATTGGTCCCCTGGATTAAGCCACCCCAGACAACCAGGATGGGAGAATCCTTGCCGCCAACATCTTTCCAGTTGGTGATCTTGCCGGTAAAAATGCCTGTCAACTGCTCTTTACTGAGTGTCGCAACAGGATTGTCTTTGTGAACAATGACAATCACCTTGTCTTTGCCTATAACAACCGCCTGGTACACTTTGGGGTCAGCGACAGGAACCCCTTCCTTTTTCAGCAGAGCCATCCAGTCATCAAAGGAAAGTCCCGCTGCTGCAGCATCAACAGTACCTCGATCAAGATCGACAAAGGCTTGCTTGGGGCCACTGGAAATAATAGATAAATCCAGGCCGGATGCTTTTTCAAATGCGGCCTCAACCGGTTTTAAAACATTTTCGGTCGGGGCGGCTCCAGCACCGATTTTCAATACATCAGCCATTACGTTTGTTGCAAAGAGAGAAAACAAAACAGTACTGATGGCAATAATTTTAGTCATTTTCATTTGAAAACTCCTTTATTTAGGTTGGGAATTGTTTCTTGCTCAAAACAACTCCATTAACGCTATTGTTTTGTATGTCAGGTCCTGATGGCTGTATTACAGCTTAAACCAGCCGATCATCTGCTGCAGGTCACCTGCCAGACGGGCAAAGTTTTCGGATGTCCCCTTGATTTCCTCAACTGATACGGTCAGTTGGCGGGTGACGTCATTTATGCTGACCATGGTGCGGTTAACATCTTCTGCGGTGGCTGATTGCTCCTCGGTGGCGGTGGCTATGGTTTGTACCATGCCGAAGACCTGCTCTACATGGTTAACGATATCCCCCATCGATTGGAGCGTGCCATCGACGTGCCGAATAATTCCCTCAATGGCCTCTCGTTCTTTCTTCATTATCAGTACCGACGCATCCACCTCGTCGTGCATATCTTTGACGGTACGGCTGATTTCACTGGATGATTCAATTGTGCGATGTGCCAGCTGGCGAACACTGTCGGCAACCACCGCAAATCCCCGCCCCATTTCACCGGCACGTGCAGCTTCAATTGAGGCGTTCAGCGCCAGCAGGTTGGTTTGGTCGGCGATGTCCTTGATCATATCAACAATCTCGTTGATCGCTTCAGACTTTGTACCGAGCGCCTCGGTTTTTTCTGCGGACTGGCGCACTATATCCGCAAAGGCGAACAGCTCTTTCGAGGTGTTGACCAGCGCCTCCTGGCCATCCAGTGCGATCTGCTTCATGCGACCGGCCGAATCTGAGGTGTTGATGGCGTTACCGGAAACATCCTGAATGGTCTGCACCATTTCGGTCATGGCTGTTACAGTTGTCTCAATACCGTTTGTCTGGGTCTGGGAATTTCGTTCCAGTTCGCCTGCAGTGGACGCAAGTTCCTGGGAACTGTTGGCAACCGTGGTGGTGGTATCGGTAATTCGCCCAACCATGTCACGCAGATTATGCACCATTTTGTCCATTGCATTCTGCACCTGGCCAAACTCATCGTTACTATTCTTGATGTCTCGGATATGTAGATTACCTTCAGCAACGCTTGAAGCAACTCCGACAAGAGCCGTAAGTGGGTTGATAACTGAGCGGAAGCTCCATACACCAAAGAATATACCGATGACCGCAGCTACGGAACCGATGGCGATCAGCAGGATAATGCTGCTTTTGACCATTTTATTTACCGTGCCGATGGCCTTTTCCTGCTCACCCTTGGCTGTGCTTACGCTCTCCTTACCTTTTACTGCCTGCTTGAGTACAATTTCCCGCAATTTATCGCCAGACTTTACCGTCTGATCAATTGCAGCAATACGCTTCTTGAGGGTATTCATGATTCCATCGGCGGCATTCAAGTCGTTGTGGATGCTCCCAAGTGTGGCCACAACTCCCTTGAGTATTTTAATCTCATCTTTGGCACCCAGTTTGCCCAGTGCTTTTTCTACTGTGCTGGAGCGCGCGGTGATTTTGGAGAATAGTCCGCGTATTTCCGGGTCAAGTTTTTCGATCTCGGCAGTAGATTCCAGCGTAAAGAGCCGATTGGTCTGAGCTTCTACCATAAGCCCCAGTGCTACCAGCTCGGAATTTTCGAGAAGGATCGAATTAGCGGCATTGGACTGTCCATAAATATTCCCCTGTTTCTGTGTCTCAACTCCAACCTTTTCACCCGCCAGGGACGCATCCTGCTCAAGGGTCAGATAAAGGGTGTTCAGCTTTTCTGATAGATCTTTGCCGGATTCTATCGCCCTGTTTTTTGCTTCATCATCCTTTGAAGAGAGCGCGGCTGTCTGTAATTTGATGTAATCCGCCAGTTTGTCGGAAACCGCCCTGGTATCCTTTGCGATCATTTCGTTGCCGTTGTGATAGTCATTTTTGGCAATGCGTCCCAGGGTTGAATTAATCTTCCCCTTGGCAATAAGCACAGAGCTGCTTTTCTGCGCATTCTGCACGGTGACAAAGACCATCTGCAGATCCTTGATAAGGTTGCGCAACTCTTCAACGCTGCGGAGACGGGAGGAGTAGCTACCGGTATCCTTTAGTGCCAATGCGAAGGAGTTGGACCTTCCGGTCTGAAGAACGCGTATTCGTTTATCCAGTTCCTTCAGGCGGGTTGACGATTCCTTCATTTTCAAGGCGATCCTGCTGTTTGCCTCTGTTGCAGCCTTACTGGTGGAAATGCGGGATGAAGCGGCGGTGAAAAGCTCTTCAGCAATCCGGGACAATTCTTCGGCCGTACCCATTTTGCTGTTGCTCATCTCCTCCAGTGACTGCTGGGCATTTTTGACCGTGACCAGTGATTTGTCGGCTTCCCCCTTGTATAGCTTGTACTCTTCGGCTGTGCGGGCAGTATTGAGTTTGACGAGATCAGTAATGACTCCTTGAAGTTCCTTTTGGAATTCAACTGTCCGGATCTGATAGGGGGTGCTTTTTTCGGTCAAGTAAGAGAGCTTGTTTTTTATGAAGGTCAAGCCGAAAACACTGGTGATGACGATCGACCAGACAGCTACGGCGCCAACAACCATGTTTAGAATGAGCTTGGTTTTTATTTTCATTATTAACCATCCTCTATAAAGTGTCTGTTAAATGGACCTGTAATGATGTAAAATAATTATAATTAATAAAAAATACATATTATTTTTGATATGTTACAGCATTTTTTGATTTAATTCTCTCTCCATATACCGCAAAAAAAATACTTTAGTCAAGAATGTTATGGATACGTATTTTAATAAGTTATATTGTGCCAAAGTAAGGTGTTCAAAAACGATAGTTGTTCCTAAAATAAGTATCTAAAATAAATAGTACAACAGCGTTATCAAAAGTTGGAGGTTATGCGAAGCATGGAAGAAAGAATCAATGAACTGGAGATGCATTATATGCAGCAGGAAGTGACTATTCAGGAATTGAATGAAATTGTCTGTCGCCAGGAGTTGATAATTGGGCAGTTACAGAGGGAGTTTGCAACACTGAAGGAACAATTTCTGGTTATGTCACCATCCGTATCGCGAAACGCTGACCAGGAAGAACCGCCGCCTCATTATTAACGTTTTTCCGCCAGTAGACTTTCTGTGGCTGCGTCAATTTCCTTTTGACTTTCATCTCCCCTGTCTGCTACAAACTTCAACACAATTGTTTTACCACACGGATTTGGTGCCGTGCCCCGCAGGCACGGTTAAAAGGGAAGAAGGTTAAAATCCTTCGCTGACCCGCAACTGTAACAGGCGATGAACGCCGCATTATGCCACTGGATCTTTCCGGGAAGGCGCGGTTAGTAAGATGACCCTGAAGCCAGGAAACCTGCCATTCCGATTTAGTTTTGGGACCTCCGTGGAACGAGTGGCCGAAGCCTGATCGTATCTAGATTACCTGGTTTTCGAGCCCCTGTCCCTTCCATGGACAGGGGCTTTATATTTTTTGGATTGGAGGACAGCATGGCACGGACAATTTTTATTACCGGTGGGGCGCGCAGTGGTAAAAGCACCTTTGCTGAAAAGCTGGCACTGCAGTTTGGCGGGCCGCTCGGTTATCTGGCAACGGCTCAGGTCATGGATAACGAGATGGATGAGCGGGTAAGGAGTCATCGCGAGCGGCGCGGCGGAGAATGGAGCACGATCGAGGAGCCGATTCACTTGTCGCAGGCTTTGGCATGTTGTGATGGCCGGTATCAGGCGATTCTGGTGGATTGTGTGACGCTGTGGCTTTCCAATCTGCTGTTCAAGTATGAAGAAAGCGCGGAGAACATTGAAGAGCGGATTCAAGAAGATCTGCAACGATTGAAGAGTACGCTGCAGGGGATGGTGACGCCGGTTATTCTGGTCAGCAATGAGGTCGGTATGGGGATCGTGCCGGATAATGCTCTTGCGCGAATGTTTCGAGATATCGCCGGTACAACTAATCAGACCCTGGCCGCTACTGCGCATGAGGTGCATGTCGTTATCAGCGGTATACCGTTGAAACTGAAATAATCAAACGAAAGGAGAGCTTTTCATGGACATCATCAAGAACACACTTTCCCGAATCAAGCCGGTCAGTCAGGAACTGCTGCAGCAGGCACAGGCAAAGTTGGACAATAAAACCAAACCGCTTGGTTCGCTGGGGCGACTTGAAGAATTTGCCCGCCGTATAGTTGCAATAAGTGGCAACCGGAATCCGGATATTTCCAAGAAGGTCGTTTTTACGTTTGCCGGAGATCATGGCGTTACGGAAGAAGGCGTTTCGCTGTTTCCACGTGAAGTTACACCTCAGATGGTGCTGAATTTCCTTTCCGGCGGCGCCGGTGTCAACGTGCTGGCCCGACATGTCGGAGCAGATGTACGGGTCGTCGATGTCGGAGTCGATTATGACTTTGCGGATACGGCCGGATTGATCAAGAAAAAAGTTGCCCGCGGCACGAAGAATTTTGCCAAAGGTCCGGCCATGACCCGTGATGAAACTATTGCGGCTTTGACGGTTGGTATCGAACTGGCGGATCAGTGCCGTGCCGAAGGTGTCGGTCTGGTAGGCACCGGTGAAATGGGAATAGGCAATACGACGCCGTCATCGGCGATCATTGCGGTCATATCCGGCAAAACGGTGGCGGAGGTGACTCACCGCGGCACCGGTATCGGCGACGAGGCGTTGGTTAACAAGATTCGCGTTATCGAACAGGGGTTGGCCCTCAATAAGCCCGATCCAAAGGATCCGCTCGATGTGCTGGCCAAGGTGGGGGGGCTGGAAATAGCTGCTATTGCCGGTCTGGTGCTTGGGTGTGCGGCCAACTCGATTCCAGTTGTGATAGACGGTTTTATCTCCACGGCCGGAGCTCTAATTGCTTCCGAGCTGCATCCTGATGTACGCGATTATATCTTCGCCGCCCATCAGTCTGTTGAAATCGGCCATAGCTTTATGCTGGAGCGGATCGGCGTGGAACCCATTCTTGATCTCAAACTTCGACTGGGTGAAGGGACCGGAGCCGCTCTCGCCATGACGCTGATTGAGGCTGGAGTAAAGGTGCTGAAAGAGATGGCTACCTTTGAACAGGCCGGAGTGGCGCAAGGATAAAAGGAGTTGTACCAATGTCTACCCAGATTGAATTCGCCCGTCAGGGTATTGTCACCCCACAGATGCAGACTGTAGCGTTCAACGAGCAGCTTGAGGTTGAATACATCCGCCGGATGGTTGCCGAAGGGAAGATCGTAATCCCCTGGAACCACGGTCGCAAACCCAAGGTGGTGGGCATCGGCAAGGGACTCTCAACCAAGGTCAACGCTTCGATCGGCACCTCATCCGACATCATTGACTACGAGGCCGAAGTGCGCAAGGCGTTGGCGGCACAGGAATCCGGCGCCGACACGCTGATGGAACTTTCCGTGGGGGGCGACCTGGACCGCGTCCGGCGCGAGGTAATCGCCTCCGTAGACCTGCCGGTGGGGAATGTGCCACTCTACCAAGCGTTCTGCGAGGCGGCCCGCAAATACGGTGACCCTAACAGGCTGGATGATGAGATGCTCTTTGATATTATAGAAAAGCAGTGTGCCGACGGCATGGCTTTTATGGCGGTACACTGTGGCATCAACCGCTGCACGATTGAGCGGTTGCGCAAGCAGGGATACCGCTACGGCGGGCTGGTTTCCAAGGGGGGGGTGTCGATGGTTGCCTGGATGATCGCCAACAACCGGGAAAACCCGCTTTACGAAAAGTTCGACCGGGTCGCCTCGATCCTTAAGAAATACGACACCGTACTTTCCCTTGGCAATGGTCTGCGCGCCGGGGCGATCCATGATTCATCGGACCGCGCCCAGATCCAGGAGCTGATATTCAACTGCGAGCTGGCCGAGATCGGTCGCGACATGGGGTGCCAGATGCTGGTGGAAGGGCCTGGACACGTGCCGCTGGACGAGATTGAGGGGAATATTCAGCTACAAAAGCGGATGAGCGGCGGAGCGCCATATTATATGCTTGGTCCGATCGCTACTGACGTCGCACCCGGTTTTGACCATATCACCGCCGCGATCGGCGCGGCCCAGTCCAGCCGCTTTGGGGCCGACCTGATCTGTTACATAACTCCTGCCGAGCATCTTGCCCTCCCGAACGAAGAGGATGTGCGTACCGGCGTCAAAACCGCCAAGATTGCGGCCTATATCGGCGACATGAACAAGTACCCTGAAAAAGGGCGCCAGCGGGACAAGGAGATGTCCAAAGCGCGCCGCGATCTGGACTGGGAAAAACAGTTCCAATTGGCGCTCTATCCTGAGGATGCCCGTGCGATCCGTGCCAGCCGCACTCCGGAGGATGAGGCCACCTGCACGATGTGCGGCGATTTCTGTGCATCACGCGGGGCGGGGAAGCTGTTTGCCTGTGATTTGAAGGGCGACAAAATTTAGCGTGAACAAAGTAAGCTGGCCAGCCACGATCTCTTCTTCTCGTATACAATTTCATTAAAATCTTTAGGAATTGCGTTGACACTGACTTGCTTCAGGTGTATTTTTCGACATTCAAAAAAAGCAAATTCCAATCATTTATCCTTTGATTGGTTCAAATCACACAGAAATAGGGGGGGAACAGATGAACAAGTTGTTAACAACGTTGAAAATGGTCACTTTGTCAGCATTGCTGATGGGGATGACGGTAGTGGCTGCCGGAGCAGCAGAAGAGCCGAAGCCGGTGCTGAGCAATACAGATTGTGTTAAGTGTCACTCGGCAGCACCTGCGGCGATTGCTGCAAATGGTCGCGCACACAAAACAGAGATCGGCTGTCAGGATTGTCATAACGGCCATCCGCCAACGGTTAAAAAAATAATTCCGGCCTGTAGCCAGTGTCACAGCGACAAACCACACTACAAGCTTGTTAACTGTATGCGTTGTCACACCAATCCGCACACACCGAAAATTATCAAACTGCCTAAAGATATTACTGCTGAGTGCCTCACCTGCCATACAAAGCAGAATGAAAAACTGAAACAGTTCAAAAGCAAGCACTCTGCTCTTTCTTGCAGTTTCTGCCATACTACTCATGGCAAGATTCCGCTCTGTACCCAGTGCCACAAGTCGCATAGTCCTGAAATGCTAGTGGGTGACTGCAAGCGTTGTCACCAGGCCCATATGCCGAAGGTGGTAACGTATACTTCGGATACAGCCAACAATCTATGTGGATCATGCCACAAGAAGGCTTCTGTGCTGCACTCAAAGACCGATACCAAGCATAATAAAGTTGCCTGTGTTGCCTGTCATAAAGACAAACACAAAATGGTTCCATCCTGTAAGGATTGCCATGGAGCACCGCATCCGGCACGTATAATGGAGCGTTTTAACAAGTGCTCGTACTGTCACAACATCGCACACGACCTGAATCGCTGGGAGCCTGAAGCTCCGAAAAAGCCGGGTACTGCGGTAAAACAGTCTCCAAAAGCCGTTAAAAAGTAAGTAAGATAGTATTACAAGTTGCATTAAGGGCCGACGGATTACTCCGTCGGTCCTTTTTTTGTCTCAGATGGATGTATATTCCCAATATTTGCGGAAATACATGCCGCCGCTAACTTTCCACGCAGATATTCTATGGTATGATTCAGCATGACCCTCGAATCGTTCATTGCAACCTACGGATATCCGGCACTTCTGACCGGCGCATTGCTGGAAGGGGAGACCATCGTTATCATCGCCGGAATTATGGCGCACAGCGGCTATCTTCAGCTGCCGTGGGTCATCGGGGTTGCTTTCTGCGGTGCATTTTGTGCGGACCAGTTTTGTTTCCAGGTGGGGAAGCGAAAGGGGAAGCGGTTTTTAGAGAAAAGGCCCCAGTGGGAGCCTCGCATCGACAAGGTACGTCGTTTTCTGGTCAGCTATCAGGCTGTCGCTGTGCTCTGTTATCGCTTTATCTACGGCATGCGGACAATCACGCCGATCGTCATTGGTGCGAGCGACTTTTCTACCCGGCGGTTCGTGTTCCTCAACCTGTGCAGCACTCTTCTCTGGGCGGTGGTGGTTTCATCTGCCGGTTATTTTTTCGGCAATGTCATCGAGGCGGTTATCAACGATTTCCAAAGGTACGAGTTAGCCATCATGCTGGTTGTAGCTGTGGTGGGTGGCGGGGTCTGGTTCTATCGATATCGGTTTAAAAACTGATTAGGTTCCAGCAAAAAAACATATTACTTGGCAAAACCGCCAAAACGGATTTCTGACAGGATGCCGTTACGGAATACCAATGTATGCAAGAAGCCTTGATTGTAAGTCCACTCCTGCACCTCTATATAAATGATTCTGGTCCTTGTCTTGTCGTCTGTCCTGTTATCTTCAACCGTCATCGGCTCCTCTCGCTTAAACGTGAAGGCAGGGGAATCGCATTTGGACGCAACGACAGAGATGCTATCTCCGGTGGAGACTATATTGTCGTTGGGACAGCGAAAGTTGTCGGCATACGCCTGTTTTGTTGAAATCGCGATCCCAACGGCTAAAATTGCGAAAATCCATTTCATAAATATTACTCCATGATTGTTTTCAGGTCTTGTTCGCAGCAATGGTAAGCTGTTACTTGGGGTTATTTTTACCAAACGTGTTCAGATACATTACGAGCGAGCCAAGTTCGGGTGAATCGTCGGCGAGGGACTTTCCTTTGAGCGCATTTACGATGCAGCTGTTTACAATCGGTAGCAGTTTTTTTTCATCAAGGTCTGCAATATATTCCAGCCTTTTGCCATTTGGATGGCAAGTTGCGCAACTTTTACCATTAGTTCCCAGTGATGTGCTATTAAACAGTTTATTTCCATGTTCCACGGAAGGCGCGTCTTTCGCTGCTGCTGCCGTTGTCGTTACCAAAACAAGCAGTGTAATTATTGCATGGGTAGTGCGATTCATTGTAAACCTCCTCTTACGGAATTTAACAGTTAAGGTCAATTTATATCAACCCGGAATATACTGTGACAGTCCGTATTATGCAATGAGTAAAAATTAGTTTAACTGGCTTCATGACCCGCTTGCCGTAACTTTTTGCTGTTCCGTACTGCGCCCCTGTGGTAATTGATGTGACATGCGCCTATTATTGATTGCCTTCCAATTTCTGACTATCATACCGCTCTCCTTTCGTTTCCGCTGTGAAAAGGAGGACTTGGGGCGTTCGACATTGTTTTTCCCAATTGTGGGCCTTGCTATCGGTGGACTGTTGGTGACGTGCAACTGGCTGATATCCCCCTGGATTGCCAGACCCCTCTGTGATGCCTTGCTGATAACCCTGCTGGCCCTGATTACCGGCGCACTGCACCTAGATGGCTTGGCGGATGTCTGCGATGGCCTAGCGGCCCGTGGCGGCCGGGAACGATTTCTCGCGGTTATGAAGGATTCGCAGGTCGGTGCGGTCGGTGCGGTCGGACTCGTGCTCGGAATCCTGCTGAAGTGGCAGGCGCTTGAGGCGGTGCCTTCGGAACTGAAATGGCAGGCGTTACTGCTCTTCCCTGCTCTGGCCCGATTTGGCCAGGTTCTGACGATGACCGGTGCCCGCCACGCCAGGCAGGATGGGCTCGGCGCTGCTGTTGCCCAGGGAACTGGCTCTGCCCCTCTTTTTTTTGCGTTTGCTACGGTAGCCTTTGCCGCCTTTTACCTGCTTGGTCCAAAAGGGTTTGTGCCGCTGATTGCGGTATGTCTGCTGACGTTTGCCGGGCGGATTTTCTTTCAACGCAAGCTTGGCGGCCTGACCGGCGATACGATCGGCTGCATCAGCGAGCTCAATGAAATTCTGGTTCTGATTGTTATTCCCGCTCTGCCGCTGATAAGATTCTAAAAGTTAACCCGGAGAATAATCATGACACCCCATACCCGCATCTATCTCATACGCCATGGTCAGGTGGCAGGTTTTGACCAACCCCGTTACAACGGCCAGACCGATGTTGCACTGACCGATTATGGTATTGAGCAGTACCATTGCCTCAAAGATCGCCTGGCAGATAAGAAAATATCAGCCTGTTATACGAGCGATCTGACGCGCTGTACGACAGGCGCCGGAATCATCTGTCAGACGTTCGGTATAGATCCGACCCCCCGTCGTGAACTGCGTGAGTTGAATATTGGAGTCTGGGAAGGTTTAACCTGGGAAGAGATCCGCTCTAACTGGCCTGATTGCTGGCAGGCGCGATTGAATGATCTGGTTAATTATCGGGTGCCGGGGGGAGAGAACCTGCTGGATGTCGAAGCGCGGGTCATGCCGGTTATTAACGAATTGGTAGAACGGCACAAAGGGCAGGAGGTGCTGGTGGTCGGACATGGCGGGGTCAACCGCATTGTGCTGTTGAATGCCATCGGTGCGCCTCTGGCAGGGATGTTTAATGTCGAGCAAAATTACGGCTGCTTGAATATTATTGACTATTATGCCGATGGCCGGGCGACGGTAAAGTTGTTGAATGGATAATAACCTGCCCAACATAAGCGATTACAGTCGCTACTTCACTCTGAGGCAGAAGGTATATCTGGTCAATATGTCGGTGGACCGTAACACTGATATCTACGAGTCGCTGAGTGGTGTCGTTACCTTCAGCGGCGTTGATTCACTCGAACTCATGATTACCCATGGTGGTGTCGGTATACATGACAATGAGATTGGTGTTGCAACCTACAAACTGACAAGCCAGGCGCTCGGTAGCGGTATTCAGGTGCTGGCCGACCTGATCGGCATTGTCTCCGAAAATGTCTTTAAATTTCGCATGCATGGGATATTGGAGATGTTCCAACGCCGTAGTGTCCCTCGTGTTGACCTCTATGCACGAATCTTTCATGTACGCGGTAATTTCCCGCTGGCATCTTTTAAAAAGGAGTGGCAGCGGGTTATGGATCGTCTGCGTAACAATGCCGTCCTGCCTGGTCTTGTCCTGCAGGAGACCGAGATCAATCTGAGCGCTGGCGGGATCGGTCTTACCGTTGACTTGAAAAACCGCCCCACGCCGCTTTCAATGTTTTTTGTCGCACTGGATGAAGGTCTGCCGATCTGCGCCCTGGCGGAAACTGCATGGGAACAGGTTGAGGATGAGAAGCTTCGCTGCGGATTTCGCTTTATTCAAATTCTTAAGACGGATCAGGAGCGCATAAACAGTTGTATTAGCGATTTGATACGGAAAAGTGGCGGGGCCCATCTGGACTACAAGCGCAATTGGGTGCTTGTGGACAAGATGGTGGCGGATGGACGTAAACCTGGGTAAATGCATCGGGTAATAAATAGCACGTATAAGGTGGGAAAATGAGATCACGAGGCCCAAGGACAGTTACCCTTCCGAGCGCCGACGAGGCTGCTATAATTCTTAAGCGGATGCGCGGCGAGGTTGACAATAACTCCAACTACCGGACGAAATCCCTGAAGATTCATGGCCCTGTCTGTGCTAAATGTGGCCGCGAGTTTGATCAGGCAAGCCTTAATCTTCTGACCGTTCATCATAAGGACGGTAATCACCATAACAATCCGCCCAATGGCTCAAACTGGGAAAACCTATGTAGCCATTGTCATGACGATGAACATTCTCGTGGAGAGTTAGGAGAGTACTTTTCGAAGACTACTTGACGTCCAGCATAAACCAGCATCAAAAGAGCCCGAGAAATCAGTGAAAAATATTTATTTTAGAGTACAATATACGCGTAATCCGTTATGAATGAGAGGGTGACTTTGTTAAAAACATGGCGAGTTGGAGGTGCTGAATGTATAGATCTCATGGCCGAGTTTATCTTTTTACGCTCTGTATATTGTTCGCATTTACAATAATTTCCGCCTGCAGCAACACCTCTTCTCCCCCCGTAAATCAACCATCTGTCTCTGCCAAGCTTGTCAAACCTGCCAGTAACACAGAACTGGAGCAATGGCTCAAAGCTCAACTGGTGAAAAGTTACCAGGTTAGAGACGTTCGCTACTATTATGCAACAATGGGTTCCAGAGTGACAACGGGAGCAAATGTTGAACTGACTCTTGGGGCAGCTGCCGCTAACTCGGCATCTACACAAGCATCAGGGAGCAGCGTAGCGGATTCCTATTCCAGAACCAATGTTCAGGAAAATGGAGTAGACGAAGGCGATCTGGTAAAGACGGACGGGAACTATATTTACCTGGCCCGCGGCAGTCGTTTTCTTGTTCTGAAGGCGCAACCGGTTATGGAAACGGCGATAGTCAGCGACATCGACCTCACGGAACAGATCAACGAACTGCACTTGGTTGGCAGCCATGTTTCGATCATTACAGCACCGTACAATGCAGTCGGGTTGACCATCGGGGTAATGCCTGGGGTTGCCACAACCAGGCTTTACAATTATGACATTTCTACCCCTACTG
The DNA here is from genome assembly GCA_025355965.1 of Geobacteraceae bacterium. Classification (GTDB taxonomy): domain Bacteria; phylum Desulfobacterota; class Desulfuromonadia; order Geobacterales; family Pseudopelobacteraceae; genus JACRCG01. The sequence goes on from JANXYR010000021.1 coordinate 35,673, forward strand.
CACCGGTATTGTCTTCACGATTTGATTTCCCCGGTTCCCTCCAGGGGAGCAGGAGAATCAACGATACGATCTATCTTATTACAAACCATCAAATCGACCTCCCCTCACCTGTTTCTGCATGGAATTATCTTCCATCCGGTAACTACAGCATAGATGCTTACAGTCAGGCCAGCGCCACTGCTACAGCAGAAAATTTGCGCCGTATCGATGCCTTAACTCTTGAAGACATGCTCCCTTCCTACAGCCGGACAAACTACTCAGAAGGAGTAGCGGGAGTGGCAAGCATCACTCCTGTGGTGGCAAGTGGTGATATTTATATTCCAGTGAACGGAAACGGAACTGATCTCTCCCTGGTCATCGCAGTCGATAGTGCCGCAGCCACGCCTGTTGTCACATGCAGCGGGGTTATCAGTTCATGGTGTCAGATTTATATGTCGCCAGAAAGTCTCTATCTGGCCTCCAGCAACAGCTGGGCCTGGGTTGAACCCGTTCAGGGAGTGTCTCAGATATCGAGTAACCCCGAACCATGGACAGCACTACACAAGTTTGCCCTGGCGAATGGGGTCGGTAAGCCGCTTTATAAAGGAAGTGGGACGGTGGCAGGTTGGCTCAATAACCAGTTCAGTATGGGAGAATACAACGGCAATCTCCGGATTGGTACGACACGCGGAGGGTGGTGGGGTGAAGGAATCAGCAACCGTCTCGCCATCCTGGCCGAACAGGATGGAATTCTCGTTGAAAAAGGGCGTATCGAGGGGTTGGCTCCGGGAGAAAAGATCTATTCCATGCGCTTTGATCGTGACCGTGGCTACATGGTGACATTTCGCCAGACAGATCCGCTGTTCACCTTTGATTTGAGCGATCCACAGAATCCAAGGAAGGGGGGAGAACTCAAGGTGAATGGTTTCGCTACATATATTCATCTTGTAGGGCAAAATAACAACCGGCTTCTCACCGTGGGGCGGTCGGCTGATAGTAATGGCCGCGTAACCGGTAATAAACTCCAGCTGTTTGATGTGACAAGTTTGACAAATCCTACACTCCTTGGAGAGTTTGAGATGGGAAGCGGTTGGTCATCAGCGCTGTATGATTATCATGCCTTTCTCTACTACGAACCACTGGGGATTCTTGCCATTCCATACTACAGCTACGGTAGTGCATCTGAACCCTACAGCTCCGGTCTCTCGGTATTCGATGTTGCCGCAAGTGGACTATCTCAGCGGGGTGTGATCCAATCCCAAGCTGTCATTAGTGGCTATGGTTCGTATTTCGATACGGTAGATCGCGCCGTGATCATCGGCACAGATATCTATGTGATTGCCCATAGGTCGTTAACCGTGGCAAGCGCAGATCTGTTGGCTATAAAGAAGGTGGTTGGCTTGCCGGAAGGGTACGGTTACTATGCTATTACTGGGCAGGGTGGGGTAGTCATGCCGGCTTTATGATGTAGATTCTTACTCTTGCTTCGGTGCTTACTTTCCGATTGGCCAGTAACTTCCCCCGGTCAGGGTCGCAGTTATACTTCCCACGATGACCTTTGATTTCATCTGCACCGGTATCCGGCGGTCATCGTCTGTAAGCCAGATAAACATATCTCCTGTCCGGGCAAAAATACCCTCTGATTTCAGGAGCGGGTGGATCACTATTGTTTTAAAACGCCCTAGTGGCAAGACAAGTTCTTCCCGGCGCAGTACCTTTACTTCAGTGTTCCAGATTCTCTTGCAGTCGAATATGTCGATAAAATAGGATGTACCGACCTGTAAAGGAATAGTGCGAAAATAGTAAAAACTGGAAATGTTATCGTAGGTGCGTTTTGTGATGGCTTGTTGTTTCTCACTTTTGTTGCGGTGATCAATGGTTGTTACTTCCATTTTTTGGAAGTCAAAGCGTGCTTCCCGGTTGGTTATGGTCTTGCCTTCATGTTTTCGTTCCTGATACAGTCGTGGTGAACCGATGTACAAAGGGGGAGAACCAGGGGTCAGAAAGGATTCAATACGGTCGTCTACGGGGAAAAAAAAGCGCAGCCAATCAGCGGATTTTGCAGTAGAAACGATATGGGTTTCATTTTCAACCTGTTTGACCTCCTGAACGGCACGACCGGCGGTAATTCCGGAATATGAAAGTTCATACTCCAACCGTTCCGGAATCTGGAATGCGTCCACGTTCGAGGCAAAGCTGGGCAGAAGTAATGCAACTGTCAAAAATATTGCTATATACAAAAAATATTTTCCGTGCATTACCCTGCCCTTTGATCCGCTGTTAAGCTTGACCGGCGGCCTGAGATTGTTCAAACTCGGTGCGAGCCTTGTGCATTTCTTCAACATCCCTTATTTTGTCACCCATCCAGGCATGAAAAACTTTGGCGTTTTCGTAACTCATGACAACCCCGGTATCAATGAAGCGGACCATGCTGCTGGCAAGGTCATTGGGCTCTACGCTGGTTTCACTACCAATAGCACCTTCGGGTGTGATTTCGTGTGAAATGGCATTCGGGAGTGGTTGACGCTCAAGGTAAAAGTTGATTACCATTTCACCACGAGGGGAAAAACCGCCCTGTGCACCGTTGACATAGCTGGGGTTGTAGCCGTAATTGAATACATATTTGAACGTTAACTCAGGTTTTTTGTTGCTCATCGGTCTCTTCTCCTTTGATTCACTTAAATTGTGAGTTTAATAACAACTACTGACTACCTACCATAATCAGAGGGGCAAGGAAAAGAATTTCTTGCAACAGCTGTAAAAATCTTGATTGACATACAGTGCTGTTGTTTGTAGAAGGGTCATAATTCAAATCCAACTTTGGGGGTCTGTTATGAAAAATTTTGCCAAAACCGTTCTGGTTGTAGTTTCGCTACTGTTATCTGTCGGCCTTGGTTTTGCGGCAGATGTAAAAAAACCTTTGGCAGACATAGCAGGTGCCGCAAAGTCTAGCGGAGACGTTGTAAAAACTGATTCAAAAACCGCTGCTAAAGCCAAGCTTGTTGATATTAACACCGCTGCTGAGGCTGAGTTGAAGGCCATTCCTGGAATTGGTGATGCCTATGCTGCAAAAATTATTGCCGGCCGACCTTACGCTAATAAAACGCAGCTAAAATCCAGAAAAGTTTTGCCGGGAAACATTTACGAGCAGGTTAAAGATATGATTATTGCCAAGCTTCTTAAAAAATAACATCAGGTTCTTGTTTAGTTCGTTCAAGCGGGGCATCCAACTGTGGAGCCCCGTTTTTTTGTGTTCCAAACCTTGTAAATCTTGACTTTACGCCAAGATACCTGCTATTCAGTTTGACTCTATAGAATAGTCAAGGAGCTGTAATGAAACCGCTTTTTTTAAATCCACCAACTTTTGAAGACTTTGACGGCGGAGCCGGCGCTCGCTACCAGGCTTCCCGTGAAGTAACCTCCTTCTGGTATCCAACCTGGCTCTGTTTTCCTGCCGGAATGATTGAGGGGAGCCGTGTTGTGGATGCCCCGGTGCAGAAATTCACCATGGAACAGTGCCTTGCCATCGCGCAGGAATTCGACATGGTGGTGATGTATACCTCAACACCGACGCTAAAGATTGACATTGAGACCGCCCGTCGGATCAAGGAGGTCAAGCCCGGTATCGTCACAGTATTGACCGGTCCGCACGTTTCCGTATTGCCGGAAGAGTCCCTCAGCGCCGGGGCCGGTATTATCGATATTGTTTGTCGTGGAGAGTTTGATTACTCCACAAAAGAGCTCTGCGAAGGTCGCGAATGGAGCCGCGTGGATGGCATCAGTTTTGTGAATGATGGCAAGGTCGTCCATACCCCGGATCGTCCTCCGATAACAGACCTGGACGAATTGCCATTTGTGGCACCGATCTATAAAAGGGACCTGCCGATCTCTGAATATGTCATTCCGCATTTCAAAAATCCCTATGTTTCGATCTATTCCAGTCGCGGTTGTCCATCTCACTGCATCTACTGCCTCTGGCCTCAAACCTTTTCCGGTCGCACCATGCGGGTCAGGTCACCCCAGAATGTGTATGAGGAGATCAAATGGATAGTCGACAATATTCCCGAAATGCGCGAACTCTCTTTTGACGACGACACCTTTACCGCAAACCGGCAACACGCCCGTGAAATTGCCGGGCTGATCAAGCCGCTTGGTATCTCCTGGACGATTAACGCCCGTGCCAATACAGATTACGAAACACTTAAAACGCTTCGTGAGGCAGGTTTACGGCATGTGGTGGTAGGTTTTGAAAGTGGCAATGATCCGATCCTGAAAAATATCAAAAAGGGGGTTACGGTCGCTCAGGCGGTACAATTTGCCAAGGATTGTAAAAAACTCGGTCTGTCTATACATGGTGCCTTCATCATGGGACTGCCTGGGGAAACCAAGGAAACCATCCGGAAGACGATTGAATTTGCCAAACAGCTCGACCTGAATTCGATTCAGGCCTCACTCGCCTCACCTTATCCGGGCACCGAATTTTATTCGCTCTGCGTTAAGGAGGGGTGGATATCCTCGGATAGTTTTCTCGATGACAGCGGCCACCAGAAGTGCGTCATAAACTATCCCAACCTCTCCAACACAGAGATTTTTAACTCGGTCGAAGAATTCTACAACAAATTCTATTTCCGTCCCAAGTATATTGCCCGTAGTATCGGCCGGATGTTAATCGATGGCGATGAGCGTCGGAAGCTGCTTCGCGAAGGAAAGCAGTATCTGGAATATATGCGGAAACGTAAGGCCTCTGGTTCGGATTGCCAATGAAACGACTGATCATCACCTCTGATGATTTCGGACTTTCCGCCGGTGTCAATCGGGCTGTCGAACAGGCCTGGAAAAACGGTCTGCTGACCTGCGCTTCGATCATGCCTGGTGCGCCTGCATTTGACGAGGCTGTTAAAATTGCCCGTCGCAATCAAGGCCTGCAGATCGGTATTCATCTGACTCTTGTACAGGGTCGCGGCGTGTTGCCTCCGGCTGAAATCCCCTCTCTGGTAGATGCCGATGGCAATTTTACAGATAATCCCGTCATGGGTGGAATACGTTATTTTTTCGATAGAGGTCTCTATTGTCAGCTTAAACGGGAGATAGAGGCTCAAATCAAAAAGGTACTAGCCGCCGGAATCCAGTTCACTCACATTGATGGTCACCTGAATATTCATCTTCACCCGACAGTGTTCAGAATTCTGTCTGAATTAATGCCTAGTTACGGCATCACAACTTTTCGCCTGGCGCGTGAGCGGCTTTCCCATAACCTCCGTTTTGACGGCCAGCGGAAATTTGGTAAGGCTCTGGAAAGCCTGATTTTCGGTTTTCTTACCGATCATGCCAGACCAGAGCTGGATCGGCTGGGGATTCAGTACGCTTCAGAGGTCAAAGGGGTGCTTAACTCAGGACGGATGACGGAGGAGTATATCCTCAACATCATTGACGACCTGCAGGATGGAGTGACGGAGATTTATTTTCACCCGGGGATTATGCCGGATGCCGCGATTAGCCGCCTGATGCCCGGTTATCGCCATCAGGAAGAGCTGGATGCCATAACAAGTCCGAGAGTCAGGCAACGGCTAATAGAATTACAGATACAGGTACAAAATTACCGTGGAGAGATAAAATGCTGAAGACGCTGGTCGTCATGTTGATAGCAATAACTGCCGGAGCGATAGGCGACATCTTCCTGACTCTGGGGATGAAGAGCACCGGCGATATTTCGGCGATGAATCTGCGGCAGATTATTGAAACCGTGTTCAAAGCCTTGAGCAACTGGCGACTGATTTTTGGTACTGCTCTGCAGGCGGTTTATTTTGGACTCTGGCTGGCTGTGCTGTCATGGGAAGATCTTTCTGTAGCGCTGCCGCTGCAGGCACTCAGTTATCTGGTGGTTGCCTTTCTGGCCCGGTGGTATCTTGGCGAACAGGTCGGCGGAATGCGCTGGGCCGGCATCTGTTTGATCTGTGTCGGCGTAGCCTTGGTAACCAGAAGCGGCACAAATTAGTGAGAAAGGGGAGGAACGGCGTGTTGACTATACGTAAAATTGCTTTTATTGGTGGCGGCAATATGGCTGAAGCCATTATTCGAGGGTTGTTGCGTGAGGATGTTGGAGTCGGGATCTGTGTCGCTGAAATCAGTCCCAAGCGAAGGGACGAGTTGACGGCAAAATTTCCTAACGTGCGGGTTGTCAGTGATGCTGCAGAAGCGGCAGAGTGGGGCGAGGTTGTCATTCTGGCGATAAAACCGCAACAGGCGGAGGGTGGGCTTGACCTTATAGAACGGGTAGTTACCCCGAAAAAACTGGTAATTTCAATCATGGCCGGAATACCGACTGCAAAGATTGAAGCTAACCTGATTCCCGGTTGTCGTGTCATACGGGCGATGCCAAATACACCGGCGCTTATTGGTGCCGGGGCGACCGCAGTCTGCTCCGGTCGCAAGGCATCTTCAGACGATCTGGATCTTGCCCGTCAGATTTTTTCTCTGGTCGGTACTGCCGTGTCTGTGGAAGAGAAACTGATGGATGCAGTCACTGGCCTTTCAGGCAGTGGTCCTGCTTATGTATTTACCTTCATTGAAGCACTCTCTGATGCTGGTGTGAAGAACGGTCTGCCACGAGAGGTGGCTGCTAAGTTAGCTGCCCAGACTGTGCTTGGTGCTGCCCGGATGGTTATTGAGACCGGTGAACATCCGGCCCTGTTGAAGGAGAAGGTAACATCACCAGGTGGGACGACCATCGCGGCCCTGCATGCTCTTGAAAACGGCAGTTTTCGCGGTATTGTCATGGACGCCGTTGAGGCAGCCTGCCTCAAATCAAAGGAACTGGCCGGAAAGTAATTTGAGATATACTGTTTACCAGATCGTCCAGACTGTACATCAGGGAGGACACCATGTTTGAATCCGCAGAGTTGGGTCACAAAATCAGCAAGGAAGTCTGGAAAAAGGAAATTTCCGGACTGCGTGAGGGGCTTCTCGATGCCCAGCTTGACCTGGCCCAGTCGAAAAAGTTTCCGGTGATAATTCTGGTGGCTGGAGTTGATTGTGCGGGTAAAGGTGAAACAGTTAATCTTCTTAACGAATGGATGGACCCACGGCATATTGAAACACACGCAGTGCGCGACCTGACTGACGAAGAGCTTGAACGACCACAAATGTGGCGCTATTGGCGGGTTCTCCCACCAAGTGGCAAGGTCGGTGTATTTATCGGCACCTGGTATTCGGCACCATTGGTAGAAAATGTCTACGGTACGATCAAAAATTCCGAACTAGATCAACGATTGGAGCGGATCATTCGCTTCGAGAAAATGCTCTGTGATGAGGGGGCTCTGGTACTCAAATTCTGGTTGCATCTGTCTAAGGATGAACAGAAGAAACGTCTCAAACTCCTTGAAAACGATTCAAAAACACGTTGGAGAGTTACAGATACTGATTGGGACCACTATAAACAATATGATAAATTCCGCAAAGTTTCCGAAAGGATGCTCCGCTCGACCAGCACTGCCGAATCTCCCTGGACCATCGTCGAAGGGACTGACCCGCGCTATCGCTATCTGACCATCGGTAAGTCGATTCTCAGTGCCATGCGTCAGCGTCTTGATGCGCCGGAAGCACCCCGTCATGAGGAGCCGATTCCTCCTATTATGCCGACGATCGATAATCTGCTGATATTGCAAACGTTGGACATGTCCAAAAAACTTAAAAAGGCGGAGTTTGAAAGTGAGCTGGAAAAATATCAGGGTAAGCTAAACCTGTTGACCCGTCATCAAGATTTTAAAAAGTTATCGGTTGTAGTCGCCTTTGAAGGGAACGACGCAGCCGGCAAGGGCGGCAGTATACGGCGCATCATCCAGGCGCTTGATGCCCGCCAATATCGGGTTATACCGGTTGCTGCACCGACCGAGGAAGAGCGTGCTCAACCATATATGTGGCGTTTCTGGCGGAGCATCCCACGCAAAAGCCGCTTTGCCATTTTTGATCGCACCTGGTATGGGCGCGTTCTGGTGGAGCGGGTTGAGGGATACTGTGAACACAAGGATTGGATGCGTGCCTACGGTGAAATCAATGATTTTGAAGAGCAGATGGTGCGGAACAAAACAGTCGTCGTAAAATTCTGGCTTTCCATTACCAAGGAAGAGCAGCTTCGGCGCTTTAAGGAACGGGAAAAGATTGGCTTCAAGCGCTACAAGATTACTGATGAGGATTGGCGTAATCGGGAGAAATGGGACGAATATGAACTGGCGGTTTGTGACATGATCGACCGTACCAGTACCGAAATAGCTCCTTGGACGCTGGTCGAGGCTAACGACAAGTATTTTGCCAGGATCAAGGTTTTGAAAACGCTCTGTGATAAGATTGAGAAGGCGTTGGAGAAATAGGATTTAGTTGGATATGTTAGAAATGAACGCCTTCCGGGAAACCGGGGGGCGTTTTTTTGTCACTTATTGATCTCATGATTCTGTAGCATTTTTGTTTTTTTCTACAATTTGAGGTATAATAAAGGTCATGATTCTCAGGCCATTTTGAGCGTGAAGTAAGGAGGTTATCATATGGGACAATTAGCGAAGCGCCATATTGGCAGGATTCTGCTGGATGGCAGTTTTCTGTCGCAACATGACCTTGATAGTGCTCTGGAGGAACAGAAACGTACCAAAGAACTTTTGGGCCAGGTCTTGGTCAGGATGGGGGTGCTCAAAAGTGTGGAGGTCATGGTTCCACTGCTGGTCCAAGAACACTTGGGCACCATTGAAGATGCCGTAAAAGTCGCCGCTGGCGAACGACAGTTACTTGGTGAGTTACTTGTTCATTCAGGGCATATAACTAACAAACAGCTTGATTACGCAATTGCCGAACAGCCGCAAAGTGGAGAGAAGCTTGGCGAGATCTTCATGCGCCTCGGTTTACTCACTGAACGACAGCTGAATGGCCTGATTGACTTCCAGATGAATCAGGAAGTTGCTCAAGATTCTCCTCTTCGGCTTGGCGAACTCTTGGTTGCGACAGGACATATCAATCGCGGGCAGTTGGAGGATGCACTTCATCGGCAGGACTTTTCCAAGAAAAAACTTGGTGAAATACTCGTAGAAGCGGGGTATGTCGCCCCAAGTCGCGTCAAATATGGTATCCGCTTGCAGAAGATGCTGGTGAAAGCAGTGCTGGCGGCCATCCTTGCCCTCGGGGTGAGTACAGAAAGCGACGCATCTTCGGTGGTGCTGCAGTGGGACCAAAATACCGAATCTGACCTGGCCGGGTACAAGGTATATTCCAGTGCCGACTCTGCTACATTTGTCGGGAGTACACCGGTTGACGTGCAAAAGCAGACAACCGCGACCATCAGCGGACTTGATCCTGACAAAACATACATTTTTGCAGTAACGGCATATAATGCGGCGGGAGTAGAGAGTTCCTATTCAAATATCGTATCCGCTGCAGAACAGTCACCTCCGACGGTTGCCATCACTTCTCCGGCAGATTCTGTCAGTGTAAGTGGTGTTGTTTCCATGAATGTCAATGCCGTAGACAATGTTGGGGTCACAAAGGTTGAGTTCTATGTCAATGACATTTTGAAGGCTTCTGATAGCGGAGCGCCATATGTCTACTCGTGGGATACCTCATCTCTTGCCACAGGTGTATATACGCTTATGGCCAAGGCATATGATGCAGCCGGAAACGTCAGTCAGTCAAGCAGGTCGGTAACGGTTGTAAATGATCTTATCGCTCCAGCGGTAGCTTTAACCTCACCTGCAAACAATACTACCGTTAATGGAACGGTAACAATCAGTTCCAGTGCCAGTGATAATGTCGGCGTGACCAAGGTCGAGTTCTACTGCAACGGTGTTCTTCTGTATGCAAGCAATATGTCACCGTACAGCTTCAGCTGGAATACCAAGGGAGTGGCCGATGGTGTCTATGTGTTAATCGCCAAGGCATATGATAATGCCGGAAATTACACGCAGTCATCATCTGTGACCGTTGCGGTGAGCAATCCTGTTCCTGACATAACAGCACCGACCATCAGTAGCTTCACGCTGCCAGCCACCTCCAGCTCGTTAACCGTCCCGGTATCCGGCCTAAGCGCCAGCGATGCCTTCGGCGTCACCGGCTACCTGATCACAGAAAGCGGCAGCGCCCCAGCAGCCACAGCTACCGGCTGGAGTGCCACTGCGCCAACCAGCTTCACCTTCAGCGGCGAAGGGTCAAAAACCGCCTACGCCTGGGCCAAAGATGCCGCCGGCAACATATCTGCCAGCCGAACCGCCAGCGTCACCATAACGCTCCCTGACATAACTGCACCGACCATCAGTAGCTTCACGCTGCCAGCGACCTCCAGCTCATTAACCGTCCCGGTATCCGGCCTAAGTGCCAGCGATGCCTTCGGTGTCACCGGCTACCTGATCACAGAAAGCGGCAGCGCCCCAGCAGCCACAGTTACCGGCTGGAGCGTCACTGCGCCAACCAGCTTCACCTTCCGCGGCGAAGGGTCAAAAACCGCCTACGCCTGGGCCAAAGATGCCGCCGGCAACATATCTGCCAGCCGAACCGCCAGCGTCACCATAACGCTCCCTGACATAACTGCACCAGTGATTAATTTCATGCTGCCCAGTTCGAGTTCTACAAACAGTTCCTTTATTGTAATAAGTGCATTTGCGGCCGACAATGTCGCAGTAACCAAAATGGAACTTTACGTTGACGGTGTACTGCAATTAACGACAAGTGCCAGCTCAATCAACACCAGGGTGAGTATTGCCAAAGGAACACATGTAATTGTAGTTAAAGCTTATGATGCTGCTGATAACGTGAACTCATCTTCAAAGACAGTGAAAAGATTTTTCTAAGACTCTACAACTTAAATTAAATACAGAAAAGGGCCCAGGATTTCTCCTGAGCCCTTTTCTGTTGTGATAAGTCGTTGTGAAATCCAGATTATCTCTTCGAAGCATGTGCCCTAATATTCCCGAAACTTGCAATTCCGGCCACTAGGAGTAAAAATGAAGATGGTTCTGGGGCATGGGTGAAGTATTGTCAAGTGCAGTGCCCCTGCCTCGTCTAATCATCCCAGGTGGGTCGGGCGCTGCTTATGCTAGCTGAAAACATTCTCGATTATTTACTGAGTTTGATTTTTGTTGCAGAGAAGTATTGTCCACCGTCTTTGAACGAACCGGTGATGGTGGCCTTGTCTCCATATGTGGGGCGTGGACTGCCTTCATAGCGGACTTGCAAGAAGACCCGCTGTGGCAGTGGCACATTGTTATTAACTTCGTCGACATCCATTAATGCAAACATATTTGGGTCTTTCTGGGAAATCATAGCCACGAACCCAACAATGGTTACCGTTCCCTGATAGGCTGCACTGTCAGTTTTCATCCCCTTCACGCTCAAGGCTTTGGAACTGTCATTTTTGTTGCAGCCGCCTAAAAGCATCCCGAGTACAAGCATCATTGTTGTTAGAAAAATAATCAGTCTATTCAATTTAATCCTCCTTCATAATTTTCCAGTCAGCATGGCTTCTTTCTGCGAAGTCTCACTGGCTGATTCTCTTAGCACAAAATAGTATAAACTTCCAGTTAGAATGTAATACTGTCATTCGATCAAATAATCTGTATTCCAATAACGATCATTGGACCGGCTTGGTCTGATGTGCTGGTAAGATTCCACCAAGAAGTGCAACTATTTCTTCCTTTGCGGCGATAATCCAGATGCCGAGCGGCAGGATCCAGTGGCCGAACAGTTCCAAGGTTAAGAAATGAAGGCGGTATATGGCAGATTCTTCATTTCCACTGAAGGTCGGAGGTGTCTGCCAGAGAATGATACCGCTTAAATCCATCAGAAGGAAAGCAACAGATCCTAACAAGATTGTAGTAATTCGTCTTTTAATGCTGAGGCGTGAGGTTGCCAGCACGAGGGCAATAAACGGTATAAGCTGTGTGGAGCTGTCATAGGGAAGGGTATTGGCCGGAAAACGTGGGCCACCTATCATTTTGTAGCTCATCATCACGCTGATTTGATAGGCCATGAAGAGTATATCCCTAGCCATAAAAAGAACCAGCGAAAATAACAGAAGCTTAGCCAGAAACTTGAATATGTTTTTCACGATTTACCACCAGTGAGAGCCAGGCAATCCACATCAGGACTACCATAAAGAGAAAAACCACCTGCCAGATGTAATCATGGATAAATTCCGATGACTTAGGAATCTTCTGGGTTAACCAGGCAAGGGTGACAAGCCTTAAGATGTTGGCGGCCAGGATAAACGGCACTCCGGTGCAGATGCCGATTGCCCTTGACCGCCATGTTGCCGGAAAGGCGATGATGAACGAGATAAACACCACCACTGCGGTGAGAGCCGTACACTCAAGGACCACGTTCCAAACTGTATGAGGCATTGTGATTTGGGAGCCGTTGAGGGTGCAGTTGATGCCAATAATGGAAACAAGCTGAGCCACCGTGTAGGCGGTAACGTCTTGAAATATTGTGATGGGTCGAAATAAAGCGTAGGTCCATTCAAGAACATGGAAGCCCAAAACTAGCGTGCAGAAAACAAGAGCTACCCTGAACAGGGGAAACCCGGAGCTGTTCCCAGCTCCGGGTTGTGAAGTGACTTGGCCGTTAATTTGCTTATTTCCGTCTTTTACGGGCCATTTTATAAATGCCATCTGTTCCTTTTCCTAGAATTTTCTACGTACAAGCAGTCCGAGCCCCGCTAAAACGCCAGTCAGGAGCCATATGCCGTTGAATACCGGAACGTTGACTGGCGAGGCTAGCGGTTCGCCTAATGTAAACGGCGAGAGCGAAGTCGTCATGCCACATACTATGTTATTAGTCGTATCCACAGCGTTGGTGATGTCATCCCAGCCTAGTCCATTATAATGGAATAAGCGTATTTTTGTTTCATTACTGATGCTGGCCAGTGCGGCTTCGCTGTAGTTTAAACAGACTGTGATTTGTCCGTTGTAGGCTGCGGAAGTGGTTATATCATAGGATGAACCGGACAGGATCCTGTAGTCAGCAGGGGGCGAGGGGACACCGGAGGTCGTAACCGTTACGTTGCCGGCAGAAGTAACTGCAGCGAAGGTCAGCGCAACCGTGGAGTTTGGATTTACCGTCACATTATTACCTATAGCGACGTTGCCTAGATTGTTGGTTACAGTGATAGTTACGGTGCCGCTTGCGGTGTAGTAGTTAGTCGTATCAGTAGGTGTGAATGTTATTGGAACAATGTAGTCGCTGGCAACACTAGGAGTTGTTGACGGATATGTAAAGGCGAAGGAACCAGGAACTGATGCAACACCACCCGAAAGGGTTGAGGCTGAGAAGGCCTGGCCAAGACTGATTCCACTGGCCGTTGGAGGTGTCGTGATAGTTGGTGTGATTTTGGCGACCGCTTTGACCACTACCGTCACCGCGCCGCTTGCGGTGTTGTAGTTAACCGCATCAGTAGGTGTGAATGTTATAGCAGCGCTGTAATTGCCGACTGCACTTGGTATATTTGCCGGTGCGTTAAAGGTAAATAAACCAGGAACTGAAGCAATGCCGCCTGAAAGAGTCGATGCCGAGAGAGCCTCACCAAAATTGATTGCGCTGGCTGTCGGTAAGGTAGTGATGGTCGAAGTAGCTTTGCTGACGACAACAGTTACGGTGCCGCTTGCGGTGTTGTAGTTAGCTGTATCAGTTGGTGTAAAGGTTATTGCAGCGCTGTAGTTGCCGACAGCATCCGGTATGGTTGCCGGTGCGGTGAAGGCGAATAAACCAGGAACCGAAGCAACGCCGCCTGAAAGGGTTGAAGCTGTGAGAGCTTGGCCAAATCTGATTGGGATAGCCGTTGGTAAGGTCGTGATGGTCGGTGTGACTTTGCCTGCCGCTGCAACTACAACAGTCACGGTGCCGCTTGTGGTATTGTAGTTAGTTATATCAGTAGGTGTGAATGTTATTGCAGCGCTGTAGTTGCCGATTGCAGCCGGTATAGTTGCCGGCGTGGTAAAGGCGAATGAACCTGTTACCGAGCCAACACCACCCGAAAGGGTCGAGGCGGAGAGGGCCTGGCCGAGATTGATTCCGCTGGTTGCTGGCAAGGTTGTAATGCTTGGCGTTGCTTTGCCGACGACAATAGTCACGGTGCCGCTTGCGGTGCTGTAGTTAGTCGTGTCGGTCGGTGTGAAGGTGACCGATAGGGACTGGTTGTTACCGGCGGAGAGTACAGTTCCCGATACCGGGTTGTAGACAAACGTGCCTGGAACCGAGGCGGTTGCATTCAACTGCGTAGCGGAGAGTGCAGTGCCGTAGGTTATCGCAGCCGGGTTCGCCCAGGTAATAGTTGGTACTGTTTTTGTTACCACGTCGATCAGGACGCTGGCAGTAGCATTGTTGTAGTTAGTCGTGTCGGTCGGTGTGAAGGTGACCGAGAGAGTCTGGCCGTTACCGGTGGAGAGTACACTTCCCGATACCGGGCTGTAGGCAAACGTGCCTGGAACCGAGGCGGTTGCATTCAGTTGTGTGGCGGAGAGAGCTGTTCCGTTGGTGATCGAGGTAGGGTTTGCCCAAGTGATCGTCGGGGTTGCCTTGGTGATGGTTAGGTTTGCTCCGGTATAGGTAATGGTGTAATTAGTACCGGCGCTGAGGGTTCCCTGCTGGATAGCATAAGTTCCGACGTCAGTACCTGCAAGTCTTGTGAGGCTGCCGACCATGATAGAGTTGGTGTCACCGCCGACAAAGGCGCCGGTTGTGTAGGTGAGAACCGGGTCAGCCTGTCCATACGCCTTGGTTTTTGCATCGGCGGTGACGGTGAGGTTGGCCTGGGCAACGTTGATCTGGACAGTTGCTGTGGCGATAACGTAGGTAGCGGTATCAGTCGGTGTGAAGGTAACCGACAGGGTCTGGTTGTTGCCTGCAGAAAGTTTCGTTCCCGATGCCGGGCTGTAGACAAAGGATCCGGGAACCGAGGGAGTTGCATTCAGCTGCGCGGCGGAGAGTGTCGTGCCGTAGGTAATCCCGGCTGGGTTTGCCCAGGTGATGACCGGGGTGGCCATTGTGATGGTCAGGTTTGCTCCGGTATAGAGAATGTTGTAATTAGCACCGGCGCTGAGTGTTCCCAGCTGAATAGCGTAGATCCCGACATTAGTACCTGCTGCCCTTGTGAGGCTGCCGGTCACGATAGCGCTGGTGTCACCGTTGGTGAAGGCGCCGGTGGTGTAGGTAAGGGCCGGGTCAACTTGGCCATACGTCTTGGCTTTTGCATCGGCAGTAACGGTAAGGTTGGCCTTGTTGACGTTAATCTGAACAGTTGCTGTGGCCGTGGCGTAAGTAACGGTATCAGTCGGTGTGAAGGTGACTGACAGGATCTGGCTGTTGCCTGCGTTGAGAACAGTTCCCAATACAGGGCTGTAGACAAACGCGCCTGGAACCGAGGCGGTTGCATTCAGTTGCGTAGCGGAGAGCGCAGTGCCGTAGTTTATAGCAGCCGGGTTCGCCCAGGTAATCGTCGGTACTATTTTTCCCACTACGTTGATCAGGACGCTGGCAGTGGCGTTGTTGTAGTTAGTTGTGTCGGTCGGTGTGAAGGTGACCGAAAGAGTCTGGCCGTTACCGGTGGAGAGTACAGTTCCTGATACCGGGCTGTAGACAAACACACCTGGAACCGAGGCAGTTGCATTCAGCTGTGTGGCTGAGAGCGCTGTTCCGGTAGAGATCGCGATAGGGGTCGCCCAAGTGATGGTTGGTGTCACTTTGGTCAGTGTGACGGTCGCTGCAGCCGATGTTGCGGCACTGTAGCTAGCGTCAGCTGCTTTTGTTGCGGTTATCGAGCAAGTACCGCTGGCATTAGTAACCGACAGTGTGGTGCCCGCTACTGAGCAGCCGGTTGAAGCGCCAGCACTGAATGTAACTGCGCCGCTGCCGCTGCCGCCACTGGTAGTCAGTGCCGATGTGCTGCCGTAAGCTACGGTAGACGGAGTTGCTATTGCTGTCAGTGTTGCCTGAGCAGCGAGGCCAACT
>JANXYR010000043.1 GCA_025355965.1 Geobacteraceae bacterium
ATATCAGGCGACCGACTTGCAAATACAGCTGAGCAACTTATGCGTGCCCGCTATTCTGGCTATGTTTTTGCCAAGATGGATTTTATTTTTGACAGTACGCACCCTGACCACCGCGAGGGTTACGATCACGTCGGCACTAAAGAGTGGGCTGAAACGGCCGAATGGCTAGGGCTTGAAATAATCGGCACAAAAAAAGGTGAGGCTGACGACTCCGTCGGAGAAGTAGAGTTCATTGCACGCTTCAACGAAAAAGGCGAACGCCGTGAACATCATGAAGCGGGGCAATTCAAGCGAAAAGACGGTAGTTGGTATTTCACCGAAGGAAAGATGATTCGCTCGAAACCTTTGACCGTAGCCAAGATCGGTCGCAACGACCCATGCACCTGCGGAAGCGGACTAAAATACAAAAAATGTTGCGGGAAATAATCTGAGATTAGAAACGGAAAGCGGCCTATTGGCCGCCTTTTTTGTGCCCAATAAAACTGTCTACGGAATGTTCCTACTCTTTTTCACCGACATAGATCGTGGCAATGCCAAAGGTAAGTTCATGGAGATGTATGTTTCGGAAACCTGCTTCTGCAATCATGCGCGAAAAATCCTCCTGCGAAGGAAACTCAAGCACAGAGTCAGGCAGGTACTTGTAGGCATTGTAACGAGAAAACAGCCCACCCACAACCGGCAACAGGCGACGGAAGTAAAAATAGTACAATTGCCTGAACAGCCGCGAACGCGGCGTGGAAAACTCCAGTATAATCATCCTCCCACCCGGACGCAGTACCCTCCACATTTCAGCCAATCCCAGCTTCCTATCAACAACGTTTCTGATGCCAAAGGCGATGGTAATCGAGTCAAAGGTGTCATTGGCGAACGGCAGATCTTCACAGGGAGCAACCTTGAGGTCAATCCTGTCTGCATATGGAGATGCTGCTACCTTAACAGCCCCAAGATCAATCATCTCCTTGCAAAAATCAGCTCCGGTAATCTTGACTGAAACAGGTGTCCGAAGAGCAATTTCCAACGCAACATCACCTGTACCGGTCGCCACATCCAGAATACGGGAACCTTCATTGTATTTGAGCAGCCGTACAGCTTTTGTTCGCCAACGACGGTCGATACCAAAGCTCAACAGCCGGTTGAGAAAATCATAACGCGGGGCAATAGCACCGAACATCTTCTGGATTTTTTCACCTTTATCAGAAAGCCTGAACATTCGTTTCCACTACCTTTTAAGGAATTTAAGTGCTATAAAAACAGCGAGTTTATGTAGCACATTTTACGTGCCATTAACTAGAAAAAACGAAATCTTTATACACCTCGGGAGCCACAAATAAAGTGATACCTACCATCCGCATTCAGGATATCGCCGACATATTGATTATGACCTTTCTGCTTTACCAGTTGTATTCATGGTTTCGCGGTACGCGTGCTATTCAGGTACTGCTCGGCCTGGGAATAGTAACCCTTATCTATTTTGCAACTCGCTTTCTGGATCTTTACATGACAAGCTGGGTGCTTCAGGAGCTTGGCACAGTCCTTATCATCCTTATAATCGTAGTATTTCAAACAGAGATCCGGCAGGCATTATATCGATTCAGCCTTTTGCGCCATATACTTGATAGTCACCAGGAAACTCAGCACAGTCAATTTCAGGATATTGCCGAAACACTATTCAGGATGGCCGCCAACAAAACCGGTGCCCTGATTGTTTTTCAAGGAAATGAATCACTGCATGATCTGCTGACAAACGGGGTATTAATAAACAGTGAAATTTCCCCCCAGATGCTGGAGTCAATCTTTTATGACGGCGCACCCTTCCATGATGGAGCAGCTCTCATCAATAACGGCAGGATCGAAAAGGTGGCCTGCCACCTGCCACTCTCGGTCAGCCCGGATGTTCCGCAACATCTGGGTACCCGCCACCGGGCAGCTCTCGGATTGTCGGAGCGAAGCGATGCAGTTGTTGTTGCCATATCAGAGGAACGGGGCGAAGTTTCTCTGGTGACCTCGGGTAAGTTTCACAGTATGAGTACCCCCACAGAACTGATTATGGCTTTGGATGAACTGCTGAGAAATGAAATTGAACGCCCACGCGTTACAATGCGGCAGCGCCTTTTTTCAAATCTGCTCCCAAAGGTCTCCCTCCTGCTTGGCGTGTGTGTTTTCTGGGGACTGGTAACAACCCGGCAGGGACAGATCACAACGGTAACGGCTCCGGTACGGTTGCATGGGATCCCTGATGGCCTGGTTTTGCTCCGTACCCTGCCCGAAGACGTAACAGTTCAGATTAAAGCTATGTCAAGCCTGGCCCCACCTCCTTCAAAGCTAGATCTGACCGCAGAAATAGATGCATCCAAAATAACCGAAGGAACCACGGCAATACGGGTAAACCATGCCGCCGTCACCGCTCCGTCAGGAATGATAATATCATCGGTATCGCCTTCCAGCGTGCGAATTTATGCAGAAAAAAAAGTACGCAAGAGCGTGCCGGTTAAAGTAACTATTAAAGGCAGGCTGCCGTCCGGGCAATCACCTTCTCACGTCACCAGCGAACCGAGTTCGGTCAATATAGAGGGACCAGCAAGCCAGGTTTCACAAATTGTATCAGTAGCAACCGAAGACATCGACGCAAGCCAATTGGAAAAAGGGAAAGAGTATTTGAAAAATCTGCGCTTACCGGAAAAGCAGGTATCTGTTCTCAGAGACACTCCAGTCACAATAAAACTTTCAGAGCGAGGCAAACGAAAAAGGTAGCATTATGGCATATATTTTGCTTGAGCAAGTATCCTTAAAAGAAGCAACAAAGATTGACTTTTTAATTCGGTTGTTATATAAACGAGGCCTTCCATATCATATTTAAAAACAAACCCGGAGGAAACATGACCCATCTTCGTATTGTTGTTACGATCTGCCTCATACTCCTGGCATTACCTCAACTGGTTCTGGCATCAAAATCTCACATAGTAAGAAAAAGCGAATCCCTGCAATCCATTGCCCGTAAATACCATGTCTCCGTTGATGATCTTAAATCCATAAACAATCTTACCGCTTCCCGTGTTTCCAAAGGCACACGCCTGATAATACCTTCACACGACGATTCACAGCAAAAAAAGGCCTCTGCTTTAGTTCACCAAGATGCCTACAAAGTTTCCAAGGGTGATACACTTCCCAAAATAGCCAAAAAAACCGGCGTCAAGATGGCCGACATAAGGAATTTAAACGGGCTAAAGGGCAACAAGATCAAACCTGGCCAGGTTCTGATCCTTGTGGCTGCCGAAACTACAACTCATCCAGTCAACACCAACAGACTACAACTTATTAACAAAGATCTTTTAAATGAGCAGGAACTTACGAACACGCTGGCTGAGTTGACTGATCTTGAATCAGATCAACCGGTTGACCTCGCAAAAACGCTTGAAGCTAATCAACCTATTAGTAGCCTCAAAAAGAGCGCCTACAGCTTCCTTGGTGCCCGCTACAGCTTTGGTGGCAGCAGTCGGAGCGCACTTGACTGCTCGAGCTTCACTCAGCAGGTTTTCCGTGAGCAGAGCGTAAAACTCCCTCGCACCGCCCGTGAACAATTTAATGTTGGCAATGAGGTCATGCGTGGTGATCTGAAAAAAGGAGACCTTGTCTTCTTCCAAACTTACGCCCGCTTCCCTTCACATGTTGGCATTTATCTTGGGAACCGCAAAATGATCCACGCCTCTTCGCGTGAACACCGCGTTGTCATTTCAACCATGGATACGCCATACTACCTGTCACGCTATCTTGGAGCAAGGCGTATGACAGACACGGCTTCTGATGCTCTAAATTTCAATGAATTACTGCTTGGAGTTGAAGAGGAAAGTGAAAATGATATCTTAACAAATGACACACTTGGTGTGTCACTAAACCTTGCAAAATAGCCAATATAATAAAGGTATAACTACTACATCCGGGTCACATGACCCGGATTTTTTTTAGCCATGAAAATCCTTCTCACCTATCAATCCGGATTAACACACCGCAATGATCCCTACATAAGCCTACTGCCAACCGGTTTGTGCTACCTGCACGCATGCTTACAAGAAGCTGGGTATGACTCGCTTCTAGCCAATTTTTCTGCTTGGCCAACCGCCAGAATCAAACAGGAATTACTGGCGCTCAAGCCTGACCTTATCGGAATTTCCCAGTGGACGCATAATAGACATAGCTCAATGGAACTTGCCCAAATATGTCGGGATCTGTTCCCGAACAGCACAATTGTGATGGGTGGCGGGCACGCAACCTTCTGCTATGAAGACATTTTGGCTGAAGGATCACCAGTTGATATTGTTGTTCTGGGTGAGGCCGAGTCAACACTGCTGGAATTGGTTGCACGAATATCATCAGGTACGGCTTGGCAGGAGATAGCCGGGCTGGCATTTCTCAGTAACGGTTCAATTGCAGTCACCAATTCTAGAAAAAACATTGATGACCTGGATCGTCTGCCGATACCGGCACGCTATTTTGACAGGGCGATCGGCCTCGATCTTGAATTGCAATCTGAATTCATTGTCACAACCCGTGGCTGTCCATCCAACTGTTATTTCTGCAGTTCGCCTGACTTTTGGGGAAAAAGAGTCGGTTTCAGATCACCTGCCGCTATTGTTGAAGAGATCCAGTATATTCGTAAAAAATACGGACTGATCTATTTTTCGATACGTGATGACACCTTCACGGCTGACCGAAAAAGAGTTTTGGAATTTTGCTCACTTCTGCAGAAGCTGGAGGTCAATATTCTCTGGAACTGTCAGTCGCGCGTCACTGCAATCGATAAAGAGCTGGCAATAGAGATGAAACGTGCAGGCTGTGAATGCATTCAACTCGGAGTAGAATCCGGTTCACTACGCATCCTTCAACAACTGGGGAAAAAAATAGTCCCTGCACAAATTGAGCAGGCATGTGCGCTGATCAGAGAGATCGGGATTAATCTTTCAGTCTATCTCATTAGTGATATTCCGGGAGAAACTGGCGATGATATTCAACAGACTATTGAGCTTGTCCGCCAAATCCGTCCTGATGACGGATATGTTTCACCGCTTGCCTATTATCCTGGCACACAGCTATATAAAAACGCAGTGAAATGCGGCAACGTCACACAAGATATCTTTGTAAACTCTCGCCAGACAGCCCTTTATGTTGCATCTAGGCCAGGGCCGTCATCTGCTCGTATTCTGAAAGAGCTGACAAAGAATCTACAGGATTATCCCGAACTTTTCAAACAGCAGAAAAGACGTCTCGGATACTGTTATACTACTAATGTTATAGCGGGAGAGTGGTATCGCCAACGAGGTGAATATGAAAAAGCCGAAAAAGAGCTGCTGGAAATTACGACCAAGCAACCGAATAATCCGTGGGGGTGGTTTCTTCTGGGGGATCTCTATGCCGAACTGGGCAAAAGCAACAAAGGGAAAGAGTTTTATGCCAAGGTGCTAAGCATCGTTCCGCAGCATGGCCCATCAAAAGCCGCTCAATTGTGATACAAAAAAAGCGGGATCATTTGCATGACCCCGCTCGATGCTAATGCTCTGAAACCTACTTCGTAATCCTGATGCCAGGAACAAAGAGAATTTTTTCAAAGGTTCTGTTCAGAGTTTTGCTCTGGAAGTTAACCATAGGCGGCATTTCCGGATACTCAATCTTGTCGCCTTTGGTAACCTTGGTTTCAGGCAGCGCCATCCAGACTTTTTCACCCTTTTCGTCAGCTGCTTCCACATATGTGTAGCCGCCTGAGTTCATGGTCTGGGTAACAGTTGCTTTCTTGCCTGCCCCTGCGGGAATTTCCTGAGCCTTCATACCAGCGTGCGGATCTGCACCTGGTGCTGCTGCACCCGGCTGAGCTGCAGGCATCTGACCCTGCTGTGGAACTGTGGCTGGTGCTTCAGTCTTTGGCTTGTCTTTGCATCCTGCAAGAGCAAGAGCAGCGATAATTAAAACTACTAGTGTTGTTTTTTTCACCTGCGACCTCCTAGTTTTTTTTATATCTTATTTCTTTACCATAACACATCTGATTGTTCCAAGGGAAATATTCCAACATCCTGCTGCATAACTCTCTTTTCCAAAGACACTTAACACCTTCTCGCCTCACCTAAAACAACATAATCAACTGAATTCATTGTTTCAATATACCAGGATCAGGGGGATTCAATGCGTCATAAAGCGCAATCTGTTCCGCAATAGAAAGCTTGCAACGACGGCAACCTGCCAGGTTCAAACAGAGGCGGCAACGGTCGTCCGAACACCACTGGCAGAAGGTGCAGTCGGGACAGGGGTGCTTTGGGGGAGCGTTATCAGGCATCAATAAGCAACATTTCGCTTAACAGCATTACCCTCGAGAAGCTGCACAAATGCCTTGCCACTGTCCGCATTTACCAGCAGGTAGCGCGGCAGTTTTAAAACCGAATCTGATGCTGTCGCGTGTCGACGTTCAATGGTGAAAGTGGCACCATAACCAGCCTCTTGGGCCTTACTTAACAGATAGTCATCGTATATTCCAAAAGGCCAGGCGAGCATATCAACCTTTGATTTCATCTCGCTTTCCAGACGAGTTTTTGATTTTTTCAGTTGTGTCATGACAAGCGCATCCAAAGCCGCCTGACTCAATTTTCTACGTTCTTTCTTAAAGTTCGGATGCCAGTAAGTGTGCGACTGAACGTCAAAAAGGCCAGTCATTGTCAATTCACGCATTTGATCCCATGTCATGGCATATTTTGCGTTGGAAATTGCTGACGGGTAGGCAAAGATTGTTACTGGATAGTGGTATTTCTTTATGATCGGAAGCATATCGCTGTAGACCGACTTGTGAGCATCGTCTTCTACGATTACAACTGACTTGGGACCCGGTGCGGGCGCTTTACCCCGGTAATAGTCAACAAGTTGCCTTAGCGGGATTACTTTATAGCCATTGTCACGCAGATACTTCATCTGTGCTTCAAAAACCGGAGTCGTGATTGTCATACCATCAACAACTGTCGCCCCAAATCGGTGATACAGCAAAATAGGAACGCGGAATGTTTCCGCAGCGTAGGCCGACATTGGCAACAACAGAGCGATTATGATTAAAAAAAGTTTGGCAATTAAACGGTACATAAAAAATGATCCTTTCTTGAGTTAGCCCCTCACTACATAAACCGAACATGCTGCATTACTTGCCACTTTATGCGAGACACTCCCCTTGATCCGGCGCTGGATAAACCCCTTGCCGGAACTACCGATGACAATCACATCAATTTCTTCTCGCTTGGCAATATTAATAATTTTATCTGCTGGATCGCCGTATTCGACAATCATTTCCAGCGGGACATCATGTTCAGCTGCACATTTTTCTACTACATAAAACAATCGTTCTCGTAGTTCATCCCATTTCTTGGTTTCTGTCATAGGGGCCGCCGGCACAAAATCCGTATAGGTTGAAGTTGGCGCATTCGGCAACACAAGCAAAGCATAGATTCGACTTTTAAACTGGCTCTGATTGCCAGCAGCAAGGCGCACAGCCTCTTCAGCCGCTTTATCGGACTGAGGAGAACCATCTATTGCCACAAGTATTTTTTTTCTTAGGTTCAGCATAGTGTCCTCTTACGTGTTTTATTATCAAATTTTTAAACATATCTGATGCCAGCATTCTGCAATTAAATATAAAGCAATTTTTCGCACTTGACAATTGTAAAACAATATTCTAGTATTTTGACAATATTTTACTAAAGTGGAATGTTTGGCAAATTTTTTAATTAACTTTGACATTTTGATACGTTGCATAACCCTTCTATCACTCTAATTTTATTAAAAGGACTCATCTCATGGCAAAAAAAGAAAAATCTGAATATCTCATACAGGCTGTCTCCCACGCTCTAGATCTTTTGGAGCAGTTTTATGGTGAAGTTGATGAACTGGGGGTTACTGAACTAAGTAAACGTTTAAAACTTCATAAGAACAATGTCTTCAGGCTACTTGCAACTCTCGAATCCCGCAATTACATTGAACAAAATAAAGTGACTGAAAACTACCGACTCGGCCTTAAAACCCTTGAGCTCGGACAGACTTTCATCAAACAAATGGGGTTGTTAAGACAGTCAAAACCGGTACTTGAAGCATTGGTTGCGGAATGTAACGAGACGACCTATGTTTCAATTCTAAAAGACTTTAACATTGTTTATCTTGATGTTGTAGAAACTGCCATGACCGTAAGGGTTGTCCCGCGGGTGGGCTCAAGACTGCCAGCCTACTGCACTGCTGCAGGAAAGGTACAGATAGCCTACATGAGCGACGAGGAGCTTGAAGCCTACATCCCGACTAAAGAATTGAAAAGTTATACGCCCAACACCATTACCGATCGTGATGCCTTAAAAAAACAGCTAAAGCTGATTGCTGATCAGGGGTATGCATTTGACAACGAAGAGTTGGATACCGGTGTCAAGTGCGTCAGCGCACCAATCCGCGACTACACCCGCCGCATTATCGGTGCAGTCAGTATTTCCGGACCGTCAATGAGATTCTCTGATGAGCGCATCAAAAATGAATTAATTCCGCTGGTAATAAAAGCGGGGGACGAGATTTCTGCAAAACTTGGTTTCCAGAAATAGTCTTCTTCTCACAGACTCTTTTAGGGCGGCTTCAGAGCCGCCTTTTTTTATGTAGTACAAAGAACACCGCATTGCGTTATTTCTACGTAAGGATACTATCATGCTGATCTACAAAGTTGTCGAAATAGGTATCGTCACCGAAGATGCAATTGAAGAAACTCTAAACAACTGGAGCTCTAAGGGGTGGCACTTTGATGGGCTTCAGTTCGCCATGCGCGAATCAAGTAAACGACCCGCTATGGCTTTCGCGCTTTTCACACAGGAAACGGCTTGCGAAGGGGAAAGCCTATGAACCCTAAGGAAACCCTCTACCTCGTTGACGGTTCATCATATATATACCGGGCTTACTTCGCCATACGCAATTTATCATCCCCGACTGGTCACCCAACCAATGCCATCTACGGCTTCATCCAGATGTTGCTCAAGCTGCTGAAGGATTATAACCCGCAACATCTGGCTGTGGTTTTCGATGCCGGGCGAACAACATTCCGCACGGAAATGTACCCGGAGTACAAGGCCAATCGGGCCGCCATGCCGGATGACCTCCGCGTGCAGATGGAGCCTATTCGTGAGGTAGTAAGGGCATTTAACATCCCAACACTGGAATTGAAGGGATATGAAGCTGATGACATTATAGGCGCTTTGGCCGGACGTTTT
Organism: Geobacteraceae bacterium; assembly: GCA_025355965.1. Taxonomy (GTDB): domain Bacteria; phylum Desulfobacterota; class Desulfuromonadia; order Geobacterales; family Pseudopelobacteraceae; genus JACRCG01. Next base: position 9,258 of record JANXYR010000043.1, read on the forward strand.
GCCGCTCAGGGCGGGAAGGTAGTAGTGGTTACCGGTGACAAAGACTTGATGCAGATAGTTACCGATCACGTTACCTTGCTGGATACCATGAAGGGAAAAGAGTCTGGGATCGCAGAGGTAGTCGAGCGTTTCGGTGTCGGCCCGGAACTTGTTATCGACATACTGGGATTGGCGGGGGACTCCTCGGATAATATACCCGGTGTACCTGGAATTGGTGAAAAAACCGCTACTAAACTGATTCTAGAGTTTGGGTCGCTTGATACGTTACTGGATCGAGCTGACGAGGTCAAAGGTAAAAATGGCGAAAAACTGCGTCAGTTTCGGGAACAAGCACTTCTCTCACGTCGCCTGGCAACTATTGAGGTCAATGTCCCGCTTGAGGTTGATCTGGAGACGTTGAGTGCAATGGACCCAGACCAGGAAACTCTGAACGCGTTTTTCAAAAGATATGGTTTTACCTCCCTTATCAAAGAACTAACCGGCACCGCAACCTTATCCATCGATAATTATCAAACTATGACCACTGCTATTGAGCTGGAAACTCTCGTAACTGCGTTGGAACAGGCCGGTGAATTTGCCTTCGACCTGGAGACGACCAGCCTCGACCCTCGACAAGCCGAGATTGTCGGCCTATCGATCTCGTACCGGAATCATGAAGCGTTTTATCTGCCGGTAGGACATGTAATAGTAAACAAATCCAATCCTCCAATTGAAGGCGAGGGAACTTTGTTCGCTTATAATCCCCTACCCTTTAAAGAAGAAGGCCGAGAGAGTGATGGGGTTCATCTGGCCCCCGGCCAACTTCCCCGTAACACAGTTCTGGACAGACTCCGCCCCTTGTTGGAGAACCCTGCCATACGCAAGGTTGGACAGAATATCAAGTTTGACATGCAGGTTCTTGCCAATAACGGTATCAATTTGGACGGAGTATGGTTTGATACTATGTTAGCCTCTTATCTGCTTAATCCGTCTCGGCATGGGCACGGCCTGGATGCACTCGCACAGGAACATCTTAATCACCGCATGATCAGCTACAAAGAAGTGACTGGTAATGGGAAAGATCAAAAAAACTTTGCTGAGGTGGATCTGAAAACCGCGGCACGCTATGCCGCAGAAGATGCAGATGCCACTTGGCTGCTTCGTCAAAAGTTTGAACCGCTGCTTGCTGCAGGCAAGGATGACGTCCTCTTTCACTCGGTAGAGATGCCGCTGGTGCCAATTCTGGCCGAAATGGAAAACCATGGCGTTCTTCTTGACTGCACCCTGCTGAACGAACTGTCTGGCGACTTCGCCGGACGGATGGGAACAGTGGGAGAACAAATTTTCTCTCTGGCAGGAGAACAGTTCAACCTCAACTCACCCAAACAACTGGGCGAGGTCCTTTTTGAGCGTCTCGGATTGAAGAGCGGTAAAAAAACCAAGGGTAAAACAGGCTGGTCAACCGACAATGAAGTTCTGGTTGCACTGGCTGAAGAGCATGAAATTGCCCGTTTGATCCTTGATTACCGAAGTGTAGCCAAGTTAAAATCTACCTACACCGATGCACTGCCCCGCCTTGTTAATCCACGCACAGGACGGGTGCACACCTCTTACAACCAGACCGTTACCAACACCGGAAGGCTGTCATCATCCGATCCAAACCTGCAAAACATCCCGATCCGCAGCGAAGAGGGGCGTAGAATCCGCCACGCCTTTATCGCCCCGCCGGGCCATGTCATTCTTTCCGCTGACTATTCCCAAATCGAACTGCGCGTGTTGGCGCATCTTTCCGGTGACAAAGTATTCTGTCACGCCTTCGCTAATGACGAAGATATCCACACCCGCACAGCCGCCGAGGTCTTCGGCTTATTCCCGGAAATGGTGACTCCCGAGATGCGCCGCCAGGCAAAGACCATTAATTTTGGCATCATCTATGGCCAAGGAGCATTCTCACTTGCAAAGCAACTCGGTATTTCGCGTAAAATTGCGGAAGATTTCATCAATGCTTATAAAGAACGACATCATGGAGCTATCACTTACCTGGACTCCTGCATCAGGGAAGCAGAAGAAAACGGCTGTGTAAGAACGATCCTGGGCCGGAGGCTCCCGATTCCCGACATCAAGAGCAGTAACGGCAATGTGCTGGCCTTTGCCCACCGCAACGCCATAAACTACCCAATCCAAGGTTCGGCGGCCGACATCATTAAATGTGCCATGATACGGGTTGAGTCACGTATTAGATCGGAACAACTTGAAAGCCGAATGATTATGCAGGTGCATGACGAACTGGTTTTTGAGGTCCCAGAGGATGAATTACTGAAGATGGAGCAGTTAGTTGAGGAGGAAATGGGGCGTGCTGTGGAAACCAGGATCCCGCTCAAGGTGGATATCAGCCACGGAGCAAACTGGAGCGAAGCTCACTAGCCAAAGCAAGCGCATTAGGTTATCAGCTATTGGCATTCCTTCGCCTGCGACGGTCTTTCTGTTTGCGTAATTTTTCGATACGTTTCATCTCGGGAGTTACAACCCCGGAGGCTGCTTCAATTCGCTCAAGCAACTCACGACGAGCCAGGAAACGGTTGACTGACTGACTTCGCTCTCGCATACAGGTTATCTGGATACCGGTTGGAGTATGTTTCAGCTGAACGCAGCTTGAAGTTTTATTGACATGCTGGCCACCGTTACCGGATGAACGCACGAAGCTCTCCACAAGCTCCTCTTCACGCACCCCCAACTCGACCATTTTTTGACGTAGCCAACGATTCTTTTCTTCACTTACTGCAAATTCAGGCATGCTATGACAATCCCGGATTTTCTGTTATTTTTGTTAGATGGCACACAAGTCAAACACCGGCATGTGAGTATCAATCGTACCTATAGCACATCATATTTTATTTAAAACGAATATTCAACCGTCTGAAGGTATGTTGCCTGATATGCTACGGTATGCTATAAGCGCAGATGAAGCAGAAACCCGTACCAAGCTACAAAGGAGTACTGTGAAGGCACATATACTACAACGCTGCTGGGTTACATTTTCCATATATGTTGTCGGAATCTACGCATCATTGCTGAACAGGTTTGTTATCAAGGGGAGTAATAATATACCTCATGATGGCCCTGTCCTAATAACTTCAAACCATATATCAGCTTACGACACCATCTTTCTCCCTTGGGCCGTTATTAGACACAATCCGCTCCAGATGCTTTGGGCACCGGCTAAAGAGGAACTGTTTACAAAGTTTTTCCTGCGTCTTATTTATACTTCGTGGGGAGCTTTTCCGGTCAAACGTAAACGGGACGTTAGAGCGGGAAGAACTTTAAATGACCTGCTGCTGGATCAGAAAGTTATGTTATTCCCTGAGGGTACGCGTCATAAAGACGGACAATTGGGCCCCGGCAACCGCGGTGTCGGAAAAATAATCTACGATACCCGTCCAACTGTTATTCCTACCGCTTTAATGGGGCTGAACCGCTGGAAGTTTCCAGGCTTTCGGCAAGATGCTACGGTTATTTTCGGCTCAGCACTAGATTTCAGCGATCTGTTCCAGTTGGAGAATAGTAAAGAGACCCATCTGCTGATTGTTGATCGAGTCATGCAGGCAATCGCAGCTTTATTAACAAGAGAAGGGGTTGATTGTGGCAGAAAGTGACCTTCAAATCGTAGAAATATTCTGTGATGGCGCCTGTAGCGGCAACCCTGGCCCCGGGGGCTACGGTGCAATACTGCGCTACGGTGAAAGTTTGAAAGAGCTGAGTGGTGGTGCCAAAGAGACGACCAACAATCGCATGGAAATGACCGCAGCTATTGAAGCTCTTCGTCAGTTAAAGCGACCCTGCCAAGTCTCGATCACGACCGACTCTCAGTATCTGGTTAAAGGGATGACGGAGTGGATTGCAGGATGGCAGCGTAAAGGGTGGCTCAACAGCAAGAAGGAACCGGTCTTAAATAAAGACTTGTGGGAGTTGCTGCTTGACCTCACTAAATCACATTCTGTGCAATGGAAATGGGTCAGGGGACATGCGGGGCATGTTGAAAATGAACGATGCGATCAACTGGCCAGAGAAGGAATCCCTGTTTAATTGTATTTCCTTTGTTTGGTAAAGAAATTGGGGGCGCCAGTGGCAACTCGCATAAGGAATTCCATATGAACTTAAACGGCATTAAATGGGGTTCTCTTAAAACCAGAATCATTCTGGTTACGTTGTTGGTTTTCGTACTCAGCATCTGGTCATTGTCATTTTACGCCAACCGGTCACTTCAAAAAGATTTGCGGCAGCAGTTGGGGGAACAACAGTTCTCAATAGCAACCATATTGGCAGCAGATATCAATCAAGAGTTTGAATTCCGTTTGAGGGCACTGGAAAGAGTTTCCGCCAGAATTACCCCAACCTTATTTAGCAATACGGCAAAGTTACAGACATTTCTTGAAAATCGCATCACTTTTGACACGTTATTCAACGGCGGCTATTTCATTACTACGGCTGATGGTACAGTCACGGCATCCATTCCGCTGTCGGTCAATCGACGTGGCATCAATTTAATGTTCAGAGATCACATCAAAGCCGCTCTCAAGGAAGGCAAGACAACCGTCAGCAGTCCGGTTATAGGCAAACAGCTAAACACACCGGTAATCGGCATGGCTGCTCCCATTCGTGATGATCAAGGCAGGATTATCGGCTCACTTGCCGGAGTTGTCGACCTGAGTAAACCTAACTTTCTGGACAAGATTTCTGGAAGCAAATATGGCAAAGCAGGGGGCTTTCTTCTGATTGCTCCGAAACACAAACTGATCGTCACAGCAACAGATAAAAAACGTATTATGCAGCCAATGCCAGCGCCAGGCGCTAACCCTTTGTTTGACCGATACAATCAAGGATTTGAGGGTTCTGGCCGTTCCTTAAATTCTCTTGGTGTCGACCAGTTGCTGGCAGCAAAACATATTCCCGCCGCAAATTGGCTTCTTATCGTTAGCACCCCTGCTGCAGAAGCATTTGCTCCTATCCACGCAACGCAAAAGCACATGTTGGTAATAACGATCTTTTTAACGCTGTTGTCAGGTTGTTTGACCTGGTGGGCGTTGAATAGCAAACTGGCTCCGATATTTACCGCCATTGATACTTTGGCCGCCATGTCAAAGACAAACCAGCCTACTAAACTACTGCCTATCATACACCAAGATGAAATAGGACAACTGATCGATAGCTTCAATTCCCTGCTGAAAACCTTAGGACATCGGGAAGAGGCATTGAAATTTAGTGAAGCGCGGTTTCGCAAAGTAATTGAGGAAGCTCCGCTCCCAATTATGATCCACGCCGAGCATGGCGAGGTATTGGCCTTGAATCGTGCATGGACTGAACTGAGCGGTTATACACTGGCCGATATCCCAACCACTGCCATCTGGGCAGAAAAAGCCTATGGATTAAATAAACAGGCAGTTCTTATTGAAATGGAGACACTCTATAATTTTGAACACCGTAGAGCTGAAGGAGAATATACCGTAAACTGTCGAGACGGCTCCAAGAAGATTTGGGATTTCAGCTCCGTTTCAATCAATTTCATATCGGACGGTCGTCGTACTGTGATGAGCATGGCAGCAGATGTTACCGATCGAAAAAAAGCTGAAGAAGAAAAACTGGCACTCGAACAACAATTCCAGCAGACCCAGAAGCTGGAGAGCCTGGGAGTCCTCGCCGGTGGCATTGCCCACGATTTCAACAACATCCTTGCGGTCATAATGGGGTATAGTTCTCTGATAAAAATGGATTATGACGATGCTGAGAAACATATACCCGAGATAGAAAAAGCTGCTGAGCGTGCTGCTGCATTGTGCCGCCAGATGCTTGCCTATGCCGGAAAAGCCCAATTCATTGAAGATCAGATCAATACATGGATGCTGGTAGATGAGATGGTCACTATGCTGAAAACAACCATCAAACAAAATGTCGTAATCAAACCCGAACTTTGCACCGACACTCACTTCATCACAGGCGATGCCAGCCAGATCAGGCAGATTGTAATGAATTTAATTATCAATGCAGCAGAGGCTATCGGAGAAGAGCAAGGCGAGATATGTGTCTCACTGGCTAGGAAGGAGATCCAGGAGGGGCAATCAAAGAAAGATCATCTCGGCAAGGTCATTCCGGCTGGACAATATATCTGTTTTAAAGTTACCGATAACGGTTGCGGCATGGACGATGAGACCAGATGCAAAATCTTTGAGCCGTTCTACACCACTAAATTCACGGGGCGTGGCCTGGGGATGTCGGCAGTACTTGGCATTATCACTGCTCATAAGGGAGCATTACAGCTCACCAGCCAACCTGGAAAGGGGACGACCTTCAAGGTTTATCTGCCCATTCAGAACAGTGACACGGCCGGAGATGACACCATAAGCCACGCTGTCCCTTCAGTGCCATGGCAAGGAAGCGGCACAATACTGCTGGCAGAGGATGAGGAGCAGGTCAAATTGATTGCGAAGACAATGCTGACAATTCTGGGATTCACGGTTATAGAAGCATCAAACGGCAAAGAGGCATTGGAGTTGTACCATAATAACGCCGCCGATATCACCTTGGTTGTGACAGACATTGGTATGCCGGTCATGGGTGGCTATGAGTTGTTCCGCGAACTTAAAAAACTCAATCCCGAGCTACCGATAATTATCTCCAGCGGTTTTGGTGAAGCTGATGTTACCTCCCGGATTCCCATTGATGAGATAGCCGGATTAATCAACAAGCCGTATAGTTTTGATCAGTTGCGAAAAGTTTTAATGGATGTTGTCGAGGAGTCGAAGCTGGTTCAGGCATGAGGTTTTATTTTGCGAAGCGAATTGACGGAATAAATTTTATTGCGCATAAATGTTAAATGGCGGAGAGACAGGGATTCGAACCCTGGATACCGGTTTCCCAGTATACTCGCTTAGCAGGCGAGCGCCTTCGACCTACTCGGCCATCTCTCCGTATGCATCAATCCTCAGAATTACAGAGGAACAAGGTATCTACCACGCTACATGTAATAAATCAAGTCCTAAGAGCCATAGACATAAAATCCGTCATTAAACATCTTTCTCTTTATACCGGACTATCTTCCTTTTTTCAGATCAATCAGAATCAACTTGGCCACCGCTTTAAGAGTATCAAAAACCCCTTCGCCAGTTGTAGCACACGCTTCAAATTCAGGGACTCTCGTAGGATTTAACTCGCGACTCAACTCTTCGACAGACATAGCACCCGGCAAATCACGCTTGTTGTACTGAACAATATACGGCAGTTTATCCAGATCATAGCCTTGCTCTTTAAGATTTATCCTCAGATTCTCAAGCGACTCAATATTGGCATCTATTCGCTCTTCCTGCGAATCGGCGACAAAAACAACTCCGTCTACACCTTTCAGAATCAGCTTTCTGGACGCGTCGTAAAAAACCTGGCCCGGAACGGTATAAAGATGAAAACGAGTCTTAAATCCCCTTATTTCGCCCAACGAAAGCGGCAAAAAATCAAAAAAAAGCGTGCGCTCAGTCTCTGTAGCAAGACTTATCATCTTACCTTTGGCATCCGCTGCGGTTTTTTGATAAATAAATTGGAGATTTGTCGTTTTTCCGCACAGGCCCGGGCCATAATAGACTATTTTACAATTTATTTCACGAGAAGCATAGTTGATGAAGGACATCTTTGGCTTTCCCCGTCATTAATTAGTAAGTCAGAAATTATTTCGGCAGTAACGTAGATAAAATAAAAACCGTACCAACCCGTATATTCCAGTTATTGGTTTCAGCTAAAAAGATTATCAATGTCGTCGTCAGTTATTTCGGCAAAAGGAAAATCAGAAGAACCACGTTTTTCACGTTCTTCCGATTTTTTCATCAATTTTTCAAAGATAGCCGAAAGCTCTTCCGATGATTTTTTTACTCGCAAACGGACAAGTCCGAGTGAAGAGCGGTTGTCAAACAGAACCACCAGAATGACCCTACCACCAACAATCGAAATATGGAGATTATCCTTCTCTCCTTCGTGAAAAAGAATCGAGAATTCTTTTTCACCTATCAGTTTGGCCAGACCACCGGTGGCAGCAATATTTCCAGCTGTCAAAGAAGCGAGCGACGTTGTATCAAAACGCTCGGTTTCTCCAACTCCGGAGATAAGTTGCCCATTTTTGTCCACCAGAAAAATCACCTTTGCGTTGGCTTCATTCAGCAAGCGCGCAATAACATCGTTGACTTCCTGAAACTCTTCTTCGTACATGACCAGCGTTGGATTGGACATGCTATGTCTCCCTGCCCGTCGGAAATAGTAACTGTTACAGATTGAAGCCACAATAATCTCTTGACCTTATAACAAACCTAATGTTTGCTTTCAAGCTTATTCGATACACATGTCACGATTACTGAAGTAATCAGCTGTTTGCTTTACAAAGGTGCCTGTGATAACGTGCCCAAACGCATCAATATTATTTTGCCCCCACCCAGAAGGAATAAATCATGGAATTGAGTTTTTCCAGAAGCAACGAACCAATAGACCAGATTATAAATCAGTTGGTTGAGGAATCTGGTGGCATCCACCACCCAGCTGTAATTAAAGAGATGATCCTTGCAACGCTTAAAATAGGTCAGGATGTTGACTACTTGGCAGACCTTAAACTAATAAATCGCACACTGCGTGAAATGCGCTACACTGCAAAGGTTTTTGGCCCATATCGACACCGCAAAAAAGTTACCATCTTTGGATCAGCTCGCACTGAAGAAACTGATGAGATGTACAAGAAGTGTGTGAACTTCAGTAGCATCCTGGCAGAAAACAACTATATGGTTATTACTGGCGGCGGACCTGGCATAATGCAGGCAGGCAATGAAGGGGCGGGAAGCGAGAACTCATTCGCCGTAAATATCCGGCTCCCTTTTGAGCAAAAACCAAATCCTGTCATGTATCGCAATCCGCGGCTGGTGACATACAAGTACTTTTTTAACCGTAAGGTGGCTTTTGTTAAAGAGGCTGATGCAATTGTTGTTTTTCCGGGAGGATTCGGGACACTTGACGAAGCAATGGAAGTTTTCACATTGATACAGACCGGGAAAACATCCCCTAAGCCGTTGATTCTTATGGACGACCAGGATGGTTACTGGGAGCGATTCTTTGATTTTGTCAAAGAAAGCCTTCTCGTAAAAGGATTCATCTCGGGAGAAGATTTTTCACTCTTTACGGTCACTAGGGACGAGCATGAGGCTCTCCAGGTAATCAAAACTTTCTATAATATCTACCATTCGCTCCGTTTCATTGAAAACCGGTTGGTTATACGCTTACAGAAAATGCTTACGGATAAACAGATTGCAACACTGACCGAAGAGTTCCCCGGGCTTATAAAAGATGGTGATCAGATCAGATCTTGCGAGGCGTTCCCCGAAGAAATCGATGAGCCGGATCTTGCCCATCTACCCCGCATTTCCCTGTTATTCGATCACCATCACTACGGGCTTTTAATGGCCTTCATTAACCGCATCAACTCTTTCTGGTCGACTCCAGAGACTGGTCCGTTGACAACACCAGACGCTTAACGATATATTTAACAAATTACTTTCAATTCAGGACACCATGCAGGATCTTAAACATTTAACTAAAAAAAAATCAACCTTTGGGTCTAGATTCTTCGGCGACGGCTCCATAAACAAGCGCCATAAACGGATCAGTGAACCAGTCAGGTTCAGACTCTCGCTTCCAACTGGAAAACGCCTTCAACAGTTGAAGATGGCCCTATTGTTCATTGCTATTGTTCTGGCTTTTGCTCCGCTCTGCGTTTTAGCGCTGCGTAAATCAGAAGCAGCAGGCCTGAATGTCAGCACTTGGATTACATCTATAACCTCAGTTGCTACAAAGCCGGCTGAAGCGGCCAAACATCCTGTTGCAGCCAGTCGATTTGCGGCCGCCAGCGACCTTCTTGCGACCGCTGAGGTTAACGGCTCCCGTGTATCTGCTCTCACGCCTGAAGGGCTACAGCATATATTTACAATTCATGGAGACCTACAGCGAAAGGTCTATGAATTTCTGGCAAAAAACCAGGTGCCTTACGGAGTTTTTGTTGCCATTGAACCGGCCTCTGGCCGTATTCTTGGCATGACCGCCTACTCATCAATTGATCCGGACTGGGCAAAACAATCAGTTTACCAGTTATATCCGATGGCTTCACTGTTCAAGATCATTACAGCCTCCGCAGCTCTTGAAAACCATAAGATTACACCTGAATCAGTGATAGAATTCCGTGGAGGCTCCTATTCTGAAAATCCACGTTATTGGGATGCAAGTCCTCGTGGCGGAAACAACCGTATGGACCTCACCTATGCTATGGGGAAATCAATCAATCCGGTATACGGACGCGTGGCAAGCGACATCGCCGGCAAGTCATCCGTCATGGCGTCTGTTTCCCGCTTCGGGTTCAATCAGGAACTGCTGCCAGGCATTCCGGCTAAACAGAGTCAGGCTGCGGAACCGGCCAATAACCATGGCCTGAGACTGATGGGAGCCGGGCTGGATCACGACGTTAAAATTTCCCCACTTCATGCAGCGGTAATCATGTCGGCAATAGCCAACGGCGGGAAGATGATGGTTCCAGGGCTGACAAGTAGCATCATAGATAGACAAGGAGTTGAAAAAGAAACATTTACCCCGCGTGAGTTGCGTCAACTAGTTACACCGGAGACATCGGCATCACTTACGCGAATGCTTTCCAGCACTGTTCTGACCGGCACATCCCGCAAAGCATTTCATGATCGACGCGGTCGACCGTTGCTGGATGTCTCTATAGCTGCCAAGACCGGGTCTATCAACGGCACAGACCCCAAGGGCCATTATTCTTGGTTTGCGGCCTTTGCGCCGTTACAAAACCCTCGTATTGCGCTGGTTGCCTTGGTCATTAATCCTGATAAGTGGAAGGTCAAGGCTTCGCAGGTTGGAGAACAGGCTTTGGAAGAGTTTTTTAGACAGTAGGGAACGGATGAACTGGCTGTAGAACACTGCCGCCATTATGTTTCAGGCTCAGTATAGGTCATTAATTGCAGATTTCCATCCAGCATTTCACCATAAGTGAACTTCTCCATCCAGTCGCCGAGCGACAGGATGGAGAAGACAGACCCCGGGAGGTCTTCACGTAGAGCAAGATGGAAGTGACCGGTGACAAGTCCGTCACACCCCTGTTTCTGGAGGTAACCGGCAAAATCAAGAAGAATCTGACGGTAGTCCCAGCGAGCCGTTTTCACGGCATAACCGGCTTGACTCTTTTTCTGCAGATGGCCCCTGATATTCTGTGCCCATATTGGAGGGAAATATTTGATACCGGTTGTCACCAGGCGGCTTCGCAACAGAAATCGCAACAGGCGGTAAAGGCGGTCTTCTTTATTAATCTGGTCGCCGTGGCAGATATAAAGCCGCTTTCCCTGTACACATTCAACGGCAGGCCCGGTGTGAATCTCAGTTTTTAGTCGTTGCGAAAAGATTGTGCCCAGATGGAAATCGTGATTTCCCTCAAAATAGACAAGTCTGCAGCCGTGCGCGACCAACCGCTCCAAGGCATCAATAACGGCATCATATTGTGGGTAATTGTGTGACGGGAACCCAAGCCAGAAATCGAACAGGTCGCCCATTACATATAGGGTGTCCAGATTTCCTTCCAGATCGCGCAGGAAACGGAGCAACCGGCGGTAATTAGTGTCTTCAGGTGAGACAAGATGAGCATCGGCAATAAAAATGGTTCGCATGGCGCGGATTGTGCTTCGATCAATAGTAAAAAGTCAACAAGAAGAACGTAACTCCGATTTTGAATCGGAATAAGGAGAAACTTAGATGGCAACGATTCACAGTGTTGAAATATCTTGGGAAGACCTGCTTGGGGCATTTACCAGTGGGCAGCCTGATAAGGCATATTACCTCGACAGGCTAACAGGTGAAATATTTTTTATTCCGTCCACAACAGACAACAATGAAGTACGGCAACAGATCCGGAACAATGGTGAGCGTTTCCTGGAGATTCCACCGTTTGACTATCGGAGCGAACGACAGATTCTAACTGAATTTATCGAACAGATATCCGACATGGAATTACGTAACCTGCTTAGTAGCTCGCTATCTGGCAAAAAACCGTACGGAAAAATTGAAGACATTCTTTCTTTCTACCCGACCGAGGAGGAACGCTTTGCTTTATTGAAGGATCAGTTTCTTTCCAAACGGCTTAAAAGCTGGATGGAAGAGAACAACCTGTTTACGGCTGATTCGGTTCTGCAGGGCATTAAGCACGCATAGAGGAGTGACATATGGACGAGACTCACCACTCTCATAAGCCTCGCAATGATTACGGCAGGTTTATTGCGACATTATTGCTTTTCTGCATGCTGGCCGCTGCCGGTTACGCACTGCAACACACTATTTCATGTTTTCTCCTTTCCTGGGTCATTGCCTACCTTCTTGATCCCCTTCTTGTAAGCGCCGAGCGTCGAGGCATGAAGCGGCTCTATGCACTGGGGATTTTGTATATTGTTCTGGGAGTTCTAACCGTCTTCTTCCTGGCATTCATCGTACCGGCCGTAACCATCAGCTGGAATTCCTTCATCCTCGATCTGCCGGTCTATATCCAGAAACTCAAACAAGTCGCCATCGAATGGAAAATGCGTCTGCCTGACCGTTATGGCTCGGATGAAATTCAGTGGTTGATCGATAAAGCTTCCAGTAATATCGATACGGCGGCCGAAAAGACCGGATTTTGGGCATATCACTTCGGGACCAGTATATTTTTCAATCTATTCAACATCGTACTCTCACCAATTCTGGTTTTCTTTATGCTCTACTATAAGCAGACCGTCATCGACACGCTGATCTCTTGGCTCCCGGACAGCAGGCGTACTCAGATTGTAGACATTGCCAATGAGGTCAACGGCAGTATTGGCGGTTATCTGCGCGGCCAGGTAGTAGTCTCTATCATCGTTGCACTGCTCGCAACAATTGCCCTTTTTGCACTCGGAATCCCTCATCCGATCTTCTGCGGCGCATTTGCGGGTGCCGCCTCAATCCTGCCGTTCATTGGTGTAATTATCGCGACTCTGCCTGCCATATTCTTTGCCTGGTTTAAATTCCAGTCCGTAGCCATGCTTGGCCAGACAACGTTTGCATTTGCGATAATCTACTTTGTCGAGGGCTATGTGATTAAGCCACTGGTCTTCAAGGAATCGATGAACCTGAATCCTCTGGTGACTATTATCATGGTCATGGCTCTTGGTGAAACTCTCGGGTTCTGGGGCATCCTGCTTGCGCTGCCTATTGCTTCGGCAATAAAAATCACCTGGGGACATTTTGTCCGTGGGAATTTTAAACAAAGGTAACACATTTATGAACAAGGAAACCGCCTCAACAACCGGTACAACCAGTGATAATTTGAATGAAGCAGATGGCGAGCTGACCTTTGGCGTGCGTGGACTTCACTGTGCTTCATGTGTCAACACTCTTGAAAAGAAACTGCTCGAACATCCTGCTATTACTACCGCCATCGTCAATCTGGCGGCAGAAACCGGCTTCGTCTGTTTTGATCCGCAGCAGTTAAAGTCCGCCGACATCTTCAGCATTGTCCATGCCGCAGGCTACACTCCGGTAGAACTGAACGTGGCTGAAGTTGCACAAGACGAAGGTCTCCGTTCCCAACGGAACTGGTTTATCTTTTCCCTACTGGCTTCACTGCCAATCATGTTTACGATGGGGTTGCACTCCAATCATGCCGTCATGCAGCTCAATCTGCTGCTGGCCACGGCGGTTCAGTTCTCAGCGGGATTAATTTTCTATCGCGGCGCTTGGAGCACTCTCAAAAATCGCAGCACCAATATGGATGTACTGGTGGCCCTCGGCACCTCCGCTGCTTATTTTTATTCACTAGCCGCATACTTCGGGCTGCTCGGCCCGCATCGTGAAGTATTTTTTGAAACATCGGCCATGCTGATCGCATTTATTCGCCTCGGGAAGTATCTTGAGGCCAGAGCCCGTGGCAAAGCAAGCGAAGCGCTCAAAAAGCTGCTTCATCTGCAGGCTGACAAAGCTCGCCTGATCACCGAAGATGGCGAAAAAGAAGTCCCCGCATCTATTATCAGGGTCGGCGACGTAGTTCTGGTTCGCGCAGGGGATATAATTCCGGTCGATGGCGAAGTACTTGAAGGCGGCGGCGCTGTCAATGAGAGCATGGTTACCGGTGAATCGTTGCCGGTACTCAAAAAACCTGGAGATCTTGTTTCCGGAGCTACCGTCAGCACAAATGGCGTCATGCGGGTCCGGGCAACCAGAATCGGCGAAGAGACTCTGCTGGCACAAATTGTCAAAATGGTACGCGAAGCCCAGGGTGACAAAGCCCCGATCCAACGCTTTGCCGATGCTGTCTCAGCTTGGTTTGTACCGATAGTGATGCTGTTGGCGGCAACAACCTTTGCTTTCTGGTACATCGTTCTTTCCAGCGACTTCCTGACCGCCTTCCGTTTTGCTATTACCGTACTGGTAATAGCCTGCCCCTGTGCCATGGGCCTCGCTACACCCACCGCCATAATGGTCGGAAGCGGCATTGCCCTTGGTCGTGGCATATTGGTAAAAAAAGGCTCCGCTCTCGAAACAATCTCCCGGCTTAATGTTCTCCTGCTCGACAAAACCGGCACACTGACCAAGGGAACGCCGGAAATGACAGACCTGGTGCCGGTAGCGCGTAGCGTAGACCCTACCAAACTGCTTGAATGCCTTGCTACCGCCGAAGCATATTCGACCCATCCGCTGGCACAGGCAGCAATCGCAGCGGCACGGGAAGCCGGGATCGAACCGGGGCAGGCTGAAGGCTTTGAGGAGCGAGGCGGACTTGGAATAACCTGCCACTACGGTGGATTTCAGCTAGCGGTCGGCAACGAAAGACTCATGTTTGAGCTCGGCATCACACTTTTGCCACTGGCAAAGAAGTGTGCCGAATTGACGGCAGCCGGTAAATCACTCGTCTACGTTGCTGCCGAAAAAAGGCTGGTAGGCGTCGCGGCTTTTGCTGATACACTTAAACCGGGATCAGTTCAAGCCGTTGCCGAACTGCGCAGCATGGGTATAACCACCTGTATGATCACAGGTGACCACGCTGATGTTGCCGCCATCGTAGCGAAACAGGTCGGAGTCGACACATTTGAAGCCGAAGTGATGCCGGACCGAAAACTGGAAGTTGTCAAAGAGTACCAGAGTCGCGGCATGATCGTCGGCATGGTTGGTGATGGGATTAACGACGCGCCTGCTCTTGCTCAAGCCCAGATCGGTATAGCCATCGGCGGCGGCACCGATGTTGCGAAAGAGACCGGCGATATTGTCCTGATGCGTAGTGATCTGCTGGACGCCGTACGTGCAATTGCAATCGGTCGGGCCACACTGATCAAAATCAAGCAGAATCTGTTCTGGGCACTATTCTACAACATCCTCGGTATTCCAGTGGCAGCTGGCCTGCTTTCCAGATACGGCATATACCTTAAACCGGAGTACGCCGGTCTGGCGATGGCGTTTTCATCAGTTTCGGTTGTTCTCAATTCTCTTATGCTAAAACGAATCGAAAAAAAGTTATGATGGTGATAGATTGAAACAACGTACAATGAATACATGAAGAGTTTCCAATAACAGCATCTCTAAACTGTCTCCGTATTCGGATTCATGCGTAAAACGCTTTACATGAGTAAACTCATCGCAGTGCAATTTTACTCCAGAGGTATCCGATGCTACCATCGCAAACAACCATGAACCTCACTGATGAAAAAGGTTTTCTCTTCCGGAGAATCAGGCTGTTTGCCTGGACATTGGCAGTCTGCTGGACGGTTTTGATTGTTGTATCGTGGTTCTGGAATTTATATGCCGAACAAAAAGTACTTCAAAAAATTGCACTGGCAGAGGCACGCACGGTAATCGAGCGGGATGCACTGTATCGCCGATGGAGTGCGACTAACGGCAATGTTTATGTGCCGGCCACAAAACAATCCCCCCCGAATCCTTATCTTTCCCATATACCGGAACGCGATATCACTACTCCGGCAGGAGAACAACTGACCCTGATAAATCCGTGCTACATGACCAGGCAGGTCAATGAACTTTATAAGGAAGGTAGTATTTTTTTTGGGCGGGCCCACTTCACAAGCCTGAAACCACTTAGGCCTGAAAACCTACCTGACCCGTGGGAAGAAAATGCCCTGCGTTCTTTTGAAAGCGGTGCGCATGAGATCAATGCCCTCGTGAAAATGAATGACAAGCCTTATATGCGGGTTATGACCCCTTTTATTACCGAAAAGCCTTGTTTGAAGTGCCACTCAGCTAAAGAATACACCGTCGGCTCAATACGTGGGGGAGTAAGTGTTTCAATACCGGTTCAACCACTTATTGATATAAGTCACGGAAAATTTATTGGTTCTCTTGCATTTCACTGCTTGATCTGGTTTCTGGGTTTGGGATTAACCTTCATGGGTGCACGTCAGCTTTCAAAAGGCGCAAACTCCCAAAAACAGGTCGAAAACGAGCTTTACAGTCGGACCTTGCAGCTGGAAGGCGAAGTAGCCGAACGCCAGAAGGCAGAGGAATCACTTAAGGAAAGTGAGTCGCTTTTGCGAGTGATCGCAGATTATGCTTCCAACTGGGAATACTGGCGACTACCTAGTGCCTCCTTCCTGTATATGTCGCCGTCAGTACTGGAGCTCACCGGGTATTCGGTTGAAGAATTTAACAACGATCGCGAACTGTTCCATCGGATAATTCATCCCGATGACCGCGAACTGTTTCTGGATCACACCCACGTCAAAGATTCTCATGGGCAGATTCTGCCTTTAGAAATCCGGATTGTGCGCAAGAGCGGTGAAGTCCGCTGGATCAGTCACATTTGCCAGCAGGTTTTTACCCAGGAAGGCCTCCCATGGGGTTGGCGAGCCAGTAACCAGGATATTACAGAACGCAGATATATGGAAAATGAGCTTTTAGAACAGACCGAAAAGCTTGAAGGTGAAGTTTCAAAAAGAGAGGAAGTACAGACAAATCTTGAAGAGCTGAATCGCTCTTTGGAAGAACGTATTGATCAGGCAATAACTGATCTGCGGCACAAAGATCTGGCCCTGATACAGCAAGGACGCCTGGCGTCAATGGGCGAAATGGTCAACAACATCGCTCACCAGTGGCGACAACCGCTCAATAATATCGGCTTGATCATCCAGAACCTTCAGTTTTCTTTCGATGCCGGCGACATGACGCATGACGAACTGAAAAAGGAAATCGACACAGCTATGGATGTTATCATGCATATGTCACGCACAATCGATGACTTCCGCAACTTCTTCCGCGAAGACAAACAAATGCGTGAATTCAATGTCAGTAAAACGATTCACCGTGCCCTCGAGTTCGTCTCCGCGATACTATCAAGCCATAATGTTCAGGTATGTTTTGAAGATGATGAAAGTGTCACCGCCGACGGTTACCAGAACGAGTACGCACAGGTAATGCTCAATATCCTCTCCAATGCCCGCGAAGCCTGCATCGAGCGTTCGGTCACCGCGCCGTGCATCCAGATCCGCATAACTTGTGAAAACGGGCATTCAGCCGTCTATATACGGGACAATTGCGGTGGGGTAGCGGAGGATATAATGCCTAAGATTTTTGACCCATATTTTACTACCCGCTCACCGGACAAAGGCACAGGTATTGGCCTGTATATGTCAAAGGTAATTATAGAACAGAATATGGGTGGCCGCCTGACTGCAAGCAATACTGAAGATGGGGTCGAGTTCCGGATCGAAGTTTAGGTAACAAATAAGGCGGCCCTATCGGTCGCCTTATTTGTTACCTAAATGTGAAAACTACATCCTATTAAACTACCCCTCCGTCAGGACCCGCTCCTCATAAATAGTTTCTATCTTGCGGCGGTGACCAAGCTCTACATCAGCAAAATTCATCAGCACTTTTTGCAGCTTAGGATCTTCAGTCATGCCAGCCGCAGCTTTGTAAAGCTGGTAGGCGTTCTCCTCCGTTTTGAGGGCAAAGGCCAGAATTTCGTTATAAGTCAGATCGGCCCGAAAGGGAACATCGGCCAGATATTTGGCGATACTGGATTCCGGAAGGGTACAGAGCTTGTGGCTCTCTGCCTTGTCCTCGTCAATCCTGACAAAAACATCCTTATGAGTCGCCTCTTCCTGAGCCAACTCCTCAAACATCTTTTTTGAAGAGATGCTGGTAGAAAGTTCCGCAGCCCTTTTGTAGAGTTTGTAAGCGGTGTCTTCACGCTCAATAGCAAACTTAACGATTTCATCAAGGGTTACAAATTTCATATTCGGTGAGCCTCCTGAAGATAAAATGACTGCCGGTATATTACTGTTTGTCTAGTTCCGCATCAATTAAGATTTGTACTTCGTCTCCAACCAAAACGCCACCGGCATCAAGTTTCTTATTCCAACTGACCCCAAAATCCTGGCGGTTTATAGTAGCAACAGCAGAAGCACCACGTTTTGCTACTCCCTGAGGACTTTTTATCTCACCACTCGGACCATCTACAGTCAGAACGACCTGCTTTGTCACACCTTTGATTGTCAGGTTACCGGTTACCTTCAAAGTATCTGCCCCTGCCCGTTCTACCTTGGTTGATTCAAACGTCATGACAGGGTATTTACCGGCATCAAAGAAATCACCACTGCGCAGATGCTCATCACGCTTGGCAATATTGGTGTTAATTGAAGCTATTTCAACGCTGACATTAACTTTTGACTTGGTAATATCTTTCTCATCAATCACCACCGATCCCTTGAACTTTTCAAAGGAGCCTTTGACATTGGCTATCATCAGGTGTTTAACCTTGAAACCGATAGTGGTATGAGCCGGGTCGAGTGTGTATGTTGCGGCCAGAACATTAAACGGTGCCAGCAGAGCAACTGATAAAATAAGAGCAAATAAGCGTTTCATAAAATCCCCCTTTTATAGTTATCCTGTTTATCAGGATAAGGTTATGCGGGAATCAGCCCCGCAGATATTCCAACACCTGATCCGGGTGCTGCTCGGCTTTGGCAACTTTTGCCCACTGTTTTTTTACTGTGCCATCAGGCCCGATAATTACCGTTGAGCGAATCGTGCCTAACGATTTCTTGCCGCACATAATCTTCTCTCCATAAGCTTCATACGCCTGCATCATCGAGCAATCAGGGTCACTCAACAATACAAAAGGCAAACTGTAATTGGTGATAAATTTGTTATGCGCTGCAATACTGTCCTTACTGACTCCGAGAACAACAACACCGCTGTCTGTTAACTCCTTGAAGTGATCCCTGAACCCGCATGCTTCCTTGGTGCAGCCCGGAGTATTATCCTTTGGGTAAAAATATATAACCACCGATTTTCCGGCGTACTGTTTCAAACTATGTAGTTTACCATCACTCCCTTCCAGCAAGAAATCAGGAGCCTTTATTTTTTCCAGTGTCATGATATATCCCCCCCTCAATTAAATAAGACTATTTGAGTCCACTTTACTACTATCACCAAAAAGGTCAAGTATAAAAGTGATCATATTAACCATTTACTTCTAAACAGACATGCATATTCAGAAAAACATATACTGATAAATTTTGACCTGGGTCAATTGTATTTGGCTCTGACATGGTAAAAACGAATTCTGGCAAAACTATTATATACTGCTGTAATTACGATATCGGTTGCACATACTTGAATGGATGTTACTCTTAAACAAATCAGGGTGAGGTAGAGAGAAAGAAATAATAACCACCAAAGGAAAGAAGAAGTGACGCTATCGCGCAAGGATTTTTTCAAACAGGGATTTTTTTCCATAGGTGAAGCCTTGTTGAAGGTCGGCGGAACCGTGCAGGAAGCCGAGGATTCGATTCTTTCAACGCCTGTTGACAACAATCCTATAAAGGAGCCGGTCCCTGACATAAATATGGTGGCGAAGGCTGACAATCAGCACTGTCTGGCGAAGAACTGCGGCTGTTTTTGCTGTTCTGAACGTTGTGAAACCCAGGCAATTATTATAGTAATGGGTGAAGGAATCAGGATTATTGAAGATCTTTGTACCGGTTGCGGCACCTGTGAATATGTATGCCCGGTTACCCCAAAAGCGGTCAGGATGCAGGCTCGCGCCACGACACAAACACCATCTGCAGATCAAGCAGAACTACCATCAAAGAAAGGAGAATCACCATGCTGAAGAAGAACCTGGCCCTTGCTGCGGCCATCATCGGGGCTGTAGCCGCACTCTCTATCCCCACCATGACTACTGCTGCCAAGGCAAAACCGGCTGCAAAAGTGGCCAACGACGGTCGCGCAAAATGTTACGAGTGTCACGACGAGGTCAAGGCTCTTAAGGAACGATCAAAACACGCAAAGCTGGCCTGTACGGTCTGTCATGACAAGCTGAATGCGCATATGAATGATCCGGAGAAGAACAAACCGGTCACGATTATTGACCAGGCACTCTGCGGGAAATGCCACAAGAGCCAATATGAAAGTTTCTTCAACGTAAACCGCGATGGCGGAGCCCGCAAGGAGAAAGGTACTCCAACTGGTCGCTCGCCGATGCAGGACAAGCTGCTGGCCCCCTACGGTTTCACCTTTGAGCACAATGAGCCACGCGGTCACGCCTTCATGGTCATTGACCAGTTTGCCGTGGATCGTTTCCAGGGCGGACGTTTCCAGTTCAAGGATGGCTGGAAAGGGATTGACAAGGTCGGCAAGACCTGGGACGTGCTTGAGGATAAGGGCAAAGATTACAAACTGAAAGAAACCGCCATGGCGGGCAATCCGACCTGCATTCAGTGCAAGACCTCCGATCACATTCTCAAGATGAAGTTCATGGGTGACAAGGATCCCAAGGCCAAGTGGGACCGGACCTCCAATGTTGTTGATGTCGCCAAGGATACCAACAACGCAGTCGGCTGCATCCATTGTCACGATCCGCACGGCACCCAACCACGCGTAGTGCGTGATAGCCTGATTCAGGCTATTGAGCGGGACACCAAAGGCAATATCTTTGCCAAGGCGGGCAAGACCGACCTGAAGGTTATCAACTTCCGCGACGGTTTCCGTAAAATCGGAGTTATGGAAAAAACTGATTCCCGCATGATGTGCGCTCAGTGCCATGTCGAGTATGCCTGTGGCGCCGGTACCCAGTGGAGCGACGGCAAGGCGGTCAAATACGACGACCAGCGTACCAACCACTTCCCGCTCAAGAACGCCCTGCAACTGCTAAAGCATTACAAGGATCTTGACTTCTTTGACTTTAAACACGCCGTTACCGGTGCCCGCCTGATCAAGTTCCAGCACCCCGAGGCTGAAACCTACGCCGGCAGCGTACACGACAAAGCCGGAGTACAGTGTCACCAGTGCCATATGCCTAAAATGAAAGGCAAAGATGGCAAGATGTTCTCAACCCACGGCGTGATCAAGCCGAAACAGAACATCAAGGCAGCCTGCCTTGGCTGTCATCCGGACAGCACTGTTGAGAAGAAGCAGTATGAAATGGAATCCATCATCAACTACACCAAAGGCAAAATGCGCAAAGCTGAATACTGGCTGGGCCAGCTAATTGACTCGTACGCCGCCGCCCAGCGCATGGGCGTCACGGAGAGCGTGCTGGCTCAGTCTCGCGAAAAACATGAAGAAGCCCATGTACTCTGGGAATACTGGACAGCCGAGAATTCGGACGGTTTCCATAACCCAAGCCTGGCCCGCGAAAGCCTGACCGGTTCGATTGCCGCCTCGAAAGCGGGTGTGAAGATCCTGAATGATGCCATGGCTGTAGTTAAGAAGGATGAAGTAAAAAAATAAGCCGGGATGTACGCAGAAGTAATACGAAAGGCGGGGGATTTCCCCCGCTTTTTTTTATAAAATCACCCATAGCATTGTGGCATTTTAAGTAAATATCATTTATAGTCCGCATCATTTCTTCATCCCGTTTTTTAAGGAGCATTGGGTGATAACCAGGCTTAAATTGAAACCGGGCCAGAAAGGCACCAAGGCTCTGGTTGAAAAATATGGTTCCGATCTTGTCTGTGTTCGTTATCGTTACGACGAGGCTAGCCGCACCCGGATAAAGACTGTCGAACTGATTGAGGAGAAGAAGGAGTTGCCTGCCAGGCAACTGAGACGTGCCGATGAGGCGCTAGTGCCGGTCCAGGTTGCTTACGGTGAGCTGGAATTAGGAAAAATGGCCAGAAGGCTTGGTGGTAAATGGGATCCGGCAGGCAAATTGTGGTACATCCGGTACGGGCAGATCAAAGGGACGGAACTTGAAGCGCATATGGTCTTGGATGCAAATGAAAAGAAAAAGCCGTAAAAGTATCTAATAACATATGCCACAAGGCTATCCGTTTTTGATGAAAGCATATGATATTAGATGAATTGTCGAAGAGCGGCAGAGATGCAAAGCATCTAATAGTATATACTCTGCCAAGCATCCAACATTAGATACCGTAATATAATATTGGATACTCATTTAAAATAAATGTTCCATTTAGGCTGTTCACCGGTTCACGCGTGCGCGTGAACCGGTGAACAGGTAGTTGAACAACAAAATAAAATCAGGAGTAAATCATGGCAATTTGGAAAACATACAGAATTTCTGACGTTATTTCTGAAATCGCGGAGGAGAAATTTGTTCTACCTGTTATACAAAGACCATTGGTATGGACAGAGGACAAAATGGAGTTGCTATTTGACACTCTATTGAAAGGTGACAGTTTCGGTGGCGTCATGGTCATAGAAGAAGAAAGAGATAGTAAACCCTTGTTTAATTTTAGACCATTCACAAAAGATGGAGATTTTGTAGCCTCAAGACAGGTTGACAATCTGGCACAACTTCAAAACTTTGTAATCGATGGCCAACAAAGGCTTCAAACTTTTTATATTGGATTAAAAGGTAGCATCAACGGTAAGGTTCTTTATTTTGACTTATACAGTGATTTTAATGCTGAATTTGAATTTAAATTCGAAAACGAGATGCAAAAACTTCCAAAACAATCTAAAGACAATGCCGAAAGAACAATACCTGAACATAATTGGTACTTAGCAAGTGGACTTCTAAAAAGGCTTAAAGATACAAATGATGAAGACCAAGTGGCTGCGGAATTAATAACAACTCAAAACATCACTAATGATACCCATAAATTACATATAACAAAAAACGTAAAGGCTTTTTACAAAAACGTAATCACCGCTGAGACACTAGGAATTTCAAAAGTTGTAATAAATAAATCATTCAATGAAACAGCAAACAGGCAAAGAATTGTCGAATTGTTCAGAAGATTAAATGATGGGGGTACTAAGCTATCTTCTTTTGATTTGGTGGCATCTATTTTAAAGGGCTTTGCTTGGGAAATGGAAGGTTTTCTGATTGAAACTTTAGAAAGCTATGAGGAAATTGGCCTTTCGCAAGACAACTTGATAAAGCTAATATTCATACTCCAAGACAATCATAAGAAGGAAATGGCATCAATTGACGGTGGCGATGCTGACTTTGCAATAAAAAATAGAGATAGAATAAAGTGCACACTTAAAAGCCTTAAAGATTTTTTAATACATTCAAAGACATACGATTATTACAAAGATGGTAGCCGCTCTTTTATTCCTTTATTTTTTATTGCCTACCATTTATTTCACAAGCCGCTAGACAATAACGGAGTATCGAGCTTTTTTGACAATTACGATGCTGGAAATACAGAATTCCCGATAATTAAAAAATGGCTATTTCATTCGTTAATAAATGGAGTGTTTCGAAGTAAAGGAGCTGGGTGGATACCTTACAAGACAGGGATCAGAAAATTACTCGAAGAAATCAAGCACCATAAAAACAAAGTTTTTCCAATCGATGAATTATTTCAAGTTTATACCGATCATCCAATTACATTTACAACTCAATACGACAGCAATAACTTAGATCAGTTAGACAGTTCTTTCATTTACTATCTAATGTACGACCAAGCAAAAACTATTAGAGCAAACGACATTGACCATATAATGCCAAAATCTATTTTGGAGAATTTAGGATACGACGGTACAAAAATAAACAGTATCAAGAACTTTCAACTGATTGATTACGGAACAAATCGTGGTGAAAAGAATTGTAAAGCGTTTTCTATATGGATTAATAACCCAGCATTCGTTACCGATAAACAAGCATTTATTAAACTCCATCTTATACCAGTAGACGAAAATATTTGGATTGAAGATAAGTTTGAAGATTTCATAGAAGAACGTGCAAAAATCATACTGACAAAAATCGGAAAATACACTGCATGAATGCCCTCGCCTATTTTGCAAACTGAGAAGAGAAAACGAATGTCCAACTAGCGCCAAGACCGGCCTTAAAACCGCCGGTCAGGCTTATGGCGTTATAAGATTAAAAGGAACTGCAATGAAAAACCTACTTGGAACGGTGTTGTTGCTCCTACTGTGTACCGGAGAACTTTGTCTTGCTGAATCACCACCATCCGCACAGCAACACGACAATACCAAAAGCGCCCAACAGCAAACCAAGGCAGAAAATAGCAACCCTGCACTGTTTTGGCTCAGCGTGAATAGGACTTTTGGTCCGTTTGTGATAAACCATCACGAGCGGAGGAAAGTCCATGCGAAAGAAACGTCACAATTACACCCCGGAAGAAAAAGTTTCTATTTTACGTCGTCATCTATTCAATCTTTTCATACAGTCTAGTTGTAAGATTCTATCGAAAAAAAGGTTGGGAGGAAATAACAGAAGAAGAGTTTAAGCCACATGACAAGGAGTATGCTAATTTTATCAAAAGCCAGGGTTATTAGAGAATCCTTTGAGGGTCAGAACTACGCATTTCACAAAACCTGTAAACTAACGGCGAGAACATCGAAGATTCAACCAACGGCAGCACCGGTCAGCGGGAAAAAGCCCCCGCCGAGCCGGTGTACCTTTCCACGTTATCTAAATTAAAGTAAACACATATTACTCCGATAACTTGTTACATGGTTGTTGCTATAAATATGCAAATAATATGATATGATGTAACCATAAAGAGCCGAATGCATTACTCAAGGCAAGTTGATAATTATTTGACATTATTCAACTGATACGGTAATAAGATGCGCATGGCTTATTTTAAATCAAAATTGCAGTTTTTCTTTTCTGGTATAGGTTCAATTATCAGCTTTACACCTCCATGTGTGCCAACTCCTTCTGCGCCTAAGCGCTACAATCCAGCCCCCAGTGTCGATGAAGCGCTTTCGCAAGATTGGGCGAAACTGGGTGAGGACATGCGAAAAGCTATAAAAGCGGTAATGGTTGATGGGCGGTAAACAATTAACACCTTTGAAAGAAGTTGACCCCCACCCTGTAAGCTTTCCTCACAAAGACGGCACTAAAAATCATTCAATAGAAATCCATCAAATTAGTGCGACAACTTTCTCTGGCCCACTACCGCCGCCTGAAATCATGCAGGGCTATGACCAAATTGTACCGGGTGCAGCGGATCGAATTATTACAATATTTGAATCCGAAGTTTCTCACCGTCAAAAAATGGAGGAGAAACAGCTTGACGCT
Organism: Geobacteraceae bacterium; assembly: GCA_025355965.1. Classification (GTDB taxonomy): domain Bacteria; phylum Desulfobacterota; class Desulfuromonadia; order Geobacterales; family Pseudopelobacteraceae; genus JACRCG01. Next base: position 34,801 of record JANXYR010000043.1, read on the forward strand.
GATATAAAAGACAAAAAAGTCGAACATACGCTTACATTTTCAGGAATGCTCTTTGGCCTCATCGTAAGCATTTCTCTCATCACGGTCGGCGGTTTTCTGATTTATCACGACAAAGCAGTAGCCGGTTATTTCGTTTGTATTTCCTCAATGGCCGGTATTATCGCCGCATTCCTAAGCGGCAAGAAAAAGAACACCCCACCTGTGACTACCCCTCCAGCTAAAAAGAAAAGAACTCGTTAACAAAATTTTTCCTATCATATCCGTAGCAATTGCATGAACTTACAAATAGCATTCATTATAGATAACAAACGGCGGCAGACGGTCTGCGCTTCGCTTGCCGCTGCGCCTTTCACCGTTGGCAAACAGGAATGTGGCCCTCATACACGTTTTTCGACTTGACAGAAAAGAGGGCTGAGGTACACTTGAACCATACAAGGTGAATTAAATGACGAGGTCAAGTCCGTGAGATTTCCCGTATCCTGTTTCCTGTTATTGTCGCTTTTAGGCTCCTCAGTATATGCGGCGCAGACTGATACTATCGGCCATATTCAAACCATAAATGGAACTGTGTTGATTAAAAGAGGGACTGCAACACTGCCAGGTACTGTAGGCTCATTACTCTACCACTCCGACGTTATCCGCACAGCAAAACCTGGGGCCACCGGAATAGTGCTGACAGATGGCACGACAATCTCTCTCGGTTCCAACAGCGAACTTTCCATCAGAGACTATGTCTTCAACCCAAAAGAGGAGAAATTTTTACTCGCAGTACGGATGGTCAAGGGTACCTTTGTATATCTCTCGGGGCTTATTGGAAAGCTCTCTCCAAATGCCGTCCAGCTGTCTATCCCTGATGCGACCATTTCCGTCAGGGGGACAAAACTGCTGGTCGATGTGCAGGAATAACCGGTGCCTATCCCGGTTAATTCAGTGACAACGTCAATGAACAACCTGTTTTACAACCTGCTGGCTGCTATCCTGATGATTCTTTCCCTTGTCGGTTGCTCGTCCATTCATTCTGTCATTCTTATCCCAGACCCTGATGGCCATGTCGGAAAGGCAGAAGTAATTACGACTGGCGGAAAACAGCTTCTTGAAAGACCGGGCGATATGACACGCATAACCGGTTCTTCAACTCCACCATCTCCGGTCACTACAGCCACCCCTGACTATATTTCAGCTACGTTTGCCGAAGCTATGGCTATAGAACCGCTACCACCTGAAAAATTCATTCTTTACTTTGAAACCGGCACAACCGCAATGACTCCGGAGTCTCGTGCCGCCATTACCGCTATTGTAGCTGCCTGCAAAAGACGTGGAGCTATCAGTATCAGTATAAGCGGACATACCGACGCCACCGGTTCGGTTCAATTCAACGATAAACTTTCCCAGGAGCGGGCCGTACTGATCAAGCAGCTTCTGCTGCAAAACGGAATCGATCAGAACCAGATGACGGTTTCATCACATGGCAAGGGGAATCCTCTTGTCCCAACCCCCAATGGTGTTGCCGAACCGCGTAACCGTCGTGTTGAAGTCATCGTGCAATAGCTACTTCTGCCATATGTCTGACACCTCCATACCACTTGATGTTATTCAACGTTTTCGCCCCCTCAGGGAAGGTAAAGGTTTGTTGATAACCGTCGGCCTCTGCCTTACCATCGCCGCATCTCTACTCTGGATATACCAGCCACTGTTGATTAATCAGGCCGAACTGCGTCTCTATGATTTTATGCTGGCCGGGCGTATACAGCCACCTCAATCCCCGGTTCCGGTTCTTGTGGGCATTGATGAAGAAAGTCTGCAAGCCTACGGACAATGGCCGTGGCCACGCTATCGGCTTGCTCGTCTTGTCAGGAAGTTACATGAGCTGGGAGCAGCTGTCGTAGTTTTGGATTTTTTGATGCCGGAACCTGACCGTACCTCACCCGAGATTGTCATATCTGAACGGCAGCGTGACGGTGAGATCTCGTCTGTTTATTCTCCGACAACATCTCAGGACAGCAATTCCCGGGAGTTGGCAGGAGCCTTGGCTGAAGGGGCAAGCGTACTCGGTTTCTTCTTTGAATTCGTTGAGACAACCAAGCCAAAGGTACACAGACCTTTACCCGTTCTTCCGGAAGGAATGGTTGTTCACAAAAAAGCCGGTAGTGATGTTGCGTGGCCCAAACCAACCGGAATACTCCGCTCTATTCCAATTTTGACTGAAGTGACAAGTGCGGAAGGCTTTGTCAACGCACTCCACGACCGGGACGGCGCACTCCGGCGCGTGCCACTGATTTTATCATATGACGGCACCTGCTACCCATCACTTGCTTTGGCGGCACTGCTTCTTTCCTCCTCAGAGCGCACGGTCCGACTTGCCCAGAACGGTACAGAAACCTTTCTGGTCTGGGGTGATCGTCAAATTCCTCTCGATCGGGAAGGTAATTTACTAATCGACTTTCGCAGTGAAGATACGTCTTTCCCCTATTATTCAGCGCGATCAATCCTGAAGGGCGTGCAGACGCCAGGAGCGCTGAAAGGGAAGATCGTTCTGGTTGGGCCTTGGGCCAAGGGGCTGGGAGATTTACACCTGATGCCGTCAGGCAGTTCTGTTAGTGGGCTTAATATTCACGCCACCGTCATCGATAACATCCTGGCCGGCACATTCATCACTCGCCCCAGTTGGGCCAAAGGTGCCGAGTTGTGTGCCATTTTGCTTATTGGTGTTATTAGTACTTTACTTCTGAGCCGCCCCGGATTCGGAGTTTCGCTAGCGACAGTGGCAGTTGAGAGCGGCGGGGGCTACATGGGGGCGCGTGAGCTGCTCCTGTCCAGAGGGATTTACCTTTCACCCCTGATGCCCATGTTGACCCCGGTTGTTATCTTGACTTTTCTGAGCCTGCTGAAATATGGGATAGAATACCATAAAGTAAAACAACGCACTCTTGACCTGATTGATGCGCAGGACACGATAATCATCAGTATGTCTGCGCTTGCCGAGACCCGTGACAAGGAAACCGGCAAGCACATCCTCCGCACCCAGCGATATGTGGAGATCCTGATCCGTGAATTGGTTCTCCTGCCTAAATATTCTGAACTCGACGAAATCTCTATTGAACTTATCATCAAGTCAGCTCCGCTTCATGACATTGGTAAAGTCGGAATTCCCGATCGCATTCTCCAAAAACCGGGTATGTTGACCGAGGAAGAGTACGCTATAATGAAGAGCCATACCACAATTGGTGTTGACGCTTTATCCAAAACAATTGAGGGAACCGGTCATCCTGAGCAACAGGATTTTCTCCACTATGCACAACAGATGATCGGATCTCACCATGAGCGATGGGATGGCAGCGGATACCCATACGGAGTGCACGGCGAGGACATCCCGTTGTCTGGCCGTCTCATGGCACTTGCGGACGTGTATGATGCACTGGTTAGCCGCCGAATATACAAACAGGGATTTTCTCACAAAAAAGCACTCGAGATGATTTTGCAGGGTTCCGGCAATCAATTTGACCCGGAAGTGGTCGCAGTATTCATTAAAAAAAATGCGGATTTTTATAAGGTTGCCAAGGAATATGCAGATACATCAGATTCAGGGATTTGACCAACTATGTACACGTATCGACGCATGATCAGAGTAAAAGTCAGCCAGATAACCTTTGACAAGATCGGCAGTGGATACACCCGATTCCGAATCTTGCTACGGCACCAGCGCCACTGTTTCCAGTAGCAGAGCCAAGGGGACTTTGATTTGGGCACTTGATTGGCAGGAAACTTATTGCGCAATCGCGTTTAATTCAACCCTGCTTCCAGGCGTCGTATTTTTCTCCGGTTTTTTGAACATATCGTCACTCTTCTGGAATATACGTTCCGCCGGTATGCTGCCCTTCTTTACCATGTACGTTACTATTGCCTTAACCCGCTCATGCGCCAAGGTTTGTAGTTCTAGTTCACCAACAGCTGTATTGGTTATAATAAGTTTCTTCATCTCGTCTGGCGGCAGATCCTTAACCATGCCAAAAGCGTTGCGCGGCTTGGGAAATTTCTCTTTTTTGTAGACTGCGGCTAGATATTTGGCCTGTTCCTCGGGTAGTACAACCACCGAATCAACTGTTTCAGCTTCTTTACGTGCTCCCTCTTTACTCATGGCCAGGAACTTTTCATTGCGCAGTTTGCGGCTGAGTAGTTCACGGCGGTATTCTTCTCTGTCCTTATCACGATCCACGTATCCCTTTAATTCCACCTTCAGCGCGGGGCGATCAAGAAGCGCTTTTGACAGTGCATTAAGCTTCTGTTCTTCTCGTGGCAGAAGTGTGCTTGTACCGTAGTTAAAATGAATCGCACTGAAGTCCTCGCCACTACCCACCATGGAGGAGAGAAGCGCAAATGGCGACGTAACCGCCTTCACCAATAGATTTTGGACGACCTGAAAGACAAGTTTCCAGATACTAAATTTTGGATCGTCGGTACGCCCGGTAACCGGCACGTCCAGATGAATTTCTCCCTTGCGATCCTTGAGTAGTGCCAGCCCAAGTTTTACCGGCAGGCTAGTGGCTTTATCGCTTTCAACTTTTTCACCAAACGTAAATTGGTCGATAAAAATCTTGTTCTCGGAAGCAAGCTGTTTTTTGTCAATATGGTATTTGAGATCCAGATATAACTTGCCTTTTTCAACAGTGTATCCAAGGAATCTGCCGGTGTAGGGTGTAACCGGTGACAACTCAATGTCGCGGAAGGAAACTTTCAGATCTACAAACAAGTCATCCCGAAGTGGGTTGACTTGGCCGGTGATTTGGAGTGGCGAAAGATTTTCCAGATTTCCGCGCAGGTCTACATCAGCCAGCTTAGTATCCTCAGATGACAGGCCGCTGACCCGACCGCCAAGATTGTGGAATGTGGTAGCAAACTGCTGCGGCAGGTGTTTGTCTGTAAAAGAGAGTGTACCATCTTGGATAGTGATAGCACCGACACTGATCTGCTTCTTTTTAGCTGGTAATGACGGCAAAACCTGGCTTTCAGGCGACAAACCGATCTTCGGCGGAATGGCAGCCGCTATCAGGGTTTCCGGCTTTTTTTCTTCCTTTTGTACCAGATTTTGCAAGTTCAACGTACCGTCCTTGCGGATGATAATGCGCGAATAGATACCATTAAGAGCAATCTGACGCAGGGACAGGTTGAATGGCTCCAGATCACCCTGAATGTCGTCAAGCTGCAGACTCTCCCATTTGAGCAAATCTTCTTCGGCAACTGTATCGACGGCGTGAAAGGCACGAATACCGGCATTCCCCTTGAAATTACCGATCGCCTTACCCTCCTTGATGGAGACATCGACGTTCATGACAGTGTCAACAAATCCGCCCACTAAAAAGACGTTGACGTTAGAGGGGAAATAGGATTCAAAGTCACGTAGCGGCAGGCGGCCTACGCTGACACTCCCTTTATAGCGGAACGGAAAGGGGGTGATATCACCGTTTATTTTGAGCGGTGTGCCCTTGTTAAATGTAGAAGCAAAGAAAAGTCTGGCCGGAGTGAACTTCGGGCCGTTCAGGTTTAACAGACTCAGGGAGGTGTTATTCAGGGTAAAGCGCGGCTTATCACTGAATGTTTTGTCGGTAAAAGCCGCATTAAACTTCTCCAGCTGGAGCTTTTTGAGTCGGAACGAAAATTCCCGCTTTGCCTGCTGTTTCGCCGACGAAGCGTCAGAAAGCTTAGACCCTGTTCCAGCAGGAACGGTTGCATATTTTTGAGAATTCGTAGATGCAGTCTTTGCAGAGGGAGACTTGAACAGCGACAATAGCGAAATCTTGCCGTCAGCTTCACGGGAAAGGGAGAGGTTCCCCTTTGATAGCTTAACTTCACCGATTTCCGCCACGTTTTCCCTCTGTTTGAATCCGGCACCATTTATTTCAAAACTGACAAGATCAAGACCATCCTTGTCGCCGTAACGGGCCGAGAGCCCGGAAACCAGCATTCTGCCTTGATCAACTGTCAGGCCCAGCTCTTTGTTGAAGGTCAGTTCCGTGGAGAGCTCCAAGCTACCTTTAAGCGGTGCGGTCATAAACTGCGACAGGTAAGGCCAAGCACGCTGAATCTTCATGCCGCTCAGTTCACTGGACACCCTGGCTGTCAATGGGGTAAGGGAAAAACTGCCGTCGGCACTGAAGGTAGCCTCATTGTCCATCAACAGAGAGAACTCGTATTCGGCAGAGGTGTTCGCGGCGGTAGAAAAATTCTTCACAGCGGCATCTATCTGAGTTACATCACTTTTGAAACCGCCGGGCGGCTCGGCATCGTTAAAATGAATGGTGCCGTTGCTGAAAGCGAAGGTTGTGACCTGCAGCAGCGGCGGTTGTGTCTGCTGGCCGCTTTTCGGCTTTGTATCAACAGCCGGCTCAGGTTTCTTCTCTCCAGTAGAGGTCGGCAGCAGTTGGCTGTACATCCAAATGCCCTTGGCATTCCGGCTGGCAAACAGCTCAAACCCTTCAACGTTTATGGCATCAAACAGGAACTTTTTGGTAAACACCTCCATGGCAGAGGCCTTTACACGTAACGCCGGGAGCCTGAACAGCGGTTGCCCGCCCCTCAGGTCAACAGCAATCTTATCCAGCCCGATCTGACCTTTGATGCCCAGTTCCGGTATTTTGTTTGCTGAGACTCTGTAGGTCACTTCACACTCTACATCCAACATTCCCGACACCAGGTCGGCAGGAGGTCTTACCGGCGAATAGACTACATATTCAGGCAGGTTGAGCTGCTTGAGAGAGATGTGCACCGAAGTTTCCATGGATTTACTGAGCGGTTTGACCTTGCCGTTGAAACTGAAGGGTGCCCCGTTGACAATGGCGGAGATATGAGGATCAGTGTATTTTTCCACCAGGAAGGGAATATTGCTAATAAAAGGTACCGCAATTTTGAGGTTGCGTACCGTATGCTTACGTCCTCCCGGCACGGCCTGATCATCGAAATCCAGTGAACCGTTTGTGATGGATATATTGTTGATGGAGAAGCGCAGGTCGCTTTTTGATTCTTTTTTTGGTTTGGCTTTCAGCCGTTCGATGATGTCGTTAAAACTGTAACTGTTTGCAGCCTGCCTGGCGAATGATAGAGAGGGAGAATCGATTGAAACTTCAGACAATATCAGGGCCCGCCGGTATATTGAGGCCAACCCCAGGGACGCACGCAGAGTACCAATAGATATAAATTGCCCGCCATCCTTGCCTTCAACCGCACAACCGCTGATTTTAACGGTAAGGGTAAAGGGATTGATGGTTACCTTATCAATGCGGGCCTTTCGACCGGTCTCTTTTTCTATGGCTGCCACAGCCTGGCTCTGGACAATGAGAGGCAAGATTGCGCTTACAAAAATGAGCAGTGCCGATAGTGAGGCAAGTAATATCAGCAGAATTTTGTGTTTCTTTATCATGGGATCCCCCCAGGGAAGAAGTTGCATCATATTTTTTCGGCAGATTCATCAACTGACACTATGAACATAGCGGTAAACCTGCCTCTATTTCAACGGGTAATCAGACATCCTTACGAAGCGGAAACCGCGGCGCTGCAACTCCGGCACCGCCGCGATGATTCCCGCCCCCGTCCCCGCTTCGGGGTGATTCATATGCAGCAGGGCAATGTCACCCGGCATCGCCTTCAGCAGCGCCGCCTTAACCTGTGCTGCACTCCAGGTCGCCCCGGCATCCCCCAATAGCGAATAGCCGGCGACTTTGTGCCCGAGCCCTTGAGAGATCTGCACCGCAATCTCGTCATAATAAGCGGTGCCGGAGCGATAAAGTTTTGGTCTGGTCCCGCTGATCGCCTCAATCTTGCGGGCGTTCAGCTCTATCTCCTCAACGACTTCAGCAACACTCTGCGTCCCGGCAATACCATATACTGAACGGCCGTTGACCGAAGCGGGCTTGTGGCGAATCCCGTGGTTGGCGATCTCAAAGAGCGGGTTGGCGGCCAATTGTCTGAACAGCTCCGGATTGGCATCGATCCAGCGACCGTTGATGAAAAGCGTTGCCGGAATCTGCCTGGCGATTAAAAACTCTATCAGCCGGGAATCAACCCCCTTTCCCTTGGCACTACCACAGGCATCAAGAGTCAGAGCAATGACTTTATCGCCAGTATCCAGGCGTCTGCGCACTCCAGGCACATTTTCTCCCCATTGGGCTGGCACAACATCCGCATATCGGGCGGTGTTGAGTTGTTTCAGACTTTCCACCGATGGCAGAGGAGATTCGGCGAAAACTGATGATCCGGCTGTTATCATGATGGCTAAAAACAGTGCAGAAATTCTGTTCATGAAAAAATCCCTTTATATATTCGCTCTATCTACTGCTCCACATTCTTCTGCATATTGAGTACGGATGCAACCAGAAACATTCCAGCTTGACATGAAAAAATATAGCGGTAGTCTGTTACGATTCTGAGCTGTACGAAAATTGAGACCAAATCATCGATGAGGAGCTTCAACGTGGCGCGACGCCTGCCAAAAATGCTGTATGCCGATCATAAAGGAAACATATTCGACCACCCCGAACTCTGCATGGCCGGGATGAACGGAAATGTGCCGACCCTGCCGGAAGATATTGAACTGATACCGCTCCCAGAGGACAGCAAACTCTTCACTATGCCATCTATGCCCCCTATCGCCTGGGATGCTCGCAAGAAAGCTTTCATCACCGTTGACGCCTTGCGGGAGGGGAAACGGAGTCAGCGTATCCAGGCCGTTTCTGCCTTCATGGCCCCAGGCTATCTGCGAACCCTGCTACCGGCATGCGACTATTCACATAAGAGCGAACTGCTGCCGCTCTGGTCTTATACCGCTGTCGGCTGGGATGAAGACCGTGACTGCTTTGTCGTCGCCGCCACCAAGGTTGATAACAACAGCAACTGGAATCCGGTCAATTACGACGATCGCACCCTTGACCCGTTGGTCCGCGAGATGCTGAAGCAGATGCCGGACAACCGTCTGCTGGAGCAGTTGTCACGTTGCGCCGTCGACTATCACTGTTTTGCCGCGAAGAACCTGTTCTATCGCCGTTGGGAAGCGCCGTTGCCAACCTCGCCGGTCTGTAACTCAGCCTGCCTTGGCTGTATCAGCCTGCAGGCTTCTGAATGCTGCCCCTCGAATCACGACCGGATCGGCTTTGTGCCGACACCGGAAGAGCTGTGCGAACTCGCCATCCCCCATCTGGAACAAGCCGAGCAGGCAATTGTCTCCTACGGTCAGGGGTGTGAGGGTGACCCGATTCTGCAGGCCGATACGATTGCCGAGGCGACACTGCGCATGAAGAAGGGGAGTTCACGCGGCACCGTCAACTTCAACTCGAACGGCTCTATCCCCGAAAGGGTGCAACTACTCTGCGACGCCGGGATGGATTCGTTCCGCTTTTCGATGAATTCAGTACACGAAGACACCTACAACCGCTACTATCGCCCCAAGGGATACCTGTTTAACGATGTGATCCGCTCTGTAAATATCGCCAAACAGGCCGGTCGCTTCACTGCGATCAACTACCTGGTTTCGCCCGGCGTTTCAGATGCACCGGAAGAAGTTGAGGCTCTGCTGAAGTTTATCGCCGAGACAGGTATCGACATGATCCAGATGCGCAATTTGTCAATAGATCCGGATTATTACAATCGCGAAATGAGGGTACAGGGGAAGGGAATCGGCATGTACCGGATGCTGCAGCGCCTGAAAAAGGAATTTCCGCGATTGCAGTTCGGTTATTACAACCGTACGAAAGAAAATTTTTATCCAGCAGATCTTGAAACCGGCTGGCCTGTCAAGGAATAGCCCTCACGAGATAATTAGCGTCCACCGTCCCGCCCACCATAAAATATTTCAGTTACCCCTTGATTTTTGAAAGGACGCTGTTTATATTCCGGGAGTATTAGCACTCGGCAACTGCGAGTGCTAATTTCATCTTTACCACCACACCACACAAGGATAGAAAGGAGAAGCACAGATGAATTTACGACCACTGCAGGACCGCATCATTGTAAAGAGAGTTGAAGAAGAGACAAAAACCGCAGGGGGTCTCTTCATCCCTGAAACCGCTAAAGAAAAACCACAGCGCGGCGAAATCGTTGCTGCCGGTAACGGTAAAAAAACTGAAGACGGCAAAGTCCTGCCGCTGGATGTAAAGATCGGCGATATCGTTCTGTTCGGCAAATATGCCGGTACCGAAGTTAAAGTTGATGGTAACGACTACTTGATGATGCGTGAAGACGATATCCTCGCCGTAGTAGAATAAAAAACGGTCTTTTTCCGCGCTGGTCTCACCGGTCTTCGACATACCTTGTGCGGCGTACCAAGTGGTACGCCTCCGCGGCATGCCTCAACCGGCAAAACCATCATCGAAAAAATCCTCGTTTTTGCCGAATCCATATTTTATTAGACCATACTAAAACAAACGGAGGAATACAAAATGGCAGCAAAGATCATCAAATTCGACCAGGACGGTCGCAACGCTATCCTGAAGGGCGTTAACATTCTCGCCGACACTGTTAAAGTAACCCTCGGACCAAAAGGGCGCAACGTTGTTATCGACAAATCTTACGGTTCACCACTGATCACCAAAGACGGCGTTACCGTAGCTAAAGAGATCGAACTGGAAGACAAGTTTGAAAACATGGGCGCACAGCTGGTCAAAGAAGTCGCTTCCAAGACTTCCGACGTTGCCGGCGACGGTACCACAACTGCAACTGTTCTGGCTCAGGCTATTTACAAGCAGGGTTCCAAACTGGTTGCTGCTGGTCACAACCCAATGGAAATCAAGCGCGGCATCGAAAAGGCTGTTGATGCTGTCGTTGCCGAGCTGAAGAAAATCTCCAAGCCGATCAAGGATCACAAAGAAATCGCTCAGGTTGGCACAATCTCCGCCAACAACGACAAAACCATCGGCGACATCATTGCCGAAGCTATGGAAAAAGTCGGCAAGGAAGGCGTCATCACTGTTGAGGAAGCAAAGGCGATGGAAACTACCCTTGAAACTGTTGAAGGTATGCAGTTTGACCGTGGTTACCTTTCCCCTTACTTCGTGACCGATCCTGAGCGCATGGAATGTTCCATTGAAAACGCCATGATCCTCATCCACGACAAGAAAATCTCCAACATGAAGGACCTGCTTCCAGTTCTGGAGCAGAGCGCAAAATCGGGCCGTCCACTTTTGATCATCGCTGAAGACATCGATGGTGAAGCTCTGGCAACTCTGGTTGTAAACAAACTGCGCGGCGTCCTGAATGTCTGTGCCGTTAAAGCTCCTGGCTTCGGCGATCGCCGTAAAGCCATGTTGGAAGACATCGCTATCCTTACCGGTGGCCAGGTCATCTCCGAAGAAGTCGGCTTCAAACTTGACCAGACAACGATCGAAATGCTCGGCCAAGCCAAGCGCATCACCATCGACAAAGACAACACCACAATCATCGATGGCAATGGCAAGGAAGACGCTATCCAGGGTCGCGTCAAAATGCTCCGCGCACAGACTGAAGAATCCTCCAGCGACTATGACAAGGAGAAACTCCAGGAGCGTCTGGCCAAACTTGTTGGCGGCGTAGCCGTTATCAAAGTCGGTGCAGCAACTGAAGTTGAAATGAAAGAGAAAAAGGCCCGCGTTGAAGATGCGCTGCACGCAACCAGAGCAGCTGTTGACGAGGGCATCGTACCTGGAGGAGGCGTTGCATATATTCGCGCTATGACTGCGCTGAACGGCCTCACACTGGTTAACGAGCAACAGTTCGGCGTAACCGTGATCAAGGCTGCCCTTGAATCACCAATTCGTCAGATCGCAGAAAACGCAGGGATCGATGCATCGATCGTAGTTGACAAGGTCAAGAACGGCAAAGATGCCTTTGGATACGACGCAGCTAATGATGAGTACGTTGACATGATCCAGGCCGGCATCATCGATCCGACCAAAGTTTCCCGCAGCGCACTTCAGAATGCAGCTTCCATCGCTGGTCTGATGCTGACAACTGAAGCACTGATTGCCGAGAAGCCGAAAGATGATTCTGCCGGCGGCGGTATGGGCGGCGGCATGCCTGGTGGCATGGGCGGCATGGGTGGCATGGGCGGCGGAATGTACTAGCCGTACACCAACACCCTGTAGCTAAAATGATTCACACGTTTAGGCATTGGCGGAAAACTTCGGTTTTCCGCCTTTGTTTTTTTCTACTAATGCGATAGTATGGCAAACAGACATTAAACCTTTGCTAAGATAGGGGCTTTCATGGAATTAATCGGTAAAGCATTGACATTAAGTGAGCTGGTTTCGTATCAGGATGGTTCGGTTGTCAGCAAAACACTGATCGACAAGAAAATCGGCACTCTGACCATGTTTTCATTTGGTGCCGGTCAGGGATTAAGCGAACATACCGCACCATTTGACGCTGTTGTTCAGGTAGTTGATGGTGAAGCAGATGTGGTTATCAATGGAGAAACTCAGACGGTGGTCGCCGGGCAGATGATTATCATGCCGGCCAACATTCCGCATGAACTGAAAGCGGTCAAGCCGTTTAAAATGCTGCTGACCATGATCCGGGCGTGAGATATGCCTGACAAAACTGCCGTGCTGCTGCTCCAGATGGGGGGTGCCGATTCGCTGGCCGCCATCGAGCCTTTTCTTTATAGTCTTTTTTCCGACCGGGATATTATCCGCATCGGACCGGCTTTTTTGCAGCCAACCATAGCCCGCTTCATTGCGCGCCGCCGCTCTAAGAAAGTTATGGAATATTACCGCAAGATCGGCGGCAAATCACCTATTCGCGAACTTACCGAGCAGCAGGCTGCAGCCCTGGAAGCAGTTCTCGGGGCGGACTATCGCTGTTTTGTGGCCATGCGCTATTCAAAACCGGACAGTGCCGAGGCGTTATCCGCCATCTCACGCGAAGGAATCACCAAGGTAATTGTTCTTTCGCTCTATCCGCATTATTCTCGTGCCACGGTCGGTTCGAGCATCAATGAGCTGGAGCGCGAATTAAAGAAATCCGCTGTCCATTTCAGCCTCTCCTACATCAATCAGTTCTATGATCGTCCTTCCTATATAGCCGCACTGGCAGAAAAGATCGAACGTGGACTGGCCGGTTTCACGGAAAGAAGCAATGTACAGCTCGTCTTCTCGGCTCATGGTCTGCCACAATCATTCATCGATTCTGGTGATCCTTATCTCGAGCATATCCAGGCTACTGTACGCTTGGTCATGGAACATTTCAGCGATGTTTCTCACCACCTGGCCTTCCAGTCCCGCGCCGGACCGGTCAAATGGCTGGAACCGTCCACTGAAGCTAAAATCGCCGAACTCGCAGCAGCCGGATACAAGCAGCTGCTGATGGTACCACTCTCGTTCGTGTCCGATCACATTGAGACCCTTTACGAAATAGACATCCAATACAAGGAAGAAGCGGCAGCTCTGGGAATCATGGATTTTCGACGCACGGAAGCACTCAACAGCTCACCGGCCTTCATTTCCTGTCTGGCTGAACTGGTACGAGAGTGCGTGGGCTGAGATTGATTTTATGAGTTGTCTATCGTATAGTGCAGCAAATCCAATGAACAAATTAACCGGAGGGTATCATGATTAAAAAAATGTTGGGCACCGTAGCACTGATCTGTCTCATGGCTGGAATCGCCTGTGCCGAAGGAAAGAACAACCCGATAGTAGTAATGGAAACCAGCCTGGGTAACGTCAAAATTGAGCTTTTCGAAAAAGAGGCTCCTCTCAGCGTCAAGAACTTTATTAACTATACAAACAGCGGTTTTTATAGCGGTACGATCTTCCACCGCGTCATTCCAGGCTTCATGGTTCAGGGTGGCGGCTTCACAGCCGATCTCAAACAGAAACCAACTGAAGCACCTATCAATAACGAGGCGGGAAACGGGCTAAAAAACCAGCGTGGAACCTTGGCTATGGCACGCACCGGCATCGTTGATTCTGCCACAGCACAGTTTTTCATAAATACCGTCAATAATGACTTTCTCAACCACCGCGACAAAACCCAGCAAGGTTTCGGTTATGCTGTGTTCGGCAAGATTGTAGAAGGGATGGACGTGGTTGACAAAATTGCTGCCGTAAAGACAGTTACACGTGTTTTTCCTGATGTCCCCGAGACTCCAGTTATTATCAAGTCTGTCAAAGTACTAAAGTAGGGATTTACTATGGGAATGACTGAAGACCTTATCAACTGGACCCATGAGCAGAAGTGTCTGAAAGCGGTGGAGTCGCTCGAAAGAAACGGCTTCACCGCCTTGTACTGCCCCACACCACAGGCTGCTGCAGAGTATATCATCACCAATGCTTCCGATTCCGTTACAGTCGGTTTTGGTGGTTCCATGTCGATCGTCTCACTTGGGGTTGAACAACCACTGCGAGAACAGGGCAAAGAGATTCTAAACCATGCTTCCCCAGCTCTTTCTCGCAATGAAAAGATGGAAATCATGCGTCGTCAGCTGACCTGCGACCTGTTTCTTTCCGGCTGCAATGCGCTGACTCTAAACGGTGAACTGGTCAATATCGATGCCACAGGTAACCGTGTTGCCGCAATGTTCTTTGGTCCACGTAAAGTAATAGTCGTTGCCGGGCGCAATAAACTGGTTGACGGCACACCTCAGGATGCTATTGCGCGAGTCAAAACATGGGCAACTCCGCCTAATGCCAAACGGCTCAATTTCAAAACGCCATGCGCCACCACCGGCTTTTGCAGCGATTGCAATTCACCGGACCGACTCTGCCGAGTGACAACCATTATCGATCGCAAGCCGCGTTTTACAGATCTCCATGTCCTGATAGTCAATGCTGATATGGGGCTTTGATGTTCTCAGTCAAGCCGTTTTTACATGCGCTGCTTGACGTCATCCTGCCGCCGATTTGTCACATCTGCCGTTCCTTTATCCCGAATGCCGGCACGCTCCATATCTGTCAGACCTGCCAAGATCTCTTGCCGCTCGTTTCGTCTCCTCTCTGCCCGATCTGCGGAATCCCCTTTATTGGGACAGGGAGTGATCACCGCTGCGGCCCGTGCCTGAGCAACCCACCGCATTTTGATACCGCCCGGGCACACTTCCTCTATGAAGGCCCCATACGCGAGCTGATTCACACCTTCAAATACAATCAGAAAACACATCTGCGAAACCCACTGGCACTCCTGACTCTGCAAGGAATGAGCAACTTCTTGACAAGCCAGAATTCGCACCTCATCATACCTGTTCCTCTGCATCGCTCCCGCCTTCAACAGCGCGGCTTTAACCAAGCGGTGCTCCTCGGCAGAGCCATCTCACACTACCTTTCTCTGCCGCTGCTCCCGGACGCTCTTGTCAGAACCCGGCCGACAGAACCCCAGATCGATCTCTCGGCGGCAGAACGCCGGGTAAATGTAAAGGGGGCATTTACTGTATCCAGACCGGACCAAGTCGCTGGCAAACGCATACTGCTGCTTGATGATGTCATGACAACCGGTAGTACGATGGATGAGTGCGCCAAAGAGCTGAAAAAAGCCGGGGCAGATACGGTCATCTCTGTAACAATCGCCCGTACTGCGCGTCACTGAAACTTCCGGATAAGTACGTTCACCTCTAAAAGCTTATTTCCTTGACAACCACGGTTTGCTTCCGTAAGAATTGTGCATTTTTAATTCAGAATGGAGTAAATGATATGCGCCTCTCAACTAAAAGCAGATACGGCCTGCGAGCCATGATAGACATCGCGTACAACTGCGGCCCTGAACCTGTCCAGATTCAGGACATATCCCGGCGGCAGCAGATTTCTCCACGCTATCTTGAACAGATTTTTCAGAACCTGAAACGTGCCGGTCTCCTGAAAAGCAAACGTGGTCCACAGGGTGGATATGCGCTGTCACGCAAGCCTAATGAAATTACGGTTCTTCAAATTCTAAATGCCACCGAGCAGGATGTGCTTCTGGTTGACTGCGACGGATTAACACCTAAGAAAAGACGCCGTAAGACAGAGTGTCCTTTTGAAGGGCAGTGTGTCACCCAGACCGTCTGGGCTGAAGCAAACTCACTACTTGACACTCTGTTTAGCGGCATCACTCTGCAAACCCTCTGTCAGCGTGCTCACGACATGGGCATTAAAAGTGAAAATGATCATCGCCTCATGTACCACATCTGACACTTCCTGATTTTATTGAAAGAGGAACTATGCTGGAGACAGTCGATTTTTATCGTGAAATTTTGGACAATCTGCACGATGGCATTTTTTTTGTGGACAAGGAAGGGTGTATCACTTACTGGAATAATGGCGCCGCCAGCCTGACCGGTTTTAGCTCTGCAGAGGTTCAAGGCAGAAATTATTGTGATATTATTCATCCGCTTGACGAGCAGGGGAAACAGCTCTGTGAAAGCGACACTAGTCCGGTCCGGGAGGTATTTGACATTTCAACCATGACTGATTTTGAGGCCTACATCAGCCACAAGGAAGGTCATCTGCTGCCAATATCTATCCGTATTGCTCCGGTACGAGAGGTTGAACAGCAATATGTTGTTGCAATAGAATTCCACAGCAGCAATTCACCCCGCTATGCCATGCGACAGCACCTTGAAGAGCTACAGAAACTGGCAATGCATGATCAATTGACCGGTATTGCCAACCGCCGCTTTATTGAAATCAATCTTGCGTCACGCCTGGAAGAGCTGAGGCGGTACGGGTTTGATTTCTCGATCATGTTCATTGATGCCGATCATTTCAAAACGATCAATGATACGCACGGCCACAGCGTCGGTGATCGCATCCTTAAAATGATCAGCGCGACTGTTGCCAACAGCCTGCGTTCATTTGATACTATCGGGCGTTGGGGGGGTGAGGAATTTGTCGTACTGCTGGTAAATCCGAAGAGTGAAGATCTGTTTAAACTTACTGACCGCATACGAAGGCTGGTAGAAAACTCTTCCTTGACGCTGGATTCCGGGGAAACGTTACGGGTAACGGTTTCAATAGGAGCTACAGCAGCTCGAAAAGGAGAAACGGTGGAATCGCTCGTTGATCGCGCCGACAAGCTTATGTTTGAAAGCAAACTACGCGGCAGAAATCAGGTTTCGATTTAATTCCAGCAGAAACAGTGCAGATTTTTAAAACCGGAAGGGGCGGCTTGAGGGCCGCCCTTTCCGGTTTTATAGGTTTAGTATCATAGCATTTTCGTCACAATCCGGGAATTTCGGACATTTAATACAATCACCCCAGACTTTATGCGGCAATTCCGCTTTATCCACCAACAGAAAGCCATGCTTGGCAAAAAAGTCCGGTTTGTAGGTCAGGCAGAATATCCGTCTTAACCCAATTTCATGTGCTTCAGAAATACACGCCTGCACCAGGCGACTTCCGATCCCCTTACGCCCGGCATCCTCAGTCACAGCAACAGAACGCACCTCTGCCAGATCATCCCACACTATGTGCAGGGCAGCGGCGCCCAGGATAACACCATCCTCTTCAACCACGTAAAAGTCACGTATAGATTCGTACAGTTCTGACAATGAACGGGAAAGCATGTCCCCCCGATTGGCAAAAGTCATCAACAACTTCTGAATATCCTTTACATCCGCAATATGTGCTTTTCTGATCATGCAACTCCCCTTCCCTGCCTTTGATAGACAGGACAGTTCGTTAGCCAAATTTTTTCTGCCGGAAAAAGCAGAAAATATTTGTAACTTACTACCGTATTCCAACTGTTACCAAGTGAGGCTTAAGCACCCTGATAAGTTCAACCGGGTCAACTTCAACCAAATAGCCCCGCTTACCTCCGTTGATGTAAATCTTTGGCAGAGTGGCGATACTACCTTCCATATAAACCGGCATCTGGTGACGCGTCCCGAATGGTGAAGTACCTCCGACCAGATAACCGCTCTGTTTTTGAGCCACGTCAGCTGAACAGGGCGAAATCTGTTTTACTCCAAGCAAACGTGCCATTTCCTTGGTGGAAACCTGCAAATCACCATGCATCAGTACGATCAGAGGAGTACGGTTTTCATCCTCCATGACCAGCGTTTTTATGACGGCATGTTCGTCAACGCCGAGTTCACGGGATGATGCGGCTGTGCCCCCTTTTTCCTCATAGGTGTAGAGATGATCGCTAAATGTCACTTTTTCGGCGCGCAGCTGGCGTATAGCAGCGGTTACCGGTGTTTTTTCTTTTGCCATCTCAGCATATCCTCGGCAGCTGTTCTCCGGAAAGCATATCGACTGAGCGCATGCCGCCAATAACTGTCTCCATCTGCACCCGACCGGATGGGCCGGTTTCAACCGTGCCAATGACAGCAGCATCAGCTCCGAGCGGATGTTTCCTGATAACAGACAGAGCTGCTTCCGCAAAATCCGCCGACACAAACGCCAGCAGCTTCCCCTCGTTTGCAACAAACAGCGGGTCCAGACCCAGAATGGAACAGACTCCACGCACGGCAGGCTTAACCGGCAACGTCTCTTCACGCAATGTGATAGCAACACCAGACTGCTGCGCTATTTCCTTGATGGTTGTTGCCACACCGCCACGGGTTGGATCGCGCAGTACATGCAGGGCAGAGCCCACTTCCGCAAGAAGCCCAGCAACCAGACCGTTCAACGCCGCTGAATCGCTTTTTATTTCAGTATCGACTTCAAGCCCTTCTCGTCCCGCCATAACGGCAATGCCATGATCACCAATTGTGCCGTTAATGATAATAACATCTCCCGGTTGTGCGTTTGCACCATGAATCGGAAGAGTGTGTTCGACTGAACCAACACCGGAGGTCGTGATAAAAATTTTGTCAGCCTTGCCGCGCGGCACAACTTTGGTATCTCCGGTGACAATGCGCACACCGGCCGCATCAGCCGCAGAGCGCATATCCTCAAGAATAACCTTCAAATCAGCTTTACTAAAACCCTCTTCAATAATCAACCCGACGCTAAGCCAAAGCGGCCTGGCACCCATCATTGCCAGATCGTTGACAGTGCCATGCACAGCCAGACTGCCGATGGTTCCGCCCGGGAAAAATATCGGATCAACAACAAAAGAATCTGTCGTATAGGCTATTCTACCAGGAACGGCATCGAGCAGGGCAGCATCGTTCTGGGCCGAAGAAGCTATGCCGGTGACAATCGGTATGATCAGCTCATCTAGCAGTTGGTGCGAAAGCCGGCCACCGCTACCGTGGCCAAGAAGGATAAGGTCTTTATTCACGTGAAGAGTTCTCCTGAAATAGTGCGATACATTAACACGAGAAGACGTATCTGTCACGCCGACATTACGGCTCCGACGGCATGTGAACGTGTCAAACCTGGTCCGTAGAACTATGGTTACTCAAAACGCCTTGGATCTTGCGGTGCAGGGAGGCCCTGTCAAAAGGCTTCTGGATGAAGTGCAGCCCATCGGCAAAGATTCCCTTCTGATTGATAACCTCGGCAGTATAGCCGGACATGAACAGCACCTTTATGTCCGATCGAAGTTCTGTGACCCACAGAGACAGATCTCTACCATTCATGCCAGGCATGATGACATCGGTCAGCAACAGGTCGATATGCTCCTTGCTGTTACAGAGATCAATCGCGTTCTGCGGGGTAACTGCAATCAGAATGCTATAGCCGATTTCCTTTAGTATTTCAGCAGTAATATTGCGCACCGCTTCATCATCCTCAACAAGCAGAATCGTAGCCGGTTGATCCAGCAGTAGCGACGTTTCAACCGGTTTTTCCGAGTGAGACAGGTCATCGCAACGTGAAAAATATATTTTGAAGGTGGTGCCGAGTCCCGGTTCGCTATAGACATATACAAAACCCTTGTTCTGGGAGACGATACCGTAGATGGTTGCCAGGCCGAGTCCGGTCCCCTTGCCAACCTCTTTGGTTGTGTAAAAGGGTTCGAATATATGCTGCAGAGTCTCCCTGTCCATGCCGCAGCCGGAGTCACTTACTGACAGTTGTACGTAATTGCCGGCCATCATCTCGGGATGCAAGACCGAATAAGCGCTGTCGATACGGATGTTTTGGGTTTCAATTAACAGAAGGCCGCCATCTGCCATGGCATCTCTGGCGTTAACCACCAGATTCATGATGATTTGATCAATCTGGGTCGGATCGATGTTGATCGGCCACAGATTTTCGGCCAGCTTGATCTCAAAGCGGATATCTTCGCCGATGAAGCGGCATAAACCATTTTTGGAATCTCTGACCATATCATTCAAGTCGATGACACGGGGAGAGATCACCTCCTGTCTGGAGAAAGCCAGCAATTGGCGGGTGATCTCCCGTGACTGGTCAGCAGCTTTGATGATCTGGGCCAGATAGTCTCGATAACGCTCTGATGAAATCCCCGCCCGGCTCGCCATCTCGCCATAACCAAGGATGACCGACAGTTTATTATTGAAATCATGGGCGACACCACCTGCCAACCGTCCGACTGCCTCCATCTTCTGGGCCTGGCGCAGTTGGCCCTCCAACTTCAGTTTTTCCGCTTCTTCGCGCTTCTTGGCAGTTGTATCGACCATGATGCCGCGCAACCAACGAGGCTGGTCATTTTCTTCGACAACGGTGACGATATCGTGCAGCCAGACTTCATGACCATCGCTGGCAATGAAGCGGTACTCGCAATCATGGTCCTGATGCTGTGCAGTTCGTTCCATACAATATTTTTGCGCCCACACCTTGTCATCAGGATGAAGGTGATCAACCCAGAATCCGGGTTGATACCAATCGTCTACCGGATAGCCCAACAAGCGCTCCGCCTGCTGGCTTACATAGGTAAAGATGAAAGTCTCGGCATCCGCCTCCCAGACAATGCCATCGACTGAATCGACAAGGTTCCTGAAGCGCATCCGTTCGTTTTTCAGTTCATCCTCGATCCGGCGCTGCTCGGTGATGTCGCGAGCAATGCCCAGAACACCGATTAAAGTTCCTTGTGAGTCGCGTACCGGGGTCTTGATGGTTTCCAGCAGTTCTCGATGGCCGTCTTCGGCGTATGTGACCCATTCCTCGTTCACGCTTGGTATGTCGGCAGCAATTGCCTTCAGGTCGTTTTTGCGGAAGAAGTCGGCCAGTTCGGCATCAACAAAGTCATAATCTGTTTTGCCGAGGATCTCAGGCTCGCGGGCACCAAAAAAATGTTCGAAACGAGAGTTACAGGCAATATAAATGCCGGTGGGATCCTTCATCCAGATTAGGGCCGGGATGGTCTGCAGCAGGATGCGCAGCCTGCTGCGTTCTTTTTCCAGGATGTTATGAGCCTGCTTCAGGGGTGTAATATCGTGAGCCATGAAATAGAGACATTTCTCTCCGTCAACGTCAATTGTGGTCAGGTACATCAGCGCATCTCGTTTTTCCCCCGATCTAGTACCCAGCACAAACTCGAAATTTTCCAGCCGACCGCTTTCCATGACGATCGCCACAGCCCTGGCTCGAGTCTCTGCATCCCACAATCCAAGCTCAAGGGAGGTGCGCCCGATAGCTTCTACCGCCCCCCAACCGGTCCATTCCTCGAACCCCTTATTAACCTCTATCAGCTTGCCGTCAGCCATTCTGGTGATTCCCACCATGTCCGGCATCATGTGAAAGATATTCAGATATTTCTGTTCGGAAAGGCGCATTTCCATTTCTGCCTTATCTCTTTCCTCTATTCTCTCTATCAGTTCAAAATTTTCTTTCCGCATACGATAATTTCGTGAAGCCATATTCCAGACGACCCCAGTCAGGAGAACGCTGCTAAGTAGACCAAGATAGAAAACAAGGGATGTGCCAACTGATGACTTTGGCCAGCCACCTTTACGCACGGCGGCAATCTGCCATCTCCCGCCGGGAATTGTAACGGCCATCTGTTCCGGTTGACGATTAAAAACGGATTCGTCGCCCCAGATCAACTGCTTCGGATTCTCGCCGGCTATATCCTGGCGTAATCCGATTTCCAGATTCGGAGATGATGAAAGCCCTCCGGCATTCATAACATCAGAAATATTCACGACAATTGAGGCAATGCCCCAATAACGGGGAGTGGCTCCAGTCGGAACATTCTTGTTGGTAAACACAGGTGAACGAAGAATAAGTCCATCACCACCCTGAACCAGCCTGTGCGGCCCTGAAAGGACCGGTATGCCGCTCTGCATAGCCTTTTCAACCATCCTGTATTGTTCTGGTATGGTTGAATATTTGAGCCCGATCAGACGCTCGTTTCCGGTTAGTGGATAAACCATCGAAATTGTATTGTCAGGGGCAATGGCAATATTGCGTATGTGAGGGTGAGTTTTGATTGCCTGTGAGGCAAGGGCGTTAAAGAGATCAGGAGTGATCTGCCCCTGATAGTTTATGACATTCACCAAGCCGGATGTAGCGCTGAAAACTGCATTGGTAACGGATTCAAGCCTGGCCCGAACAGTAGAGAGCTCGCTGATTACCTGACTTCTTGCTTCACTCATCTTATGTTCGGCTTCAATCATTGCCGTCTTGACGCTAAGCACGGATCCAAGAATCAGTGTTAAGCAGGCCAGAATAAATGGCTTGAGCCAGAAGGGAGAGGTGTTGTCACCCATTTTGCCGGTTTCCAAAGGGACCTCCGTGTCTTGAACATCAGAAAAAACGATTCACATTATTTTTTACAGCACTTCAGGATGTTGTCAAGATGATTCAGCGAATCCTGTATCACGCTTATATCACGACAGCTTTTTATGTTCACATAAGTGGGCTGTTTATGCTAAAAAGGTTGCTTATTTTACGAATCCGGGGGACCACATGACGGAATACAAACCACTGCAGCAGCTGCCTGATCCGGCCGGGTACAAAGCTGGCGACGTTCTGGTGCTGGTAGGAGAGCTGTTTGGACGCGGCTATGCCAACGGCCTGATTGACGAAGCCAGAAGGATCGGCATGACGGTGATAGGCACAACGGTCGGACGCAGGGGAAGCGACGGTTTGCTGAGACCGCTTAATGCCGAAGAGCTGACTGATGCAGAGGCTCTCCTGGGTGGATCGATCATTAACATTCCACTGGAAGCCGGGTTTGACATGGAGAGCGTTGACGGCGCCCCTTCCATAGCTGAACAGCTGAAAAAAGCCCGGCCTGATGATTTGGCCACGATCAGTTTTATCGACGGAAGTGTAGAAAAGGCGTGTGCAGCAGGAACCGCACGGTTTCGCTCTCATATCGCACAGCTTGAGGCTGAACTGATCAAGCGCATACCGGCAGACGCCAATATTCTCCTTGCCCATTCCATGGCAGGCGGCATTCCGCGTGCCCGAGTTTTCATGCCACTCTTAAACCGGATATTTAAAGGGACCGGCGACAAATATCTGTCATCGGAAGTTTTCTGGAACAGCCCGCTTGGAGAGCTTTGTAACACCAGTTTTAACGAAGTCACAGCGGACACCTTTCGCTATCTGATTGAGGGCACTGACACCCTTCGCAAACGGAGTGCCGGCAGCGGAACCCGGGTCTGTTACTCGGCGTACGGTTACCACGGCACCGAGGTGCTGGTAAGCGGCCAGTATCGCTGGCAGTCTTATACACCGTATGTTCAAGGTATCGCCAAGATGCGACTTGAAGATATCGCCTCCGAGGCTACTGCCAAAGGCATCTCGGCGACTGTATACAACTGCCCTGAAATCCAGACCAATTCCAGCGCACTTTTTCTTGGAGTCGAAATTTCACTTTACCCGCTTCTGAGTGCTATTCGCCGTGAAGCAGGTGAACAGATTGCCGCCCCCATCGAGTCGCGCTGCCAGGCCATGTTGAAGGAGGGAGAGACCGTGGCCCATCTGCTGGAGCGTGCTGATCGATATCTTTCCTCCCCTGTTCTGGACCAGATAGTTGACTTCTCAACCTGGCCGCAGCACAACACCCTTGAACAGGCTGAGTTGATGCTGGCCGCTTCCGCCGAACTGATGGAGATGCATGCCGAGCAGAAACAGCTGGTCTGCGCCGAACTATCAAAAATTGTGTTCCTTGCCACCGGCAGATTGATGCTGCACAGCTCCTGGAATCCAATTTCACCGGTTGTATGGCTAAATCACGACATAATTGGCCGCTTGCTTGCAGACCAACGTGGTGCGGGAATCGCATAACGACTGTGGGACTGTAACAACCCGTATCAATAACACTTGAGCAAAAAAGGATCCGTATGAAAACAGCTGCAAAACTAATCACTTTCTTTATTCTTACCGCAGCCATATTCCAAGGATGCGCCACCCCAATAGTAAACAAGTCGGCTGATCTGCTCTATAAAGAAGGAGAACAGTTCTACAAGGACGGAAGATATGAAGATGCCATTACCTCGTGGAAAAAAGTGAAGGAAACCTTTCAGTCCCCGGAGCTTACCACAAAGGCTGAGCTTAGCATTGCTGACGCGTACTTCCTGAATAAAGATTACATAGAAGCTTCCGCCGGTTATGAAG
Source organism: Geobacteraceae bacterium (assembly GCA_025355965.1). Lineage (GTDB taxonomy): Bacteria > Desulfobacterota > Desulfuromonadia > Geobacterales > Pseudopelobacteraceae > JACRCG01. Next base: position 59,145 of record JANXYR010000043.1, read on the forward strand.
ATTTCCGCAAACTGCACCCCAAGCACCCTCAAGCCGGATTTGCACTGTATAGACAGGGAATGAGTCATTTCAACCAGATTCACAGCATCGACACCGATCAAACTCCGGTGAAAAACGCACTAACAACCTTTGATTCTTATCTTAGACTCTACCCAGATGAACCACAACTGGCAGAGGTTAAGGAGAAGCATCGTGAGTGCCGTGACAAACAGATGCAGTACGAGCTTTATGTTGGGCGCTTTTACTTGAGGACTGATGCCTACAAGGCTGCAATTGCGCGTTTTGAGGAATCCCTCAAAATGTTTGCCGACACGACGCGACGCGATGAAGTGCTATTTTATCTGGGGAAAGCATATCTGGAGGATGGTCAGAAAGCTAAAGGGCTTGAGGTATTTGGCCAACTTATAAAGGAATTCCCCACCAGCTCGTTCATTGTTGAAGCCAAAAAGGCAATGGATAAGTGACAGAATACGGGACAACCATATTCGCGCTGTTTATTGTTATCACAGCAGCATATCTGATCGGATCGATCCCCACCGGGCTTTTGCTCGGAAAGGCTTATGGCATTGATGTCCGCAAGGAGGGAAGCGGCAATATCGGCGCTACCAACCTTTACCGTACTGTCGGTCGTAAGGTTGGCATCATTACGCTGATAGGTGACTGCCTTAAGGGATTACTTCCCGTTTTACTGATGAAATTCAGTGCACTTCCGCCTGAATTTGCCGCCTGGGTCGGGCTGGCAGCGTTTTGCGGTCACGTTTTTTCTGTTTTTCTCAAATTCAAGGGTGGAAAGGGTGTCGCTACCGCGTTGGGAGTTTTTCTGGCGTTGGCACCTTTGGCCGTTGCCATTGCCATAGCTCTGTTTGCCGTTTTAATGTTTTTCTGGCGTTATGTTTCACTCGGATCAATCTCTGCTGCCGCCATCATGCCGCTGGCGGTATATCTGATGGGAGAAAGCAGAACTGTTACAACAGTTACACTTATAATCGCGCTGATAGTAATTGTGCGGCATCATGAAAATATCAAGCGCCTTCTCTCCGGTACCGAAAACAAATTTAAAGCGTAATACAGTCAACCAACCAGCGACATGTATTCACTTTTTATCCTCACACTATCGCCATTTACAAAGAATGTATGACAGGCCTTTCCTAGTGGGACATGAATAGCGAGGTGCCGATGATCATTCTCTCTTTTACAATTGTCATTATTTTACTGATCTGTCTGATACTTGTACTCCGCCAGTTGAACCGCCGTCTACAGAGTCAGATTAAATTCTGGCATGACTTGCTGGAGCGTACTTCGGCAGGCATTCTGATCGTGTCGTCAGATCGTCAGATTGTAGAGGTAAACCGGCGTCTGTGCGAGATGTACGGCTACAGCCGGGATGAGCTGATAGGACAAAGTGCGGAAATTTTGCATCTTGATCGGGCGCAGTTTGAGCGGTTCGGGCAGTGGTTCGCCAGCGCCCGTGCAAATGGGCCGATGGCACAGATTGAATACCATTACCGCCGTAAGGATGGCAGTACATTCTGGGTAGTCATCTCCGGAGGGGCGCTGGTAATGCCTGATGGTGATACCGGAGTGATTTGGAATCTGACCGACATCAGCGACCGTAAGCAGACTGAGGATGAGCTAGCTGAAGAGCGCAGTCACCTGAAGAGTCTGTTTGAGGTGAATGGTTCCGGCATGCTGGTTGTCTCTTCCACAAGGCAAATCCTGCAAGTAAATGGTCAGTTTTGTAACCTGTTCGGATACAGCCGTGACGAACTGGTGGGGCAGAGCGCCCAGGTTCTGCATATTAATCAACAGCATTACGAGGACTGGGCCCCTTGTTTCCAGGAGGCCAAGTCTGGGCTTCCTCTTGCGAGTACGGATTACCCCTGGCGACGTAAGGATGGTACGGTTTTCTGGTGTTTTTTTGCCGGGGTCAAGATGCCGTTGCCCAATGGTGAGTCAGGCGTCCTCTGGAATGTGATTGACATCACAGAGCGTAAGCAGGCAGAAGAAGAATTGAGAAAGAGTAATGAACGGATGCGCCTCTTCTTTGAAAGCCCACTGATGGGCATGGCAATAACGTCGCCCGAGAATGGGTGGCTGCAGGTAAACGATAAATTATGCCAGATGATGGGCTATACTCGTGAAGATTTGGTAACCAAATCCTGGATAGACCTAACGTATCCGGATGATCTTCCCTTAGAACTTGAAAAGTTCAATCTCCTCCTGTCAGGTGAAATCGACAACTATTCCATTGAAAAACGGATTATTCGTAAAGATGGTGCGATTATCCACACGAATCTTTCAGTTGGCTGTGTCCGCCACACAGACGGCTCTATCGATTATGTTCTGGGTATTCTTGAAGACATTACCGCCTACCAGTTATTGGGACTTAAGCGTGAAGAAGATCAGCGCTTTTTGCAGACCATACTTGATTCCATCTCCGATTTTATTTTCTATAAAGATAAAAACGGCATATTCCTCGGTTGTAATGAGGCCTATTCATCACGCTACATAGGTCTGCCAAAGGATCGGATTATCGGTCACCCCGACATAGACTTCGTCCCTGATCAAGAACATGTCAAAAAATACACCGAGTCAGATTGTCAGGTAATAGCATCAGGCCGCCCCCTGTTGCTTAAGAGCTGGATTACTCAAGCCAATGGACAAAATGTCCTTGTCGAAGCACTAAAAACCCCCTTTTATGATGCTTCCGGACATGTAGCAGGCGTAATTGGCGTCGCCCGTGACATAACCGAGCACCAGCTGGCGCTTGAAGCGATTACCCGTGAAAAGGAGACCGTCCAGCGTTATCTGGACATCGCCGGCGTCATGTTCTGTGCCCTGAACAGATCTGGTGAAATTGTCCTGATAAACAAGAAAGGTTCTAAGATTCTCGGTTATAGGGACAATGAACTGATAGGCAAAAACTGGTTTGATGTCTGCCTTCCAGAATACATCCAAGAAAAGGTGAGAGCAGTCTTTGCACTCCAACTCGCCGGTAAACTTACTCCTGTCGAGTTCTATGAAAACCCGGTTATCAACCAAAATGGCGAAGAACGACTCATCGCCTTTCACAACACGCTCCTGTATGACGAGAACGGAATTAGCGGCGTGCTGTTTTCCGGGGAAGACATTACCGAGCAACGCATGACGCAAAACGAACTCCTAAAAAATCAAAAGTTGGAATCTCTTGGTGTCCTTGCTGGCGGCATTGCACACGACTTCAACAACATCCTCACCGGCATTATGGGAAACATCTCCTTTGCCCGTATGTCACTTGGAAAACCCGAAAAAGCGGAACAACTGCTTGAAAACGCCGAGATGGCATCCCTGCGAGCATCTTCGCTTGCCACCCAGCTCTTGACTTTTGCAAAAGGTGGTAAGCCGATTAAGCAAAGAGTCTCTGTTGTCCATATTCTGGAAGAAACACTGTCATTGACCCTTAGGGGCGCAAACGTAAAAGGAGTCGTTGAAATTCCTGAGTCCCTTCACGCCATCGAGGCGGATGAAGGGCAAATAAGTCAGGTATTCAACAATCTTATAATCAATGCCGTGCAAGCTATGCCTGGAGGAGGGACACTGACTGTTAAGGCTGAAAACACCACTTTGAAGGCTAACAACAAGCTGTTACTTTCGCAAGGTGGGTACGTTATTCTGTCGTTTTCCGACCAAGGCTGCGGTATTTCTAAAGAGGATCAGAAGAAGATATTTGACCCCTATTTCACCACCAAGTCAGGTGGTAATGGCTTAGGACTCGCTTCTGCCAACTCTATAATAAGCAGGCACGGTGGACATATCGGTTTAGAATCAATTGTAGGAGAAGGGGCTATCTTCACAATATACCTGCCATCAATCGACGAAACAGACTCAAAATATCAAGCAACCTCCCTTACACAGACGACAGATAACCATATTGGCGGTTCCATTCTTGTCATGGATGACGAGAAGATGATCTTGGATTTACTAACTGAAATGTTGGAATTCCTGGGATATCAGGTGACGACGTGTGAGAATGGCGCAGAGGCAGTTGCAAAGTATAAAGCAAACATGGAATCAGGAACACCGTTTTTGGCGGTTATTATGGACCTGACCATACCAGGCGGCATGGGAGGGAAAGAAGCAGCAGAGCAGATTCTTTCCATTGAACCAAATGCGAGTCTGATCGTATCGAGCGGGTATTCAAACGACCCAATCATGTCTGACTACGGCTCCCACGGTTTTATCGGGGCGGTGACAAAACCGTACAACATTAAGCAATTAAGTCAACTTTTCAGTTCAGTACTGTGTAAATGTTAGACATTTCAACCGGGGATACTATGTTGGCATAATAGCTACTTGGGAGAGGATGTGTAATATTATCAGACTGTTCTGAGCAGCTAAAGGCGGTCATCCGGCCGCCTTTATTGTTATAAAGTCGCGCCTCACATTGCTAATGCCCCTGTACTCCTCCCCTCATAACTCCTGGCGGTCTGATAAACGCCAAAAACTGTTCCTGAAGCCGCTCTGCCTCCACTATATTACCAGACAGGCGCAGAACTTCAATTACGCATTCGGCCGTACACAACCCAAACTCTTTCTGGTTTTTCCTGAGGTTGTATACTGATTTTTCACCTGTGGACAGACAGATACGACGAATATTCTGAAGGTAGGGACTTCGTTGGTGGATCTTACGAGCTTCATGCCAAGTGCCATCAATCAGGACAACCCGGTGTATACCGGTAAAATCATCTCCAGTTTCGTCCATGGATCCTGGATAAATCAGTGCAACACCTCCTCCAGCAATCTCCTCCAGCAACCTGTCAGGAGGATTCATCCGGTCCCAGCAAACCTGTTCGGCTGCATCTCCCAAAACATCCACCACAAGGCGGCCGGTATTGGATCGTTTTTCGAACTCTTTGAAATGGGTCAGCAGTGTGATTTTCATATCATGATCCATCTGCTATCATTGGACCGCAACGATGGTAAACGACGTTGCACCAGCCTTCACTTCATCGCCGCTCCGCAACCCCAGTAATGAGCGTCCCAGCGGTGAACCGGGTGTAATGACCACAATTTCATCATCACTATTGCCAATTTTCATGCCTCCAGCCTGGGGACCAAGAAAAATCCGCTTGACAGCCCCAGCCAAATCTTCAAGGGTAACCAGAGCAGTCAGACGAATCGGCGCTTCATCGTCAAAATCATGTAGCGTCAGGGTACGGTAGCTTTCCAACGCAACCCGAATCTCCTGGGCGCGGTTGGCCTGTCCCTGGGCAATATAGGAGGCCTCAAGAGCTGTGGTATCGTACTTGTTATCGGGAAGGCATTCGGAGTGGGTGGCGGCCGCGTGGGCCGCCCTTGCAGCGGTTGAGGATACAGCAAGATCGGCAGAAAGCACTGTGATAATTTCTTGTATTATTTGCTCTTTGGACATGCAGTTAAAATATCCTTTTGAAAAGTTTCATATCGAAAAAGCCTCTTTGATCTTATTCCAGCACCTTGGCATCAACAGCAAAATATTCAGATTCGCCAAAGCAGTTAGTCGGTATTCCTTTGTGCTGTTCGTAAGAAAGAGAAACCTTTTTTCCAATGGATGAATTGATTCTGTTGATCACCGCCTTGTCCCGCACAGAAAAAAGGAATTTTTCCGGCAACGCGCCAGGGACCGGCAGCATTTGCAACTCTCCCTCCCAGGTCTTGCATAGCCACCCTTTTTCTGAAAACTTTTGAACGTAACCGACTCTATCCCCTTTGGAATAGCTCCAGTTCAGCGCCATAAGGAGATAACCACTACACAGAACAAGCACGACTACAATAAGCAGCAGAGCTATTTTAATCACCTTTTTCTTCATTTGTTCACCCGTCATTAGTCCCCCATGATCTGTTTATTGTATTAAACCATGTTTTTAAATTGGAATGACATGTTCATCCCGTTCTCATCTATAAACTACAATTCAACTACGCCCTGACCATACCATGCTCCATGACAAAATGAAACCTCGCGGGCCTTGAGTTTCATACTCAGTGCGCTCGGATGGACAGTGTTTCAAGACGCGCGATGCGTTCCTCCATTGGTGGGTGTGTCGAAAAGAGCGACATCAATCCGCCTCCTGTCAGCGGGTTGACGATAAACATGTGAGCTGTCGCGGGTCGGGCATCCAGCATCGGTATAGCTTGGGAAGCTGTCTGCAGTTTGCGCAGCGCACTGGCCAGCGCCAGCGGCCTACCGCAGATCTCCGCGCCGGAAGCATCTGCCAGATATTCGCGAGAGCGTGACACGGCCATCTGGATCAGCATTGCAGCGATGGGAGCGACAATCGCCATCACCAACGTAGCAACCAAGCCTCCTCCACCCTCTTCATCATCACCCCGTCCGGCGCCGAACATTGCACCCCACTGCAGCATGTGGCCGATCATAGAGATGGCACCGGCAAAGGTTGCGGCAATGCTGGAGATCAGTATGTCGCGGTTTTTGACATGAGCCAGTTCATGGGCCATGACCCCTTCCAACTCATCCGGCGTAAGAACACGCAGAATGCCTTGGGTGGCGGCAACAGCAGCATGATCCGGGTTTCGTCCTGTTGCAAAGGCATTGGGGGAGTCGTCAGGAATGATGTACACCTTGGGCATGGGGAGCCCGGCCCTACCGGCAAGTGACTCAATCATTCCGTAAAAAGATGGGTGAATCTCACTGGTAATTTCCTGGGCGTTGTACATTCTGAGGACAATCTTGTCGGAAAACCAGTAGGAACCGAAGTTCATGGCGGCCGCCATCAGGAAGGCAATCATCATACCACCCTTACCACCAATTGCGCCCCCCATAGCAACCAGTAAAAGAGTAAGCAGGGAAAGAAGAAATGTTGTTTTGATGATATTGCTCATTTTTATCACCTCCGACGATTTGATTTGGCGTTACTGCGCCATCCGTTTTAAAACCTGCTCCAGTTTGCGCAACTCCTCGCCGTAACCGCCCCAGTTACCCTGACGTTGCAGATTGATTGCCTTTTCATAAATGCTCATCGCCTCTTTGGCTAGCGCAGATGGTGATGCTTTAGAATCCGTTGCAACCGTCGTAGCGGCAGTAGCAGCAGCTTTTTTAGCTCCGAATAATCTTTGCAGGGCGAGTTCCAGGTTTTCTTCCATGACGACCTGATCGCCGAAGGCGACAATTACCCGTTTCAACTCAGGTAGACCGGCTTTATCAGCTGCAAGGAACAGTGGTTGGACGTAGAGCAACGATTTTTCAATCGGAATTACCAGTAAACTTCCACGGATAACTTCTGATCCTCGCTGGTTCCAGAGCGTCAACTGTTGAGAAATAAAAGAATCCTGGTTGATGCGGGCGTCGATCTGTTTCGGGCCATAAATCAGGCGGTCACGCGGGAATGTATAGGCACGGATCTTACCGTAATTGGGTCCATCACAACGGGCCGTCAGCCAAGCCGCCAGATTGTCACGCTTGGAGGGGGTAAACGGCAGCAGCAGGATGTACTCTTCCACTTTTTCACCCGGCAGCTTCATGATAGTGTAGTAGGGCTCCATCGGCTTTTCGCCAAGAGCTGGGACCTGCCAGAGATTCTCCTTGTTGTAGAAGACCTTCGGGTCGGTCATGTGGTATGCGGCAAACATGGCAGCCTGCAGTTGAAGAAACTGATGCGGGTAGCGGACATGTTTACGCAGATCATCCGGCATTGCGGTCATCGGCTTCAGCAGCTCAGGAAACATCTTGGCATAGGCCTTCACCAGTATATCGTTCGGGTCGCTGATGTAGAAGCTGACTGACCCGTTGTAAGCGTCAATAACCGCCTTTACCGAGTTTCTCATATAGTTGATGCCACCCTGAATCGGTTTTGAATAGGGGAGCCTGTCCGAATAGGTATAGGCATCGATGATCCATTTGAGCGCGCCCTTCTCGTCAACAACCATGTAGGGGTCACCATCGAAACGGAGGAAGGGCGCAATTGCTCTGACCCGCTCATTGATATTGCGGTTATAGACAATCCGGCTCTCGGGGGTTATATCTGACGAAAGCAGGATTTTTTCTGTTTTGAATTTGGCCGCAAAAAGGGCTTTTTTAAGAAGAGAATCGATCGGCACCCCACCGTTACCGGCATAGGTCGTGTTGATATTTCCTGTAGCGGTTGGATAGCTGAATTCCGGCACCTTTGTCTTAACTACAACATAGTCGTTAGACAGCTCACCGAAATAGATTTCCGGTCTGGTCACTTTTATATCGGCCAGGCTGACGGCCGGGATGTCTTTTACGAAAAACTCGGGGAGTCCTTCCTTGCTGATACGACTGACCGGACCGAAGGTAATGCCGTTACCGTGGGTAAAGATGAGACGCTCATTAATCCAGTTTTTACTCGGAAGATCGGCGTAGGAAAGCTCTCGCGGCGATAGCATGACCTGTGTGTACTGGCCGTTCACCTTATAACGGTCGTTATCTACATCAAAAAATTTGTAATAGGTCCTAATCTGCTGCAGCTGGCTGTACGTCTTAAGCAGCGGTTCATGGTCCCAAAGCCGGATGTTTTTGATGGTGGCATCATTGTTGGCTATATCAGCAGCCGAAAGCTTCGTGTCAACATCGAATGGTACGGTTTCAATCTTTTCCAGATCGTAGCCAAAACGGGTAAACTTAAGATTGTTCTCGATGTAAGGTGTCTCAAGGGCCAGTTCGTTTGGTGCAACCTTGAATTTCTGCAGTACACCCGGATAGAGCCTTATGCCGATTACGTACAGTGCAACCACTACCAGCGGCGGCAGCAGCGCCATGCGCCATGCACCTTTCCAGATTCCGATCGCCAGTATGCCACCCGCCAGTGGCGTCAGGAAAGTCAAAATTTCATAGGTCAGCAGGCGGGAATTGATATCCACATATCCCGCGCCATAAAAAGCGCCGTTATTCGAATACAGCAGCCTGAAACTATCTAGATAGAAACCGGCCGCGAGCACGCAGGCAAAAACCCAGGCCAAGACCGCCAAGTGGCGCCGAACCTTTTCGTCAACCGCTGCACCGCGCTCGGTCAGGGTGATACCGCCATGGACATAATAAACCAACCCGGTGATGACTACTGCTGCCAACAGCGCGAATCCGGCAAATCCTTGAAGTATTTCCCAGAACGGCAAACTGAACAGGTAGAAACCGATATCCTTGCCGATGACCGGATCAACTGTTCCGACGTTCACTCTGTTACTAAAAAGCAGTACCTCTTCCCAGCGTAAAGCACCCCAATTGCCTGCAAATAGCGCAAGTAGCATGCCGGCCAGCATACTTATCGGCTTTACAAGGCGAGCGGCTTCATCTCTGTTTATCCGGAGATTGCCACCTCCTAAAATGAATATGCCGGACATTGAAAATTGTGCTCTGTTCGCATATAGAAGATTAATCACTATAACTGCAAACAGAACAACTCCGAAGAGCAGCCCGATCCCTGTTTTTGCGTACAGGGTGGTCATGAATACCGATGAGAAACCTGTCTCAATAAAAAAGAGCCAATCCGTATAGTAATTAAGCAGAGATGACACAAAGGGGAGTATCACCGAAATGAGAATCAGAAGCAGAATGAACTTGTTTTTAAGCATGAGGGTCTCCTTGGTTCGAGGTTTGAAACGGTTATAGCCTTAATCTGCCAGATGTGGTTGATGAAGTTTGACCGGCGTACTCCGCCGGAGTCTCAGGTTAAGCATCTCAACCAACACCGAGAAAGCCATGGCGAAATAGATGTATCCCTTAGGTATGTGCATGTCGAATCCATCACCGATAAGAGCTACGCCGATCAAGAGTAGAAAACTGAGCGCCAGCATCTTGATGGTCGGGTGTTTCTCAACAAATGCGCTGATCTTTCCGGAAAAGAGCATCATGAACCCGACTGCTATGACTACCGCTGCAATCATTATAGCAAGCTGACTAGCCATCCCCAGGGCGGTGATGATTGAATCAAGGGAGAATACAATATCGAGGAGGAGGATTTGAACAATAACCGCACCAAATGTTGTCCCGACACTGGCAGATGAGATTTCCTCCTCACCTTCAAGCTTCTCGTGTATTTCCATGGTGCTTTTCCAGAGCAGAAAAAGTCCACCGGAAATCAGGATCAGGTCGCGTCCGGAAATTTCGTTGCCCAGCACTGTAAACAGTGGTGCAGTGAGTCCCATCAGCCATGTCAGTGAAAAAAGCAACCCAATGCGGATAAACATCGCCAAACCGAGACCAACAAGCCTGGCTTTCTCCTGCTGATGCACGGGGAGCTTGCTCGCTTGAATAGAGACAAAAATAATATTGTCAATCCCGAGTACAATCTCCAATGCGCTGAGTGTCACCAGTGCCATCCAAACCTGCGGATCAGTAAACCATTCCATCGTTGTTCCCTCCTAAATTTCTTCAACCCTCACATTATACCAAAAAAAAGACCTTTACCCACGGCGTAAAAAACGCATTGGATAAAGGTCTTGCTTGCGATAATCATCGTTCCCGGCCCGAGTCTTGCGACTGTGTTGACGAACGCGGGATCAGCCATGTCTCCGGCTGATAGCTACTCCCCTTCATTGAAGCTGTTACTCTAGAGGTACAGCTTCACATCTGTCAAGCAGTTTTATCATTTACCTCCACCATAGCTATGCAGTCCTGACAGAAAAAGGTTGACCCCTAAGTAGCAGAAGATTGTAGCTGCAAAGCCGATGATCGAAAGCCAGGCGGCACGCTTGCCAACCCACCCCTTCGTAATACGTGCGTGCAGGAAGGCCGCGTACACGAACCAGACGATTAGCGACCACGTTTCTTTCGGATCCCAGCTCCAGTAGGTTCCCCAAGCGTAATTGGCCCAGGCTGCACCGGTAATTATGCCCAGCGTAAGCAGAGGGAAGCCGACCATGATTGCCTGATAATTGAGGTCGTCAAGCACCCTGATGGGAGGAAACATACTCATAACACTAGCTTCGCCAGTTTTTTGATCGTTTGCATCATGATTTGCCTTGATCAGATACATGATTGAAATACCACAGGCCACGGCAAAAGCGGCGTAACCAAGGAAGCAGGTGACAACGTGATATAGCAGCCAGTTACTCTGCAGGGCAGGAACGAGCGGTTCTATTCCTGTGTTTAGTCCGAGTTGCGCCCATGCCATGCCAAGCAGGGCAAAGGGCATGACAAAGGCGCCGATCACACGGTACTTGTACTTAATGTCGAGCAGGGCATAAATCAGTACGATCGTCCAGGCAAAGAAGACTACCGACTCGTAAAGGTTTGAGAGCGGAGCATGTCCCACGCCCATGTCATATGATTCCTTCCAGCGCAGGGCTATTGCAACGGACTGGGCAAGGAGACCTAAGTATGCCGTTATCATGGCTGCTGTGCCAAGCGTCTTGGCACGCGAAGCAAGAAAAATAAAAAAGAGAATCATTGATGTTAGGTAAGCAAAGGTTGTTATGTTGAAAAGCAGTGAACTGGTCATGACTATTTCTCCTTGGTGAGATCTGATTTAAGCCGATCTACAAGCCCCTCGAATGTCTGCTGGAAGGCGCCCTGGTTTTTGCTGGCATTACCGCCGATGGTGACGGATCCATTCTGAATACGCACCCAGATGCGGCGGTGTGACATGAAAAAAGCGGCATAAATACCGATCACCATCAGGAAACAACCCAACCATACAACCTCTACACCCGGATCTTTGGCCACCTGCAGACCGGTGTACATCAACTCTTCAGCACCCTTGAAGTGGATGACCGGCCCTGTACCATGCTGCCGGGCGTGCTGGATGTTCAACTCCGGATGGTTGGCATAGACGACAAAACTTTCCGCTTTCCCATCTGCGGTATGCAGCTCTACTTGAGCAGCCGGTCCGGAAAGCCCAGGGGAGAATTGAGATACATCTTTCGTTGCCTCCATAACATGCATGCTGCTGCCATCAGGAAGGTTAACAGACGACTGACCTGCAATGGACAGTGACACAGGATTCTTACCATCCAGATCGCTAACTGTGAAAAAATAGTTACCTGCATTGCCATAACTGGATTGATAGAAGGTAATCCCCTTGTAAGTAAGCGGGTCGTTAACTATGACACGAACATTTGTGTAACCGGGTACAGGCTTGCCATTCTCCAGCACCGTCAGGATACTCTTAAACTCCTTAGGTGCGCCGTTCGCATATTTGGCCACGCTAAACTTCTCCAAGCGCAGCGAGAAACCAAGGTCAAGCTCCTTTTCAGAGCGTAACATGATTTTGGAAACACTCCCTCCTTCGGGAATATTTACAAAGCTCTTGAACCCAATAAGCGAACCGATCATGGCACCGATAAAGATAATGATGACACTCAGATGGACGAAATAGACTGACAGCCTGCACCAAGGAGTTTTCTGGGCAAAGAGGTGCCAAGTGCCATCGACCTCAGTCACTACCGGTTCGGCAAATTCTGCACTTAGAAAGGCAACAACCCGTTCCTTGACTGGCGTCGACTCATTCGAACTCTTGATCGTTGCCTGGTTGGCAAGTGACTTTTCCAAACCGTCACTCATTATCGTTACCGGGAGGGTGATAATTTTCCAGATATGGGGTAGCCGCTTGATGGAACAGGATATCAGGTTCGAGGTCAGCAGATATAGCAGCAGGATGAACCACCACGAATGGTACATATCGAAAAAGCCAAGTGTCTTGTAGAGCTTGATTTTGGCAGGGCTGATTTGGGCAAGATATTCCTCCGGAGGTACCCCTTGTGGGATTACCGTCCCAATGATCGAGAGTATAGCCAGAGAGATCAACAGAAACATGGTCAGTTTAAGTGAACAGAAAAAATCCCAGAGGGAATGCAGAAAATTACGTTTAGGGGTTGTCACGAGTTAGTTCTCCTTAAAAAAGTATACCGACATCCCTGTTAGTCATGGGATTTATCGGAGTGTCTCCTGGTGCGGTAGCTGGTTAGTAGCCGTATTTCAAGAGCTGAATATTGATCTGACCAGCCAGATGTACATCTGTTGATATAAAGTGTGTCATGTGAGATTTTGCGGGGGTACAAAAATAGGTCGGTAAACCCTGGGTAATGACCAAGATGGTTCTCGAAAGCTTTGTAAAGAAACCACCGGTGCATAGCTGAGCAATAAACTCTGACTAAGCGGGGCATGGCACGCGCAGCTGCAGAAGATCTTGCCGCAACAGCCTGAACCTTGTTCGCCGGTGCAGGGGCAATCGTCATCAGAAACATTAATTGTAGTACTGTAGGACAACTGTGCCGAGGCCAGGCCCGAATCCAGAGTGACGGTGCTGGCAAAGTTAGTTGCCGGCAGGGTTAGATAGATGGCAACTAGTAGAGTGGCGACCAGATATTTGTATGCTCGTGCGAAGTTCATTAGGTAACCCGAAATAGACATGACCGTTATCCTATGCAATTAGTCGAAAAACGTCAACCATGTTAGTTGACACTACATCTCTTTTTTATTGAATATTTTGATCTGTCACAGAACGTGGTATAGTTGCGCCATGTTTTGTGGCATAGAGCGGATGGAACGAAGGAGCAATCATGAAAGCAGTAATGACAGCGGTTTTAGTACTGATGGCAATTGCTACAGCCTGGGGATTTGATGTCGGATCGAGCTGTGTGACCTGCCACGGGGACCTGAGCAGAATGAAAGCGCTGGGCGCAGAATCGATGTATCTTGACCCAGCCAAGGTTGACCGTGAGGTTGCCATGAAGGGCAAGCCCACATGCGTTGACTGTCACCAAGGTAATCCTGCAGCGTTGGAAACAAAGGACGCCCATGCTGGCCTGCAACGCCCTTTTCTTGTTGGTGCCGGCAAAAAATTAAAGGGGGAAGCTATTTCCCGTGAAGACGCCGGTGCCATGCAGCCGATCGTGCCGAGAGGAAAAGGTATGAGTAGCCTGATTCCCAAGGGAGATCCTAAAAAGCTTGAGTCTGCCGGGGTTAACAAGATTGTCGGCATTCAATGGCATGATCGTGATCGTGAAACTATGGCCTATTCCCCCAAGGTGGCAGAGCAGACCTGTGGGCGCTGCCACAGCAAAGAGGTCAAAGATTACAATACTTCGGCCAAGGGGCTGATGAAAAATCAACGTTCCTACCGCAGTTGGGCAGAGAAGCTGCCTGGACCACAGAACTGCGGGATGTGGTTTGGACAAAATGAGGAGAGGATCAAAGCAGAAACTTCGGTCCCATATACGAAAGCTCAAAACAGTGCCTCGGATCGCGCCTGCAATATGTGCCATGCCAGCTGCAACGACTGTCACTATAAACCGGTTGCAAACAAAGGAAGCCATTCTTTTGGACAGCCGGACACACCAAGTTGCTATGGGGGCGGTCGCGCCAGCATCTGTCATGCTGGCCCAATGGATCGTCGTCGTGGGGCCGGTTACGTACGGGGAGAATATTCTTTCCCTGCAAATCTGCCAGAGGATACCCATTCCAAATCAGGCCTTCAATGCACAGATTGCCACAAACCGGCCAACCATCAGTTCGGACACCTTTCTGCCGAAGATGCCCGTAAATCATGTGCCACCTGTCACGGTGACATTGCCAAGGCAGTGGACAGTTCCGCTCATGGCAAGGTTGACTGTACCTCCTGCCACGTCACAGTATCTGGCGCCTACCAGTACACCTTCTGGGGCCAGGGAAATACTCTCGGCGTCGAAACACCTTACGGCAAGCATAAAGAATATTACGGCACCCGTGATCTGCCGACTATCATCAAGAACGCTTCCGGTCGTTGGATTCCGGTTAAGCCCTATCCGATGGCGGTCATGAATCAGACAACAGAAATTGGTCCCTCGGGTCTCCTGTTCCGATCCATCCCCAAGCGTACCATTCCTGGGAACCCATCAATCGGTGAGCCGCTAACCTTTGAGGTAGCCCGCGCCGTAACCGACGTGAATGATGCCTTCATCATCGTCGGAACACGTAATGATCTGCCATCCGGCAACAAAGCGATTCTCTGGGTGCAGATGGACAAGCTCAGCCACGCTATCGGCAAACCGCGCAGTTGCGGCAGTTGCCATGATTCACATGATCAGGTGGGAAAATCAGAGTGGAGTTACTTTGAGGACAAGGATGTGACAAAGCCATTCAAGGGGAGTTATACCGTGGTGGCCGGCAAAAACGGCATCCACTTCACAAACCTTGTCTGGGAGCAACCTACACTGGCCGCAAAACGCAAACTGGAGGATATCGCCCCGTTTGCCGTGTTACCTCCAACCGCCTGGGATGTAAAAGGAGTCGATCTCTCCCTCCCTTTCCGTGACAATAAAACCTCTACAGCCCGCAAGGAGCTGGATAGCTTTTTGGCCGTACTTGACAAGTGGCCGAAGGATACACGCACAAATGAAATTCGGGTAATTGCCCACCACAACCTGACCATGGCCAAAAAGATGATGAGCGGGAAAAAATAGCTGAACTGACGTACGCTGGTGGACCGTCATTACGAGGGCGGTCCACTTCGTGTACATTGGGCTAATTAGAATATTCCGTGTAAGGACTAAATATTGTGATACGCTAGCTATGTGATTGTAAATTAATTGGCAACAGGTGTTGAGAATGGGAGATAACTGCATAATCGGTCGGCAACCAATTCTGGACAGGAATGAGCGTATTTACGGATACGAACTTCTCTTCCGTTCCACTGATGTTAATGCAGCAGACATACAGAATGCAGGCAAAGCTACAGCCAATGTAATTATCAATACTATTACATCGTTCGGAATTACAGAGCTCCTTGGTGAACACAAGGGCTTCATAAATGTCGATTTAGATATGCTGATGGACGAAGTCCTGGAAGTATTACCCTGTGAGAATATCGTCATAGAACTGCTGGAATCTATTGAACCGTCACAAGCCTTGACGGAGCGCTGTCTGACACTCAAGGAAGCCGGATTCAGTCTGGCCCTGGATGACCACGAATACAGCCCGAACTTTGCCGAACTATATGCCATAGTGGACATTATCAAGATTGACCTTCTCCTGACACCACTTGAATCATTGCCTGAAATAATTGATCACCTGCGCCATTTTCCCTGCAAGCTGCTGGCCGAAAAAGTCGAGAACATCGAGCTGTTCACAGCCTGTCACGCTCTCGGTTTCGACTACTTTCAAGGATATTATTTTGCGCGTCCGGACATACTCAAAAAGAAGAAAATGGACGCCAATACAGCATCTCTTCTCAAGCTGGTACGCCTTTTGGCAGAAGACGCCGACATCGAGGACATTGAACAGGCATTCCGAATAAGTCCGACTCTGGCATACAAATTATTGATGATTGTCAACTCAGTGGGATTCGGAAATCGCAGTAAAATCCAGGGAGTGCGCCATGCTATCGCAATGACAGGGCGAGTACAGATCAAACGCTGGTTACAATTGGCACTATTTGCCACAGATGGCGATGATGCTTTTGAACACCCTCTGCTTGATATGGCCGCGACCAGAGCCGGCCTTATGGAACAGCTGGCTATGGTTCATCCTGAACTGCAGGGCGACCGTGAATCTTCTGAACGGGCATTTATGACAGGAATCCTCTCGCTGATGGAGAGGATCTATAATATTTCCATCGAAGAGCTCATCGTAAACCTCAACCTCAACGAAGAAGTTGCCTCCGCACTGATGGACCGCACAGGGCACTATGGCAAACTACTTCAAATAATGGAAGATATTGAAGAGCTTGATATGTGGTCAGCGTCAGTGGAACTCACGTCAATAGGCATCAGCCCCGACTCCATACTTGATCTTCAAATGCGCGCATTTAACTGGCGTAAAGCCGGATAACCCAAAAGCGTCAGTAGCCCCCTCAAGCCGGCTTCTTGAATTTTCAACGCATTATTCCCTACTCTTTTCAGTTTTTTCCGCACCTTTTTCGACATTTTCAGGCTGTTGTCCACCAGTATTAGGCGGTAACATGGTTGGCAATGTCTTTTTGTGATCATCTCCACCATGTTTGGGGCAATATTCACTAGGTTCAGTCCCAACGATGTAGAATTCATC
Source organism: Geobacteraceae bacterium (assembly GCA_025355965.1). Classification (GTDB taxonomy): domain Bacteria; phylum Desulfobacterota; class Desulfuromonadia; order Geobacterales; family Pseudopelobacteraceae; genus JACRCG01. Next base: position 76,099 of record JANXYR010000043.1, read on the forward strand.
CCGTTTTACCGGACAGTTCTCTGTTGCCAGATAGCCGGTTGCAGGATCTATGGAAACGGAAACAACCGTATCCGGCATAGGAAAATCTACAACCGGTTTTACGGCAACAGTCTTGCGCATGAAACGTTCCCAAATAGGGGCTGCAATAGCCCCACCTGTAAAACTTTTCCCGCCTGGCCGTGGTTTGTCATATCCAACCCAGACCCCGATTATGACGTTCGGAGTATAGCCGACAAACCAGGCATCTCGACCATCATCGGTGGTGCCGGTCTTGCCGGCAGATGGGTGCAGCTGGCTAAATTTTTTTAGACTCTTGGCAGTACCATAAGTCAGTACGTCTTTCAGCATCTGGGTGGTAACGTAGGCAACTGCCGGTGAAACCACCGGCGTAATCACTGGAGGATTCTCCGTCCATATACGACGTTTACTGTCATATATACGGATAATGGTTCGGGCTTCAGGCCGCATTCCTCCGTTAGCCAGGGGGATGTAAGCCAGCGCCAGATCATTCAACGTCACCTCATCCGTCCCCAGAGCCAGGGACAAACCATTCTCCCTCCGTAACGGCAGCCCCATCTTACCTGCAAAATCAGTAAAATACTGGACTCCTAACGTCTCCAGCAGTTTTACCGAAATAATATTGTTCGAATAGGCCAGGGCCTGTCTGAGGGAAAGATTTCCATATAGCTCCCGACCATAGTTTAGCGGCTTCCAGATTTCACCATTTCCTCGATTGTAGGTTGCCGGCGTATCGTCCCAGATGCTGCCGGCCGTAATCCCCTTTTCCACGGCTGCAGCATAGATGATCGGTTTTATGGCCGAGCCTGGCTGACGCTTGGCAGAGTAAGCACGATTATAGCCGCCAGGGATAACGTCAACGCCACCAACCGCCGCCAGAACATCACCCGTATTGGTGTCCAAACAGAGAAGAGCACCCTGCAGCTCTGGGGAAACTCGTTTAACCCCTTCGCGCAAAGTCTGCTCTGCTTGTTTTTGCAGCTTAAGATCCAGGGCAGCAGTCACCTCCAAACCACCTTGTTCAATAACTTCAGCTCCATAGCGTTCGAGCAGCTTACTGCGTATATGGGCCAAATATTGCGGAGCCTGTCCCGGCTTGACAACAGAGGGCGGATTAGCTCGCAACGTTTTTCTTTGCCGGATAGAGATCATGCCCAGGTCGAGCATACGTTTGAGCACAATATCTCGCCGCCCGGTTACTTGGGCAGATTTCCCCAAGGGGTTGTAGCGGGACGGATTTTTTTGCACACCTGCCAGCATGGCACACTCGGCATCAGTCAACTCCTCCGGACTTTTATCAAAATAGAGCCTGGCCGCCTGGGCTATGCCCCAGGCACCGTTCCCGTAATAAATTTCGTTAAAATACATCTCCAATATTCGCTGTTTGCTGTATTTATTCTCAAATTCCATAGCCATGCGGGCTTCATCGAATTTTCTCTCTAATGTTTTTGCTCCGGTCAAATACCTGTTCTTGATAAGCTGCTGGGTTATGGTCGACCCACCTTCGGCCAATCGCCCCTTAACAACATCCTTCACCAGTGCCCTGGCAATCCCGCGCACATCAATACCGCCATGCTGATAAAAACGAGCGTCTTCAACAGCCACCACAGCCTTTTGCAAAAACGCGGGGATGCGATCTATGGAGACCCAGTATCGTTTCTCCGGCAGAATTCGGCCGACAAATTGTCTCTGATTGTCGAATACCTTGATAGAGGTGTAACCAGATGGAAGTTGGGGATAGGTGGCAAAATTATCCTGGGCAGGCACCGAAGTGGCAATGATCAAAACAAGCACCGCCACCAGCAAAACAGAATAGAACAATCTACAGCGTAGGGGACATATCGTGTAACTCAAGGTATATACAACTCCTTCATGAAAATTTGGCACCGGTCAGTGGCAGGTTCCACCTTGCAATATCCTGCACCTTACCCCTATTCCACTCGGAGCACAACAGCACTGACGACATACCGGCGGCGGTCAATAGCACATCGCATTTTCTCATCATACAGACTCAAGCCCAGCGCATCCGGTGCGGCATAATTGAGCCGGTTAATCGATGGCACTTACAAAACAAGGTCATTATGAAGCGGTATAACGCTGTATAATTTGGCCGTGCCCCCAGCGGGTATCTAAAAAACTGATCCAGGTCTATTACCTTACAACAGCAAAGGCAGCCAAGTGGCCCCCTTTGCTGTCCCTTTTTAGTCTCCCACTCATATTCTATTTCCTTCTACCCCTTTTTATCAGCAGCCATTTGTTGTAAATTTGTGATCTCCAGTAATCAGTGGTGTCCCCTAGATTATTAAATATTTCTTGACAAGCCTCCCCGTTGGGGTAAGATGCCCGCGAACAAAGCATGGTTCTATACATTGGTTAAACGATAATACTAAACCATTCGTGAGAATGGGACGGAAAGCCTACAGGGTCTCACAGAGACAGCCGGGTCGCCGAAATATCCAGAAGATATTCGGTGACCCGGCTTTTTTTGTGCCATCATATTGGATCAGGGCAAGTGTGCCGGACGCACGATAATTGTCAGGAAAGAGTAGAGCTGCGGTGAGGCTCGGCGTAACGATCCGGGTAGAAGAGAGGAATACAATATTGAAAGGACCTTATTTACCCATGTGCCGAATCATTGAGCTGTTACCCTTATCCAATACACTTCGTCTTATAGCTCTTTTTGTCGTTATATTATCTCTTCAGGGATGTACGACAATGACAAGAGCTCATGAGGAAGAGCAGCTTATTCCAAGATATATGGAAGAAAATATCGAACGAAATGAGTTTTCTGTTGCAAAAGGAGATGATGTCATTGGTCGATTGAGTTTCATTCGTCTTGAGAAGGGAGATACGCTACCGGATATTGCAAGACACTTCAGCTTGGGACTTAATGGAGTCAGCGCATCTAATCCTGGAGTAGATATATGGGTGCCTAAAGCTGGAGAACGTATCATGTTGCCTCTGAGTTTTATCCTGCCGGACGCCCCTAGAAAAGGCATTGTGATCAACTTGGCCGCAATGAGGCTTTTTGAATTTAAAGGAAATAGTGAGCCACTGGCAGTGTTGACCTACCCGGTCGGTGTCGGTACCGAAGAGCGCCCCACGCCCAGAGGTATAATGCGTGTGGAGCGCAAGGTAACCAGGCCGACCTGGCATGTACCGGCCTCAATTGCCAAGGATCATCTGAAAAAAGGAGATCCTTTGCCCGCTGCAGTTCTGCCGGGACCTCTTAATCCCTTGGGAGAATACGCGCTCTATTTAAGTGCGCCGAGTTACTTGATCCATGGCACTAACAAACCGGCCAGCATTGGTCTTAGGGCATCCAATGGATGCATAAGACTCTTTCCGGAAAGCGTGAAAAAGCTCTATGAGAACACTCCGGTTAAAACCCCTGTAAACATTGTTAACCAGCCATATCTCTTAGGTCTTAGCAATGGAGTGGTTTACATGGAAGTTCATGCGTCCACGGACAACTTGGACGCCGCTGAGTTTGATAAGGTATATGCAAAATTGAAAGCTATTGAAAAGGAATCAGGACGCATGTTTGACTGGAGTAAAGTTAAGAACGTATTGGCCGAGGCTCGCGGGATTCCTGTCCCCATATTCGAGATCAGGCAAGGAAGTGGAAAAGAGGTTGCGGAACCCATAGAGGTTAAGCACCCAGGCAAATTATTTGGCAGCCCAGAAATACCGGAGCTGAAAACAGATGCGTGGTCTGTTTTGGCTGCTGATGTGCGTGACGAGATTGATGCAGTGAGGCTTTCCGCCATTATCAACCACCAGGGCCCACAAATCCCGGCAAGCGTGATAGCAGAGAACGATAGCTACCGTGTTGTCGCTGGTCCTTTCAATGATATCAGAGAGGCCAAAGATGCAATCAAACGTTTGAAAATTGATTTGGAACTGGATGGTAAATTGATTGAACCTATCAAGCGAGAGAGAGGAGGTGAAAAACTATGAAGAAGAATCTTTTAGTGATCTCAATGATGCTTGTTCTTGCAACTACTTTGGGTGGTTGTGCAACAACGGGTGACCTTGCGAAAGTTCAGTCGCAGCAAATGGCGACTGGTGCAAAAGCTGATCAGGCAGCGCAGGATGCGCAGGCTGCCAAGGCGGCAGCTGATGCGGCCACGATAAAGGCAGAGGCTGCCGCAACCCGAGCAGAAAATGCTCTAAAGCTGGCAGAAGAAAGGTCTAAAATTGCAGATGAAAAGGCAAAGATTGCAGATGAAAAAGCGAAGATCGCAGATGAAAAGGCGCAGAAGGCTGACGAGACTTTCCGCAAATCAATGAGGAAGTAAGTCGATTTATGTGGAACTGTTAACTTTTCTGTTAGTGCTCCGGAAAGGAAGTGGCAGGGTTTTGATACTCTGCCACTTCCTTATGCTTCCACCGTTCGATAAATGTCAGGAAGAGGAAGAAGAATGGTTCTGCGATCATCAAACATATTACTAACTAACACGAAGTCGAATATGGGTAAAAAGCTACGTATATTGGGTAAACATCTAAGTTTATTATTTGCCTGCATCTTAATGACACCAATGCTGATATGCGGATGCAGCCACTTTAATGGGGGATTTGAGACCAAGTCATCCTTTATAGAAGCAAATGATTTTTTCAGCCAGGGAAACTACAAGGCCTCTCTGAGCAAATATCAGCAGATTATTGAAAAATATCCCACGGCGGGAGAGAGGGCTCTTTTCGAGATGGGTATTATTTATGCGCATCCTGGCAATGGGCAGAAGGATTATCAGAAATCTCTCGAATGTTTTCATAAACTCATAAAGGATTACCCGGGGAGTGAATATAAGAAGGACAGTGAGTTGATGATATTTAATGTCAATAATGTCATTGTCAAAGATCAGACGATTGCTACGCAGCAGGCACAGATCGAGGCTCTCCGACAAGATGTTCAACGTAGAGGGAATGAGAATATTACCCTGCAAAAAAAGATTGAAGCGCTTGAACAAGAGGTTAGGAGTAAAGAGAATGAACATATTAAACTGCAAAAAGAGATTTTTGTAATCCCGAAGGAACCGGCAGACAAGATTCTGATAGAAAAGAAAGAACGACTATTGACCTTGATTTCAAAGGGCAAGGTACTCAAAACCTACAAAATAGCCTTGGGTGGGAACCCTAATGGTCCAAAAGAAAGACAAGGTGATAACAAAACCCCGGAGGGAACATACGTTATCGATTCAAGAAATAGGGACAGCAATTATCACCAGTCTCTTCATATCTCCTATCCAAACGAGAAAGACAAAAAACGAGCAAAACAACTTGGTGTTTCTCCGGGCGGAGACATCATGGTCCACGGTCTTAAGAATGGATTTTCGTGGGTTGGTAATCTCCACACAGAGGTTGACTGGACGAAAGGGTGTATTGCCGTTACCGACGAAGAAATAGAGGAAATTGACAGGTTGGCGCCAAATGGCACGATAGTTGAGATAAGGCCATGAAGACATAGTGGGGCGAAGTTGATTGGGATAGAAAACGAGGCCCCTGATTGAATTCAGGGGCCTCGCTATTTAAATAAATCCTATTTCACGAACCGGGGAACACCTCACTACTGACCAGGTTTCGCCTCTGGGACCTTCTCCTGAACCGGTTTCAACGCTGGAACCTGCCCCGGAACTTGAGTCGCAGGAGCCGTTTCAAGTATGGTTTCGCTGGTCTTTTTCTCTTTGCTTGGGTCATCCTTAACTTTCAGTTTGGTTATTGGAGGTGGCGCAGGTTTTTTCTTGCGCTCCTTGCCAAAGTAATAGCTTACACCAACGCCGATTTCAAAATTGTTTCTGGGGTAACTACTAGTGTTGTAGACCATCAGATGTCGTCCATCGATTCTGACTGCCAGGTAGTTTTCAAAGAAATATTTTAGGCCAATTCCATAATTTATCAGAGGCTTTTTTTCAGAATCAGTGCCAGTATCAATGGCAATACCGCCAGCACCAACCGCCAGAAATGGCATCCATTTCACACCTTGGACAAAGGGGTAAATTGCGTCAAGACGTATAAGGTAACCGGTGGTTTTGTCTACAACGGATTTAGATTTGGCAGAGAAGTAGTTAAATGTTGCTTCAACGCCAAGGCTGTCCTCAAGAGAGCTGCCAATTTTATCATAGCCGACTTTGAGCCCATACATCAAAGCCGGATTTAGCTGTTCCGGTTTTGCAAACGAATAACCACTTACTGTAGGAGTAAGAGAGAAACCACCCAAGGCACCAACAGGTGCAGGTTTTGAAACAGGCGCAGGTTTTGCTTTAGGTTCAGGTTTTTCATCAGGTTCAGTAGCGGCAAAGGCAGCCACTGAAACCAACACTGATATGACAAGGGTGAGTATGAGAACAAAGAGGGATTTCGCCACGGACATCTCCGGATATGTTCAGGTATTAGCGATCAATAACTGGCTATGATCTTAAAAAAACAGGAATTTGTTTTTTGCGAGTGGGAACAATATCACTCGAATGAGCAGGTCGTCAATTCAATTTCGGGAGATTGAAGGTGGAACTTCCAAACATAATAGTGTAATGTCGTCACATAAGCCGGAACGCGACCCCGGCGCAAGAAGCACATATTAACTCTGCTGGAGAGCATCGTATGAACGTAGACGTGACCTTACTGAAAAACCTGATAAGCAAACGAGGTGATGAGATTGAAAATAAAGTTGCCGGGACCGGCTATATTGCAAAAACAGTCATAGGTGTTGGCACGTTTTTACTCGACAACGAAGGGGACATAGATTTAATGACCGCCAAGCAAAAGGTTATCTATGAAAAGTTTCTTTTGCCGCTGCTTGTTGCGCCACGCCGGTAGGGCAATTCAAAACAGAGCAAACCTTACAACAAAAGAGGCAGCCACTTGGCCGCCTTTTGAATTAAGTGAACTGTCCCGGTAATTCAGCACAGCCCGTGCAGAGCTGCCTCAAACGCCCGCACGGTTTTGGCCCGCCGCAGCTCCTTGAGCGGTTTTGCCAGTTCCGGATCATCCAGGTACGCGATGATCTCCTTGATCTTGTTCAGCACCTGCGTATCACCGCAGAACAGCTGGCCATAGCGACTCAGCATCTCCCTCAGGTAGCGGCCAAGTTCTGGTCTCCGCTCTTCCCGGCCCGGCTCGGGGTTCACCACTCCCCGCAGGCGCCGGAACAGCTGCGGATCGGCAATCGCCCCCCGCCCCAGCATCAGCCCGGCAGCGCCGGTCTCGCCCAGCACCCGTCCGCCATCGGCAACGTTCCGGATATCCCCGTTGGCAATCACCGGCAGCCGGGTTTCCCGCACCACCCGGGCGGTCACCCCATGGTCAGCAACTCCGTCGTACTTCTGGACCACGGTACGAGGGTGCAGCACCAGGAAATCCACCCCGCTCGACTCGAAGAGCGGCAGCAGCGACAGGATCTGGTCAGGATCGTCATACCCGGTCCGGATCTTGACGGAGAAGGAGCCGTCGATGGCCTCCCGCAAAGCGGGGATGATCTCCGCAAGATTGTCCGGACATCGGAGCATTCCCCCACCGGTCAGGCCGCCGCCCATCCGGCCATAGGGGCACCCCATATTGAGGTTAATATGTACAGCACCGGCCTCCTGCGCGACCCGGGCCGCCAAGACCAGCGCCTCCCGCTCATGACCCACCAACTGCACCACCAGCGGCACACCCTCCTGCTCAGTGGCAACGTCCCGAAGATCAGCAGCTGTGAGCCCCGCTCCCACCGGCGCAGTATTGACGCGCATGAACTCCGTAAAGATAACGTCAGGGCGGACATGCTCAATAAAATAGGCGCGCAAGGCCCGGTTGGTCAACCCCTGCATCGGCGCCAACATTAACGGCGTAGTTCCAGGTTGCCACGGGAGCACCGTCATGTCGTGCTCACCGTTTCCGGCGTGTTCTGAAAGGCGCAGCGGACGGTCGCGTCGTTATGGAAGAAAAAGGTATGCATGCGGCCTATTGTTGCTCAGCTGGTAGGGAAATTACAAGCATGGAAATAGCACACTGGCCGATTGGCCATCTCTTGAATTAAGCAGACTGTCACCATAACCCCATCTCTCTGCAACAAACTTCCAGAGAGATGTTGCGCCGCACCGGTCTAAAATGCTACATAGATGGATAATCCTCTTTACTTACCCCTGATGGGATCGGGGAATGCGGGGTCATATCAAATTTGTGAGGTTGAAAGAATGACAATGAAACACTTTGGTCCGACAAAACTCGACGCAACGCTAATCCCGAAAATAGCTCAGCAGTGGGGAACACCGGTATATCTGCATGATAAAGAATATATAGAAAAAAGCTGCGAACAGTTGTTGAATATGCCAAATGCCTACGGTCTGCATGTCCGCTACGCCATGAAGGCAAACTCGGATCGCACCGTACTGCGTATTGTCACCAATAAAGGACTGGATCTGGATTGCTCGTCACTTGAGGAAGCGGCCCGTGCTTTTGCCGCCGGGGTGCCGTATTCCCGGATGATGCTGACAACCCAGGAGGTTGCGTCCGGTCAGGAGCGCACCGAACTTGAGGAGATGATCAAAGCGGGCCTGAAGTACAACGTCTGCTCCATGACGCAGTTTCAACTGATTGCCAACTTTGCCAAAAGCATCAACCTGGACCTGTCCATGAGGGTCCACCCGGGAGCCACCGGCGGCGGTGAAAGCACCACCCGCGATACCGGCAGTGAATATTCCTGCTTCGGCGTACACTTAAACGATGTCCCCACGGTCAAGGCCCAGGCGGACAATCTGGGGCTGCGTTTTACCCAGGTCCATGTCCATATCGGTTCCGGAGGCGACCCGGAAAAATGGCGCCAGAACATCGACCGTGAACTGGGCTTTGTGAAGAGCTATTTCCCAGATGCCACCACCGTCAGCTTCGGCGGCGGGCTCAAGGTTGCCAGGATGCCGGGTGAAAAACAGGCCGACATCGCGGCGCTGGGCGCTTATGCGAAGCAGCGGATCGAGGAGTTCAAGGTGGCCACCGGACGCGAACTACAGATGGAAATAGAGCCGGGAACCTTTGTGGTGGCCAACTCGGGCCATATCATTACCCGAATTATCGACAAAAAGCTGACCAACGAACTGAACTTCCTAATCGTTGACGGCGGCATGGAACTGCTGACACGCCCACTGCTGTACGGCTCCGAACATCCCATTGCTATCGTGCGCCAGGATGGCACACTGCTCTCCAGCGAGTATGAAGGCATTCCGGCGACCGGGCTGAACTCGTTCGGGATCGTGGGGCGCTGCTGCGAAAGTGGCGATTCAGTCCGCCTGGACAATGACGGCAACATCGTGCCGGTGCTGATTGCCGAGCCGGAAATCGGTGACTATGTTGTAATCGGCGGCACGGGAGCCTATTCCGAGAGTATGTCGCCGGAAAACTACAACTCCCACCGCAAACCAGGCGCGGTCATGAAGTCCAAGAGCGGCGAGCTGGTGCAGATCAGGAAGAAACAGGTGCGTGAGCAGATCTACCAGAACGAGCTGGATGTGAAACTGTAATGGATCAAGCAGTTATACATGGTGAGAGGCCAAGGGATACGCTCCCTTGGCCTCTTTTATATGAGACAGGCTGACAACAGGAAGGGGTTTCCTAATTCCAGTTATCAATTTTCAGATCATGGGGCGAGGGCTTCCCTTTACCGGTTTCCACATATTCACGCAGGCTTAACAGGAATGTCGCCCACTTCATACTACAGTGATAAGTCGCCTCAACCGCCTCGCGCCAGTTTCTGTGGCCGAAGAGGACAATTGTCTGACCATCCTGCTCTGACAATTGAAAAGTTATGTCAGTGCCGAGCCATTCAGCGGGCCCCTCTACGCAGCGCCAGTGAACTGCTTCATCTTCAACCAGCTCCTGCACTTCCATCACAGCTCCGCCCAGAAGCTCGCCTGTTTTCGTGCGAAAACTGAAGTCAATCTTGCCTCCGATCTGAGTATCTCCTGTTACTCCCTCGGTCCACCAGTGGGCCAGACCATCCAAAGTTGTCAATGCGCTATATACTTGAGCTACCGGGGATTTGATCCCGATTCGATGAAGAATATCTACCATCTCAACCACCTCCAATACTATGTAGCCGTGATTTATTGTAATCCTGTAGCTGGGAAAATGCGAGGATGATGAAACAGCAAAGGTGACCGATTGGCCGCCTTTTGAATTATGTATGCTGTCCCTGGAATTCCCCTTTTTGTTTGGCTGACTATTTGCTGAACAGACCGAAAGTAATCAGCACAAGTTTCCAGCACCAGCCACACCAATCTGGCAGCCCCGCAAAAGCTATTACCTTGTAATTACAGACAAATCACACAACAACTTATTGGCACAATATAAGCAGTGTCCAGATCAGGATGTACAACACAGCCGGTAGGCAACGGGGCCTGCCTACGGAGGTAGGCCATGCAACAGATTGAAGCCGTTATTGATCAGTTCAAGCTGCAGGAGGTACGAAGCGCCCTTGAGGAGATGGGCATAAATGATTTTATGGAGAGCGCCATCATGTGCCACAAGAAGGGACAGGTGATGATGTTTCGCGGCGCCACGTTCATGTCTAACATCGTCGAAAAGGTTAAACTGGAGATCATTGCGGCAGACGATTCGGTGTCCAGGATTGTCGAGGCGATCGGCGCCATTGCCAGGACCGGGCGCAAGGAAGATTGCCGCATTGCCATTCTTCCCTATCTGGAATTGAGCTGAATTCCTGAGCATCACCCGGTGTCAGCAGATCGTATGGGTGAATACAGCTAAGGCGGCCAATTGATTGGCCGCCTTAGAATTAAATATGTCCCCGGAATTCGTCCTCTATTTCCTCAGAACAAAGAAGGTATAGCCATAGCAGGTCGAGTTCCTCCTGAACATATCGATCTCGGCCTCGCACCTGGCGTAAACTTCTTCCGCTTCAGCCATGCCGGCGTTGTGCCGTTTGAGTTCCCGTATCCGTTCGAGCATCGGTATGTAGTAATCATCCCACCAGGCGCTGTCAGGCAGGTTAAAACGGTCAATCACCCGGTAGCCGCTGTCGGCAGCCATCTGACAGACTTCAGGTATGGTTTTCATATCCGGATAAGCGTCAGCAAAAAAAGCTTTCACCTCAGCAGGAGGATCATCGACAAACCAGCACATCTCGGTAAAGGCAAGATAGCCGCCCGGCTTGAGATAGTGCGCGAAGTCCCGCAGACCGCGCAACAGGCCGATGATAAATATGGAGCCTTCGGCCCAGAGCAGATCGAAACTCTCCTGAGCAAAGGGCATCTCCACCATGGACAGCTCACGGGTTTCAATATCCAGGCCTGCCTGCATGGCGGACAGATTCAGGGCATCCAGCAGCGGACGGTGGTTGTCGAGCGCTACTATTTTTGTCTTCAACTCCTCGGCAAGCACCAGTGTCTGCATGCCGGACCCGCAGCCGATATCCAACACCACAGGATGTGCCGGCAGATCAGCCAAAAGCCCCAGAGCACGCTGGGTTGCCTCCCGGCAGCCCGGTCCCTGCCGGGGCAGTTTTTCAAACAGTTCGTAAAAGTATTCCATGGTCATACTATTCTCCATGGCCGCTGACCATTTGCGGATCAGCAGCGCTTCTTTTTCTGATATGCCGAGGGAAAGCAAAAAAGCGTGGTGGGCCTCCGGCTCCCGCCGTTCAAACTCCACATGCAACTTCTTCATGGCGGCGTCATCCATACCGGCAGCACGAAGCATGGCGACGAACATCTCCTTGTTCACGGCAGCGCCCGGGCCACCCGCACCCTGCACCTTCAACATCCCGGCCAGCAGATGCTGCTTGGTGCGCAACGCCTCGATCTCCGCGCCGATCTCATCCAAACGCCGCCGCAGCACCGTGGTCGTATCGTCACCGGCAGTAGCGAGGATCGCCCTGATCCCGTCGATATCCATACCGGCCCGGCGCAGGGAGCAGATCGATTCCAACCGGTCCCGATCAGCGGAAGAGTAGTGGCGATAGCCGGCCTCGCTGCGCCCCGATGGCGACAACAGCCCGATCCGGTCGTAGTAGAGCAGCGTACTGCGGGACAGGCCGAACTGTCGGGCCAGTTGGGTAATGCGGTACATACAGCACCTCCATAAGAAATGCCCCCGGCGCGCAGCCGGGGGCGAGTCATTTCAAGCAGATTTTGTTCTGATGTCGCTGATCTTTTCTGCCGACAGCCCCAGCCACTCCAGGAAGCTCTGGTGACCGACCGGATTCTCCTGCTCTAACAGGCGGTGCCACTTCTCCATTGCCGCCTGATCCAGGCCGATGGCCTTGAAGCGGGTCACCCACTCCTCTACGGTTACTTTTGCGTTCATTGTTTTTCTCCTTTTCATGTCGTTTGTAATTATATCATGGCCATGACAAGGATAATGCTAAACTGTGAAGTAGTAGACGGGTCAAGAGGAATTTTTGAAATGTTACAGAAACAACAAAGCGGCCGATTAGGCACCTTATGAAATATATCTTCTGCCCCCGCCCGCAGCCACCTCACTGGAATTTTTTTATAAAATATTTTCGCCAAAGAGAATAAAATGAGGGTGACAAATAAATCGTAATGGGCCCGGCTCACTGACCGCTCACTACCGGCACAATTTAAGAGCGGCGCATCATGAAGGAGAAGTGATATGAAATCGCATGCTAAGAACACAATCTGCCTTTGGTACGACCGCGACGCCGAGGAGGCGGCGCGGTTTTATGCTGCAACCTTTCCCGATTCATCCGTTGACGCTGTACACCTGGCACCGGGGGACTACCCGTCCGGCAAACAGGGGGATGTGCTGACAGTCGAGTTTACCGTGATGGGGATTCCCTGCCTCGGGCTTAATGGCGGCCCCGAGGTCACGCAGAATATGTCATTCTCGTTTCAGGTGGCAACCGTTGATCAGGAAGAAACGGATCGTTACTGGGAAGCCATCGTCGGCAACGGCGGCGAGGAGAGTGAGTGCGGCTGGTGCAGGGACAAATGGGGCCTGTCGTGGCAGATTACTCCGATTGCACTGATCCAGGCGATAAACAATCCCGATCCCGCCGCCGCCAAGCGAGCGTTCGATGCGATGATGCAGATGAAAAAGATCGACATCGCGGCAATAGAGGCGGCGCGCCGCGGTTGAAGCTGCGGAAACAGCAATCGGGGCCAGGCCATAAAATATCTGCCTGGGTGTAGACGCCGGTCAAATTGCGCATGCCAGAGGATAGGTTACCTTCCGGAGTTTAAATGAGGAGGTGATAGTGATTGTCCATCAGGCAGTAGGCGTGACAGAGGCAGTTGTAGCGTTTTACAGTCTGGCCGAGGGTTGTGAGGAACGTCTGATAATTCCGGGGACGGATAATTCCGGGGACAGTTTACTTAATTACCCGATAATTCCGTGATAATTCCGGGGACAGTTTACTTAATTACCCCACGGATAATTCCGGGGACAGTTTACTTAATTACCCCACGGATTACTTACCCGCACCCCGCATCTCTCAATATCCTTAACATTCCGCGTAACCACAATCAACCCATGCGCCGCAGCGGTAGCGGCGATAAGCGAATCCATTACCGGCAACTTCTCGCCCGCCTGTTGCGCCTCTCCCTGGAGCCTTCCCCAACAGAGTGCTGTTTCCAGATCTATCTCAAGAATCCGGCCTGTAAAACGTTCAACCAGATCAAGCGCAACCCACGCCTGTAGTTCGTCTTTTCTTGTGCCGTCCGGAAGCTTGCTGATTCCCTTCTGCAACTCACCCAGATTAAGGACACTCAGAAACAGTGTCTGCTCATCCTGTTCGTCCAGCCAGTTCACCACCGACGGATTCGGCTCTTTCTTTACCAGTTCGGAAATCAGACAGGTATCGAGCAGATACTTCACAACTCCACCTCTCGGGAGAGATCGGCACTACGGCTAAGGTCAAGTTCAACGTCACGCAGAGGAGATTGCCTGAAAAACTGCGATAAACCGGTGCGCGGCTGAGTGAGCCTCCGGTATTCATCGAAAGAAACAACCACCGCGGAAGGCTTGCCCCGCAAGGTTATGGTCTGTGGGCCGTCATGCAGGGCCAGATCAACCACCCGGCTCAAACGGTTCTTGGCTTCCTGAAGCTGCCATTCCCGGTCATGCGATAAACGATCCGCTTTATTTACTTTCATACTCCCTCCTCAAGCTAGACAGTCTAGCTATCCAAGAATAGCACGGCACAGATGTAAATCAAATATAAATTATGACACCAAAACAAAGGGCGCCTCGGTGGGCGCCCTTCTAATCTACTTCAAATTCTTCTTTATCCTCTCCACCGCCTCAATCACATTATCCCGATTCCCAAAGGCCGACAACCGGAAGTACCCTTCCCCGCTCGGCCCAAAACCTGAACCCGGCGTCCCGACCACATTGCATTCGGTCAGCAGCTTGTCGAAGAAGTCCCAACTGGTCAGGTTGCCCGGGGTCTTGAGCCAGATGTACGGGGCGTTGACGCCGCCGAAGATCGTCACACCGACTTCCGTCAGGCCTTCACGGATTATGCGGGCGTTCTCCATGTAATAGTCGATAATCTCCTTGGTCTGCTTCCAACCTTCGTCGCTATAAACCGCAGCAGCGGCCTTCTGCACCGGGTAGGAGGCGCCGTTGAACTTGGTGGTGGTGCGGCGCAGCCAGAGCTTGTTGAAACTGTACTTCTCACCGCTGGTCGTGGTGCCCATAACCTCTTCCGGTACTACTACCAAGCCGCAACGGACACCGGTGAAACCGGCTGTCTTGGAAAACGAACGGAATTCTATGGCGCACTTCTTAGCTCCTTCGATCTCGTAGATGGAATGCGGGATGGAGGGGTCGGTGATGAACGCCTCGTAGGCGGCGTCGAAGAAGATCACCGCGTCGTTGGCGTTGGCGTAATCGACCCACTTTTTCAGCTCGGCCTTGCTGGCCACCACGCCGGTCGGGTTGTTGGGGAAGCAGAGATAGATGATGTCCACCTTCCCGGTCGGCAGGGCCGGAATGAAGCCGTTGGCCTCGTTGCACGGCATGTAGACGACGCCCTTGTAATACCCCTTGTCATCGGCATCGCCGGTGCGTCCGATCATGACGTTGGTGTCGTTGTAAACCGGATAGACCGGATCACCAATGGCAACGATGTTGTCCAGAGCGAAGATGTCGAGGATGTTGGCGCAGTCGCACTTGGAACCGTCGGAGATGAACATCTCTTCGGTTTTGAGGCTGACGCCCAGCGGCTTGTAGGATTTCTCGATGATGGCGTTTATCAGCCAGTCATAGCCCTGCTCCGGGCCGTAGCCGGCAAAGTGGTCGGTGGTACCCAGATCGTCTACGGCATCGTGAAATGCTTTCAGCACAGCCGGTGCCAACGGACGGGTTACATCGCCAATGCCAAGACGAATGACCTTGGCAGTTGGGTTGGCTGCAGCAAATTCACG
The DNA here is from genome assembly GCA_025355965.1 of Geobacteraceae bacterium. GTDB lineage: Bacteria > Desulfobacterota > Desulfuromonadia > Geobacterales > Pseudopelobacteraceae > JACRCG01. Next base: position 91,494 of record JANXYR010000043.1, read on the forward strand.
TACTCGTCGACCGATCTCGGGAAACAGGTAGCCTGCTTTCAGTTTCAGATAATTATCATTGATTTTTGCCATGTTCGGTAAATCCTCCAAAATGTAATGTATAAAGTTAGGGCGGCCTAAGCCGCCCATTTCAATTTATTTCAGACCTAAAACATCCTGCATATCATACAACCCAGGCGACTTACCGACCACCCATTTGGCGGCGCGAACGGAGCCCCGCGAGAACATGTCGCGGGTCATGGCACGGTGGGAGATCTCGATCCGCTCTCCCTGGCCGATGAAGTAGACAGTATGTTCGCCGACGATATCGCCGCCACGCACAGTCTGCATGCCGATCTCTTCCTTGGTGCGCTCACCGCAGATTCCCTCGCGGTGATAGTTGGCCACCTTGTTGTAGTCCCGCCCCAGCGCTTCAGCGACGATTTCCCCCATCCGCACGGCGGTTCCTGACGGTGAGTCTTTTTTCTTGTTGTGGTGCAGTTCGACTATTTCGACGTCGAAATCATCGCCAAGCGTCTTGGCGACATCCTTCAACACCTTGAAGCAGACGTTGACACCGACAGACATGTTCGGAGCCAGCACCGCCGGAATATCTTTGGCAAGTTCGGCTGCCAGCGCCCGTTCCTCGGGGGTGAAGCCGGTGGAACCGATAACGATGGACTTCTTGAGCAGCGCGCAGACCTCAAGGTTTTTCAGTGACACCTTTGGAGAGGTAAAATCGATCAGTACATCGCAGGCGGCAACGACGGCATTGAGATTGTCGGTTATACGGACATCCGTCTTACCGCAGCCAGCCAACTGTCCGGCGTCTTCGCCGATCTGTGGATGCCCCGGGCGCTCCAGCGCGCCGCAAAACTGGGCACCTTCTGTTTCAATTATGGAAGTAATAATGCGCTGGCCCATCCGTCCTGCAGCGCCGCAAACGGCTACTTTTATCATGGTGAACCTCTCTCAATAGTCTCTACAGCTTACTCTTCATACATCTTGTCAAACAGTTCGTCTGCAACATCGTCAATAACATTTAGGACTTTGCCTATAGCGCCGTCCTTCTTAACCCGACCCACAATTATTATTTTTCTATCGGCCACCCGAATCAGATAGAACAGTGCCGATACAACGGTTTTGTTATCCGCTTCTCCCAGATAGAGCAGGTCGCCGGCAACGACATATTCAAGACCCAACTTGTCCGCATCGTGAAGCACCTGCTTTGCCTTAAACGATTTGTCCGTTTTGACCAAGGCAAGTTTGCTGCCGAGCTTTTCTTCCAGCCGTAGCCGCAACCTTTGAGAAAACGTCTGCGGATGACCCAGATCCGTGCACTTGTGGTAGAAAATTGCTTTCGCGTCCTGCGCGTGATAATCGAGGTTCAGCTTGTCCAGATAGCTCCCACCGCAGATAGTAAATTCAGTCATACCGATCCGGGCTTTCTTTGGCAGCGCCCCGACATCGTCCAGGCGGTGCAACGTTACCGAACTAACTGGGCCTATGGCGCAGCCGCATATCAGTAGCAGAGCAACCAGCAGGCCAACCCAGCCGGAATACTTTTTCACAAGCGATCCTTAGTGAACCAGAGGAAATAGTATTTCTGGCTCTGACTCCGACATTCTTTATTTAAATCAGTTTGTACTCTTTCATGATCGCCGCAAGCTTGGCCTTGTTCGCCGCGCCCATTTCGCAAAGTGGCAGTCTGACTTCGTCGGAGCATTTGCCCATCAGCCCCAGGGCGCTCTTGACCGGGATCGGGTTGCTCTCGATAAACATGGCATTACCTATTTTCAGAGTATCCAGATGCAGTTGACGGGCCTTTTTCAGGTCACCGGCAAAGAAAGCGTCGGTCAGATCGCCGACAGTTTTCGGCATGATGTTGGCCAATACGGATATAACCCCTACGGCGCCGCAGGCCATCATCGGAAAGGTTATGAAGTCGTCGCCGGAGAAGACGTCGATCTGGCCACCGCAGAGAGCGATCACTTCTGATGCCTGCTGCAAGGAACCGGTTGCCTCCTTGATCGCGACGATATTTTTATGGGGCGCCAGACGGGCCACAGTCTCTGGGAGCAGGTTGACGCCGGTGCGACCCGGTACATTGTAGAGAATCTGGGGGATATCGACCGCATCGGCAATGGCGGTGTAGTGACGATAGAGCCCTTCCTGAGTCGGCTTATTGTAGTAGGGAGTCACCAGCAGCACGCCAGCAACGCCCATCTCTTTCGCTTCGCGGGTAAGGTTGATGGCTTCGGCGGTGGAGTTGGAGCCGGTGCCGGCAATAACCGGGACACGCCCTTTGGCCTGTTCGAAGACAATCCTGATGACGTCAAGATGTTCTTCGTTATCAAGCGTGGATGACTCGCCGGTGGTGCCGCAGGCAACGATGGCGTCGGTGCCGTTGTCGATCTGGAAATCCACCAGTTCACGCAGCTTCTGCTCGTCAACCGCGCCGTTTATAAATGGCGTCACTATTGCTACAATACTTCCTTTAAACATAACCTTTTCCTCCTTGTGGAGTTGTATTTTAAATTACACGCCATGATAAACATGATAAGTGCGTTAACGAAGTGTTTTCTGCCAGGGTGTACTCGATCTCATCATCCTTTTTTACCAACCCCGGAATAAACAACTTTCCGGGGGTCTGCTCCTATTCCAGGACACGGTAAAGGGGTGCCGACTGTGCCGGCTATCTCTTTGAGGGCAACGTCCTCCGCGTAAAGTTCGCTGTCCTTGAACTGAAAATGATTCATACATGCCTTCTATTTAAAATATAGTTCATCATAGGAAGATTGAAAAAAAGTGGATACTTATAGCACAGGAGGCGGCTGTAAGTCAAAAAATAAGGAGAATTATTAACAATCAGTGGCGGCAAACAAAACCGTCCGGTTATGGTTCTTACATCAACATTTCAGCCATCAAGGCAGCGTATCGGCAACCGAGACACCGTTACGTCCGCCTGCTTTAGCCTTGTACAGAGCAGCATCGGCTCGCTTCAGCAATGTTTCGTCGTCATCATCACCGCAAGCTTCGGCAACCCCGATTGAAAGCGTCATAGAAAGCGTAGCAGCATCAAGAAAAAAGCGGCTTGCCCTCACCTCCTCGCAAAGTTTCCAGGCAACTTCCGTAGCCGCCTTAGCATCGGTCTTGATCAGAATAATCGCATATTCATCACCACCAAAACGGGCAAGAAAGTCACTTCCGCGTAAGGAAGCTTTGATCTTCAGGGCAACCCCTTTTAAAACTCGATCACCAGCCGGATGCCCGTACGAATCATTAATAGTCTTAAAATCATCGAGATCGATCATCATAAGAGAGAACGGATCACCATGCCGCTTACGTAAAGCTAACATCTCATTCAGTTTTTCATCAAAATAGGTTCGATTCGCAAGTTGGGTCAACCCGTCAATCCGCACTGCCGTGCGCAGATCATCAATCTGCAGTTGCTGTTCTGTTAATACCGCTTGGGACACTGCCAACTCACTCTTCAAAACAGCATTACTTAATATCACACGATCAATTTCCGTCATTAAAAGGGAGTGCGCATCTCTTAAATCCATCGGCAACTCTAAAGTGTTTATTGTGCTTTTCACATCCCCGAGCACAAGAGAAGAGTCGCTGGCAGCTTTGTCGGTCCGCTGGATATTCGTCGCCATAATCAGCATAATATTCCTGATTGCTTGTGCAGAATCGTACAGACTCTGTTCGCGGGGATCAACCGGCGGCAGATTAGTCTCACTCTCATCCGTCTCTTCTCCCACTTCTGACGACCTGCGAAGAACTCTTGGCAACATCGAAAACAATCGCCCTACTCCACTAAAGAAATTAAACTCTTCTCCGGAGTTGATTTTACCGACTACAAAAAGAATCATCATGCCGGCTATCAGGCCAGATCCAAACACCAGAAGATATGCTGTAATACTCACGGAAAATCCTCCAGAAAGGAAATAATAGTCACTGCAGTATTGTAATCGTTCTTGTCAGAGTATCAAGAACTTTGTACAACACGAGTATTAAGATAAAGGAGTAACTGATGACAGAAGCTCTGTACCGTTGCCCATGGTGTGGCAATGATCCGCTTTACCAGGACTATCACGATCACGAATGGGGAGTGCCGCTTCATGACGACACACGCCTGTTCGAGATGCTGACTCTGGAGGGGGCACAGGCCGGCTTGTCCTGGATTACAATTTTGCGAAAACGGGATGGTTACCGCCGTGCCTTTGCAGGATTTGACATTCAAAAAGTCGCAATTTTTAACGATGATGACTTCGCTAGGCTTATGGTCGATTCCAGCATTGTCCGCAACCGTCTCAAAATAGCTTCAACCATAACCAATGCCCGTGCGGCACTGGAGGTGCAGGCCAGCCACGGAAGCTTTGACAGCTACCTCTGGAGTTTTGTGGACGGTGTACCAATCCGCAACGGCTGGAAGACAATGTCCGAAATCCCTGCCAGCACGCCACTTTCAGACACCATGAGCATAGAGCTGAAGCGGCTTGGCTTCCGCTTTGTCGGGACAACGATCTGTTATGCTTTTATGCAGGCAACCGGCATGGTAAACGACCACCTTACCGGTTGTTTCTGCTATGACAGAAACAAATGATAAATCACTCCCATCAGTCCGCAAGACATGCTACAGTTATACAATTTTCAATAGAGGATCGTTCATGCTTATCCCTAACACATCCCCCACTTTCCTCCCCTGGGAGGATAATGACCCTGCCCCGTCGTGGAGCGAAATATTTGGCAACGACAATCCCATAGCGTTGGAAATAGGTTGTGGCGTAGGTGATTTTGTCGTGCAGATGGCTGTTCTGCACCCTGACCTCAATTTTATTGCACTTGATTTCTATAACAAAGGGTGCATAAAAACGTGCAAACGGGTCGACAAGATTGGACTCGCCAATGTGCGTGTGCTGCGGGCCGAAGCACGTAGCTTCATCGAAGCCTGCATACCGGCTGAGGCACTGCAAATGGTTGTCATCAACTGCCCCGACCCATGGCCAAAACTGCGCCACAGGAAAAGGCGCCTGGTCAACGCCGGGTTTGTTGCCTACCTGTCACGCTTCATGGAGCCCGAAGCCGATTTTTACTTTGCAACCGATTTTGTTGACTACGGGCAGGATGTCGCCGAGTTCATGGCCGTACAAACCGGATTCGCCAACCAGCTCGCTCCTGACACCTTTCGTCACCACCTGGAAAGATATCCGGTTTCAAAATATATGCGCCGGTTTCTGGATATGGGACAACCGATTTATTACGTTCATTACCGAAAAGATTAGAATCACGGGTTGGGGGAAATCATGAACGAACATACCGACTGCAAGGGACTCAGTTTTTTCAAACCGCGTGGAGCAACCATGCGGAGCGAAGTTCGCGTTATCAAGCTGATTTTGTCAGGATGGCTAATTACAATTGTCGGATTTCAACTCTTTGCGTATTTCCTGGAAGCGGGATACTCCGAACTGCTCCTTACGGATCTTGTTTTTTTTAACCTGCCGATTCAATTTTGGCTGAGCGGCCAACTTCTGCCACTCTGGTTCATCATTCTCTGCGGGCTTTTTAATTTCTGGATGGACCGCCACACCCCGCAATCCACGGAAGGCTCTCTCCGTTTTCGCTTAAAACCGCTCAAAAAGGAGGACAACTAGATGGCATACGGTATGATACAGTTTGTGCCAATAGCGATTGTAGCGGGCATGTTTTTACTCTTTATTTTTTCAGGGTTGCGCAATCGCAGCAAACAAAATACGGAATACGGTTTCAGAGGCAACTATTATGGCCGTGTAGGCATCGGAGCCGGCATTGCCAGTAACTGGATGAGCGCCGCCAGCTTTCTGGGTCTGGCCGGCGTGTTTTATCTGAAGGGCTATTTTGCCATGGCCTACGTAGTCGGATGGACCGGAGGATATGTTCTGCTGCTGGTGCTGATGGCTACTCAAATCAGACGTTTTGGTAAATTTACAGCACCGGATTTTGTCGGTTTCCGCTATGAATCGGACGCAGCCCGCACCTTGGCAGCCATGATTTCAATCATCATCACGATCATTTACTGTGTCGCCCAATTTCGCGGCATCGCTCTTCTGGTATCCTGGCTATTCGGTATAGACTATATCCCCGCAGTTATCATCGGGGCTTCACTGCTTGTGTCACATGTTGTCGTATCAGGCGCCATGGGGGTAGCCCGCAATCAAAAACTGCAATATTTCGTATTGATCATCACCTTTATCCTGCCGTTGATGCTTCTGACCCGCAAGCTGGGATATTTCTGGATACTGCCCCAGTTTGGCTACGGGGCGGCCATTGGAGAGTTGCGGCAGCAGTTCGGTTTTAACTGGTCAGAGCCATTTGCCAATACATCCCTGTTCGAGTGGCTTGCACTCTGCTTTACGTTGATGTTTGGTACCGCTGGACTACCGCACGTACTTTCCCGTTTCTACATGGTCCCAGGGATTCGGGATGCACGCTGGGGGGTAGTATGGGGGTTATTCTTTATTGCTCTGATCTACTGGTCGGCACCGGCTTACGGCGTACTGGCCAGGCTTTTTGAAGCTCGCAACGGCCTGACACTCAATACTGGCAGTTACAATGCCGCCGACATGATCGTACTCACTGCAGCTGGTCTGGGTGGGCTGCCTCTCTGGGCGGTCGGTCTCCTGGCCGCCGGCGGTATGAGCGCCGCTTTTTCAACAGCAGCCGGACTATTGATGACCGGCTCTGCTTCATTTTCCTATGATATTTACCCCCGCCTGATCAGACCGAGTGCCTCTGAGCGTGACAAAGTCTTTGCCGCGAAAGGTTTTTTCCTGATTTTGGCTGCGGTAGTTATGGTACTAACCTTTCAGCCGTTGGGGATGATCGCAGAGATTGCCGCCTTTGCCTTTGCATTGGCCGGCAACACTATATTTCCTGCCTTTCTGCTAGGAATATGGTGGCCTCGGGCCAATGCTGCCGGAGTCATCTGTGGCATGCTGACAGGGCTGTTTATCAGTTTTGCATCTCTTTTGTTGGGTGACATTCTGCCATATATTTCACACCTGTTCCCACTAACATCATCCGCTTTTATCGGTGCACCAATAGTCATAATCGTCATGATTGCAATTTCATCGATGACCGCCCCACCATCTGACGCCATTCGGCTTTTTATAAGCCATGATGTGCATGACTGTATGGAAGATTAATGGATATCCTTTTATCTACAAAAGGTGGTGATATCACCGCCAGGCGGGTGGTTGAAGATTTTGCCGCTGCATATCGGCAATCCCTGCTGAATCGTACAGCTTCAGATCACAGCGGCAGCGCTGAAACCGTTTTTGAAGAGACATATGCCGCCGTGGAAACCGCCATAACCACACACCGAAATCTCTTGAAAAACATGAACCGTCTCATTGAAAAAGTTGCAGCAGCGACTCCTGATTTGCTAAAAGAATTAACCGGTGCTTTCTATAGTGAGCTGTATCGCCATTTTGGGCACTTCAGTTCGGCTCCGGCATTCTACCAACTGAGCATGGCCTTTCTGCACCAACTAAGCGCCACCATCATTACCCATGCAAAGGATCAGCTCGGGCTGCTTGCCCACCATCTGCCGGAGATCACGCTGATAGCGATAGGCCCGGCCGGACGCTGCGAATACTCACCATTCTGCCCGCTGCAGCTCCTGCTTGTCCATAGAGAAGTTTCAGAGTCACAACTCCAGACTATCAGCCTGTTCTGCCATACGCTTCATACAGGATTTGAAGAGACCGGACTATTTATTGATCCGATAGTCACCCCGCATAACCCAAACTGGCGAGGAACGCTGATACAGTGGAAGCAACGCTGTGAAGATGGTTTGCGGCCACGGGCGGATGAAGAATTAATCAATCTGTGCCGCCTTGTTGACCAATACCCGCTCCACCCTGTTGAGGGTTTCGCCACAGAGCTGAAGAAAATCAGCACTGATGCCCTGAACGGAAGCCGCCCGGCACAGGCAAATCTGATAGAACGAATGAAATCACTTTCAAACGGCCTTGGCCTCATGGGAAGGCTGAAGCTGGAGCGTAGCGGAAGCGGAAGTGGCCAGTTCAGGCTGCTGGATCATGGTCTGCTGCCGCTTTCTGCTGCTTTATCAGCCCTGGCTCTGATAAAGGAAAGCGCAGCCATCTCCAGCTGCGAAAGAATTCATGACCTTCTTAAGCGGCGCGAGCTCGACGTTGAACTCGCGGAGCGGATGATGACAACCTGGCATAGCCTGCATGGCTTAAGGCTGCGGCGGGAGCAATCTTTTCAAATTGAACACCACACTAACCAGCCTTTATTTCTGGACCCGAACGAGCTGACTTTTGAACAGCGACAGTCACTTGAAAAATCCCTTGAATCAGTAGCAATCATTCAGCGACATGTTGAAATTATTTTCTTCGGTATGAGGGAATAGGTCACCATGATTCTATCGCTTTCAAGTGGGACTCTGTTTACCCTGCCGCTGCAAAGGGTATTCGAACTGGCGACCGAGTCCGGTTTCGATGGGCTTGAGCTCATCATTAACCAGGATTTTCAGCGGGTCAACTCCGTAAAGCTGGTACGTTCACTTCAGGAGATCGCAACGATCCATTCCATCCATGCCCCGTTTATGGAACTGGATGGCTGGGGTGGCCCTATTGAATCTCTTAAGCTTTCAATTGAACTGGCGGCTGAATGTGACATCCCACTGGTTAATTTCCATCCTCCTTCCTGGATGGGATTTGAACTCGGCTTCTGGCGCTGGCTCTACAGCATACATGACTATCAAAAAGAGCTTGGGCTGGGCGGGAAAGTGGCCATTGCCATGGAGAACATGCCGTGGGTTGGAAAGTGGAAGGTCAACCCTAATATCCTCTCAAACATACAACGGATGGTAGATTTCATCCGGGATCACAATCTGTACATGACATTCGACTGCACCCACATAGGTTCAGGAAAAACAGATTTTATCAACGACTTCTTTCTCTGTTACGACTCGGACCGCATTCTTAATATCCATTTTTCGGACTATGGTCATGGTCGCGAGCACCTGCTTCCAGGGCATGGAATCCTGCCACTTACCCGATTCCTTAATCATCTGCGCAACACAGAGTACCAGAACACCGTCACTCTTGAACTAGATCCAAGGGAGCTCCCCAAAGCGGAACACAATATTCTTGAAAGCCTGAAAGATATACTATCCTTCCTGCGCAAGGAGACAACTCTCCAGGCCGATTTCCACCGCCAGTATACGCAGGAAACGATTCAGGTGTCTTCAACTCCATGAGTTATATAATTACATGACCTTGGCAACAACACCGCAGATGGAAACGAACTAAATTATATGTCCAATCAATATATTGAAAAAAAGTTTCTCTATTTAGTTTTTATCTCTCTCCTTCTGCACCTGGGAGTGTTTGCAGGGCTTTATTATTTTCCTCCGTCGCAACAAGAGCCTCCAAAAGAACCGGTTTTTATCGATTTACAACAGATGCCTGAACCAAAGCAACCGCCTGAACCGCGCCAGCAAGACACTAAGCGGCGTTCTGAACAGCGCATCAGAGTCCCCAGGGAGAGTGCCCCTCACGGTGATGCGCCACAAGATGTACAGGCTATTGAAAAACAGACCGTATCAAGACAGCCTCCGATCACTCCCGGCTCTTCAGCAGCAAGCCTATTGAAACCAAAACAACAGGCGGTGCAGCAACCACCGCCCACACAGAATCTGTTCCCAGGAGCCAGCCGTTTGGCTAAACTGGAAGAAAGCTATCGGCGCAAGTTTGAAGACAACATCGCCGATGGCGACACCCGCTTTTTGAACAGCGATGATATCGTGTTCGGCTCTTTCCTGCGCCGCTTCGAAGGAGCTGTATATGGAGTATGGCGCTACCCGCAGGAAGCCGCCATGAAGGGGATAGAAGGGATCACACCGGTTCGGATCACCTTCAATCGGCAAGGTGAGATCACTAAAATACAGCAACTTGAAAGCTCCGGCGCCCGTATACTGGACGAAGAGGTGCTACGCACCCTGCGGGCCATCGGACCGGTGGGTGGCTTTCCCAAAGGTTATGACAAGGACGAGTTCCACTTGATTGCTTTTTTTCAGTATGGCGGAGCGAGAAGGTCGCTGAGATGAACAAAGCCAATGGTTTCCTGATATCAGCACCGCAAAGCGGCAGCGGCAAGACAACGGTCAGCCTGGCGATAATGGCGGCACTCGTGCGGCGGGGTCTGGACGTGTCGCCCTTCAAGTGCGGACCAGATTTTATTGACCCAAGTTATCACCGTTTGGTGACAGGCCGCCCTTCGGTTAACCTTGATGGCTGGATGTGCGGCGAGGCATTTGTAAGTGAGACTTTTCTTACCAACCTCGTAGGACAGACAATCGCTGTCATTGAAGGAGTCATGGGGCTTTTTGACGGCATCGGCGCATCTTCCAGAGAAGGGAGCAGCGCCCAGATTGCCGCCATGACAGGAGCGCCGGTTATTTTAGTCGTTAATGCACGCGGCATGGCGGCCAGCGCTGCGGCCCTAGTCAAAGGTTTTGCCGGTTTTGATCCGCGGGTCAGGCTGGCGGGCGTCATCTTCAATAACGTCGGCAGCGAAAACCATTCAGCACTTCTCAAGGAAGCACTTGCCTGCCATTGCCCCGAAATTTTCTGTTTTGGCTGCATCCCCCGCGATGAGTCGCTGGTTATCCCTTCGCGCCACCTGGGGCTGATAACAGCGGAAGATAACCCGCTTTCTGCCGATTTTATCGGGCGGCTGGCAGATAGTGCTGAACGTTTTCTGGATCTTGATCGACTGGCCGGACTGGGCTTCGACTCCACTCAGCCTGCAGATAGTATACGGTTGGTGAGCGGAGTCGAGCCAGTCCGAATCGCCGTTGCCCGCGATTCAGCGTTCTGTTTCATGTACGAGGACAATATGCGCCTGCTGCGAGAAGCAGGAGCAGAGCTCGTCTTTTTCTCGCCGCTTAATGATACCACCCTGCCAACCGATATCCATGGCATCTATCTGCCGGGTGGCTATCCCGAGCTGCATGCCGTGGAACTGGCTAAAAATGTAAGCATGAAAGAGTCTCTCCGGGCAGCAGTCGCTAAGGATATGCCGGTTTATGCAGAGTGTGGCGGATTTGTCTATCTCACCGAGGGGATTGATGCTTCTGACAATCAGTTGCCGGCAGATTTTGTGGGAATTTTTCCGGTACGCTGCCGGATGCTGCCACGCCGGAAGTCGCTAGGCTATAGGCAGGTAGAGCTGACTGAAGATGTCAGCATCGGCACTGCAGGAACTGTGGTCCGGGGCCATGAATTTCATTACTCGGAGATCGGCAAGATGCCGGAAGAGATCAAGCACTGTTACAGAGTGTCAAGAAAGGGAGTTATGTTAGGGGTTGAGGGATTCCGAATCCAGAACTGTCTTGCTTCATATATTCATTTGCACTTTGGCAGTAACCGGGAAATCGCCGGAACGTTTGTGGCCGCATGTAAAGGACCGATATAAGCTGACTTACTAAAGCGTGGTCATGGTATTGAACAGAACATCAACCTCACGGCTGATGACTTCATATTCCTCGTCCAGATCGGATAGAAAATTCTCCAGGCACGTAGCCAGCGGATTTGCTGAAGACTCCGTCAGAACGTTCCAGGCATTTTCTTCTGACGGCCCCGGAATACTGGCCTGTGCCACACTGTTGGCTGTGACATGAGATAGACAGTAAAAATCAGCCAACGCAATAATTGCCGCCAGCAGTGGGTCCTCAGTGGCCATTTCCGAAGAGTGGTGGTGAGAGATAACATCACAGTACACGGAAGGGAAATTCCAGCGTTGCGCCAGGCAGAGCCCCACCTCGCAGTGCGTGGTTCCGAAAGAATCATATTCCGCTTCGTAGGTGGTACGACTTGTATTACTGATGCTGGTCAACATCAGGCCGTATTCTTCTTTGCAGTAGTGCCCCAGAAAAACCTTGCCAATATCGTGTAGGATCCCCACCAGATAGGCCTTTTCTGAGTCCATATAGTTTACCATGCTCGATATCCGCCTGGAGATGGCGCCAACACTGAAGGAATGTATCCAGAACATCTTCATATCGAATGGCTGCTCCTTCTGCTTGAAGCCATCCACAAAATAACTGGTCAAAATCATCTCACGCACGCTTTTAAAGCCGAGAAACAACAGGGCGCGTTTGACTGATACAATGGCATTGTTTGTGCGGTACAAAGGTGAATTAACAACTCTGATAACCCTGGCAGCCAGTACCTGATCGGACAGAATCAAGTCGGCAATGTCATCCGGGGCGGCATCCGGGTCGTCAAGCAGTGCGACAACTTTGGAAACAATGGCGGGGATGGTCGGCAGATCGCTGATATCCTTGAAAAGCTTTCGGGCTTTTATCATCATTGCTACTTTATCCACAAACATTACCTCCAGTTATAGCGATTCCAGCAAGTTCAGTAAATCTTCCTCGCCAAGAACGGCGATGCCCAATTCACGGGCTTTAGTCAATTTGCTACCAGCTTCATCTCCAGCCACGACATAATCCGTTTTTCGGGAAATGGATCCTACCACATTTCCCCCCTGATCCTCTACCAGTTTTCTGGCATGATCGCGACTGAAACGGGTCAAAGTTCCTGTGAAAACAAATTTTTTACCGCTCAACCGACCGCCCACAGTTTTTGCAACAGCGACAGGGTTCACACCCAAATTCTGCAACTGACTGACAACAGCCAGGTTATCAGGTGTACTTAAAAAAGTAAAAATGCTTTGTGCAACGGTTGCACCGATATCGCGAACAGATATCAGCTCCTCAACCGTAGCTTTTTTCAGATTATCGAGGCTGCCAAATGCCTGGGCCAAGGCTTTAGCTGTGCGCTCTCCGACATGACGGATCCCGAGTGCAAAAACAAAACGTGACAGATCGCATGCTTTGCTGGTATCCAATGCGTTCAGTAGATTGGAGGCCAACTTGTCACCCATACGTTCAAAGCGCATAAAATCATCTTTCGTAAGACGATATAAATCAGCGACCGTATGAACCAGACCAAGAGAAAGAAGCTGTTCGACGACCTTATCCCCCAGCCCTTCAATATCCATAGCTCCCCGCGAGGCAAAATGTTTGATCGATTCGCGGATCTGAGAAGGGCAGGATATCCCCATACAGCGTAGCGCGACCTCATCTGCAATCCGAACCACACCCGAGCCGCACTCCGGACAAGATTCCGGCGGTAGCACGACCCTCTCAGATCCATTGCGGCGTTCGACTACAACCCTGACAACAGCTGGTATGACGTCACCGGCGCGTTCAACAACAACGGTATCGCCGATACGAATATCCTTGGCGGACAGTTCATCCCAATTGTGCAGCGTTGCCCGAGAAACTGTCACTCCGGAAATTTCGACCGGTCTAAGCTGGGCCACCGGCGTAATGACACCGGTACGTCCAACTGAAAGCAGAATATCCTCAAGTTGTGTTTCAGCCTGGCGGGGCGGAAATTTGCAGGCGATCGCCCATAGTGGTGAGCGGCTCTTTTCACCCAATTCGCGCTGAAGCTGGAATGAATCCACCTTGACGACCGTACCGTCGATTTCATAGGGAAGTGACTCCCTAAACCCTTTCATTTCATTATAGTAAGCAACCGCCCCATCAATACCCTCCACCAAGCGGGCGAACGGATTAACGGGAAGTCCCCATCCTGCAGCGTTTGCCAGGAATTCTTGCTGTGACGAAAACTGAGCGCCTTCAACAACTCCAGGTGCATAGCAATAGATTGAAAGTGGACGGCGGGATGTTACCCGTGAATCAAGCTGTCGTAATGATCCGGCAGCGGCGTTGCGTGGATTGACAAAGGGGGGATCGCCGTTTTCTTCTCTATCGCGATTGATCTTCTGGAAAGCATCTAACGAGAGATATACTTCTCCCCGGACTTCCAACAGCGCCGGAACACCTTCACCAGTCAGCCGTAGCGGCAAACCGCGGAGTGTGCGGATATTCTGCGTGACATCTTCACCTGTAATTCCGTCGCCACGTGTTGATGCAACAGTTAACGCCCCATGTTCATATATCAGCTCTACGGCCAGACCATCCATCTTAGGCTCACACATATATAAGACCGAGGAATTGTCTGCCAGACTAAGCTCCTTCCTCACCCTGGCATCCAGTTTTGCTACAATTTCCTCATCATTAACCGCGTTTTCAAGCGAAAGCATAGGTAATCGGTGCGTAACAGTCCGAAAACGGTCTACCGGAGCACCCCCGACCCGCTGTGTGGGAGAATCGGTTGACACCAGCTCAGGATGGCGTTCTTCCAGTCCCGTGAGCTCACTAAAAAGTTCATCATACTCCGCATCGCTGATCTCAGGAGCATCCAGCTGATAGTAACAGTGATTGTGGTATTGGAGCATAACACGGAGCTCTTTCGCCCTATTTTCGGCGTTCAACCGGGGTTCTGAGTTTTCAAGAAGGGACAACTGCATCTGGTTCCTCGCGGGATTGATTGACTTCGCGGCAGGGTACAGTATTATGCAGATAATTTCAATCTTGATAGGATCGTAAATCCGTATGAATAAAACACAATTAAATGCTCTTTTCGCCTGGTTCGACAACTATGTCGAACCATTTCTGGTTACTGATGGAGAAGGCGCAAAAAATATTCGATTAAAGATCAAGCATACCCGGAAAGTATGTGAAGCGATGGCGTTGTTGTCTGAAGGTGAAAACCTTTCAGAGGACGAGGCGCACATAGCTTCAGCTGTCGCCTTGCTGCACGATGTCGGGCGTTTTCCGCAGTACCGGCGCTGGCGCACATTCCGTGACAGCGAATCAGACAATCATGCGCGTCTTGCCATCGATGTAATTAGGGAAGAAAATATTCTAGCTGGAATTGCCGCATCCGAACAGCTCTTGATCGAGGAGGCTGTCCGATACCACAACTTATTGAAACCGCCTGCCCAAATTCAATCTCCTACCAGACAATACATCAACCTGATCCGGGACGCGGACAAGCTTGATATCTGGCGTGTTTTCGTAGAGCTGCTGGCCCAACCACCGGAAGAGCGGGCCTCAGCGGCGACCTTGGGACTACCTGAGCTTCCGGGGGCGGTCTCTGAACAGTGCATTGCTGCACTGAACTCCGGCTCAATAGTCCCGCTTGATACTATTACCTGTTTCAATGACTTCAAACTGCTGCAGATTTCCTGGGTCTATGACCTTACCTATGCCACATCACGCCGTATACTGCTTGAACGCGGCTATATCTCGACACTGGCAGCAACTCTCCCTGAGCAAGATAACATCCATGAAGCCGTGTCAAAGGCACTTGTCACGCTTTCAGCTTGACATATCCGAGTTAGCTTTACACAATGCCGTCCTTAATTTATTTATAGGAGTCCTTGATGTCTGACCGTTACCTTATACCTGCTGATAAACTACGTTGGAACTGCGATCCGGACCTTCTCGGCTTTGAAACGACTGCAGAACTTCCCGATTTCAATGATGCCATCGGGCAGAAGCGGGCACTGCGTTCCATTGAATTCGGCCTGGGAGTTGATGGTTCCGGCTTCAATCTGTATATATCCGGCGAAACCGGCACCGGTCGCACATCTACTATCGCCAGCATTCTCAGCAAACGCGCAAAAAACGAGCCACAGCCACACGACTGGGTATATGTCAATAATTTCAAGGACTCGGATTCTGCAATTTCGCTCGATCTTCCTGCCGGAAAAGGGAGTGAACTAGCCGTAGATATGAAGGAGTTGATCGAAGCTTTTCGAAAGGACATCCCTAAAGCACTTGAAAGCAGCGAATATGAAAGCAAACGGGCCGAACTGCTTGAGGGCTACCAGACCGCTTCAAACGATCTTTTTCAAGAGCTGGAAAAAGGTGCTGAAAAGCTGGGATTCTCACTACAGAGAACTGTCTCCGGCCTGGTGATCGTACCCCAGAAGACTGGTCGCAACTATACCCAGGAAGAATATGATGCCCTTAACGATAAAAAACGCCTGAAGCTTGAAAAACTTGGCAAGGAACTGACTGAGCAGCTAAATGAGGTGCTGCGCCAAGTACGTGAGCAGGAAAAGATAACAAAAGACGCTCTCGCTCAGGCCGATCGTGATCTTGGTATGTCCTGCCTTGGACACCGCCTTGATCCGCTGAGAGAAAAGTATGGTGAACTTGAAAAAATACTCGGTTACCTGGACTCTGTCCAAGAGGACATCTTGATCACTCTGGACGATTTTAAACCGCAATCGACGCAACCACAGATTCCCGGCATCAAGATGCCACGTCAGGAGCCCTCTTTTGACCGCTATCAGGTCAATGTTCTGGTTGACAACAAGGATACTGATGGTGCTCCTGTGGTATTTGAGTCTAACCCGACTTATAACAACCTTTTCGGGCGAATTGAGCACGTAATGCAGTACGGCGGTGTGGCTGTTACCGATTTCACCATGATTCGTTCCGGTGCACTGCATCGTGCCAACGGCGGATATCTGGTAATAGATGCCCGCGAAGTACTGATAAATCCTTTTGTCTGGGATTCATTGAAGCGTTGCATCCGCAATAATGAGATCAGGATAGAGGATGTGCTGGAGCAGTACCGTTTCATGACCATGGTTTCACTCAAACCGGAACCGGTCCAGATGAGAGCCAAAATTGTCCTAATCGGTACTCCATGGATTTATTACCTGCTGTTCCATCTTGACCCTGATTATCGCAAGTTTTTCAAAGTAAAAGCAGAGTTTGATAGCCGTGTATCCCGAACACCTGAAATTATGCACGATTATTCTCTTTTTGTTGCCAGCCATTGCCGTACCGAAGGATTGCTTCCATTTCACAATAGTGGTGTTGCTGCTCTGCTGGAACATACCGCACGTATGGCCGACGACCAGTCAAAGCTTTCCTCCCAGTTTATGGAGATTGCAGATTTTATCCGTGAAATCAGTTTTTGGGCTAATAAAGCTGGCCGTACTATAATCAGCGGTGACGATGTCCGCGCGGCGGCTGAAGAGAGTCTTTATCGCGTTAACCGTATTGAAGAGCGGATGCAGGAACTGTACGATGATGGCATTATCATGGTTGACACCTCTGGTGCCGTTGCAGGACAGATCAACGGCCTGTCCGTCATTTCCCTCGGAGATCATACCTTCGGTCGCCCGACCCGCATTACTGCTACTGTCTATACCGGGCAGGACGGAATGATCAACATCGAACGCGAAGTAAAACTTTCCGGGCCAATTCATGACAAGGGGGTCCTGATCCTGACCGGCTATCTGGGAGGAACTTTTGCTTCAGAACGTCCGCTGTCATTGTCAGCTTCAATCTGCTTCGAACAGTCCTACGATGGCATAGAGGGGGACAGCGCCTCTTCTACTGAACTCTACGCACTTCTGTCGGCTCTTTCAGGCATTGCCATCAAACAGGGCATTGCGGTAACCGGCAGCGTCAACCAGCGCGGCATGGTTCAACCGATAGGCGGTGTTAATCACAAGATCGAAGGGTTCTTCGCGGTCTGCCGCTCTCAGGGACTGACTGGAGAGCAAGGGGTCATGATTCCTAAATCTAACGAACGTCATCTTATGCTGCACGAAGATGTAGTTAAGGCGGTCGATGCCGGACAGTTTCATATCTGGAGTGTAGAAACGATTGAGCAGGGGATTGAAATCCTGACCGACGCCAAAGCTGGGCAGCGCGGCAAAAACGGTCGGTTTCCCAAAGGTTCAATTTACCAGTTGGTTGATGCACGCTTGCTAGCCATGGCAAATCGGCTGAAAGAGCAAAAGCAGAAACCGAAAGTCAAAAAACGGGCAGTCTCAAAAACAAAAGAAAACTGAATTCGACGAGAAGGGAGTTTATCATGAGCATACAGTGGAGAGAATCTTTAGCGATCGGCGTAGAAGCAATTGACAATCAACACAAGGAGCTTTTGCTTCGTTTTGACAGGTTATTGAACGCATGCCAAGCAGGTCAAGGAATTGAAGAGCTCAAAAAACTGCTGGTGTTTCTTGGTGAGTACGTGCATACCCATTTCAATGATGAAGAAGCACTTCAGCGCCTGCACCGTTATCCCGAATATGAAACCCATCGGGCAGAACACCTCTATTTTATTGAGCAACTTAATATACTTAATTCTGAAACAGAGGCAGAGGGCGTTTCCACTCATCATGTCATAGGGACCAACAACATGCTACTAAAATGGTTGCTTAACCACATCTCCAAATCAGATAAGGATTTAGGGGATTTTATCAAATCGGGCACTCACTGACAAACAAAGCACGGGGGCCCAAACTCTGCGCCCCTGTGCTGGGTAAACATTTATAATCCATCCACAATCAGACGCAGTCTGCTCGCCAGAGGCACTCTGCCTGACCACATTCAGAAACCTGCCCGGTTTCAAAACAGATGGCGTTACCTTCTGCCAACTGTATGGCTCGCACCAATTCAGCCTTTTTCAGCTTGCCAACCTTGATATCATGTTGCTTTGCAATCTTTTTGATTTCTTCAAGATTCATTTTTAAATTCTCCTACTCATGTGGTGGGTAACAATTGGCGGTATTCTACCGTACTATTTTTCATAGTCAAGCTCTTGATACAAAAAAAAAGGCGGAACAGCAACTGTCCGCCTCTTTTTTTATTTTTGGGTCTAAATCTATACTGAAATTCCGGCAATTCTCTGCAACGCTTCGCGATATTTATCAGCTGTCTTATCCAAAATCTCCTGCGGCAGCACTGGTGCCGGAGCACACTTTCCCCAGTCAAGGGTTTCCAGGTAATCACGCAAGAATTGCTTATCGAAACTCGGTTGCTGTCCACCCGGCTTATATGCTTCCTTCAGCCAGAACCGGCTTGAATCGGGGGTCATGCATTCATCAATAATAATCAGTTCACCATTATAAACACCAAACTCGAACTTCGTATCGGCAATAATAATTCCCTTTTTATCAGCCAGATCACGCGCACGGATATAAATCTTAAGGGTGTAATCACGCGCTTTTTCCGCAAGATCACGACCACAGAGTTCCACCATCTTTTCAAAGGAAATTGTTTCATCGTGAGCGCCTAGATCGGCCTTGGTAGAAGGGGTGAAGATCGGCTCCGGCAGGCGATCTGACTCTTTCAGACCAGTCGGCAATTTAATGCCACTGATTTCACCTGTTGTCTTGTAATCCTTCCAGCCAGAACCGGAGACATAACCACGCACGATACATTCTACCGGCAGCGGAGTTGCCTTTTTGACCAACATCGAACGCCCTTTGAGAATTTCAGCGTAAGGCTGGCATTCAGCGGGGTAGTCAGCGACATCAATAGATATAATGTGGTTAGGAACGATGTCTTCCATCTGGCGGAACCAGAAGGCAGATATCTGGGTCAGAACAAATCCCTTATCCGGAATTGGCTCATTCATGATCACATCAAAAGCCGAAATTCGGTCAGATGTCACCAGCAAAAGAGTCTCGCCCAGATCATAAATATCGCGCACCTTACCTCGAGCTATCAGGTTCAAACCGGGAAAATCAGTTTGCAGAACAAGTGTTGACATATCAGCCTCCTATTTATCGGTAATCAGTGCCTGATTTATCTCTATTTTTGCTTTTCCCCGCAACCCTTTGACCCATTCGGCCAAGATATTTTCCTGTTTTTTAGGGAGCATCGTCTTCTTTAGCGTTTCCTTTACTGAATCAAACTGTTCTTTTGGCGCGTCCGTACGGCTCTTTACTCGAACAGCGTACCAGCGATTTGCGACTTTAAAGGGAGTGGCAGGTACCTGTGATGCCGAGAGTTTAAAAACTGCTTCTACTATTTCGGGAGAGGTGCCTATGACTGGGATATCACCTTTGGCAGAGTAACCGAAGCTTCCAGTAGTTTGGGTTTTGAGTGCGACTTTAGTCGACAACTGTTTTGCCGCATTTTCAGCTTTTGCCTTAGCCAGCTCGACCGCTTTGGCCG
Organism: Geobacteraceae bacterium; assembly: GCA_025355965.1. GTDB lineage: Bacteria > Desulfobacterota > Desulfuromonadia > Geobacterales > Pseudopelobacteraceae > JACRCG01. The sequence continues at coordinate 111,403 of JANXYR010000043.1, forward strand.
CCTTGGCTTTTTCCTCAACAGCTCCTCTTATTTCGGCCAGCGCCGGGACAGTTGAAGCTTTACGTTCTTTAGCCTTGAGAATATATATTCCCTTTGCTGTTTCAACCGGTCCGCCAAGCTCACCCTGCTTAAGCTCAAGAGCTTTTTTGATCACTGCTGTTTCGCCAATGAGTGAGGCAGGAGGTGCGCTCGCAGGAAACAGAGTCGTTTCCTGAACCTTTTGTTTCAACTCACCGGCAATCAGGCTCAAATCACCTGACTTGATATTTTTATACAATGTGTCGGCAGCCAGTTCAAACATTTGCTTGGCCGTCTTCTGTTTAGTCGCTTCAACCTTAACCTTTTCCTTAACTTCAGTTAAAGGCTGAATACCGTCCTTTCCTTGCCAACGGTCAATATTTTTCTGATAAAATGTCTGAATTTCCTCTTCCGACACGGATGTTTTTGCGGCCTGTGAAGCCGGGTCGAGCAGAATATACGAAAGCGCCACTTTTTCAGCAGTTTTAAAATCATTTGGATTTTTCTGCAGATGCTCGTTCAAGTCGGCATCACCAAGCTTTACCTCCGCGACCACATCTGAGGGGGCATAGGCAATATACTCAAGATCCAGTTTGTCATTCTCTTTTTTATACTGTGCCAGGGCATCGGCATCAGTAACAACGGCCTTATTCTTGATTGATTGTTGAACTTTTCTGAGCATAACTTCAGCTTCATGCCCTTCCTCAAAATCCTTTGCAGTCATACGGTTTGACCTTAAAATTTGCTGATATTGGTCAAAACTGAATTTGCCACCTCTCTGGAACATCGGCATGGATTCTATTGAGGCAGAAACCTCCGCTTTTGAAACCTTGATTCCGAGTGATTTGGCCTCCTTCATCGCTAGCAGATTATCAATCAAACCATCGAGTGCAACTTTTCTTAATCCCAGCATTTTTTCCATCTCGGGCGGAATCGACTGGCCATAGATTTGCTGGTACATACTTCTGATACGCTGGTAGGCAGTCTGGTACTCTTCGAGAGAAATCTTTGTGCCGTTCACCTTGGCGGCATACCCCCCTTTCCCCCCACCCATTCCATCACTACCCTTCCCCCACACGAGAAAGATAGTTCCCACAAAGGAAAGGACAATGATAACAAAGACAATCTTGATGACAATTGAATCTTTCTGCTTACGCATGGTACTCAGCATAAATGGTGCTCCTTGGCATATTGAAAGTACGTAAAACGCCGCCAAGAGCGGCGGGAGCGAATACTACTATACGTACACACTGATTGCAAGCGCTTGTTTATAGTGTCCTCACCCCGCCAAACTGGATAAGTACTTTAACAACGTTGTTTTTTGTCCAAAAACAACTTTTAACTTACTAATATTGCATATACATGTTGAGGCGATTTTATTTAGTCTGAATATATTCTTGAGTTTACGCAGCCATTCAGGTACGATTTTTAGTTCGGGAGCAATTTATCTATCATCACTGAAAAATGGTACGGGAGCCTTATGAGTACAGAATATGTTCCGAAATGGATAGCATGGGAAACCACGCAAAAATGCAACCTACACTGTGTACACTGCCGTTGTTCATCTGATCTGACCTCTTCAGAAGGTGACTTTACTACTGCAGAAGGAAAGAAACTCCTTAAGGATATTGCCGATTTTTCCAAACCGGTTGTCGTTCTTTCCGGTGGAGAGCCGCTGTTACGCCCCGACATCTTTGAACTTGCAGAGTACGGCACATCCCTTGGCCTACGGATGTGCATGGCGACCAATGGTTCATTAGTTACTGACGAAATCTGTCAAAAAATGAAACTGGCCGATATAAAAATGGTTTCTCTGTCGCTTGATGGATCTACAGCCGAAGTACACGACAATTTCCGCCAGTCCCCCGGTTCATTTGAAGGAGTAGTACGGGCAGCAGAAATATTCCGAAGAAATGGCCAAAAGTTTTTGATTAATTCTTCTTTCACCAAACGGAATCAAACAGACATTGCCGCCACCTTCAAGACGGCAAAAGGACTGGGTGCTACCGCTTGGTATATGTTCATGATCGTCCCGACCGGGCGCGGCGAAGAGATTATGAGTGAACTTATCTCAAAAGAAGATTACGAAGAGATTCTGGACTGGCACTACCAGCAGGAAAAGATGGAGGACGATATCCTGATGCGCCCGACCTGCGCTCCTCACTACTACAGAATCGTACCACAGAAAGCGAAAGCAGAAGGAACCACGTTCGAACGTCGCTCCCTGACCTTTTCCACCGGAGGCGGAAAGGGTTGCATCGCCGCACAATCCATCTGTTTGATTGACTGCTTTGGCAACGTAAAGCCTTGCTCCTATTTTCACAGAACAGCCGGCAACATAAAGCAGACCCCTTTCCGTGAAATTTGGGAAAGTTCCGAACTATTTAAAGATCTGCGAGATTTTAAATCTTATAAAGGGAAGTGCGGCCAGTGCGAATATATCAACGTCTGTGGTGGGTGTCGTGCCAGGGCCGATGCTGTATATGGCGACTATATGGAAGAGGAACCATTCTGTAACTATGTTCCGATTAAAATGCAGCGGGAAAATGCCAAATAGCACATTTTCCTATTGACAGCAGCGACCTGAGACGTTATAAGAGAAATCCTTTTGCCCAGGTAGCTCAGTCGGTAGAGCAGAGGATTGAAAATCCTCGTGTCGGCGGTTCGATTCCGTCCCTGGGCACCACTTAGTTTTGTTTGGTAATGATTTCACTATGTTACAGCTTTTTTGAAAGCCTCCAAGTCATGACGGTACACAACCGGCACACAGACTTCTGGAGGCTTTTTTTATGCAGAATTTGCTCTGTACACCGCACGGTTATTATTTTAGAATGCGAGTCCCGCAACGGTATCGTGACCACTTCAAACGTCGTGAGTTTAAAAAGTCCCTGAAAACAGTCGATTTGCAAGAAGCACAAAAGAAGGCGTTATGTCTTGCCGCCCAGATTGAAGACTGCATTCAACGACTGGATGTACTTAAAGGATATCGTATGGCAAGACTGCCGTTATTCACAGACATAAAAGTCGCAGAAGTTGCCGTGACACGGGACGGTTACAGAATCATCGGCCTTGAGACAGATCCACTTCATGCGGAAACTGAAGCAGCGCAAGCCAGAGAACTATATGCAGCAGCTGAAGCAGCTCATTTGAAATTCGTCAATGATACACCGCCCGTACCAGTGCCTGTACAAGATGACAGTGCCGCACCAGTAAAACTGTTTGCGCAATTGATCGAAGATTTCGTAGCCGAGAAAATGATCTCCGGCTCATGGAAGAATGCCCGGACTAAAGGCAGAAAACAGCAGCTACTGCGATGCCTTGAGTATTTCGGAAATTGCAACATAGCGACAATCACACGCGATGACGCGATGCAATTCATGCAGACGGTTATGAAACTGCCGCTGAACATAAAGAAAAACAAACGATTTGACGGCATGACATTAACCGAGATCGCGACAAAGAACAAAGGCCCAACACTATCGCCAAAATCGATCAACATGCTGATGACAGATATCGCATCGCTGTTCAAGTGGTGTAAGCGATTCGGGTATATCGAAAATAACAATTTTGAAGGACTATCAGTAAAAGAAACAGCACAGGAAATTACGCAGCGTCTACCATACACGACAGCAGAACTGAAACTGCTATTTAACGACACCATATTCCAGCACCAAAAGTGTGAAGCGTCAGAAGTCTTCATACCGCTAATCGGACTGTTCACCGGTGCTCGTCTCAACGAAATATGCCAGCTGCATACCGACGATATCCAAGAGATCGGCGGAATCTGGACAATTGACATAAACACCAACGACGAGCAAAAATCGGTAAAGACAAAAGACAGTCGGAGAATAATACCATTGCACCCAGATATTATTACCGCCGGGTTCATAAAATACGTGCAGAAACTTAAACCGGGTAGAGTGTTCCCAAACTTGAAACACAAAGACGGCACATTCTCAGCGGACTACACCAAGAGATTTAAAACCGTGCGTGACCGTGCAGGCATCGCTAAAGCAGACTTCCACTCATTCCGGCACCTTTTCTCGTCAGAAATGGAAAAACGAAACATACCTGAGCATCTGGTAGCGATGCTCTTAGGACATCATCACCAGCAGATAACTTTCAGCCGATACGGAGGCCCAAAAGATATCGAGCGGCTTGCAGAAATTGTGAATAGCCTAACGTTTCCGATTACCATTCCAGCATGGAACAACTAGAATCAACCCTGATGCCTCAGGAACCATCAGAATATTTGAGATAATAGTAACTATCCAGTTACAAATTGAAACACCCTGAGAAACTACAGGTTCCCCCTGTCTGTGCGCCTACCCGCTCAAATATCTGCAAATAATTCTGAATATTGCTGAAAGTGTGTTTCTGAGCGCACTTTCAGCTTTCCAATCTTTTCGATGTAGTCACCCATCTTCCCATTTTTTAGCGTAATCCGTGATATTTTCAGCCTTGATATAGTCTCCCCAGTACCCAACGCCCAGAAACATTAAAAATTACCAAAACAACCTACTGGCGCCTTAACATGAATACACCCTAAAGGGCGTATTCATTCAGGAACCTACAGTACCCTGTAGTCTGTTGGGTCATGGAAAAATATTTATTTTTCGTACCCAACATGGGTTCGTTGGACTATCCGGCTGGTTCTGGCCGGACTGGCTGGCCGAAGACAACACTACCGGCAGAAACAGGATATGATAGAAAAATCAGAAAATAGTACGGACGCCAGCAACAGGCAGAACCTGTTCCGGCGTGTTTGTATCGCGTTGAACTCTTCTCTCTGCGGCTTTTCTTGATAATTCAATCATGCAGCATATTTCTGAATTTTCTAAGTAAGGAGGCAAAGCGATGAACCCAGAGTTTTTAAGTAAACTGCGGACAACTGGTGGCACTGTAAAAGCAAACGAACAGAGACGTGGGCGACCTACATCAGGAGCCATGCGCTACAACGGCACAGATATGACGTGGTTGTGGGCGATGGTTGCAATTGAGAAACAGGATGCGGCAGATTTGACAGCTACCGCAGTCGAAGATGGAGCCAATGAAACCGCACTTGTTACGTTGCTAATTGAGCGATTCTTACGGGCGCAATCGGATCGAGTAGTCTACTCCGGCGGTCTTGGCTCTGAAAGCAAGACCAACTGCCGGAAGTTTAAATCAGGTGGAGCGAACGGCAAAGTATATATGCCGGTCGGTTTAAAAGAAGGGCTTGCTGGCGATCTTCGGAAATTTAAAGATAAAACGCCAGAACTCACCGGAATGACAGATTATCAGGTGCTCTCCTATGTTCTCAAGCGCACGTTGGCAGACGCGCGTAAGGGAATTATTCCAGCAGTAACTCAGCCACAATTGATACAAGCAACACAACCAGAACCAATAAAACCGGCAGCAATACAGAAACCTAAACCGGAATATGTACCAAGACCAGAACCAATAGCAAAACCAGCACCAGCAGATACGCCGAAACCAGAGACACCAGCAACACCATATCGACGAGATCAAGCAATGGACAATGTCTTGAAAACGATGCTAAATCGATAATCTGGAACCGACCACTAAAAAGAATGTCGGACTTTTTGCACAATGGAAAAAGGTCTCCGGGCGCGCAGATATTCCGATTCTTAACGTCCCCCTTGACCATGATTACTGTGTGACCACGGAAGGTCACCCTAACATTTATTCGCCGTGGTAGCGGCCCCGGAGTCTGTCCAGTGGTCAAGGGAGGGTTCTAAGGTTCTGCCTCCCCCTTGTCCACTGGACGGGCCACCACCACGGCGAATTCATGAAATCATGGTCAAGGGGTTTTGAAGTTAGGAAGTGACAACAATCTGACCCCTAAGAAACAGTTTGTAAGTGATGATATTTCGTTTGCCCCTCGGCAGACGTGCCGTGACCCGTGGAAGTGCAGACATCAAAAGCCTCGCGGACACTGCGTGTCACCGTGGCTATTTGGGTCGAGAGTATGGATGGTGATGATCTAAAATGGTGGTTATCGGTGGCGCGAGCAGCAGAAATGTTTCGTCGGCAGGCAAGACAGCAACCTTCACCATCAGTCCGCCTTTTCTGGCTTAACATGGCACAGGGCACATACAGGGTGCGAAGTACTGCCAGAATAGGCCGCCTTATCACCCCGACCACTCTTTTTGGTGGATGTTCCGCGCATCGTGACAGACGAAACCGCCCGTAGCTCCCGGCGCAGTTTCATGTGGGCACGAGTCATGACGCAGGCGAAACCGGCTACGGAGCTGCGGGTGGTTTCGGTCAGGTAATCATGCAGGCGGTGAGTAAACTCTGTACAGATTTTTCCAGAAATAATGTATAGTCATGAGATAACGGAATCAGGAGGAATATGAATGGTTGCAGTCACTGCAAAAACAATTCTTGGAGATTGTCGGGAAGCCTTATGTGATCTGCGCGAAAACTCAGTTGATTTGATTTTCACTTCACCGCCGTACGCTGACCAACGGTCACAAACTTACGGCGGCATCAAGCCAGATCAGTATGTCGAATGGTTCATGCCCATAGCGGCAGAGTTGCTCAGAGTCCTCAAACCAGACGGAACCTTTGTACTCAACATCAAAGAAAAAGCACAGAATGGAGAGCGGCACACCTACGTGCTGGAACTGATCCTTGCCATGCGGAAAATGGGCTGGTTCTGGACAGAAGAAATGATCTGGCACAAGAAAAACTGTTATCCAGGGAAATGGCCTAACCGGTTCAGGGATTCATGGGAGCGGTTACTTCAATTCAATAAGTCCAGACACTTCAACATGTACCAGGAAGAAGTGATGGTGCCTATGGGAAGTTGGGCAGAGAAAAGACTACAGAACCTTAGCGACACTGATAAAATACGAGATAATTCGAAAGTCGGTAGCGGATTCGGGAAAAACATATCTAACTGGATCGGCAAAGAAAAAGCATATCCTACAAACGTCCTGCAGCTGGCGACAGAATGCTCCAACAAAAATCATAGCGCAGCATTCCCAGAATCCTTGCCAGAATGGTTCATCAAGCTGTTCACTAAGGAAGGTAACACGGTACTCGATCCATTCATGGGATCAGGTACCACACTTAAAGTCGCGCAGCGAATGAAGCGAAACGTAGTCGGCATAGAAATTCTGCCGCAGTATTATGACATGGTAAACCAAGCAATCAGGCCAACTGAATGTTATCTTTTCGAAAAGAAAGAAGAATATGCCGCCAATCACAAACAACGAAGTGGAACAGTACGTAAGAGAAAACATATCGACATTTCACAACAAACGGCTTGAAAGCATCAACAGAATCAAGCTGGGACAAATTCTCAAGCGCAAAAATCCTTACCTGTTCAGAGCAAAAAACATCATTGCGGCTCCGGATCTTATCAAGACCCTGCTGGATGCACACCTATCGTCACAGGAAGAAACCATTTTCGGTGATTTTCTCGAAGGCCTGGCTATCCATATAAACAAGACAGTCTACCACGGCCATAAATCAGCCGCTGAAGGTATCGACTTAGAATTTGATACAGACAACATCAAGTACATTGTGTCAATCAAATCCGGCCCCAACTGGGGCAACAGCTCACAAATCAAGAAAATGAAAGACAACTTCAACAAAGCCATGCGGATTCTGAGAACTTCAAATTCCACCATGAATATTATAGCAGTCAACGGATGCTGTTACGGTGTCGATAATCAGCCAGACAAAGGCGAATACAGAAAACTTTGCGGACAAGGTTTCTGGCACTTCATCTCAGGTGATGAATCCCTGTTTACGCAAATCATTGAACCACTCGGGCATGAAGCGCGCGAGCGCAACGACGAATTTTTAGAACGCTATGCGCAGATCATCACTAAATTTACGTGTGAATTTGCAGACCAATTTTGCGACGACGGCAAGATAGACTGGGAACGGCTGGTCATATTCAATTCTGGAACCAAGAAGTAATAAGAATCCATTATCAAAAGGTACCCCTATATATAACTCTATATCGAAGGTTTAAGGCACTTGAGGGGGGTAAGGTTTAAAAGTGCTTCAACTGACTCCGGGGCCAAGTATTCCGGGACTCCGGTTCTAGCTTCTACATAAATGTGTCGAAGGGTTCCGGTATCGAATGGGAGCAAGAAGCTTGATAATTGGCTACTGCTCGTCTTGCTCCTCTGTACCTCGCGAGAGCGTTGGAACAACGATCTTGTGCGGCAGCTTCCATACGGTATTACAAAAAACCAGACCAGAATCTAAATACCACCAGCACATGCTTCCCGTGGTTCAGCCCACCATATCACCAAGTCAAAGTCTCGCTCGAAAACCTCCTTGGAGAATGTGCGTTGTTCACCAGCACATAATCCAAGTGTGATATGTGGGATGAATCACACTACCCAACCGAAAAGATTCATCTCACTAACACCATTACCAAACATAGAGGCTCCAGAATCATCCTAGAACGCCTTAAATCCACTTACCTATAAGCTACTATAGACAATTTTTCCCGTATGCCCCTAGGACACCTTACGCATACTCCTGCACCCTTGCGCGGCGGCGGCACCACGGCATGAATAGCTACAGGCCACGATCATTTAAAAACCGACAAGCATTCGGCTTTGCTACACCATTCTGCGTCAGCATTTGATACACATTTTTCCGGCCTACTTCTTCGATGCACTCATCAAGAGTCAAGGCCTGGCCGAGATTGTCCTTAAGAACGGCAACATCCTCAAAAGATTTAAATGACGGTCGAAGCTGGTCGGACAGCTGAATAGCCTTAGAAAAACCATCTGGCCGGAAATTATGCTCCCGTGTCCAAAGTCCCAACTGTTCAACTCGCTCTGTATGCTTAAAGTAATTGTTTTTATGATGCTGAGAACCTGGCCGGCTGCAAAAATCTTGTAACTTTGCATGGTGCACATTCAGCCGCATCTTCCCGCGAACATTGAAGTACGCCAGCACATTGCAGAGATACTTAAACAGCGGAATATTGCCGCCGCAATTCTGGGCAACTGTCACCATATCCGCCTCGGTGAGATACCCATAATGACAATTATGCGCGGACGCTGGTAAGATCGCATATTTCTCAAAGTCAGCGTAGACATGCTCAACCATGCTAGCAATCTCCTTCTGAACCTGCGCAATCTCCCTGTATGAATCCCGGCCACCACCATTGATAATCTCGGCTGACTTAGAGTAACCATTAGTACGCTCAAGAACCCAGGTATAAGCTAAGACATTATTCAGCTCCGGCGGTGTATTGCGGTGCCAGAGATACTGCACAACCTTACGGGTCGAAAAAAATCGGCTCTCAGAATCGGCTTGCATACCATATTCAAAAAGGTCTTGGCCTTCTTTCATAACGCCTTTGGTCGGTTTTGGGATAACTGGGGCTGACGTGGGAGTCGTCCGGATCATCGGCTTATAGGATTTCATATCCACAAAATCCAAGCCGTCGTAGGCCATCATTTTACGCTCTAGGCTATCAAGTACCGGCAACGACGGGTCACGGTGTGTAATCGGACAAGCTGGCGGAAAAGGTGCCCTAATGACATGGCTGAACTTCGGGAATAGCTCAACATCTTTTTGAGTACGGAGAACATCCTTACAGATCAGCTGAACAAGGTTAACTGAAACCGGCTTGCCATTGTACTGCGGCTTAAAAATTGTATGACATGAACCAGGCGAAGTTTCGTAGGTAATAGAATTATCGCTATCAAGACCAAAGACTTTGTGAACATTTTCAACATCTGCATAAGTTCTTGCTCTCTTATGACCATCGATATCAAGAATCGCATACTGGCTATAGTGCTGCGCAAAAGTCCCATAAACCTTGATACCATCATTATGCTCCATGACCTTATCGTCAGTAAACGGTCCGGCAGGATACCACCCAGTATCAGTTTTGACGTTGCAGTGCGGAAGACGCTGGATAAAACGGCTGGCGTAATTTAGATAAATTGTGTGCGGATTATAAGTGGACTCACACCCACCTGGACTTCTCAGTATATCTTCAATCATAACGCGACTCCTTCTCAGTCGTGATACGCTTCATCGAAGACACGGCTCTCAACCCGTGTCTTTGACTTTTTCAAATCTAATAAGAAAGTATATGCGATGCTCCACCTGAAGACGAAAAAAATGCCGCCCGCACCCAAATCAATAAGACCGGAAACAGGCGGCACAGTAAATCAACGATCAGCCGAAGTTACAGCTTGCCAGCTGACGACGGCGTTGCAGCCGATTGTGAAGCTGCAAGTGTCAGCGAAACGCATTTGAACGGCGGATAGCCTTTCAAGCCTTTGTTATCCGCCAGATCCTGAGACAGTTGTTCAGTGACAACTTCAACATCAACAAGATCCCCGTCCATAATTTCTTCACCGAATTCTTCGAGAAAAACAGCGGTGGCGGACTTTGTCAGGATAAAAGAACGCAACGGACGGTAGCCTTTGGCGTTTTTGGGTTGAGTCTCCCCATCCAAAAGCAAACACAGATAGATCATGCCGTGCTTTGCTTCATCAGCCACAAACTTCAGAAGACCCCTCAAACTTTCGGTAGCCATATACTTTTCAACTTTCTGGGAACAATACCCGGTTGTTACAAATGGGAGCACACTTGCCCGAGGCCACATGGCGTCCTGCGCGACAGACCAATTTTCGATTCCGGCAACCACCACCTTTCGTTCAGATCTATTTGACATATTTATATATGTAGCACTAACCGTGCCAATAACTCAAGCCAGTGAAACAGCCAAAAACGGGTCAAGAAAATAAAAAATATTTTACTTATTCAATTTTTTTTGCAATTCGGAGAGTACTCAGGAATATGCACTGACGTTATTGAGCCGAATGACATGACAAAATTCGTCAATAGACCGCTTGCAGCGCATATTCAGGAATCGAACCTGCTGCACAATCAGGAATCTAATTACTGTACTAAAGCTCTCGCCCCATATATACTTGATTCCGGTACTCATTGGTACTCAGGTTGGTACTCAAAAATCATGGATTCGAGTACTTTCATTAAGCGAAATAGTGTTGTTTAACAACACTTTACAAAACTTCAGAACGGTTACCCCTATTCCGTCCCTGGGCACCACTACTCATTAAAACGCTAAGTATTTAAAATACTTGGCGTTTTTCTTTTTAAGGCACTTCCCCTCCGAAGTACACCGCCGGTACACCGATTTTAAATTATCCGCAATTTCAGGTAGTTATAGCTTTTTTCTACATGGAACCGATTTTACAAAAACACCAACAAAAACCCAGCATTTTCAGCATGTTACATACAATTTTCGAAAAAAATCGGTTCCAGAAACACGCTCGGCACCATGCTTTTTAAGTAAAATGAATAATATCGAATGTTTATGGTTTACCAGCAGTATATCGCACGCATTTTTTAATTAATACATTTATCCCCACTTGAACATACTCTATGCCGCAATACTTTCAGCCCCTGCCAATCGTTGCACACAGAATGCGGACACCATCTAAAACAAGCGGAACATTTTTTTTGATTTCACACTCCCAGGCTATGAAGACATTCCAACCAAGCTTTACCAAATCATCGTGATTTTTTTTATCTCTCTGGACATTAGCATCAATCTTACTCTCCCAGAACTCGACATTAGTTTTCGGAAGAGTCGATTTCCTGCATCCTTCGTGGTGATGCCAGAAACAACCATGAACAAAGACGACACATTTGTATTTGGGGATATCCAGAATGAATCATGTAGCTTCATAAGCACCGTTGAGTGTCCAAGGCGATAGACCGTATTATTCGGCGCGTCGATCAACTGCTGCCTGGATAACGCTTGAACAGGTATGTCTCCAATAGGCCGAGTGTTCTCAGGCTTATTGAAAAGGAAATCCCATATAACGCCCGCTTGTTCAAGCTTCCCACCTTTGGTCACCATGACCGGAGTTTTTAGGTTGTTTTCGGGTGACGGCGCTGAATGGTTCTGGGCAGCGCCGGTTTTATTAAGCAGTATGGTTGCCATGATAATCACAACTCCTAGTATCAGACTATAGAATATGATTCGTTTCATAGTCTTTGATTAGCAATGATATTGAACATTCGTCAGACGCACCGACTCATCCCAAAGAGATGAATTGAGTGTTGCATCTTGAGCTTTTTCAGGCAGAGAAACTTCAACGGGAGTGCCCCACAACTGTAGACAACTCGGGCCATAGTATCTGCCGGACTTGACTGAATCTGTTGCTGCACGGATTGTTGGCTGAGCTCCTTTTGATGCATGCTGCCCAATGAATTTCATCAGGTATTTGTACTTGTGTTTTTGGAGATTTGTTGTTGCTCCCCCTGGGTGGGCAGCAACCGAAGTCAACCAGCCATATCTGCGTCCAAGCTCAAGCATAAAGGCCAGGTTTGCGAGTTTGGATTGAGCGTATGTCTCCATCGGTTCATATGACTTCTCGCTTTGCAGATTGTTCAAATCAATTTTTGCCATCTTCATGTTTGCTACTCCACTTGATACCGTTATTACCCTCGGTGAATCACTACGTTTTAAGGCTGGCAGCAACAAGCCTGTAAGAGCAAAATGACCGAGATGGTTGGTACCGAATTGCGCTTCAAATCCGTCAGAAGTCAGTTCACGTTGTGGCAACGCCATAATCCCCGCATTGTTGATAAGAATATCAAGCGGATGGTTTGTTCTTAGGTATCTCTCTGCGAACATACGAATCGAAATGAGATCTGTTAAGTCGAGTAACTCAAGTTCAAAGGATGCATGCGGTGCCTGACTCTGTAGCTGGGTCAATGCAGATTTAGCTCGTGCCAAATCTCGGCAAGCGATGATTACAAGAGCTCCTGCCCGTCCGAGCTCTAACGCAGCATGGAAACCGATCCCACTATTTCCTCCTGTTATCACCACATTTTTCCCAATCAAGTTCCCAATCTTGTCAGCAGTCCATTTTTCTGATTTGCAGCAGTTACATTTCATGACCGACCTCCGTTTGATAATTTCACAATTCGACATATATCGAATTATTCTGGTAAATAAAAAGCCTTCGAGAAGGCTTTAAAACTCCCTTTGGGCTACGTTTATTGAGGAAGAACCTTTCTAACCTCTTCCCATGTTCCTAATATCGGTTTGGCAATAAGGAATTTACCTTGTCTCTCCGTAGTAATCAGACCGGCATTGGTTAACTCTTTCAGATGGTGCGAAACCGTAGGCGCGCCAATTTTCAGCGAAGCCATTATCTCGGAAACACAGCATTCACACTCTGCCGCCTGGAATCCACCTTGATCACCTTTGACAATGCTCAGGTAAATCTCCAAGCGGTTAGGATGAGAAAGTGCTTTAAGTATTTTTGCCGCTTGCTTGATATCCATAGTCACTCTCAAAGTTCGATAACTATCGAAATGATATAGTCACCCCAAATGATTGTCAAGCAATTTAAAAAATGGACGCAATTTGCCTGCTGGGTACAATATTTTATGATTATTCCCACAACAAACCGACGGAGAGCACGTGATATGAGCTTTGAATGGGTACGAATTGAGAGAGAAGAACTGTATGAGATGGTTTGGAAGAAACCGATTACCGCGCTGGCAAAAGAGTATGGGCTCTCATATGGCGAGCTGCGTACGCTCTGCACACGGATGAATATACCCAGGCCACCAAATGGATATCATAGCCGGACAGTGAAAGAAGAGAAAACGCCGCTGCCACCTGCTGGCGACCATGATCTGTTTTTCAACGTCAATCTTGGAAAAAAGTACCTTTCCGAAATTGATGGGGTGATTAACACAAAGAACATGCCCGAGATTGAGTTTGAGAAAAAGCTGAGGGACAGGATCGTCGTGGCCAAGCGCCTTATATCGCCGCATCCGTTGGTTCAGTCAATGGCTGAAAAAATTTACGGCGAGAAAAAGAATCGTACAGCAGGCCCTGACAGTTCGGTGGACAGTGGATCATTCGTATATGTCACTGTGAAAAATATCAATCGCGCGTTGAAAATAGCTGATGCACTGCTTAAAGCATTAGAGACGCGCGGATACCAGGTGAGCAAAGAACTTGGTTTCCAGTACTACGTCACGGTGCTCAATGTGAAGATCCATATTTCCCTTAAGGAACACAGCAAACAAGTTCCGCATATACCGACCGATGAAGAATTACGCCGGCACCGACAATACAGCTGGCTGACATTCCCGAAATATGACTACGTGAATTCCGGTGAGCTGTACATCAAACTGGATGGCCGCAGGAGTCAGGCCATTATTTCGGACAAAACCGACACCCCGTTAGAGGCACAGCTAAACACTGTCATGATGCGGATGCAGCGACTTGCCGTTCGGCTCCATAATGATAAGGTCGAAGCGGAGCAGAGAAAAAGGGAGTGCATTGAGAGAAATGCGCGACGGGAACAGTTCGCCAAACGCCAGGAGCAGGAAAAGGCGAAACTTGAAAAACTCCACACAGATTCGGAGCAATGGCATACAAGTCAGCGGTTGCGAGCGTATATCGAAGCAGCGCGGCAAAAAGCCATCCAAACTGATGGTGGTTTCTATTCAGGAAGTGGGCTGGCGGATTGGGTCGCCTGGGCTCACCGGCAAGCTGACCGGATTGATCCTCTCGTGGAAAGTCCATATTCCATACTAGACGATACATTCCGTTAGGATGGCCTTTTTGTCACGAAAACCACTTTGTGACAGATAAAACAGTTTATTTGTCACAAAAAACCTGCTGATAGTGATATGAGCCAGAACCGCGGCAATTTTTCCGGGGATTCTCAATCATATATTATCCGTGCCACCTCGATATTTCCCCGTTAATAGATGAAACCGAACAGCCAAAGTGGTACTTTCCTGCCGTGCCCCGTTTCTATGTTGTCCAGTGCCAGCCAGGCATTCTCGATCTCCTTGATCTGCCCTGCATCCTTGTTCTTACCGCCGACCTCGAAGACGATAGAGTCATCCACCATGAAATCTCCCTTTGATGGCACTGATACTGTATGCGAGGTGCGGAGCATACTCATGAAGAAGGTTTCCCGCATCGCGCCAATATCCGGATCACGAGTACGGGAAAGAGCATGATAGAGGTTCGGGTTATTCAGGTAAATCTTCTCCGGCTTTTCCATTTCCCGTAACCCTTTGCCGCTCTTGGGTACTGAAATAATGACACCGGCATCTTCAAGAAATTTCAGGTAGCTCTTGAGCGTGCGTTCGTCGCCGATCCCCAGCAGGTTTTTCAAGTGCTTCATATCCGGGGTAAAGGGTACCAGTGATGCGATAATTGAGAGCAGCTTTTCAATCTTGCGGATACTGGAACCATTAAGCGACTGGTGAATGGCGGGCAGGTCGGATTCCAGGGTGGTGTGGACGTTCTGCTCAAGCGTCATGAAAAAGAGACTCTTATCCTCATATTCCCTGAAATAGGGGTAGTAACCGTGCTCCATATAATCCCTGAACAGAGCAAGTACCTTCAGGCCATTCTTCTCAAGCTCTGCCACGATTGAATCGGCTGATTCCTGATGATTTGCCAGCAGCTTTTCAAGAGGCAACGAGTCAAAGTAAATACCGTTATTCATACCGATGAATTCACGGAAGGACATTCCGTACATCCGGAAGACAATGGCCCTCCTGCTCAGGTCGTGGCTCCCCTTGGCTATTTCCAGGGCGGAACTGCCCGACGCAATAATCTTCAAATCCGGGAAAGTGTCACAGATGCTTTTCAGCTCCATGGACCATGCCGGGTACTTGTGAATTTCATCGAAACAGATCAGTTCGCCACCCATCTTGCAGAACTCATCGGCAATTTCGTACAGAGACGAGCGAGCCACCAGAAAGTGGTCCGCCTGAATGTAGAGAGCTTTCCGTCCTGAGCGGTCATCGTTGTACTGCTCCAGCAGATGCTGGATCATGACCGTAGTCTTGCCGATGCCCCGTTGACCAATGATGATGGAGAACCGGTTAGGCAGCGGGTGGTCACGCAGGAAATACCGTTTAAAATCGCGGTTGCGGATTCTCAGGAACGTCTGGCTTAAGGGGATAAGGTCATCAAGCATTGAAAAACTCCAAATAGTATTTGATAACTATTTTATGCATCATTTAATAGTATTGCAACACTATTCTTTATGGAAGTTGATAGTTGCTACTATGAAACCTGTTGATAGTTGACCAAACCCGTATTCAGTTGACTTCTTGAAGTCAATTTTTCTGTTTGCCCCCTATAGTAAGCATGGTTCATGGTTCAATATTGTTCATTTTTTGTGAACATGCTATTTTCGTGAACAATAAGTAATAAAATACTTAGTTACTGCGAAGGAAAATGAGGATGAGCGATTTAAGGCTGTATATTGATAGTAGGAAGAAAACCGATCCGGAATTTTCCGAAAATTTTGACAAAGGATATCAGGACTTCAAGCTTGGGGCAATGCTCCGCCAATCTCCTGAAAAAGCCGGGTTAACCCAAAAATTGCGAGCAACAACGACTTGGAGAAAGGCCACGTAATTCAGGCATGGCCTCTTTCAATGACACCGCTTCCGGAATCGAACCGGCTGCTTAATTTACAACCCAACATAAAATTCACTGTACAAAATTTGGGGGGTCAACTACATTGGGCATCAAGTACACGATGGTATGCCGAGGTGCATCAGAAAAATGGGTTTCATTGGGCTTTGATTTGAAATTAGCCTTTTATATCAAGTGGTTATGTCCAAGCTGAAGATGGATTTCATTCCGTCCCTGGGCACCACTCAAAAAATCAAGCACTTACGAAATTTTCGTAGGTGCTTTTTTCTTTTCTTATGACATAAATACACCCATCGCGAGTTAAGACAGTCTATTGCAAAGAGACTTAAGCAATCCTGATACATATTTAGGCCAACAGTGAGGCAACCCCAAATCCAAAATCCGACCACAATAACCCACTTTTTCCAGTTTGCATGGGGCATATACCCCTAATCATCCCATTGATCTAAACCAATACTAGACCGTAACCTTATTTTTTACGAAAATATTTGTACTCGGCAGTATAACTTTTTAAAATTCATTTTCTGCAAGTTCGTTTTTTTAAAACTGATATGCTTTGGCGTAATTGACAATTGGAAAGTTGTGTGGAGAATAAATCTGAACGATGTTAAGTGTATTGCTATTCGACCTTACCATCTTCTGTTGTCGAGTTTTTAACGTAGTACTGAGATGTCGATTAATTTATACAATCATCAATGCGGCAAACCAAGCACACCGGCAAGATCAATATATTAATAGCTAATGGCTTGGCATGTCCGTTGCTTACTTTCTATTTTCATGTATTTGATGTGAAGTTATCATCAACAATTAGCAAGGAGTTACTGCATGACAACAAATGCTAAAATATTATTGGCAGAGGATGATCCCATTGCAGCGCATCATTTGCATAAGTCACTATCACGTATGGGATATCAAGTTGCTAAAGTGGTCCAGACCGGGGAGGAGGCCATTGAAAGTGTTGCAGAAAATCTGCCCGACATTATTATAATGGATATTACCCTTGGCGGTAAAATTGACGGTATATGCGCTGCACAGAAAGTACATGCCCTGTTTGACACCCCTGTCATTTATATAACTGCAAACTCAGACAGCGAAACATTTGAGCGCGCCAAGCAGACCGAACCATATGCCTATCTTATCAAACCATACGATTTATATCAGGTGCAGAATGCTATCGAGATCGCACTTTTCAAGCACGGCCTGAAAAATCAGCTAAAGAATAATGAAAATAGATATCGAACGATATTTGAGGTAAGTGACAATGCAATGATGCTTGTAGATGAACATTCTAAAATCACCATGGTGAATGAACAGTTTGAAACTCTTACAGGATTCACAAAAGAGTCGGTGGAAAACCTGAAACGTTGGACTGATTTCTTTGATGACAGTGAGTGTTCAAAACTGGAGGAACGACTCCACCAGGCAGTAAAAGATTCCTCTGCGGCCCGGCCTCAATTCGAATCAATTCTTGTTGATCAAAAAGGGAACTCTAAGGCTGTATATACGAACGTCAAAAGAATACCTGACAGCAAGACCTTTATTGTTTCTATGAATGACATTTCGGAGATCAAACTGGCTGAGAAGGAAATCAGTCTGCTAAATCAAGAACTTAACACTATCAATGAAGGATTAAAACGAGAGATCACCTTACGGGAGAGCGTCGAAAAACAGCTGCGCTTTAAAGCGACCCACGACCACCTGACCGGCCTGCCTAATCGCGTTCTGCTCTTTGACCGTTTGAAGCAGTCATTTGCTTTTGAAGCACGGCATAATACACTTATCGCACTGATGATCCTTGATCTGGATAATTTCAAAAATGTTAACGATACTTTGGGTCATCTTTCCGGCGATATTCTTCTAAAAAAAATAGCCGAAGGATTACAAAAATGCATGCGCCAGTACGACACTGTAGGCAGAATGGGTGGCGACGAATTTGTTTTAATCATCAATGATGCCGAAACCATACATGGCATCATCACCTTTGCTGAAAAAATTCAGGCGGTTTTCCAGAAACCTTTCGATATTCTTGGACAACAAACGTATATAACAACCAGCATAGGAGTGGCCGTCTGCCCTCTTCATGGCTCCACAATTGAGGAACTGCTGAAAAAGGCTGATATGGCTATGTATCTTGCAAAAAAAGAGGGGCGAAATACATTTAGATTTTTCTCTGACTCAATGGATATAAAGAACAGCGATAGACAAAATGACATGAGAACAAAAAGGCGCTTAGATCAGATGCAGGAGTATACTCTGGACCATTTACTATCTCAAGACGATAGTAAATCGGATAGAAAGTCATTGATGAATTAAAATAGTGGCGGTATGCCCTGAAAATAAGTTTTCTACACTTTTAGCCACTTCTCCAGCATAGCAAGTAAATCTGGTAATATTAGCGGTTTGGGGAGATGATCATTCATCCCGGCAGCGATGCATTCATCACGATCCTGCTGCGTGGCATTTCCTGTAAGAGCAATTATCGGGATATCATGATGGCGCACAGTTGAAGCGAAATTACGGATGATTGCGGTGACTTCATAGCCACTCATTTCAGGCATCATGCAGTCTAGCAGTACAAGAGAGTAATCATTCGTTTCAAGTAACTGCAAAGCTTCTTTGCCGTTACCAGCAGCATCGACTAGATAGCCGTGAATCTTCAGCAGTTTGGGCACTATTTTCTGGGCTATCGGGTCATCATCGGTCAGGAGAATGCGAATAGGGTTAGCTACCTCCCCCTTTACCTCTTTTTCTAAAAGCGGCTTAGAATCAAGTTCGGCCTTTTCCCCCTTCTCCAATACCACAGTAAACCAGAATGTTGCCCCTTCTCCTTCAACACTCTCTACGCCGATAACCCCTCCCATCAGCTCCACCAACTGTTTGCATATTGCTAATCCAAGTCCGGTACCGCCATATGTGCGCGTAGTGGAACTATCAGCCTGGGTAAATGGCTCAAATATATGTTCCAGTTTTTCGACGGCGATACCGATACCGCTGTCGCTCACAAGAAAACGGAGAGAAACAGTGTGTTCATCTTCGTTATCTTTTTGTATGTGGAGCATTACTGATCCCTCAGGCGTGAACTTGATAGCATTACCAACCAGATTGGTAACAATCTGGCGTAGTCGTCCTGCGTCACCATTCAGGGCCGTTGGAACGCTGACATCAATCAACGAGGCAAGTTTCACCCTTTTTTCGTTAGCCGAAAGTGACAAGATGTTTATGGTATCTGAAATAACCGACTCCAGATCAAAATATGATTTTTCCAGTTCTATCTTATTTGCTTCGATTTTGGACAGGTCGAGAATATCATTAAGCAGACGCACCAGTTCAACTCCGGATTTTATGGCACTTTCGGCATATTCATGTTGTTCAGGAGTCAGCTCGGAATGTTGTAGCAGTTGCATCATACCGATAACACCATTCATTGGGGTGCGTATCTCGTGGCTCATGGTGGCCAGGAACCGGCTCTTGGCGATGTTGGCAGCTTCAGCGGCCGCCTTGGCCTTGTGTAACTCCACTTCCATCAACTTACGTTCGGTTATGTCGTAAGCAGTTCCACTTGCTCCGACTATATTCCCACTTTTGTCGCACATAAAAAGGGCATTAAACACCAGATGAATTTCGTTGCCGGACTTACCTTTAAACATTGTCTCATAATGATCAATCGAGTTGCCTTCCATCAACCGGTTGAATTCTATCTGGTCACGCTCAGCTATATCAAGGTTTTGAAAGTCACTGAATTTCTTACCAAGCATTTCATCAAGTTCGTAACCAAGCACATGCTCCCAAGCCAGATTGAGGTAGGTATATCTGCCCTCATCGTCACATTGCCAGATCAGATCCTGCGAAGTCTCGACCAGTGAGTGATAAAGCATCTCAGACTTCACGAGAGCTTCCTCTGCCTGTTTGCGTTCTGCAATCTCAGCAATTAATTCCGTATTGGTCATATCCAATTCTGCTGTTCGCACCTCTACACGTCCCTCAAGCGATTCATTGATCTGCTGGACTTCACGAAACTGCTCTGACAGCGAATCGGCCATCTCCCTAAAATTATTGATCAAGTGATTTGCCTCTTTGATACCACTTTCAGGCCAGATAAGATCTTTGCCATTGGCCGCCAGCTTGGCCGGCAACTCGTGAGTCAACGTGCGGAGCTGTTTCAATGTAACAACAATTTTGCGGCTCAACAATTCGGCAAGACCCAGTGCTACAAGCAAAACAATGGACAACAGGATCAGCTTTCCGGAATATTTGTGGTATAACAACCGCTGGAAAGGGGACGCCGGCTGTTCCAGAATCAATCTCCATTCTGCCAAGTCACCTATGGCTGTTTCCACAACATAAAATGATTGTTTCCAACGATCAAAATATGGAGTGCTGGGAGACACAGTAGGCACCCACTGGCTGACCACTTTATCAAGACGGTTAAGTGTACCTTCACCACGATCAAAAAGTGCCATAACCGTTTGATTAGGACGGTTGGTCATAATGATGTTGCCATTCTTATCTAGCAGAGTGAAGAGCATGGCATTACGATCCGAGCTCTTATCGAGGTGTTCCCATACTTGCTCCATACTCAGGATACCAGCTACGTAGCCACTGTATTTCCCACTGATGACCACCGGTGCAAGTACCGCGACAATCGGGTCGGGGGTGCCGATCCTACTCATGACAACTTCAGAGAGAATCGGTTTAAGTTCTCGCTTGAGTTGAGGAATGAAGGGGCGATCAGCAAAGTTTTTGCCGATACTACTATGTCCCAGTTCATCGTTCAGCGGATAGAAGGCGGTGGATGTCGCTTCTCTGTCGAACAGACCGATCTGCTGAAAATTAACATCAGATTTTTTTGCCAGCTCAAGAAATGGTTGCATCTGTTGCGGGGATTTTGATGCTGCCATCTCTGCCAGATTAATAACGGCTGATTTTCTGTTCAACACCCAGGTTTCAAGCCTGTCAGTAATGCGGCGGCTGTCCTGTATCAGTGTTGTGCGAATATGCTCTTCAGTTTCTTTAAAATCTGCTCTACTACCAGCCGCCAGTATAATCAACGCCGGACACAACACGAAAAAGGCCAGCAAGTTGTAGATGATCTCACGATATGACGTCAGTGATGAGCGCGTTCGCAGTAAAAGGCAGGTGAAGATCAACCGCGCCATAAGGGCGTTTGCAATGCCATTAACCGCCTGTTTGGCCATAAAAAAAGTTATTTCACTGGAAGGAATGTGTACAAAAAAGTGGTACAAAAGGTAAACTAACGGCATGCCAACCATTAGCCAGTAAAGCGTATCAGATAGTACCATTCCCATCTTGCTGCGCCCCATCAGCCAACCGACAATTACCACCTCTGCGGTCATGGTGATGATGGCATAAGGATGATTCCAAATGAAGTAGGTATAGCTTGCGATTACAGCAGCAGCCAGGACACCACGAACAGGACCGAAGAACTGTAGAGCCAACATAGCGAAGATACTGCCGAATATGAAGTCTATATTCTGTAAAATTGGATATTTGAAATAGTTGCCAGCAAGACCGGCGATGATCAGGACCAGAAAAAGCGGAGTCCTGTATTTATTTGGTATAGTGGTGTTGGTTGATAACGTGGTGGCCATTGTTGTTTTCATGGAAACCCTTTGATCAGAAAATCATTCTGCCGGAAAAATTGTATCGCTTTTTTTGGATATTGCAACTACATTGACAGCAGTTTTTAATATGTCGAAATGCTTTACATTACATGGTGACATACCATAAGATTGAAGGTATCTACCGTACTAATACAATCACTTAGCATTAAGGCATACTATTTGCTTAATATTCTGTCATAGAAAGTTACTGTAATCCAATCGTTGCTGAACATCATAAGAGACCACTCCATACATCAAGGAGATTTTAATGGAAAGCAGGAACTTCACAAGAGTTGATTTTTCTGAATGCGTTTCAATTAAACATGACGACCAGATTTTTTTTGGCGACATAAAGAATTTGAGCCTGCAAGGCTTGTTCATCAAAACGCCAGAAAAATTACCACTAAGTACTCCTGTTGAAATCACATTCTTTTTCTCTCGTAATTCGTCTATGTACCTGAATGCTAATGTGGTGCGCTGTGAAGAGGCAGGAATGGGGATCCAGATAAGTGGGATGGACGTTAAATCGTTTGTCCATCTGAGAAATGTTGTAAGCATGCAATGCAACGACCACGACCTCCTTATGCAGGAGACCTTAAAGGTCACCAACTGCATCCACTAAACAGCCGTAACAGGAAAAGTAGATTTAAGTTTATTAAAAACTTATTATGTTATCAGAGTTCGTTTTATAGGCTTTAAAATTTATTACGGCGCATTTTTGCGCCTTTTTTTAGTCTGTCGGATTACTTTACATTACATAACAAACTGCATTCCTATAACAGATGCACATCAAGCCCATTCGCAAGGAATCCTTTTGTGACCAATAGACTCACTGCCAGTTCTGCATTTTATCGTTATTTCCCCTTTGCCATTTTTATGTGTTTCATAGGATTTGACGAGTTCATATGCTTTCTTGCCAACCAGGGCTTCTTCAAGCTTGAACTAACAACATTGTATTATCTCTATCCGGTCAAAGCGATGACCGTTGTTTTTTTTCTTTTCCTGTTCAGGAGTCATTACTACGAACTGAAGTTAAAAGACTTCTCTAATATCCCTATAACTTTGGCGTCATGTGGGGTCGGCCTGCTGGTTTTCGCACTCTGGATCAAGATGGATTGGACATTTGGCGCCGCAGGCGTACCTCATGGATTCAATCCGGAACTTCTGCCGAGGCGAAACGTCCAAATTGCCATGACCTTGATCAGGATTGCCGGAGCGGTGTTAATCGTTCCGCTTATGGAAGAGCTCTTCTGGCGCTCGTTTTTGATCCGCTACATCATTGACAAAAAATTTTATACCGTCCCACTGGGCACATTTACCTGGGCATCGTTCCTGTTCACCATAATATTGTTCGGGCTTGAACACAATTTTATCCTGGCCGGAATCATGGCTGGAATCTTCTACAATCTTCTGCTCTACAAAACCCGCAGCCTTGCCCAATGTGTATTGGCCCACGCTGTGACCAATCTGGCGCTTGCCATATTTGTTGTATCAACTGGGAAGTGGCAGTTCTGGTGAAGTGGACAAATAAAAGCCCACACCGATATAATATCAAAATTAAGTCGATAACTTTTACACTCATTACTACGTCAAAACTAAAAGAATGCATTATCAGTCTGTTATATATTGGCATTGTTCCTGCATTGCTTATTAAAGTATAAGTAAACTATATTGATACAAATAAAATAACGGCAGGAGTTCGCAAATGAAACAATCCATCAAAGTATACGCCATGATGTCAGCCTTGTTCTTGGCTTCAGCAGGCGCATGCATATTCGGCGTCAATAGCTCTTATGCTACCCCATACGGCACTGAAATCACTAAATACGATGGGCTATCCCCTAATGGTTTAGGGTCTGCCAAGGAAGACAACGAAGCAGAGGCGGGAATGGTACAGAGTCAGGCGTGGGATCTTGAAGGGTTCTTTCTAAAGGGGAAAAGCCTTACGATAGTCGGCGGATATAATTTCTATACCGGGCAAAATGATGGTGCTGGTAAAATATTGACGTCAGGTGATATTTTTATTGATACTAATGGAGATGCCGTCACTTCTGCCTCTACACCTAATATACTTACTGGTTATACATATGCACCTTACAGTCTTGTGAGCAATGAATCGCCTCTAGTTTTCTAGACACTCCTGAGTTATACAGAAATAACCTCAGGAGGCATGAATGAGTAGCAAGCGTTACACCGAAGAATTTAAGATTGAAGCTGTCAAACAAGTAACGGAACGTGGGCATGGAATTTACA
>JANXYR010000084.1 GCA_025355965.1 Geobacteraceae bacterium
TGTAAATTCCATGCCCACGTTCCGTTACTTGTTTGACAGCTTCAATCTTAAATTCTTCGGTGTAACGCTTGCTACTCATTCATGCCTCCTGAGGTTATTTCTGTATAACTCAGGAGTGTCTAGAAAACTAGAGGCGATTCAAATTCCGCTTGTGCTCTGTTTGGGATGAATAAATTTTACATGGTACTATGTATATAATCTCTATTGACTGATCCAGTGAAAGAGTCTTATATAGACCAACTTGGACTAATAAACGAATGGAGGAATGACGATGAAAAGGATTTATTTGCTCGCTTGTTGTGCAATTTTGAGCGGTTGCCTCCACTCCACGCCCGCTCCGGATCAGACACCGACTACGGCTGTAAAACAGGAAAAACCGGAACTTACCGTGGCTCTTGTCGAGCAGTCGGTCATAAAGGGGAAATCCAGTCGGGAGGAACTGCTTACCAAGCTCGGCCCCCCCAATGCGGTGGTTAACCACCCTTACCACGTTCCGAAAATCACTGCTCCCGGCTTCAAGATGGAAATCCCCCCCGAAATGATGGCGGTGGAGACATGGAACTACTGGAATATAAGCCCTGATGGGTTAAAAGGCCTGCTGATAAAGTTTCACATCGATGAAACCGGCGTTGTTCTGGATTATGAAGTTAAGGATAAATTGCTGAAATAAATAAGGAATGGATGCTATGCCGCTTTCCAGTGATCCAATTATCCACCATTGGCCATAAACGAAGTCATTTATCATCTTCTTCTGAGCCTCAAGACCCAAACCTGGTTTTCTCTGTTTCTAGGTTGAAATTCAGTGGCAAGCGATGTTTTTCATGAGTTTTGTCGCTATTCTCCGCCAGTCCGTTTTTTCATTAGAGCTCCCATTAAACGCAAAAAGCCCCTCTTGGTTAAGGCAATAACTGCCTCGACCAAGAGGGGTTTCAATCTGAATAGTTTGTGTTATGCCAAGCTACTTTGCATAGTTTCCGAGGCCTCGTCACTCACCATGCCCAAGCTTATGCAGTTCAATTGAATCCTTTTTCTTTTAACATACCAATGGATTGAAGTAATTCAAGAGCCCGTCTAAGTTGATAATCATTCTGAATATCTGTACCTTTGCCAACTACACCACGAGGTAATTCTTTAATAATAGGTTGCCTTGCTTCCTGCTTTCCGTCTGATGCAAGACTTTTTTCAAGATCTTTTTCCTTGATCTCAAACCCCTTCTCTTTTGCCAACAAAGGTGTAATGCTTGGCACCTCTACATCCGGAACAATTCCTTTTGCCTGGATTGAACGTCCGCTCGGAGTGTAATACCTCGCAGTAGTTAGTTTAAGAGCGGCATTACCTTTCATAGGGATAATTGATTGGACTGAGCCTTTCCCGAAACTCTGTGTTCCCATTATGATGGCACGCTTATGATCTTGCAGAGCACCGGCAACTATTTCAGAGGCACTGGCGCTGCCGCCGTTGATAAGTACAACGATCGGATATCGTGGTTCCTTAGTCCCTACTGTCGCGTTATAAACACGATTGGATTCAGGGGCTCGCCCCTTAATACTGACAACTGCAAAATTGTTGATGTCATCCCCTACAAAACAGTTTACAACTTCGACGCACGAATTTATCAAGCCACCCGGATTATAACGCAAATCCAGAATCAGCCCCTTCAGCGGTCCACTCGACTTAGCATGAAGATCTCTCAAGGCCTCCTTGAACTCACTTCCTGTACGCTCCTGAAACTGTGAAATCCGGATGAATCCATACCCGGAGTCAAGCATCTTTGATTTCAGGCTTTTTAACTTTATGATGTCGCGTACCAATTTAAAAACAAGTGGCTTGGCGTTTTCGGCACGTACAATTGTCAAAGTTACCGGTGTTCCCTTCTCACCGCGCAGTTTTTTAACCGCTGCCGTGATATTCACTCCATTAGTATACGACCCATCGATCTTCCAGATGTGATCATTGGTCAAAATCCCAGCCCGGGAAGATGGAGTATCGTCGATCGGAGCAATAACAGTCAGCTTGCCATCTTTTGTCCCGAGTTCAAGGCCGACACCGCCAAATGATCCCGACATAACCATTTCCATTTCTTTATACGGTTCTGGTGGCAGATATGCGCTGTGCGGATCCAGCGCGGCAAGCATACCGTCTACCATTTTAATAACCAGTTTTTTTGAATCAGGTTTTTCTACATGGTTAGCCAAAACAGTCAAGTACGCTTCACGCAGAAGATTAAGATATTTTTCATCTGATGAGATATGACGTACACGCCACGGACCGTACAAAATGGCCACTAGACAGACAACTGTCACCAATAAAATTAACTTCATCGATTTTGTAGAGCGTATTTTAAGGAGAGGCAGCATTCCAATTATCTCCGCACGTCAATTCCGTAACTTTTTATTTTACGATGTAGATTACTCCGTTCCAGTTCAATCAGTTCAGCAGTACGGGAAATATTCCAGTCGTTTTCCTCTAGCTTCTGAATAATGAACTCACGTTCAAAATCCTCACGCGCTTCTCGCAGTACCGAATGGGTGTGAGATCCTTCCGGTGAGGGCCTGGTCAACGTTTCCACTGATAAATGCGGAATATCCTCTGCAGAGATAACGTGTCCTGATGACACAATAAGTATTCGTTCAACTACATTTTTTAATTCACGAAGATTGCCAGGCCACGAGTATTGACACAACCTGTCGAGCGCATCCGGCAGAAAAGTCTTTACTTCACCACCTTCCCTGCGGAAGAACTGAAAAACAAAATGCTGAACAAGTAACCCTATATCATCTAAACGTTCGCGTAATGCCGGAGCTCTAAATGGTATTGTGCTCAGATTATAATAAAGATCGGAGCTGAATTTCCCTGAAGCCATATCCTGCTCAAGTGATTTAGTAGTAGCAGCAACAATTCTGATATCGGCAGTAAGACGGCGGATACCACCAACTCTTTCAAAACTTCCTTCCTGTATAAATCTAAGAATTTTTGCCTGTGTATTGAGTGGCAATTCACCTATCTCGTCCAAAAACAGAGTGCCACCATCAGCCTGATCAAAGCGCCCTTTCCTATGTGATAATGCTCCAACAAAAGCACCTTTCTCATGGCCAAACAGCTCACTATCGATTAACTCTTCCGGAATTGCAGAGCAGTTCACAGCTATAAAAGGCCGCTCCCGCCGCTGACTGTTGCAGTGAATTGAGCATGCAATTAATTCCTTGCCAGAGCCGTTTTCACCGTTAATCAGTACGGAGGCCGATGTTAACGCTACAAGCTTTATCTGCTCCCTTAATTTGACAATCTCTTCAGACTCTCCTATTAATTCAGACCCTGAAGATACCGAACGTTTGAGTTCGGCATTTTCCACTTTTAATTCCTGCAACTGTAACGCATTGGCAACGCTGATCAGTATTTTTTCCAGCGAAAGTGGCTTTTCAATAAAATCGAAAGCCCCCAGTTTAGTGGCACGAACCGCCGTCTCAATCGTACCATGTCCGGAAATCATTATCACTGTAACTTGAGGAAACTGTGCTTTAAGTTTTTCAAGAGTTTCCAGGCCGTCCATGCCTGGCATCCAAATATCAAGCAGAATCAGATCCGGGATCTCCTGCCGGGCACACTCAATACCTTCAGCACCACTTTCTGCGTTCAGAACCAGATACCCCTCATCTTCAAGGATCCCGGTCAGTGCTGTTCTAATATCCTTTTCATCGTCAACGATTAAAATAGTGTGTTGCATAACTTCTCCTTAACGTCCTATCTGTCAACCGGCGGGTAACTCTACAACAAAGATAGCACCATGAGGCTTATTGTCTCTAACTCTCACAAAACCACCATGATCAGTTACGATACTGCTTACTATGGCCAACCCGAGTCCAGTGCCGCTCTTTTTGGTTGAAAAATATGGTTCAAACAAGCGCGGTTTATCTTCCGGCGAAATCCCGGGGCCATCATCAGCAATGCTGATGGTCGCCATTTTCAACACACCATCAAAGACAGTTGACAGGGTAACAGTTCCGTATTCCGCCATGGCGGCGACAGCATTTTCAAGAATATTGATCAGCACACGTTTGATTTGATCGCGATCAATCATTAGAAGTGGCATACTGGTATCCATATTGACATCAAATTTCACACCTCGATGCGCTTCCTGATACAGTGTCAAAGACTCTCGAATCAACTCGTTGAGATTGTTAGGTTCAGGTTGAATAGCGGGCATACGGGCAAAATTAGAAAATTCGTTAACAAGATTTTTTAGATCATCTACCGATTTAATAATCATCTCGGTACATTCATCAAAGACCTTCTCATCGTCACTAAAACGGGAAAGATAGCGCTTTCTAAGGCGTTGGGCAGAAAGTTGAATCGGAGTTAACGGATTTTTAATTTCATGGGCTATTCTGCGTGCGACCTCACGCCAGGCGGCCATACGTTGAGCTCGCATCATCTGCGTCAAGTCATCCAATACGGCAACCATCCCCAGTATTTCTCCATTCCCAGTGCGCAGCAGCGTTAAATGCAGCTGCAAAGCGAGACGAGAACCACGCAGGTCCAGAAAAACCTGTTTACTGATGGCTCCCTGTTTTGAATTCAAAAGTTCACTGATGGATTCCGAGGTCATCTCCAGGTGTTTTTCATTAATAACTTCGCGGTAGTTTTTACCAATGACCTTCGAAGCACTTAATCCCAGCAAGCGCTCGGCAGATGTGTTAAGCGTGCGCAGAACTCCCTCGCTATCAATTGAGATAACACCGGCAGCAATATTGCGTAAAACAATCTCCATATACTGTTGACGACGTTCAATTTCCTGATTACTTCTGAGTAATTCGAGATTGGAAATATTAAGTGCGTACTGTTTTGCACGTAAATCATCCGTCATGAGATTGAATGATTGGACCAGCATACCGATTTCGTCCGCTGAATAAGAATCTATCCGAACATCAAGGTTGCCACCTGCAACGGCATGAGTTGCATCTACCAGTTCCTGAAGAGGTCTAGTCATGCTGTTTGCCAGATATACCCCCATCCAGTATGCAAAAAAGACAATCACCATAGCTATTAAAAACAGTGTGACTATATAAGCAGTTCGGATCGGATTTTTCAGAATCTTAAGCTGACGAAATTCATGGTACGAGGCAGTAATCTCCTTCATTTTATTCACTAGTGAATATGGCACGTAATAGTTAACAACAACAACGCCGACAATATCCGACTCGTTCCATGTAGAACGAATCGGCACAATACCGCGTATTAAATCAGCCTTTCCGGCCTGGTTCACCCTGGTAAGTTCTTCCCCCACCAAAGCGCGCTTGATATCTTCTGAAGATGGATTAGTAAACTCACCTTTAGGTACTGCAGGATTTGAAGCCCGCACCAACTCCTCTCGCTGAGCAGAATATACCTCAACAACTCCGAGGTTGTATTCACTCTGTTTCTGGTGGATAAGCCGTTTGAGCTGTGGCAGATTATCCTCGTTAAGCAACTTTTGATCTTTAATGAAATTGCTTATTTGTTTGCCGTAATACAAGGAATTTGCTGCTGAATTTTTGTAGTATGTTTGTGCTACTTCAAGTGACTCGCTTAATGATGTTTCAACCTGAGTGTTAAACCAGTTATGAACTGTATTGTTAATAAAACCGGCAGCGGCTAAGAAGAGAAGCAGAGTTGGAACCAGCGAAAGAGCGACAAATGAAAGGACAAGCTTTGTTCGGAGTTTTTTTGCAAAAGGGTTTGAGCGACTTTCTACAAACAGCTTCACAACATTACGACTGACCAGGTACACAAGCAGAATAACAAGTAAAATTACGATATTAATGACTGCGAAAATAGCAATATTACTACCCAGCTTGGCACCAGCGCTTAACTGAGTGAGACTGATTTCAGTTCTGGTCAAAAAAATAATTAATATGACAGCCAAAGCTATGATGATAGCTTCGCGAAATCTTTTTTTCCGCTCTTCCTGTGAAACCCTGGTATTCATACGGCTGGAATTCCTTTCCACTATTATTGATGCCGATATTAACATATACATAATTTGTTTAAAACTCATTGTTGCATTTTTGCATCAATTGCCGATTGAGTCCAAACGTGATACTGTTCAAGACAATTTGAATTGAATTGGAGCAAGGTTATGCGCATTCAGGACTCATCATCACTACGGGAAATCGATAAAAACACAAAAAGTTCCTCTCCAATGAAGAAAATCATTAATTCGTTCTTTGCGGATGAGTTGAGCCACCGTGAAGAAGGGGGGGATTCATACCAAGATGATATTGAAAATCTCAGAACTGAAATTGAGAACGCAGGAAACCTTTTGACTACAGAACCAATACTGACTAACTTCAAACAGTTTCGTGACCTATTAAGTAAACTTGCAAAGAAGGTGAATGCTGAGGCGTACCGCCTTGATAAATCCGGTGGAACACCGCAGAATCCACGCTATTACGAAATAATTACGGTAATTGATCGAGAAGCCGATAGCCTCTATAATCTCATTGTCAAAGAGAATAGAAACCCTATGGCAATCACCGCAAAGGTCATCGGCATCAAGGGTTTGGTAGTTGATTTAATTACCTGAAAAACCATAGAATTTGTCTACAAATTGCTAAAATTGAGACTAAAGGAGCAGATCATGAGCGATAAAGAATTAAACGTAACAGTACAAAAGGGACTTGATCTACTCGATCAGGGAGATACCAAACAAGCAATTTCTATTTTTGAGGGGTATTTGGATAGCAATAAAAACAAACCAGACGGTTGGTTCTATCTTGGAGATGCATTGGCTGAAGACGGGAGACTGGATGATGCCATAGCCCGCTACCGTGAAGGACTAAAACTATCACCTGATGATGCCGACGCCCTGACAACACTGGGGGATATGCTGTTGGAAGCTGGCGACCACAAAGAGTCCCTCGCCTGTTATAAAAAAGTCCTGAAGATAGACCCGAAGGATGCTGATGCACTCGTCAGCATCGGTCTTGTTTACAACAGCCAGGATCTCAGTGACGATGCAATAGATGCCTTTCGCCAGGCGCTTGAGCTCGAACCTGACAATGTTTTTGCACTCAATGCCATGGGAGACGCTCTTTACGGAAAGGGAGATGTAGATGGAGCTATCGCCGCCTTCACTAAAGGGGTTGAAATCGACCCTGAAGACCCGGCAGCCCACTTTAATCTGGGCGAGCTGTACTATGACCTGGAAGAGTTGGAAGAAGCTGAGGATGCCTGCCTTGAAGCGGTTCGCTGCGATCCGACATACAGCATGGCGTACCTGACAATGGGTGGTATCTGCATGGACCAGGACCGCACGGCTGATGCGATAGCATATTTTGAGAGCTATCTGAAATATGAAAAATCAGCCCAGGCAACAGACATGATCGGTGAGGTCAAGGCGGTTATCGAAGGTCTTAAAGAAGAATTAAAGGGGTAACAATGTCGCACCATAAGCCTGTCTTGATCGACTCTCATGCCCATATATACTACCGCGACTACGCCGGTGACTTTGACGACATGCTGAAACGTGCCGAAGATGCCGGTGTGTCAGCTATTCTGGTGGTTGGCACCGATATCGAATCAAGCCGCGAATCGGTTGAACTTGCTGAAAAATACTCGCAATTGTACGCTGCCGTCGGTATTCACCCCCATGATGCCGGACGAGTCACCGATGCCTGTTACGATGTCATTTTAACACTTGCACTCTCCAGTCAGAAGGTTGTTGCTATCGGCGAAATCGGACTTGATTTTTTCCGCGACCGATCGCCGCGCGACCAGCAAGAACTTGTCTTTCGTCATTTTCTCCGGATAGCAGCTGAACTGGACAAACCGGTCATCATTCATGATCGCGATGCTCATGACCGTGTCATGATGATTCTCCGTGAAGAAACCGTAAGAAGAGGCGTGTTGCACTGTTTTTCCGGCGATGCCACTATGGCTTCAGAAGCATCTGCCCTTGGATTCTACATTTCAATACCCGGAACCATCACCTATCCTGGTAACCAAAATCTGCGGGATGTTGTGCAGACAGTCAGTATCGATCGTATGCTAGTCGAGACCGACTGTCCCTACCTGACTCCCGTTCCACATCGCGGTAAGCGCAACGAACCCGCTTATGTTCGACTTGCTGCCGAGAAACTGGCCGAAGTAAAAGGACTAATGTTGGAGGACGTCGCCCGTATCACGACCAAAAATGCCGGCGACTTATTCGGAATCCGGCTCTGGGACCAATCAACGAAGATCGCTTATCAGATTCGCAACTCGCTCTACCTGAATATCACCAACCGTTGTTCCAATCGTTGCACGTTCTGCGCTAAATTCGACGACTTCACGGTCAAGGGACATAATCTGCTGTTGGATAGGGAACCATCCTTCGATGAGATTATGGAGGCGGTAGGTCAACCTGTGGGAACTGATGAAATCGTCTTTTGTGGCTACGGTGAACCGCTTATCCGTCTGGATCTGGTTAAACAGGTGGCTGCTGCCCTTAGGGCCCGTGGCTACCAGATTCGTATCAACACCGACGGTCAGGCCAATCTGACCCATGGACGCGATATCCTGCCGGAGTTGGCAGGACTTGTGGACAGTATTTCAGTCAGTCTGAATGCTCCCGATACCGCAACATACAGCCGCCTCTGCAACACACCATTTGGCGATAAAGGTTTCAGCGGTGTCTGCGACTTCATCCGGGCGGCATCGGTGTATATCCCGAAAGTTGTGGCTAGTATCGTTACTGTGCCTGGTATAGATGTTGAAGCTTGTCGAATGCTTGCAGAATCACTGGGAGCAGAGTTCCGTGTGCGGGAATACTCGGAAGTTGGCTAGATTTATAGTTTAGTACCGCATTACCCTACCTAAAAACTGCTGCAGCTCGCAGCTCTGCGGCTCAGCGAACAAACGTTCAACAGGGCCGTTTTCCAATATTTTCCCCTCAGCAACAAACAGACAATGGTCGCCTACAGTGCGGGCAAATCCCATATGATGTGTTACCAGCAGCAAGTCGCGGCCTTCATCCCGCAACTCTCCAATAATATCCAGCACCTCAGAAGTCATTTCCGGATCAAGAGCCGAGGTAGGTTCATCGAAGAGCAGAAAACGTGGTTTGATGGCAATAGCTCTCGCAATGGCAACTCTTTGTTGCTGGCCACCAGATAATTGAGCCGGTTTTTTATCGGCATGCCCAGTCAATTGAAAGCGTTTCAAGATAGCTTGAGCGGTTTCAATTGCGTGCAAATGCCCATAGCCGTGAGCCTGCTCAAGCGGCAAGAGAATGTTATCAAGCGCAGTCAGATGTGGAAAGAGGTTAAAAGCCTGAAAGACTGTACCGATGCTCCGACGATGCTTCAAAAGTGATTCGTTATCAAAATGGAGCAATTCTCCGTCAATGCGCAGCTGCCCGGAATCCGGTCGTTCCAGTCCGGCAACCGTCCGTAGCAGGGTCGTCTTGCCGCCCCCGGACGGACCGATCACGACTAGGGCATGGACATCCGACAGGTCAAGAGAAATATCGTCCAGAACCAGATTCTGCCCGTAGGATTTAGTGAGGTTTGTAAGACTAAGTTGCATAACGGTATTTTTGTTCCAGGTAGCGACTTAAAAGGGAAATTGGGAGGGTTAGAAGCAGATATCCCACTGCCAGCGGCAGATAACTTTCCAGTGTGCTGAAAGTAAAAGAGTTAACCTCCTGAGCATTAAGGGTAAATTCGCTGACAGCAATGATTGACAGAAGCGAGGAGTCCTTGATCAGTGAGGCAAACTGGCCGGCCAGCGGCGGCATAATCCGCCTCACTACCTGCGGAAGTATGACAAAGCGATAGGTCTGGTAGCGTGTCAGGCCGATGGCATATGCCGATTCCAATTGTGACTCTCCAACGCTCTCAATGCCGGCCCGGATGATCTCGCTCAGGTAGGCACCTGAGAATATGGCCAACGTCAGAATCCCGACAGCATAGCGATTGCCTATGCCAAATGCATCCGCCACCACATAGAAAAAGACCAGGATTTGAACCAGCAGAGGTGTCCCACGCACGACTTCGACATACAACATCGCCAGATAACGGAGCGGCAGCAGGCGGGAACGGCGCGCGAGGGCAAAGAAAACGCTGATAAGAAGACTGAGACAAAGTGCTGCAGCCGACATTAGAACCGTGATCAGCCACCCCTGCAAAAACTTCTGCCGGTACTGCCAGACCGCTTGCCAGTTCCAACCATATTGCAATTGGCTGAAGGCAAACAAAAAGACTGCGGATACCAGCAGAAACACAACGGCAAATGCGATAATCCGCGAGATCAGCGGCACATTGCTGCCGTCATCAGGCTGGCACCATACTACCGGTATCAATCTACCCATGACTGCTCCTACTAGAACTACAGGAAGAACGGATAGCCCAGCAATTTAAACTGCTGTTTCTGCTCCTTTAACCAAGTATCTCCGAGCTTTGCAAAGCCACCAGCCGCTCGATACTCTTTCAGAAAGGTATTGATGCGAATTTTGAGGGGGTCATTCCCTTTGCGGATGCCGACCGCCCACGATTCCTGCTGAAACGGTTTCAATATTGCGCGTGTTGTCTGCTGGTTGCGTTGCCAGTTGCTGTAGGTAGACATCTGATCATAGATAAAGGCGTCAGCCTTTCCCTGTACAACCTCCAGCACAGCCGCAGCTTCCTTGTCCAGAACCAATATTCTGGCCTGTTTCAGTTGTTTGCTGGCATAACTGTGACCGGTTGTACCTTTTTTTACCGCTACAGTTATGCCAACCTTGTCCAGGTCAGAAATACCCTGGACAAGAGAATTTTTCCGTACCAGCAGACAGAGGCCGGTCTGTAGATATGGATCGGAAAAGTCGATTGACTGGGCCCGTTCTGCTGTGGCGGTCATCGACGAAATAATCAGGTCGATCTTACCGGTTTTAAGAGACGGAATCAGGCCGTCATATGACATGTTCTGAATCTGTACTTGCATTCCCAGTGCCGCTCCAAGAGCCTTTGCAAGATCAACGCTCACTCCGGTCGGTTGCCCCTTTGTGTCTGTCATTTCAAAAGGAGGATAGGCTAACTCCATTCCTACTATCAGTGTATCCTTCTTATCAGCACCAAATCCTGTAGCGCAGACGCCCAGATTTACTACCAGCATACACAGACAGACGCATACATAGTTTGCAAATTTCATTGAAGTTTCCTCCTTTTATGTTTTTATAAACGTAACGCAAAAACTGATTTGGTTCAACTCATAGTAGTGAGTAGAATGAAAAAGAGGGCAGGATAAAAAAAAGCCACGTCGATTGACGTGGCTTTTAAGAATGTTTGGGGTGGCTGGAGGGTATCGAACCCTCGAATATGCGAGTCACAGTCGCACGTGTTAACCGCTTCACCACAGCCACCATATAAGAAGAGATTTAATAGCCTAAACGGTGTCTGTAAGTCAAGATATTTTTGATTCAACACCCTTCAAGCTCCGGAGTATCTGCTTTAATCGGAGATACTCGTCATCCGTTAGCCCCCGATCGTGATAGACAGCTCCAGCATAGATTTTTACAAAGTTTGAAACATGAATATTATCTGCTAACAAAGCTATTTCAAACAACCCCACCCCACCATCCCCTGTTGAAATAGAAAATTCACGCTCAATAATTCGCAGAAAGCGACTCAGGACGCGCTGCTCACGATTGTGAAAATATGACGCCCGCCTGATAGCAAATAATAGTAGGGCTAGCAGTACAATTCCGGCAAAATACGGCAAAGAAGCGCGCAGAATTTTTGATGGATTGATCCCCTGCAAACGCGAGCCAACATGGCGGACAATATTCACCTGTTGCTCGAAGTCGTAGCTTATAACAGACCGATTCCACACGTAATTAATTGAATCGAGTACCAGAGAAATACGAAGCAAGAGATTTTGTGAACTGGATGCCGCCCAGACCTCACCGGCGTTGGCAGCAAAACTGCTGGGATCAATTCTTACCCATCCACTTCCATCTATATATGCTTCTACCCAGACATGAGCTTTGGCGTCTGTAATAAGATAATAACCGCCCAAATCGTTATATTCACCCCCAAGATACCCACCGACCAATCGGCATGGCACATCTGCAGCACGCAACAGCAGGGCAAATGAAGAAGCAAAAAACTCGCAATGTCCCTGTTTTTTTTCAAAGAGGAACTGCTCTAGCGCCCTGTCACCGGTCGCCAGATCTACTGTTGAATAGCGATAGCCTCCGTTACGGAAATAATTCTCCAAAAATTCGACTCTGGCACTATCATCTCTTCCAGCACGAGCAATTTCTAAGACAAGGGCCTTTATCCGAGCCGGAAGAAGGTCCGGCAATTGCGTATAAAATCGCCTGTTGATTGCATTACGTTGTGCAATTAAACCATTTGATTGAGAATCTGCACTATAGCTAAGGCGTCCTCCCAACAATCGCGAAAGTTCAAAAACCCCGTCCGGTGAACGTATTACACGTTGCATAACGAGAGCGGCGGGACGATCAAGCGCTATTAGAGTACGGCCAGCTGAAGGTTCCGGATAGATAACTTGCCTGACCGTCTGCCCGGTGAATTCAGGCTGTTCAGTCGGAATTTGACTTATCCGTGTCCATTTATTTCCGTCAGTCCGGTTGAATACGGTTCCGCGCCAGTAGAGCTGTTTCTGCGCCTGACGCGGCATTTCAGCACGAAAAGCAAGCGAGCGAGTTTCAGTTATACTGCTCTGGCTACCTGGCTCTACCGTGTCCGAGTAACCGGTTGTTCTCAATGACGGTGGGCTCAAAAAATACCAGAGAGGCAATTGAGTACGCGGCATAATCGGAAAAAAGAATAGTATCAGTGGAACGGCAAAAACAGGCATTAACAGGGCAGAAAGCAGAATTTTTTTCAGATCCGATGTCGACACCATCATGGCGTGATCCTGATTCTGAAAGGTCAATAGTACAAGGGCGAAAGCGACCATAAACAGCAACAAACCGAGATATATCAAGAAGACCGGGCTTAAATCAAACAGCGATGAGGAGGCAAGACAGAACATCGAAAGAGTGTATATCTGCAGACTATGACGAACCGACTTCTCGCCGCTGAGCCGGACTGCCAGCATAATTGCCAGCACACTGATTACCGGCTGAGCCGGGTTGGCATGACTGAATTGGAGTGCGTAAAAGAAAAAAACAGGGACAATAACGACATTCTGCATCCAGGGCTTCAGCTGCCAGCTTCCTTTGCGATCCTGCCAGAGTCCGCTCAGCAACCCGACCAAAAGAATCACACGAGGAAACGTAGTCAACCATGGAAAGAGCGGGATCATCCCACATAATCCTATGACATAGGTCAATATGGCTGTCAGTGATCTAATCGCTACCATACAACGCCAATTCCTTCAGCAACATCAGACCGTGTCGCTTTCCAATACCAGCCAAAAGGACACGTCCTCCGAGCAGCATCCCGACCGGACGTTCACCTACCCAGCGTTGTACCAGCCAGGCAGCCCGGGACAAGCGTTCTTCTACCTCTTGGCCAGGCAAAGCATCCAGATCAATCATAAGCGGAGCAACCACACACCGCCCAAAACCCTTAACCAGAAGATCGTGACTGCGGGCCGAATGTTTCCAATGAATCATTCGAAGCGGTTCTGAACCGGAATATGGATAAATCCGCTCTAATTCACCACTCAAGCCCCGTTCACGGCGTAAAGCGGCTCCGGTTGCCTGAGACTCTTCACCACCACCACTTGAATAAGTGGCAATTAGATGAGGAAATACCGTCACTGCGCCATCAATTTCAAAACTCCAGTAGCGGGTAAAAAAACTGACCGGATACGGAGATTTGACTGTTATCCTGCCAAGCGGAACACGTCCACGCTGGTTGAAAGTAAAAAAAACCGTGCCGTTATTTGTGGAGTTTTGGAGAACAACAGGGAAAACGATGAATTGACCGGTTTGACACTCAAGGCGAATCAAAAATGAGGGTAGATAACAACCGTTGTTTTTTACAGATAGGCGAAAAGTGGCCGGAATCCCAGCATAGATTTCTTCAGGTGGATGCAGGTCAGGGATCAGTTTTTTAATATTATACATTCCGGCCAGACCGGTAACAGACATAAATGCCAGTAAACCGGCAACGACCAGAAACAGCAGGTTATTGCCCGTATTGACCGCTGCAAAACCGAGAAGGAGCGTGATCAGGATATAAAGTGCCCCGGACGCGCTGATTTTCAGGCCAAAGGCAACGCTATGCTGGCGATGATCGTCCGTATCACCCCTCCCCTGTCGGTTGTATTCATATCACTTCGCATGGTCAGTCGATGGGCGCAGACCGCTACGGCGATATTTTTAACGTCATCAGGAGCAACATAGTCCCGCCCCGCCAAAAAAGCAGCCGCTTTAGACGCCTGAGCCAGATTGATGGCTGCCCGCGTTGAAAGTCCGGTTAGAATCAGATCGTGCCTGCGGGTTGATAACACTATGTTATGGATATAAGAAAGTACCTTGTCCGATAGATAGACCGCTTGAACGTCATTCTTGGCAGCCATAATTTCAGAGGATGTTACCAGAGGCATCAAGTTGCTGACCAGTTCGCGAATGCCACCGCCGGCAATAATTTGTCGTTCGAGCTGTTCCTCAGGATAACCGATGCCTGTGCAGATTAAGAAGCGATCAAGTTGTGATTCCGGCAATAAAAAGGTACCACTCTGGTCAGAAGGATTCTGGGTGGCAAATACCATGAATGGATCCGGTAAAGGGTATGTCACACCCTCAATTGTAACACGCCTCTCTTCCATCGCCTCCAGCATGGCACTCTGTGTGCGCGGCATGGAACGGTTGATCTCGTCCAGTAAAACAATATTATTAAAGATCGGCCCAGGTTGAAAACTGAAATGTCCCTCTTCACGGTTAAAAATCGAAAGACCGGTAATATCAGAAGGAAGTAAATCACTGGTACACTGTACCCTGCCGAAGGAGAGACCGGTAACTCCGGCAAGTGCGAGTGCAACGGTCGTCTTGCCAAGACCTGGCAGATCCTCTACAAGAATGTGGCCACCCACCAGGAGAGCAATTACAGAAAGACGAAGAACCTCCTCTTTGCCCTGGAGATAATCACGTGAGAGTACATCAAACACATTCGTAAATGCATGAGTTTTTAAAAATAACTTCACTATACACCTCGGATTCAAAACTTGTGTTTGACATAATATCAAAGTTATACTATGCAAGCCAGGAGATTGTCTGAGAGGGGTTTTAGCGTGATCTTCAAAAAAATAATTTTGAGTAAAATCCTCTCAAACGGCTTGAAAGCTACTTTTTCCGTGGTTAAGAAGGAGGGTGCTTTTCAGGCAGCACTTTATGTGGATGGTAGATATATTCCCGGGCCGCCTCTTCCGGTGCCGCTTGACCCTGCCAAAGAGGATGTAACCCACTGGATGGGTAACCGGCCAAGTGTCGGCTTGACAACTGAAGAGGCGGAAAAGATTTTCAAGGAAGTAAAGTTGGAAAACAGTGTGCTCGCACATCGCAATCTACTATAAATGCTACTCAAACAGTTCGACCCCCGTTAAATAAGCTTCACAGGGGTCGAACTGTTTGTATCGTATGAAAAATATTTAGCTTATTGCTGCGTTTAAATCATTCAAAAGTGCATCGACATCCAGGCCATGTGCCCTGGCACCCTGTTCAAGACTTTCGTTCTGAGCTCCCATGCAACCTACGCATCCAAGGTTATGCTTCTGAAGAACCTTGACCGACTCTGGATATGTGCGCATCAGTTCGAAAAATGTCATGTCTTTTGAAATTTTGTCTGCCATGGTGGCTCCTTTTATTGCAGGTAGGGCGCTCTTCAAGTGCCTACTCGTATTTTATATCGATAATTTCGTATTCTTTTGTTCCAGAAGGGACTATCACCCTGACTGAATCATCAAGCTTATGGCCGATCAGAGCTTTTCCTACAGGCGATGTGCAGGATATCTTGC
Organism: Geobacteraceae bacterium; assembly: GCA_025355965.1. Classification (GTDB taxonomy): domain Bacteria; phylum Desulfobacterota; class Desulfuromonadia; order Geobacterales; family Pseudopelobacteraceae; genus JACRCG01. The sequence continues at coordinate 15,928 of JANXYR010000084.1, forward strand.
TCAGTTTTATATCAGCCTCATCTTCTCCTACAATCTTGTAGGTTACCTCTTCTTCCGATAACGTATCGTAGACGGTCACCGTGCAGCCAAACACAACTTTATCCGGTTTCATGCCTGATAGATCAACAACGTGCGCACGGGCAAGCTTGCCGTTAATTTCCTGAATACGCCCTTCAATAAAGCCCTGACGGTTTTTAGCAGCATCGTATTCCGCATTTTCAGACAGATCGCCGTGATCGCGAGCTTCAGAAATATCCTGGATTACCTTGGGACGTTCTTCACGGACAAGTCGCTTTAATTCCTCTTGTAGCGATTCAAAGCTCTCTTTTGTTAGTGGTATTGAATGGGACATCGAGTAGTCTGCTCCTATGAAAAATAATTCAAATGCCCTGTTAAACAGGATAAGTGCGTTAACGAAGCTATTTTCTACAATAAACCGCAGAAAATAGCTTCTAACTTACTAAAAGATAATCCTGAATCGGCTTGACGCTTACATCCTGAGTCTGCAAAGAAATAATACTATCAGCCGCAGCTTTTGCACCGGCAACAGTCGTATAATACGCAAGGCCATGCATCAAGGCCTCTCGCCGGATTGAAAAAGAATCAGCTACCGCCTGAGCACCATGGGTGGTATTAAACACTAACTGAACCTCTCCGTTCTTGATGGCATCAACTATATGCGGACGCCCTTCCAGCACCTTATTAATGCGCCGGACGGAAATCCCCTTTTCTTCAAGAAATTGGGCTGTGCCGCCGGTTGCCAGAATACCGAATCCGGATTTATACAGTTTTTCAGCAGCGCTGACAACATGTTTCTTGTCAGCATCCCGCACACTGATAAAGACATTTCCGGATAGCGGCAGCTTTACATTTGCCCCAAGTTGCGATTTGGCAAATGCTTCGGCAAACGTTTCACCGATCCCCATGACTTCTCCGGTTGATTTCATTTCAGGCCCCAGCAGGGTATCGACACCAGGGAATTTTACAAACGGAAAGACCGCTTCTTTTACAGAAATATGCTTTGGAATGATATCGTTGATTATACCCAACTCTTTAAGGGTTTTGCCGGCCATGATGCGAGCAGCAATTTTAGCAAGCGGACGTCCGGTCGCCTTGGAGACAAATGGTGATGTGCGGGAGGCGCGGGGATTTACCTCCAGAATATAGACGACAGTGCCTTTGACCGCGTACTGTACGTTCATTAACCCTATAACATTCAACTCAAGTGCCATCAAAACCGTCTGGCGACGAATCTCTGCAACTATTTCCTGGCTGATAGAATATGGTGGCAGGCTGCAGGCTGAATCTCCGGAATGGATACCCGCCTCCTCAATATGCTCCATAATTCCGCCAATCACCACATCAGTCCCGTCACAAAGCGCGTCAACGTCGATTTCAATCGCCTCATCCAGAAAACTGTCTATCAAAATAGGATGTTCCGGAGAAACCAGCACTGCTGTTTTCATATAGCGTTGCAGGTTTTCCGCATCATAGACGATTTCCATCGCGCGGCCACCCAGTACGTAAGAGGGACGGACTACAACCGGGTAGCCAATACGTTCCACAACTTTTTCCGCTTCCTCAAAAGAACGGGCCGTACCGTTTTCCGGTTGAAGTAGACCTAATTTATGAAGCATTTCCTGGAACCGCTCACGATCCTCGGCTCGATCAATCGCATCCGGTGACGTTCCGATAATCGGTACGCCGGCTTTCTCCAAGGCAACCGCCAGCTTAAGCGGTGTCTGTCCACCAAACTGGACAATCACGCCGACAGGCTTCTCGATAGCAACAATTTCAAGCACATCTTCGAGAGTTAACGGCTCAAAATATAGCCGATCCGATGTATCATAATCGGTAGAAACCGTTTCAGGGTTGCAGTTGACCATGATGGTCTCATAGCCATCTTCAGCCAACGCGAAGGCACCATGCACGCAGCAGTAATCAAACTCAATCCCCTGCCCAATCCGGTTTGGCCCTCCACCCAGAATCATGATTTTTTTCCGGTCTGTCGGTGCGGCTTCACACTCTTCCTCATAGGTAGAATACATGTATGGGGTATAGGCAACGAACTCGGCGGCACACGTATCAACGCGCTTGTAAACCGGCCGTACAGCCAGCCTCCAGCGTAGCGCACGCACCTCATCTTCACTGCATCTCCAGAGTTGCGACAAAAACTTGTCTGAAAAACCATACTGCTTGGCTTCACGTAGTACAGCCGTGCTAACATCCGCAAGAGAAAGCAACTTTAGCTCATCCTCTTTTTCTATAATCTGACGAATATTGTGCAAGAACCATGGATCAATGGCAGTATGTTTCTGAATTTCCTCCACGCTCATTCCGCTACGCAGGGCATCGCCGACATACCAGAGCCTGTCTGCGTTCGGTACGCGAAGTTTTTCCAGCAGCAACTGTTGTTCCTTACCGGTCAGAGCCCGTCTCGTTTCACTGCCGAGTTCAAACATTCTGGAGTCAAAACCGCTAACTCCGATCTCAAGCGACCTGATCGCTTTCTGGAATGATTCCTTAAAGGTCCGTCCAATAGACATGACTTCACCAACCGACTTCATCTGCGTGGTCAGGGTTGCATCGGCAGCCGGAAACTTCTCAAAAGTAAAACGCGGAATTTTAGTAACAACATAGTCAATGCTCGGTTCGAAACAGGCTGGTGTTTCGCGGGTTATATCGTTGGTGACTTCATCCAGAGTATAACCGACCGCCAGTTTGGCAGCGATTTTAGCAATCGGGAAGCCTGTCGCCTTAGAGGCAAGCGCCGATGAGCGCGACACCCTTGGGTTCATCTCTATTACAACAAGACGCCCGTCTCGGGGATTAATGCCAAACTGGATATTGGAGCCGCCGGTATCAACACCGATTTCACGAATAATCTTCAGCGAAGCATCGCGCAGAATCTGGTATTCCTTATCGGTCAGGGTTTGGGCTGGAGCAATAGTAATTGAATCACCGGTATGCACTCCCATCGGATCAAAATTCTCGATCGAGCAGATAATTACGACATTGTCAGCGGTATCGCGCATAACTTCCAGCTCGTACTCTTTCCAGCCGATGACCGATTCCTCAATAAGTATTTCATCAGTCGGTGAAGCATCGATCCCCCCCACCGCCATTTTTTCATACTCTTCAAGGTTATAGGCAATACCGCCGCCACTTCCCCCAAGGGTGAATGAAGGCCGAATGATGGCCGGAAAACCTATGGTTTTGATAACCTCCATCGCCTCTATATAGTTGTGAGCCAAGCCAGAGTTAGGGACTGCCAGTCCAATTTTCTCCATTGCCGCCTTGAAAAGTGTGCGGTCCTCAGCTTTCTTGATTGCCGGAAGTTTGGCGCCTATTAGCTCCACGCCGAATTTTTCCAGAATACCCATTTCGGCAACAGCTACGGCGGTATTTAACGCCGTCTGGCCGCCCAGCGTCGGCAACACAGCATCAGGGCGTTCCTTCTCGATTATTTTGGCAAGAATTTCCGGTGTCACCGGCTCAATATAAGTTCGGTCGGCAAAATCTGGGTCAGTCATAATGGTTGCAGGGTTACTGTTAAGCAGTATAACCTCGTACCCCTCTTCCTTTAATGACTTGCAAGCCTGAGTACCGGAATAGTCAAATTCGCAGGCCTGCCCTATGACAATCGGGCCGGCACCAATGATGAGGATCTTCTTGATATCAGTTCTTTTAGGCATTTATACATTACTCCTTCGTATGATTATCTAAATATGAAAAAAACGGCTCCAGCCATACAGCAACCGGCCCAGAGGTAATTCCAGGTAATACTTGCTCCCATATAAAAAACTGCAAAGGGAACAAAAACGCAAAGCGTGATCACCTCTTGGGTTATCTTAAGTTGAGAAAGTGAAAAGTTTCCTAAATAGCCAATTCGATTTGCCGGGACCTGCACAAGATACTCAAAAAACGCGATCCCCCAGGAGACGAGAACAGCAATCATCCAATGCCTGTTATTTAAATTTTTTAGATGTGCGTACCAGGCAAAGGTCATGAATATGTTGGATATAACCAGCAGGACAATTGTTCTCATCGCACGTATTCTTTCAGTCTCAACTTGTAAAAGTCCTGTCCTTAGCGATTGTCAATTTATCATAAGCTGCCTGGAGTGATTCTACATGCTCTTTATCGCTCGACATCATGGCATTAAACATCTTCCTGTAGGAGTCATCCTCAAACATGGCAACACACCCGAGATGAAATTCGGCCAGATATTTTTCAAGCTTAATTGAAGAGCCCAGGGCATCAACAAGCTTTGGCGGAGCTGACTTTATCTTTGCTATCAAGCCTTTAAACTGGAGAATAACTGACTCAACCCGTGTTGCGTCAACTAAGATAATACATGGCAAATCATTTATAAGCCTGAGAGCCATTGTAAACTGTGCCGCATGATTCGCCTCCTCGGAAGCCGTCTTGGACCAAAGACGGACTGCATCCTCATTATCTGAATAGAGCCCCGCGAAATAATCGTATAGTTCCTTGCAGAGCAGTTCAATCTCCCTGCATTTTTCAAGCAGAATTTGCTCGGATATTGTCATTGTTATACCGGACATGTAAACACCCCACTCTGGTCAGGCATCATCGTGATCCTGCACCCAACCATTTTCAAGCCCCAGTTTTTCAAGCAGATCAACTACCCGACTATACTCTTCAGCAGTAATCCTGTTATTAATTCCTGGAATATTCACGGCCAGATGGGCTGGGAAATACTGACTCATCAGAGCAATGTGAGTTTCCCGGCCCAAATTTTCGGCAATCCAGTGAAGTGTCTCGGATGAACCCGCCTTACCCTCTGGCAGGACAAGATGACGAATAATCAGCCCTTGGCTGGCAACGCCATTCTCATCCACCTGAAGATGACCTGACTGTCGCAGCATCTCTTTCACTGCAACACGATTGATTCGGCAGTAATCTGGAGCGTAAGAGATATCTTCTGCGTGAACATCGTCACTATACTTCATATCGGGCAGATAGATTGAGACAACTCCGTCCAGAAGCTGCAGCGCATCAAACTTTTCATAGCCGCCGCTGTTCCAGACAATCGGCAACGTAAAGCCTTGAGGTATTGCCAACCATAGAGCTGCCAGGATCTGAGGCAAATAATGGGTCGGAGTAACGAAGTTAATATTGTGAACCCGTTGCCGCTGAAGCTTCAGCATGCGGTCCGTCAGTTCTCTGGTGGTAATTACTTCACCATTTCCAAACTGACTTATTGGGAAATTCTGGCAGAAAACACATTTAAGAGAACATCCTGACAAAAAGATAGTGCCAGATCCTCTAGTCCCTGATATCGGTGGTTCTTCGCCACGGTGAACATTGGCCGAGGCAATTTTAGGTTTCAAACCAGCCCCACAGATGCCCAGTTCCCCTTTGATGCGATTGACACCACAATCATGGGGACAGAGGTCACAGGCTAGCAATCGCTGGTAAGCCTTGCGAACGCGCTGGAGCAGTTCACCTGATTGATAAAGAGCTACATACTCCACTACCTATACCGCCTTATGTTTCTCCATCATCTCCACAAAACGCTCAAACAGATACTGTGAGTCGTGCGGACCAGGTGACGCTTCCGGATGATGTTGCACCGAGAAAATCGGAAGATTGCAGTGGCGAATCCCCTCAACGGTCTGATCGTTCAGGTTCTCATGCCCCAGACATGCAGCATCCCCCAGTGAATCAAGATCAACTGCAAAACCGTGATTCTGGGAAGTGATCTCCACCTTGCGCGTTTGCATATCCATAACCGGCAGATTTGAGCCGTGGTTGCCAAATGGAAGCTTTGAAGTTTTACCACCCAAGGCAAGTCCAAGTAACTGATGCCCGAGGCAAATACCAAAGATCGGCTTTTTACCAACAAATTTTCTGATTTCCGCCTGTACTTCAACCAGAGGTTCAGGATCGCCAGGACCATTGGAGAGGAAGATGCCATCTGGATTCATAGCCAGCGCATCATCTGCAGGGAAGCCTGCCGGTACTACCGTCACATCGCAACCCGCATCAACAAGGCAACGCAGAATATTGTATTTGATGCCGAAATCGTAAGCTACGACCTTGTACTTCAGTGTGGATTTGTCCACATGAGAGTAACCATCTGCCAGATCCCACACCCCTTCTGTCCAGTGGTATGGCTTGTCGCAGCTAACACCGGAAGCCAGATCGAGTCCGGCCATGCTTGGCACAGCCCTGGCCTTCGCAATCAGACTGGCGTGATCTAAATCAACAGTGGAAATAATGCCGTTCTGAGCACCTTTGTCACGCAGATGGCGAGTTAGGGCACGGGTGTCGATACCCTGGATGCCGACTACACCATTCTCCATAAGATAGGAGGCAAGACTCATAGTGGCACGCCAGTTTGAATAGCACTCAAGATACTCCTTAACGATAAAGCCGGACAAAAACAGGCCGCGACTTTCTATATCTTCAGGATTGATGCCGGTATTGCCGATCTGCGGATAAGTCATAGTAACCATCTGTCCCTTGTAGGACGGGTCGGTCAGCACTTCCTGATAGCCTGACATCGCGGTGTTGAATACTACCTCACCGGTGGATTCGCCACTTGCACCAAATGATTTTCCTTCAAAAATGCGCCCGTCGGCGAGCGCAAGGATTGCTTTCATAGACTATAACTCCTGGAATTCTGTTTTTATCGTTTGTATACCAATTTACCGCCAACAATGGTCACCGCAGCACCACCTTTAAGCTTTTGACCAAGCCATGGCGAGTTTTTAGACTTACTAGCCAACTTGTCAGCCTCTACTACCCACTCAATTTCCGGATCGATCAGGGTGATGTCAGCAACTGAACCCGCTTTAAGTGTGCCACGGTTTAAACCCAGTATATTTGATGGGTTAAGTGACATGGTTTCAATCAACTGATCAAGTGTAATGACTCCATATTGCACAAGCTTCAATGACAGCGGTAGAGATGTTTCCAGCCCGATAATGCCATTCATTGCAACATTGAATTCGACATCTTTTTCGTCCTGGTGATGAGGCGCATGATCGGTAGCGATGGCATCTATTGTGCCGTCCTTCAACCCTTCCTTGATGGCAGCAACGTCCGCAGCTTCCCTGAGTGGCGGGTTCATCTTGGCGTTGGTATTGTAGCCGCGCACCACATCATCGGTCAAAGTGAAGTAATGCGGGGCCGTCTCACAGGTCACTTTTACGCCACGCGCTTTGGCCTCACGAATGATCCGCACCGATCCTTTTGTGGAAACATGAGCGATATGGATCGGCGTCCCTGTATACTCAGCCAGTAAAGTTTCACGGACCGTAGCAATATCTTCCGCAACCCGTGGAATCCCTTTTAGCCCCAGTTCAGTAGAGGTGAAACCTTCGTTCATAACCCCCTCACCCACCAGTTCAATCTCCTCGGCGTGTGAAATCACCATAATCCCTATCCCGGCAGCATATTGCAGAGCGCGCATCATCAATTCACTGTTACCCACCGGCTTGCCATCATCAGAGACGGCAACGCATCCCGATTCCTTTAACTCCCCCATCTCCGACATCCGATCTCCGGAAAGACCGTAAGTAATCGAACCTACCGGAAAAACATTACAGAAGCCTTCAGCTTTGGCCTTGTTGATAATGTAGCTGGCAACCGTTTTGTTGTCGATGACCGGTTTAGTGTTCGGCATACAGCAGACCGATGTAAAGCCACCCGCAACCGCAGCTTTGGTACCGGACACGATGTCTTCCTTGTATTCCAGTCCGGGATCGCGCAGATGAACGTGCATGTCGATCAACCCCGGAACCACGTATTTACCACTTGCGTCAATAGTTTCAACACCAGCCGATGCAACTAACCCCTTGCCGATCTCCCTGATCAGACCATTCTCCACCAGGACATCCAGCGTATCATCAATTTTCTGCGAGGGGTCAATCACCCGGCCATTTTTTATCAACAGATTCATATAGTCACCTCGTAATTGAAGTTTATAATTATTCCAACTCTCCACCGCAGACATGATAGAGCATAGACATTCTGACCGCGACACCATTCTCAACCTGTTTCAATATCCATGATTGGTCGCCATCAACCATACTGGAGGACATTTCCACTCCGCGGTTGATCGGGCCAGGATGCATGATCATCGCATTCGGCTTGGCAAGCTTGATATTGGTCGGATTCAGCCCGAAGTAGCGGGAGTATTCACGGGCATTCGGCATCAGCGTCTTACCCTGACGCTCCTGCTGAATACGCAGCATCATGACTACATCAGCATCCTGCAGCGCCTCGTTCATTGTGGCACAAACCGTTACATCACCCAGTTTTTCTACCCCTGGAGGAAGCATGGTAGGCGGACCGGCCAGAAATACCGATGAACCCATCTTGGTAAGCCCTTGAATATTAGAGCGGGCGACACGGCTATGAGTTATATCTCCTACAATGGCAACTTTCAGGCCGTCCAATCGCCCAAAACGATCCTTCATCGTCAACATGTCCAGCAAACCCTGGGAAGGATGTTCGTGAGCACCGTCTCCGGCGTTAATTATCGAGCAGTTTATCTTGTTCGCCAAAAAATAGTGTGCACCTGAAACAGCATGGCGCATAACAATGATGTCAGGCTTCATCGCCAGCAGGTTCAGGGCCGTATCAGCCAAAGTTTCACCCTTAGTCGCCGAACTGTTTGAGGGGGCAATATTGACAGTATCGGCTGAAAGCCGCTTACCGGCAATTTCAAAGGACGTCCGGGTGCGTGTTGATGCTTCGTAAAACAGGTTGATAATAGTTTTACCGCGCAACGTCGGAACCTTCTTGATGTCGCGACAGTTGATCTCCCTCATGTTCTCGGCTGTTGAGATCAAGAGTTCGATATCCTCTTTTGACAGGTCCCTCAGGGCAATAATGTGTTTGTGCTTAAACTCGGCCATATCAGTTAACCCTCCCCTATTTTTCGAGTACAACTTCAATCGGTTGGTTTAATCCGTCAAAAACGACCTGAACATTCTCTTTCTGACTCGTCGGGACATTACGTCCTACAAAATCAGCGCGAATCGGCAGTTCACGGTGGCCACGGTCAATCAGCACCGCCAGCTGGATAGATTGGGGACGTCCAAAATCCATCAGTGCATCCATGGCTGCACGGATAGTGCGACCGGTGTAGAGGACATCATCAACCAAAATGACCTTCTTTGCCTCCAGAGAGAACGGGATATCGGTCTTGCCGACCGGGTGGTGCGGCAGCTGGCCGGAGCAATCATCTCGATAGAGGGTAATATCAACCGCTCCCACCGGGACGGCTCCCCCCTCAATGACACTGATTTGCTGTGCAATCCCGTCAGCCAGAAATGCGCCACCCGAACGGATACCGATCAGAACGATATCAGCAACCCCTTTGTTACGTTCAAGAATTTCGTGAGCAATGCGCGTCAAAGCACGCTTGATTCCTTCACCATCCATAAGTACGGTTTGTTCAGTAGTCATTCCGACCTCCTTAGGCACAAAAAAAGAGCCTCCCCGCGCCAAGCGGCAAGACCCTTCTGTTATGAATTAAGTTTGTTCATTGTGTCGCCTTTGCTAGTCTCTCGGACTAATTTAAAAGGGAGTGTATGTAGTGGTCGCACTCTAACATTCAAAACGGAAACAGGTCAAGCACGATTTCAACAGAAAATACGTTTTCCAAAATAACTATTGAAAATATTCCCTAAAACAAGAACGTCTCGGCAGATATCGTGAACATTGAAAACCATCCTACTTGAGACGCCTTTCAAAAAAAATCAGCTGATTCTAAAACGTGATACCGATTGTTGGAGTTCAATAGCCAGGCCAGACAAGCGATGAGCTGCTGTGGACGATTCCTGTGCACCACTTGACGTCTGCTGGACGACTTCTGTTATCTGGTGCATGTTACTGGATATTTCACTTGTAGTAGCTGTCTGCTCTTCAGCTGCGGTCGCAATCTGGTTGACTTGCATGGCAACGTTATTGACCTGTTCCAGAATATCACGAAGAGCAGCACCAGATTTTGCCGCTTCATCGGTACCGGTCTCCACCTGCATAACACCCTGTTCCATAGCGGTCACGGCGTTTTTGGTCTCTTTCTGTATGGACTTGATCATCTCGCCAATTTCACGCGTTGCTCTGGTGGTGCGCTCGGCCAAGGCACGGACTTCATCGGCAACAACGGCAAAACCACGCCCCTGTTCACCTGCACGGGCGGCCTCAATGGCGGCGTTAAGCGCCAGTAGGTTTGTCTGGTCAGCGATATCCTCGATAGTACCAATTATGTTGCCGATTTGATCTGAGCGGGCCCCCAGGCTTTCAACTGTTTTTGCTGTTTCCTGGACCTTCTCTGCAATCTGCCCCATGACCACTACTGTTTTTTCGACTACTTCAGCTCCATTCTGTGCAGACTGTGATGCGCGCTGAGCACCTTCAGCGGCCATCTGGCAGTTCTGTGCGATGTCGCTGGACGTAGCTGACATTTCCTCCCCTGCAGTAGCAACCGTAGCAGACTGGGCAGCCACTTCTTCGGCCCCGGTAGCAATACGGTCAGAAGTATTATTTAATTGCTCAGAAGCCGAGGCAAGTTCCAGAGCATTATTGGCAAATGAACGGATAGTATTATGAAGCGAATCTATAAAATCATTTAAATGATTAGCCATATCGCCGATTTCATCAGATGAACAAACATCCACACGCTTGGTGAGATCTCCACCGGCCATTGATTCAATAACACGGACAGTGCTGTGAATCGGGGCCATGATGACCCGATTGACCAGATAACTGATTGCAATTGCCGCTAAAATTGAAAAGACGATCCCTCCGGCAAGGATCATTAGCACCTGCTGGCTTGCGCTGATTGATTTTTTATGGCTTGCATCGCTCAGCGAAGCTTCAAGCTTCATGAATTCGCCGATTTTTTTGTTAAAAATTGCATATTTGTCATCTGCCTGCTGCATATACATTGTAGCGGCATTAACATCCGACTCCAACATGTCCAGCATGTCTGCGGCGTCTTTGGAATATGCCGTAAATGTCGCGAGAATTTCCTGTGCAAATTTTTTCTCATCGACCGTGAGAGTAGCATCTCCAGCCATGCCTTTGATTGCGGTTGTTATCTTGCCCACCCCCCCCTGTACCGCCTTTGCATCAGCCTCAAGCTTCGCTTTGTCAAAGCCGGCTGTGGATCGCGTTATCAGGCGATACAGATTGGTATGAACACTATCGGTGTCGCTCATGATGTCGCCAACCTTGGCATAGTTTGCAAAACGGACGGAATGCATCTCCTCTATAGTAGCCTGCTGCATGCGCATGCCCCAGAAAGAAACAGCTCCTAAAAGGATCATAAAAAGCAGGCACACAAGTGGGGACACAAATAGCTTAGTGGCCATATTCATACGAGCGAAAAGGGAAGTCATGACGGGCCTCCAAAAAGAGAATTATTGTGATTCAGGGGTGGTATTGATAAATATCAGAAGATTGCAATTGCAGGCCGGGATTACAATCCACGGCCTGCATAAATTAACAATGATATTTATTCCTTGTAAACGCCACCACAGATAATGTTCTTGTCATCGGCTTTTTCACAATAGGCCTGCTTGGCAAGAACCTTTTTGGTCAGTGGGTCAGTGAATTTGTAATCCTGCCAGAATGTTCCCTTTGACTTGGCCAGATCAACCCTCTCCTTGATAAAAGACTTACCATCCGGATCTTTCATGTTTATAAGATCCTTGCCGGCCTGTTTGGCATTTTGTCCATGAGCAATACATTTTCCGTGAACATCATAAACCACAAGATAGAGATCCTTGCTGACATATTTTTTACTGGGTGCAGCAATATCGGCAAACACTTTTTCTCCGCCAGCCTTGTACGCTGCGACCGCTTTCTTAACCATAGCCTCAGCCTCTTTCTTGGTAGCCCGATCTTCTGCTCCCGCCATGGCTGCTGAACAAAGCAAACCTGTCGCTACTGCCATCACCACAATTTTTTTGAACATGATCACATCCTCCTTTTGTTGGGTGTGCTGCTTTCTTTGTAATTTACCGTATTAGTTACTGATGTCAATACAATGTTTTTTTTCCGTAAATTCGTAAGTCACCAAGGAGCATTGGATTAGTCAGCACTTATACGAACCAATAGTTGGCAATAAAGCCCAAAAATTCTCTTGTAGTTGTCGTAAAACAAAGCTTTAATATTGATGCAAGCATGCAGAAGAATCGAATAAATGAGGTAGGTCATAAAATATGAAACGAATTTGTGCATGGTGCAAAATTGAATTGGGAACAATGTACTTAGAGGACAATTCTGACGATATTACACATGGTATCTGCGCCAAGTGCAAAGAGAAGATTCTTGGGCCACAGAGAGTCGAACTGATGACATTTCTTGATAGCCTTAATGTGCCGATTGTTGTAGTTGACGCAGTGGTTAATGCTGAAACAGCCAACAAAGCAGCCAGAAAAATTCTACAAAAAGAGCTGCCGGAAATAGCAGGATTTCCGGGTGGAGCTGTTTTTGAGTGCGCATACTCTAAATTGCCGGAGGGTTGTGGCAAAACCATTCACTGTTCCGGCTGCGCGATACGAAACACTGTAATGGATACATTTCAGACAGGCAATAGTCATCTGGAGATCCAGGCGCCCCTGACTCAAGGAACTCCAGATAAGAATCAAGAAGTTAATTTATTGATCTCAACAGAGAAAGTCAGCGATGTAGTCCTTCTGAGAATTGACAAAGTAGGCAACACCTAGTCTGGCTTATAGCTTTACCAACGCTTTCTCAAACCATAATTCCTTACGAAACGACTTCATGGCTGATTACCCTCCAGACTCTTGGTGACAACTTCATAGACATCGCTAGGCAGATCCGGAACAGCCTGAATCCGCTGCAGCTGTTGCTGCATCTGAACCCGCCGGACCTCGTCAAAGCGCCTCCAGGTAGTCAGCGGGGCCAGCAACCTGGCGGACACCTGCGGGTTTACCGGAATCAGCCGCAGCAGTTGATCGGCAAGAAAGCGGTATCCCGCACCGCTCGGATCGTGGAAGCATACCTGGTTGCCCTGGCTGAAAGTTCCGACAAGGGAACGGAACCGGTTAGGGTTTGTCAGTTCAAAGGCGGGGTGATTCAGCAGCGCCTGAATTTCATCCAACGTTCCGGGCAGAATAGAGGTTGCCTGGAGCGAGAACCATTTATCAACCACCAGACGATCACCTTGCCAGCGCAGATAAAAATCGCCCAGAATTTCCCTCCGCTCCGGACAATCGCATGAGGCAAGCGGAATCAAAGCACCGATCGTATCTGTCATATTGTCAGACCTCCGGTACTGTTGCAGACAGAGATCGATCTCACTCTGTCCAGCGCAGTTCATCAGGTAGGACAGACATAGGTTAGCCAGACGCCGGTCGCCGGAGCGGCCATCATCGGAAGCATATGGCTTATCACTTAGACATTTCGAGCGTAGTGCCAGGAATTCATCCCTGAATAGCGTAGCCAAAGTGCAGACAACAAACTGCCGCGCCGTATGGATGGCCGCTGGATCAATTACCTGCACAAGTTCGGCAAGGTATTTTTCAGAAGGCAACGTCAGCGTTTCAGCCAGAAAAGCACGATCCGATTGCCCGTTAGTGAGTGTCACCCGGAATGCCTCTGAAAATGCTGGATCGAGTGTCAGCTCAGCACCCCGCTGCCAATCGGCAGACAGACCAAGAATAACCTGAACCGCCATCCGCTGCCCCGCTTCCCAGCGACAGAAGGGGTCCGTCTCATGCGCCATCAACAGCGCAAGTTGTTCGTAGCCGTATGGATAATCCAGCTTGACCGGTGCAGAAAAACCGCGCAGAAGTGCTGGAACAGGTTCCTCGTCCAGACCGGTGAAGCAGAAAGATTCCTCGGCTGAGTGCAGGTGCAGAAGTCGCGTGGTATCCGGTCTGGCAGATTCACCAACCAGTGTCAAAGTTAACTCCTCACCGTTTTTCCCTAGCAGACCGAGACTCAGAGGGATATGCAGCGCACTTTTGTCAGGCTGTCCCGGAGTCGCCGAGCAGCTCTGCCTTAGCGTCAGAGTGAAGGTCTTGTCGGCTGCGTCATAAGAACCACTGGCACTGAGCTGTGGTGTCCCGGCCTGGCTGTACCAGAGAGAGAACTGCTCAAGATCAATATTCCCGGCTTCAGCCATGGTCCGCACAAAGTCGTCAACCGTCACAGCCTGACCGTCAAAGCGGTTAAAATAGAGATCCATGCCGCGCCGGAAACTCTCTGCCCCAAGCATCGTATGCTGCATCCGGACGAGTTCTGCCCCCTTGTTATAAACGGTAGCAGTGTAGAAATTATTGATCTCTATATACGAATCGGGGCGTACCGGATGCGCCATCGGGCCGCCATCCTCGGCAAACTGGGACGTCCTGAGTCCACGTACATCCTCGATCCGCTTTACCCCGCGCGATTGCATGTCGGCTGAAAACTCCTGGTCGCGAAATACTGTCAGCCCCTCCTTCAGGGAGAGCTGGAACCAGTCGCGGCAGGTCACCCGATTGCCGCTCCAGTTGTGGAAATATTCATGGGCGATCACCTCTTCAATTGCGTGATAATCGTTGTCTGTTGCTGTAGACGGACTGGCGAGGACGTAGCAGGAGTTGAAGATATTGAGTCCCTTGTTTTCCATGGCACCCATATTAAAATCATCAACCGCAACTATCATATAGCAATCGAGGTCATATTCCCTGCCGTAGACCTCTTCGTCCCAGCGCATCGCCTTTTTGAGGGAGTGCATGGCATGATCGCACTTGTCGCTGTTTTGCTGGTGAACATAAATTTGCAACACAATTTCACGCCCGGAGCAGGTCGTAAATGTGTCGGCAATAGAGACCAGATCACCTGCTACCAAGGCGAACAGGTAGCTCGGCTTTTTGAACGGATCATGCCAGGTAGCAAAGTGGCGACCGTCAGGCAGTTCCCCCTCCGACTGGAGATTTCCATTGGAGAGCAGTACCGGATAGCGCTTGCAATCGGCAATGATCGTAGTAGTGAAGAGCGTCAGGACATCGGGACGGTCCGGATAATAGGTGATGGCGCGGAACCCCTCCGCCTCGCACTGGGTGCAGAACATGCCGGACGAACGGTACAACCCCTCCAGGGAGGTATTATCCTGAGGGCGGAGTTCAGTTGTGACTTCGAGGGTAAATGTGGCTGGTACATCCTGAATCGTCAACAAATCCGCAGTTGCGCTGTAGCAACCTTGATCAAGAGGCATGCCATCAAGCGTTAACGCACGCAGAGTAATGTTCTTACCGTTCAGGACAAGCGGACGCTTGCCAGACGATAAATCATCTGCTGCCCGAACAACCATTCGTGAAGTGACAATAGTTGTATCTTCACCAAGCTCGAAATTAAGGTCTATACTATCAACAGAGAAGTCAGGGGCAGTATAATCTTTCCGATGTACGGTACAGTGGGCGGTTTCAGTCATTAAGTCATCCTGTGTATTTTAATATTGTGCTGCAGGTTGCGGCAACATATTTAAAAATAGCACAATCATCCGAGGCATATTCATTATTTTTATTGGTAAGCCTCTCCGGATTCTGGTAACAGTTATCCATTGATCATATAAAGAAGGGAGAACGGCAGATGGAAGAGGCAATCACTTTCTGGCTAGACAATAAAATATCATCAGGGCTCAAGGTGTCGGAGATAGGCAAAGAGTCTCTGGTCCTGTATCGCGACAAATATTATGTAGTCGTTTCCGGAGCGGCACTTATGAAGGGTGTAAGGCCGCTGTATTACTCAAAAACATCGATGCCGACTGTCTGGAAAAAGGCGCTGAAAGGGATCATGCCGCCAACGGCAGCCGTTATCGATTACCCTGAAGATGAAAACCTGCCGGTGACTACTTCGACTAAAAAGGAGCGAACTGCCATGCAAAAAAGTGCCGTTTCACTATCAGACCTGTCCGAAGATCAACAACCAGTGATAAAACCTGCACACGCTTCTGCAAAGAGGTCTGTAGCCGCAGATGTAAAACCGGTAAAAATTATTCAGGCTGTTGTTGCAGCCACGTGTCCCTACTGCAATCACAAACAGGATCTGCCGTTTGAAAAGGGTAAAAACGGCAAACCGTTTTTTGTAACGTGTGTCAGATGTTCTACAGAGTTTGCCGTGCGTTTTGTGCCGGTGACGATGTACCAGGCACAGGTTGCAGCGTTTAAATAAACTACTGCAATAATTTTGGGGGATCAATACAGATGAACAACAACGATATATTACGCAGACTGCGCTACGCACTGGATATCAGTAATCCTACCATGATTGAAATTTTCCAGTTGTCCGGCTGTTCCATAGAGCAACCCACACTGATCAAACTGCTGAAGAAAGAAGAGGAGGAAGATTTTATCGCCTGCAGCAATCCTCTGCTGTCGCTTTTTCTCGATGGCTTGATCGTGCATAAACGGGGAAGACGGGAATCTGCCGATGAGCAGCCTCCTAAGCCTGATGCATCGCTAAACAACAATGCTATCCTGAAAAAGCTGCGCATTGCTCTAGATTTAAAAGAGGAAGACATGCTTGCGGTGATGGGATTGGCAGGTGTGAAAATTTCAAAAGCAGAACTTAGCGCACTCTTTAGAAATAAAGGGCACAAACATTTCAAAGAGTGCGGCGACCAATTTCTCAGAAACTTCTTACAGGGACTGACGGTGCGGAACAGAGGCGTTGTTTTAAAGCAGGGAACCGGAGAATAACGACCAATATAGCCATTACGGTTGACACATTCCTTTATCTATATTATTCTTCCCAACCCGTAAATTCTTATCAATCAAGGGTTTAGCGGTATCAAACTAATCTTGCACCGAGGACAATCATATGCGTAGCGACATGATAAAAAAAGGGCTGGAGCGGACACCGCACCGCGCACTTCTGAAAGGGACCGGTGTCCCGCAAAATCAGATGGACAAGCCATTTATCGGCGTAGCAACCAGCTTTACCGACCTGATCCCGGGACATGTCGGTATGCGCGACTTGGAACGCTTCATTGAAAAGGGAGTTCATTCCGGTGGTGGCTATGCCTTCTTCTTCGGCATTCCAGGCGTTTGTGACGGCATGGCTATGGGGCACAAGGGGATGCATTATTCCCTCCCGACCCGCGAACTGATTGCCGATATGGTCGAATCCGTGGCAGAAGCACATCGCCTGGATGGCTTGGTACTTTTGACCAATTGTGACAAGATTACCCCCGGCATGCTGATGGCGGCTGCCCGATTAAATATACCCTGCATCGTTGTCACCGCCGGTCCGATGATGAGCGGTCGCGGTCAATCCGGACGTAAATATTCATTCGTATCCGATACCTTTGAGGCGATGGCCCGTTACAAGGCCGGCGTCATCAACGACAAGGAACTTCAGGTCTGTGAAGACAACGCCTGTCCCGGCATGGGTTCCTGCCAGGGACTATTTACCGCCAATACCATGGCTATTCTCACCGAGACGATGGGAATGAGCTTGCCTCGCTGTGGCACCGCCCTGGCTGTTTCGGCACTTAAACGCCGTATC
Organism: Geobacteraceae bacterium; assembly: GCA_025355965.1. Lineage (GTDB taxonomy): Bacteria > Desulfobacterota > Desulfuromonadia > Geobacterales > Pseudopelobacteraceae > JACRCG01. The sequence continues at coordinate 33,433 of JANXYR010000084.1, forward strand.
GCCTTTGCCTCCGGCGAAAAGATCGTAGAACTGGTGCACAATGACGTCAAGCCGCGCGACATCATGACCCGCGCAGCCTTTGAAAACGCTATCCGCGTCGATCTGGCGCTGGGCGGTTCATCCAACACCGTGCTTCATCTGCTGGCAATCGCCCATGAAGCTGGTGTGGAACTGCCGCTGGAGCTGTTCGACGAACTGGCGAAAGATACACCGCAGCTGGCTTCTATGAATCCGGCAGGCGAGCACTTTATGGAAGACCTGGACATCGCCGGCGGCGTTGCCGGTGTGTTGAAGCAGCTTGGCAGCAAAATCAATGATACGCCCACACTGTTCGGCCTGACGACACATCAGCTGGCCAAGAGTATCCAGAATGTGGACGAGGAGGTTATCCGCCCGCTTGGGAATGCGATAAAGAAGGAAGGTGGCATTGCCATCCTGTCCGGGAACATCGCTCCCAAAGGGGCCGTCGTCAAGCAGTCGGGCGTTTCCGCTGCCATGATGAACTTTGAAGGGACTGCCCGTTGCTTTGATGCCGAAGAGCAGGCAATGGCCGCCATCATGGAAGGGAAAATCAAGTCCGGCGATTGCGTTGTAATCCGCTATGAAGGGCCGAAAGGTGGCCCCGGCATGCGCGAAATGCTCGCTCCTACAGCTGCCATTATGGGGATGGGTCTGGGTGACAGCGTCGCACTGATCACCGATGGCCGTTTTTCGGGAGGTACCCGTGGCCCCTGTATCGGGCATATATCACCGGAAGCTGCTGAAGGCGGCCCGATTGCTCTGGTCGAAGATGGCGACAGAATCCTGCTCGATATCCCTAACAGGCGACTGGAACTGCTGGTAGACGAAGCTACTCTGGCAACCCGACGGGCCGGATGGGTTGCACCGGAACCGAAGATTAAAGGGGGCTGGCTGGCACGCTACGCCAAGGCGGTTACTTCGGCTCATACCGGAGCGGTTTTAACAGCAAATTAATTTTATCTTTCCACCTCAACTATAATGAGGTGCAAATTTCTGTGCACAGAGGTTAAGTATGAAAATGAACGGCGCAAAAATAATGTTGGAGTGTTTGAAAAAAGAGGGTGTTGATACCGTTTTCGGCTATCCCGGCGGTACCGTCATCAATCTGTATGATGCCCTCTTCGATTTCAAGGAAATACGTCATATACTGCCGCGCCACGAACAGGCCGGCACCCATGCAGCCGACGGCTACGCACGTGCCACCGGCAGAGTCGGAGTTGCAATAGCTACATCAGGCCCCGGAGCGACAAACACCGTTACCGGCATAGCAACAGCATATATGGATTCAATTCCTATGGTCATTATAACCGGTCAGGTACCAACGGCGCTGATCGGAAACGATGCATTCCAGGAGGTCGATATTATCGGCATTACCCGTCCTTGCACGAAACATAGCTTTCTGATTCGTGATGTAAAGGATATTGCCTTGACCATGAAAAAAGCTTTTTATATCGCACGTAGCGGTCGGCCAGGACCGGTTCTGGTCGATTTCCCCAAGGATGTCCAGATGGCACAGGGTGAATTCCATTACCCTGAAACAGTTGACATCCGTGGCTACAAACCGAATCTTTCCGGCCATCCACGTCAAGTAGAAAAAGCGATGGCCATGATACTAGACTCTCGTCGTCCGGTCATGTATGTCGGCGGCGGCGCGGTTCTTGGTGATGCAGCCGAACCTGTAACCCTTCTGGCACGCAAACTGTCACTGCCGGTGACAACAACATTGATGGGCCTTGGATCATTCCCGGAGAGTGATGATCTTTCTCTCGGTATGCTCGGCATGCACGGCGCCTATTGCGCCAATATGGCGATGACTCACAGTGACCTCATCATTGCTATCGGTGCGCGCTTTGACGATCGAGTCACCGGTAAACTATCGACTTTTGCTCCACACGCAAAAATTATTCATATTGATGTTGATCCGACATCGATCAAGAAAAATGTTCGCGTTGACCTGCCGATTGTTGGTGACGTCAAGGATGTTTTGACAAAAATGATCCAACAGGCTGACAAGAGCAATGGGAAGATCTCCGAGTTTGTGGCGGCTCTATCTCCATGGCATGATGATATTTCCGGCTGGAAGGAGAAACATCCTCTTTCATACAAACAGAGCAGCACAATTATCAAGCCACAGTTTGTCATCCAGAAACTGCGTGAGCTGTCCGACGAAGACGCCATCATCTCAACAGATGTTGGCCAGCACCAGATGTGGACAGCCCAGTTCTTCAAATTCAACAAGCCTCGTACGCTACTTACATCTGGCGGTCTTGGCACGATGGGCTTCGGCCTACCATCAGCGATGGGCGCTCAGGCCGCTTTCCCCAACCGCCAGGTCATCACAATCTGCGGTGACGGTGGTATCCAGATGAATATTCAGGAGATGGCAACACTTGTACAGAACCGGCTGCCGGTTAAAATTGTCATCCTCAATAATAATTTTCTCGGAATGGTTCGGCAGTGGCAGGAGCTGTTTTTTGACAAGCGCTACTCATCAACCTGTATGGAGCTGCCTATTGACTACATCAAACTGGCTGACGCCTATGGTGCCAAAGGATTTCTGGCATCAAAACCGGGTGATGTAGAATCGGTAATAAAGCAGGGTTTCGAGGAAAAAGGGCCAGTAATCATGGAGTTCAAGATTGCCCGTGAGGAAAAAGTGCTACCGATGGTTCCGGCCGGAGCGTCGCTGAACGAAATGGTACTGAACGCGTAGGGGCGGCCCCGTGTGGCCGCCCTATGTAGCACCAAAAACAGGGCAACCACATGGGGTTGCCCCTACAAATAATCATGGAGGGTTATTCCCATGCAACATACAATATCAGTTATAGTTGAAAACGATTTCGGCGTGCTATCACGTGTAGCCACTCTTTTTTCCGGTCGCGGGTTCAACATCGAGTCGTTGTCAGTGGCCCCAACCAACGAAGATGGGCTGTCGCGAATGACTATCGTTACTCGTGGCGATGCTCAGATTCTAGAGCAGATAAACAAGCAGCTTAACAAGCTGATAGATGTACTCAAAGTGCTCGACTTCAGTGACGGCAGTGCCATAGAGCGTGAACTTGCCCTTATAAAAGTTTCCGCAGAAGATGATGCCCGCGCCGAGGTATTGAGGGTAGTTGATATCTTCCGCGCCAAGATTATCGATGTCACTCCTAAGTCCTACACTATTGAAGCGACCGGGAATCCGTTAAAGATTGATGCAATCCTTGATCTGCTACGGCCACTCGGGCTGAAAGAGGTCGTACGCACCGGTTCAGTTGCCATAGGGCGAGGGGCCAAGGGGTGGAATGGGTAGGAGAACAGCAGTTATTGCGTTATTGTTCCAGCCGCCCGGAAACGGGCGGTTTTTTTCGTTCAAATAGAAAGGATGTATCCTGCAACCGGGGTCAAAACGGCTATTTACGTTGACAGCCGCGGTTGAATATAGTATCTGTCTCATTCGTTTTGCGTATCCAGATTAACTGGATAAGTGCGTCAACGAAATTATTTTTGAAAAATAATTTCTGACTTACTAATAAGGTTTGACCGGTTTGCCGGATAAAATATTGTGTGGAGGATGTACCAAATGAACGTTTATTATGATCGTGATTGTGATCTCAAATTGATTAAGAAGAAAAAAGTTACTATTGTCGGTTACGGATCTCAGGGCCATGCCCATGCCTGCAATCTCAAGGATTCCGGCGTTGACGTAACGGTCGCGCTGCGCGAAGGATCGACATCCGCCATCAAGGCAAAGAATGCCGGCCTCAAGGTGGCAACCGTAGCCAAAGCTGTTGCCTCGGCTGATCTGGTGATGATCCTAACGCCTGACGAGTTCCAATCAACCCTCTACCGCGACGAAATCGAACCGAAGCTCAAAAAAGGTGCGACCCTTGCATTTGCCCACGGTTTCGCCATCCACTATAATCAGGTTGTGCCTCGCGCCGATCTTGACGTCATCATGATCGCTCCCAAGGCTCCCGGCCACACTGTCCGCTCCGAGTTTGTGAGAGGTGGCGGGATTCCTGATCTGATTGCCGTTTTTCAGAATGCATCAGGCAAAGCTCGAGAATTGGCTCTCTCCTATGCCAGTGCTATCGGTGGCGGCCGTACCGGCATCATAGAGACAACCTTCCAGGACGAGACTGAAACCGATCTGTTTGGCGAACAGGCTGTCCTCTGCGGTGG
>JANXYR010000033.1 GCA_025355965.1 Geobacteraceae bacterium
TTCAAGGGTGGCTCGGTACGTTCGTAACAAATGATTAAAAAGTCCCCTCTCCATGAGGGAGAGGGTTAGGGTGAGGGGGTAAATGCTGCAGTTCTCCCCTCATCCGGCCTTTGGCCACCTTCTCCCTCAGGGAGAAGGAACTTAATTTTTATATACTAAGGGAGGAATGAAAAATGAGTATGTATTTCACCAAGGAGCATGAGTGGGTTAAAGTAGCAGGAAATATTGGGGCGGTTGGTATCAGTGATCACGCTGCACACGAACTGGGCGACATCACGTTTGTTGAGTTGCCTAAGATCGGCACTGTCGTCAAGCAGTTCGGTGTGCTTGGAAGTATCGAGTCGGTCAAGGCCGCCAGCGATATATTTTCTCCGGTTTCCGGCAAGGTGATCAAGGTAAATGAAGCTCTGGATACAGCTCCTGAAGCGGTCAACGAGAGCGCCGAAGATGCCGGTTGGATGGCTCAGGTCGAGATATCAGACGAGTCGGAGCTGAAGAACCTGATGACGCAGGCGCAGTACGACGACTACCTTAAAACATTGTAGGGAGATTTACCATGAACGACAGCCATTACTGCCCGCATACACCGGAGGAGATTGCCGAGATGCTCTCCGTCATCGGCGTTGCCACTGTGGAGGAACTCTTCGCGCCGATCCCGGCTGAACTGCGTGCCACTACCTTCAATCTTCCCACAGGCATGTCCGAGTTTGAAACATTCAGCAAGATGCAAGCTATTGCCGGAGAAAACAGCCAAGGGATGACCAACTTCATCGGCGGCGGATTCTACGACCACATCATTCCTGCGGTTGTTGATCACCTCTCCGGTCGCGCCGAGTTCTACACCGCCTATACTCCGTATCAGCCGGAATGTTCACAGGGAACACTGCAGGCACTGTTTGAATATCAGACCGCAATCTGCCGCCTGACCGGACTGGATGTTTCAAACGCCTCGCTCTATGACGGCGGCACCGCCTGTGCCGAGGCTGCGATGATGGCGCTACGCGTGACCGGCCGCAACAAAATCGTTGTAGACGGCTGCGTCAGCCCCTTTTCCCGCCAGGTACTGAAGACTTATCTCTTCAATCAGGATGTGGAAGTAATTGAGCTTGCGCCTCTGGACGGGATGCTCAATCGTTCTGAACTGACTGCCGTGCTCGACGATAGCGTCGCTGCCGTGCTGGTACAGAACCCCAATTTTTTTGGCAATATCGAAGATTTCACCGCTCTCGCAGATCAGGTTCATGGCATTGGCGCACTTCTGATCGGTTCGGTCTACCCGATCTCACTCGGCATATTGAAATCCCCCGGCGAAGTCGGTATCGATATCGCCGTAGGTGACGGCCAGAGCCTTGGTAATCCGCTCTCCTTCGGTGGGCCATCCTTCGGTTTTATTGCCGCGACAAAAAAATATATCCGCAACATGCCGGGGCGGATTGTCGGCGAGACGGTGGATCGAAACGGCAAACGCGGTTACGTGCTGACACTGCAGGCCCGCGAACAGCATATCAAACGCCACAAAGCGACATCGAATATCTGCAGCAACCAGGGGCTCTGCGCCCTCCGCGGGCTGATCTTTCTCTCTTCAGTCGGCAAAGAGGGGCTAGCTGAGCTGGCTCGCTTGAACCGGGACAAGTCAGAGTACGCCAAGGGACTGTTGGCTAAAATTCCGGGGGTAACCGTGCTGCAATCGGCTGTCACCTTCAACGAATTCACCGTTGTCCTGCCGAAAAACGCCGATAGCGTGGTGCTGACTCTGCTTGAACGTGGTATTGCCGCCGGTGTGCCGCTGGGTCAGTATTACGAAGGATCTGAGAACTGTCTGGTCGTAACGGTAACCGAAAAGCGGACCAAGAAGGAAATCGACCTGTTTGCCAGGGAGCTGGAGGTGCTGTTATGCAACTGATCTACGAACAATCTGTGGCTGGTCGTCGCGGCGTCAAGTTGCCAAAATCCGATGTCCCGACCGCCTCCGCACTGCCGACTTCGCTGCTTCGCAAGGAAAAAGCCGGTCTGGCTGAGGTTTCCGAGCTCGATCTGGTGCGGCATTTCACCAACCTCTCCCGCCGCAACTTTTCAGTGGACACGAATTTTTATCCGCTCGGCTCCTGCACGATGAAATACAACGCCAAGGTGCTGGAAAATGCGGCGACCCTCTTCGCACCTTTCCACCCGATGACAGCGCTGCTGCCAGGTGGCGTAGACTTTTGCCAGGGGACGCTCGGGATGCTGTACGACCTGGGGCAACTGCTGGCAGACATCACCGGTATGGACGAGGTCACCACCCAGCCGCTGGCCGGTGCACATGGCGAGATGACCGGAATAATGCTGGTTTCGGCCTACCACGCGGCCAAGGGCAATAAGGCGAAGAAGAAATATGTTGTTGTACCCGATTCATCTCACGGCACCAATCCTGCCTCGGCAGCGATAGCCGGATACGAAATCATCACCGTGCCGACGGCATCTTATGGCGATATGGATCTGGAGTTGTTTAAAGCGGCGATGACCGATGAAGTTGCCGCGGTCATGATGACCTGCCCCAACACCCTCGGCCTGTTCAACCCGCACATCAAGGAGATCAGCGACATCGCCCACAGTCACGATGCGCTGATGTACTACGACGGCGCCAACCTGAACGCGATCATGGGCAAGGTCAAACCGGGGGACGTCGGTTTTGACGTCATCCATGTCAACCTGCACAAAACCTTCGGCACGCCCCACGGAGGCGGCGGCCCCGGCTCCGGCCCGGTAGGCGTCAAGAAAGCGTTGGTCCCGTTCTTGCCGCAGCCGCGCATTGTTATGGATGATGACGGCAAACTGCTGCTGGAAACGGACAACAAGGGAACTATCGGCCGCACCGCCAACTTCTTCGGCAACTTCGGCGTCATGGCCAAGGCCTATGCCTACATCATCATGCTCGGTCGGGAAGGATTGATCCAGGTATCCGAGCAGGCGGTTCTGAATGCCAACTACATCAAGGAAAAGCTGAAACCATACTATGATCTCCCTTACGACATGACTTGCATGCACGAGTGCGTCTTTTCCGCATCCAAGCAGCTGGAGCATGGTGTACATGCCATAGATATCGCCAAGTTCCTGATCGACAAGGGATATCACCCCCCAACGGTCTACTTCCCGATGATTGTCAAGGAAGCGATCATGATCGAGCCGACCGAAACCGAGAGCAAGGCGGCTATGGACGACTTCATTGCAGTGATGATCGAAGCGGCCCGGACCGCCGAGAGCAACCCGCAGGCGCTGCACGACGCACCACTGACGATGCCGATTTCGCGGCTGGATGAGACCAAGGCGGCGAGGGAGCAACACGTCTGCTGTACAGGTTAAGTCTGCTTGTTACATAGAAAGATCTGAAAGCACCCTGATGATTCGTCGTCAGGGTGCTTTTTTTTGGATGGGGAGCGTGGGGTATGGTAGTGTTATAAATATTAAAAAACTAACGGAGGGCCGCATGAAAAAGTCAGCCTGTATATTTCTCCTCGTTGCCCTTTCTTTTTCCTTCTCAGTTGTCGGGTGCGGAAGCAGTTCAGACACGAGTCCCCAGCCGCAGACTGTTGTACTTAGCCAGAGCGATTCAGGCACAACAGCTTCCCTCCACCAAAACCAATTCATGACGGTTTCTCTCCAAGGCAGCGGATCAACGGGTTACACTTGGGACGTAATGCCTGGAGCAGAGTCAATCCTAGCGCAGCAAGGCAATCCAGAATTTGTGCCTGATAGCAATGCGATCGGATCTGGCGGGACATATAAATTTACGTTCAAGGCTACTGCGCTGGGCACTGCGCCCCTCAACCTTATCTACCATAGACCTTTCGAGGCAGGTGTAGCCCCTTTGCAGACATTCGGGATAACAGTGGCTGTTGGTAGTTAACTGGACAACGAAGAGCATCACAAATTTATGGCCCAACACGCGGATGACCTGTTTCGCTCCCCTCTCAGGTCATCCGCGAAACCGTTACGCTTTTGAATTCTTTCACTCGTTCTCACTGGCAGGAGCAGCGAATACCACATGAATCTGGAAAAACTACAAGCCTTTGTACTTTCAAGCTCCGACTATGGCGAGAGTGACAGGATCGTTTCACTGTTCACGCTCGAACATGGTCGTTTAAAAGGGTTTGCCCGTGGTGCGCGCAACAGCCGTAAACGCTTTGGCCCGGCCCTGGAAACTTTTGCCAGAATCGACATCCAGTTGAACCACAAAGATGGGCTTTCCTCCCTGCGAAGCGCTGACGTCATTACACTCTATTCCGGAATTCGTGGTGCTCTTGATGCTATTGCACACGCACTATACGCTTGCGAACTGGTGGATTGCCTCACCCCGGAAGGGCAACCGCTGCCGCGTCTGTACCGTCTTCTGGCCGCCTATCTTGAGCGCCTTGATTCCAGCCACGTTGACGATGACGACCGCCGGCTCTTTGAAATCAATCTACTAAATGTTCTCGGCTACCGCCCTTCGCTGGAAGGGTGCAGCCGTTGCGGCTCCGATTTTGGCGAAGGTAGTGCGCTCATGCTGGATGGTGGTGAGCTGGTCTGTCGCTTCTGTGCCAGAACCGGCCGCCAAATTTCACCATCGGCCCTGAGAGGGTTGATCTCCTGCCTGGCTACCAGCCGCTTCGGGGTGGTAAAATTCGATCCGGATGCGCTGTCGTTGGTAGCGGTCATGCTGGATGAGTCGCTGGCCACCCACTCCTCGAGAAAGTTAAAAAGCCTGGAATTTTTGCAGCAGATGTGTGGTTAATATGTATTATGGAGGCGGGACTTGACATTCAATAAACAGTGATTAAACTCTCAATATCAGGGTATTGTCCCAATCTCAATCGTTCAAAGGAGGATACAGTCATGGCACTCGTAAAGTACAACCCGTTAAGAGATTTGCGCACTATGCAAGACCAGATGAACAGGCTCCTCAATCTTTCCTGGAATCACGACCTACCTAGTGAAGACATCAAAGAAGGGCTCTGGCAACCGGCTGTCGATATTTATGAAACAGCCGATTCTATTATCATAAAAGCCGAACTGCCTGATGTGGACCAGAAAGACATCGATGTACGCATCGAAGACGCCACCCTGATTCTGAAAGGGGAGCGTAAGCATGAAGATGAGGTAAAAAAAGAGAACTACCACCGCATAGAGAGATATTTTGGCTCGTTCCAGCGGAGCTTCAGCCTGCCGACAACGGTAGATCAGGAAAAGGTTGCTGCCAGCTGTGATAAGGGGGTTCTTACGATTACGCTCCCCAAGAAAGAGGATACAAGACCGAAACAAATCAATATTCAGGTCAAATAAGTGGTGTGCAAAAGTCATTGAAACAGCGAGAGCCGTGGAAACCACGGCTCTCGCTGTTTACGGGACAGATATCTGATACTGGTATCAGGCGTGCGGAGTATCTTTCTTTTCAGCCGGCTGAGTCTCTGCATCTGCCCCCGGCGTAATCGGCTGTACCGTTTCTGAAGCGGCCTTTATTACCGTAGGAGCCTGCTCCTTTATGGAGTCTTCAGGCTTGTTGGCCTCTTCCTGTACGGAACGCTGGAAACCTTCCGAAGCCTTCTTGAACTCTGCAAGTCCCTTTCCAAGCGACTTGGCCAGCTCCGGCAATTTATGCGGACCGATAACAATCAAGGCTATCACTAGAATAACAATCATTTCCGGCATACCAATTCCAAACATTATAAATTCTCCTTGCATACACTTTTATGAGCTATATGCATTAAAAACGGAAATCAGCCCGATGGCAATAAAAATCTGCTTTTTGCCCTTGCCATTTAATTCTGCTGTGTTATTATGCCCAAAAATTAGGCAGATTAAGACCGTTTTTCTCCCTCCCGGTTCGTATCGTTAGTGTGTATCATGCTAAAACCATTAACAATTGGCTCTCTCGTCCTCCAGCACAACGTCGTGCTTGCGCCCCTGGCGGGGATTACAAATTTGCCGTTTCGCCTGATCTGTCGAAAAGCCGGAGCTTCGCTGGCCTATACCGAGATGGTCAGTGTCAACGGACTGGTTAGAGAAGGGGTTAAGACCCTTGCCCTTTTGAAGAGTTCACCTGATGATCGTCCACTTGGCATCCAGCTGTTTGGCGATAAACCTTCAGACTTGGCCGAGGCGGCGCGCATGATAGAGGGGTACGGCGATCTGCTGGACATCAACATGGGTTGCCCAGTCCGCAAAGTGGTCGGTACCGGTGCCGGCAGTGCCCTGCTGCAGGAACCACTTAAAATTGCCGCCATCATTCGTGCTGTACGCGCCGCAACCACGCTGCCACTGACAATCAAAATCCGTTCCGGCTGGCACTGCGGCGACAATGTTTTTCAAGAAGTAGGGCATATCGCGGAGGCCGAGGGGTGTGATGCCGTCACTCTGCATCCCCGCAGCCGAAGTCTTATGTTTTCAGGCCAGGCCGACTGGACCCACCTGAGGGAGTTGAAGTCATCTCTTTCAATCCCGGTGTTAGGAAGTGGCGACCTGTTTACACCTGAAGATTGCCTCCGAATGTTAGAAGATACCGGCTGTGACGGCGTCATGATTGCTCGTGGAGCGCTCGGTAGCCCATGGATTTTCCGACAGGTCCGTGAGCTGGAAGAATCCGGCGGTTACGCTCCTGTCAGCACCGCAGAACGCGCCGATATCATTGAGGATCATCTAGGCCTGTTTATCGAAGAGCGGGGCGAATCGATTGCCGTCCGGGAGATTAAGAAGCATATCGGTTGGTATGCCAAGGGATTTGCCGGCGCTTCAGAGATTCGCCGGACTGCCAATTCAGCAGGGTCAGTTCAGGACATACTCGATCTGACAGAAAGGATTCGGAGCGTGCACGATAATGTGGAACATGCTCCAGATGCGCATGCAGAGTGAACAGCAGCAGAAAAAACGTGATGACTATTACGCCACCGTTATAGACAGTGTAGGTGATGGCGTAATCGTCGTAGGGAGTAACGGCCTTATTACTCTCTGTAATCCTGCGGCTGAGGAGATTACCGGGTTCTCGCAAAGGCAGGCTTTAGGCGCGGAATTCGAAAAACTTTTCACGCTTGAGACGACCCTGATCGAGATGCTCAGAAAAACCATACGGACCGGTATAACCATATCGGACCATGAAAATGTCGTTGTCCGCTCAACCGGTCGGATTACTCCGATTGCCGTTACCTGCTACCCGCTGGTAGAAGGGAGCGGGAAAAATATCGGTGCGATACTGACGCTTAAGGATATTACCTATATCCGTGAACTGGAGGCAGCGGTGCGGCAGGCCGACCGTCTCTCCACGTTGGGAACTCTTGCTGCCGGGCTTGCCCATGAGGTCAAAAACCCGCTGGGTGGCATCAAGGGGGCTGCCCAACTTCTGGAGCGGGAGTTTGAGCCGGAGAGCGAAATGCTCGAATATACCAGGGTCATGATCCGAGAAACAGAACGCATCGACCATATCATCCGTGAATTGCTGGAGCTGGCATCCCCACGGGCGCTCAAACTCGCTCCGGTCAACCTGCACAAGATTCTGGGGGATATTCTGCTGTTGCAGAAGCTGGGCGTAGCCGACCGGGAAATAGCTTTCATCCAACATTTTGACCCCAGCATCCCTGATATCATGGCCGATGAGGAGATGCTCACCAGACTGTTTCTGAACCTGATTTGCAACGCAATCGATGCAATGGGGGTTGACGGCCGTCTGACGGTGTCAAGCCGGGTGCTTTCTGATTATCGCATGACACAGAACGAGCGGCATTCAAGAATGGTTGTCATTGAGGTAGGTGACGATGGTCCTGGGATACCGCAGGAGGATCTGGAAAACATCTGGACGCCGTTTTTCAGCACCAAATCCGGCGGCACAGGCTTGGGCCTGACCATTTGCCACAAAATTGTCTCGGAGCATCGCGGCATGATCAAAGCCGAGTCGGATCCTGGACACGGAACAAAATTTACGGTGTTGCTGCCGCTGGTAAGATAAATTATAAAAGAGGTTCCTATGCCACTTAACAGAATACTGGTAGCTGATGATGAAGAAAGTATCCGCTGGGTACTTTCAAAAGCGCTCAAGCAAAAAGGGTTCAGTGTGGATCTTGCCCATGACGGTCGTCATGCGTTGGAACTGATCAAGGACAACTGCTATGATCTGGCCATCCTTGACATCAAGATGCCTGGCATCACTGGACTTGACCTTCTGGACAAAGTTCGAGAATTGAACAGCGACCTCTTGATGGTCATCATGACAGCTGAAGCCAGCATGAAAAATGCGGTAGAAGCGATGAAGCGGGGTGCATACGACTACATAACCAAGCCGTTCGATCTGGACGTTATTGATGCCATCATCGAAAAGGTAGCAAGGGCACGCGATATTGCAGGGCAGGTAGTCACTCTTAAACAGGAACTAAAAGATCGCTATCAGGTCGAGAAAAACATCGTCGGCAACTCAGCTGCCATGCAAGAGGTTTACAAAACCATCGGCAAGGTTGCCGTCAGCGATGTCACCATCTTGATACAGGGGGAGTCCGGCACCGGCAAGGAACTGGTAGCGCGAGCTGTTCATTTCAATTCGGAGCGACTCGGTAAGCCGTTTGTTGCAATCAACTGCGCGGCAATACCCCGAGATCTGCTCGAAAGCGAACTGTTCGGTTCAGAGAAAGGTGCCTTCACCGGCGCCGGAGAGAGGAAACAGGGTAAGTTTGAACAGGCCAATCACGGCACACTCTTTCTGGATGAAATTGGAGATATGCCGCTGGATCTGCAAGCCAAAATTTTACGGGTTCTTCAGGAACAAGAGGTTACCCGAATCGGTGGGAACCAGAATATTCCGGTGGATGTCAGAATTGTCGCCGCAACAAACCAGTCTTTGGTAGAAAAAGTGCGTCAGAAGGAGTTCCGCGAAGATCTCTACTATCGACTGAATGTTGTGCCGATAACACTCGCCCCTTTACGTGAACGTCGCGACGATATCACTGATCTGGCCAACTACTTTCTGTCACGCTCCTGCACGGAGATGGCGGCTTCCCCTAAACGGCTGACTGATGACGCTCTTGCTCTTCTGAGGTCATATTCCTGGCCAGGCAACGTGCGCGAGCTCGAAAATGCCATCAAAAGAGCCGTGATACTGTCAAACGACCCGCTGCTGACGGCTCTCGACTTCGGTGGACTGCTTCCTACGAGTGAACTCCCGCAAACCGGAAGTCAGGAAACATCTCTGGAATCGTTAATTGACCTGAAGCTACGGTCCAGCATGAATGGGATAGAGGGCCTTGATAAGGGGGATATTTACGCAATGGTGTTGGAACAGGTTGAACGTCCCCTGATCCGCCTTGTGCTGGAAAAATGCCGTTGGAATCAGGTTAAAGCTGCCGATGTACTGGGCATCAACCGAAATACATTAAGAAAGAAAATTTTGGAGTTAAATATTGAAATGAAAAGGGGCTGAGTGACAGCCCCTGGTTCAGAACAGATCTAAAAAAGTTTCAGGTTTTCCAGCCCCTTGAGCGGCTGATTGTTGAACGCCTGCCGTTCCTTGCGATCATCCTGTTCCGGAGTCGCAGTCTGGCAGGTCTCATCCGGCACACAGACCACCTCCTGCTCTTCATACAGTTCCCCATCTATGCCATTACTCTTGAAAAAATAGCGGTCATACAACCGGTGATGAGCGGTCCAGCGGGACGTCGAAGCAGCCTCTTTGGCAATGTGGGCCTGGATGCCGTTGATCTTGGAATCAAGATCATCCAGATAATTAAGAATGGTCGCTTCTACCGTCTTGGGGCGTTTGGGTGAGCCGTATTCATACTGTCCATGGTGGGAAAGCAGCATATGCTTGAGCAGCAGAGCCAATTCACGCGGAAAACCCGCAACCTGACGAATTTTTTCATCTACCAGTTCCACACCGATAGTGATATGCCCCAACAATTTACCTGCGTCGGTATAATCAATAGCCCTTGCAAAACTCATTTCGTAGATCTTGCCGACATCGTGCAGCAGCGCCCCGACGGTCAGCAGATCCTCGTTGATCCCGCTATAAAGAGGCACGATATTCTTTACCAACTTGACCAATGAAAGCGAATGTTCCAGCAGTCCTCCCAGATAGACGTGATGCATACCTTTGGCGGCCGGAGCCTGACAGTACAGCCCCATAAATGGTTCATCTGCCAGAAAGGCATCCATCAACCCGCGGAG
>JANXYR010000047.1 GCA_025355965.1 Geobacteraceae bacterium
CTTCGCGCTACGGCAGTATTTGAAAAAGTGGATGAGGATATGTGGAAATAAATAAGGGATGCCTTTTGGGGCCTCACGTTACGCTGTTATCAATACGACCATACAAGCCACATATCCCACTAAAATCATTAGCACAACCACCACTTGCCATCGCAATTGCGATGCAATTTAAGACAACAGGCAACCTTCCTAAAACATTGACACAATAACCGCCTATCGTCTGTATTTCAATTACAGTGCAATATAGACGATAGGTGACCTCCCATGTATTTAACCCGCACTAGAGTTTAGCACACCGCTTCTCCTGCCGTTGGACCAGTAATCCCACACAAATACTTGACAAAGTACTTTTTGCTCAAGTATACCTACCGATAGGTAGGTTGCTGCCACCGCCAACAGAATGAGATACTATGCAGATACAAACACCCCCATCAATTCCGCCCATTGAAGCCCGCGACCGACTTGTGGCCGCAGCACTGGATCAATTTACCCGCAACGGTTATGCGGCAACCTCGGTACGCGAGCTGTGTGAGGCTGCAGGTGTAAGCAAACCGGTGCTGTACTACTATTTTAAAAGTAAAGAAGGGCTCTATCTTGAAATAATGAACGGGATTGGCCAGTTGTTCGACCAGCGGGTGGCTGAACTAAGCAGCATCAACGGCAGTGTCAGGCAGCGTCTCCTTCATTTTTTCACAGGAATGTTTGATGGAGCGAGCGACAACCTCCCAGTCGTTAAGCTCGCCTATATGATATATTTTGGTCCGCCACAGGGAGCGCCGTTCGTAGATTTTAACCGTTTTTTTGATCAGATGCTGAAGATAGTGGACTCATTGATTGTAGAAGGAATTGAACTTGGAGAAATTTTGCAGTGTGACCGTAAGGCGCTCGTCTGGACGCTTGTAGGGAGTTTTCAGACAATTCAGGAAGAGCAGATTTGTCGGAATGAAGCTCGCATTGGCCATGACGGGCTTGTTGCGGTGATTAATCTAATATTGAACGGTGTGGATCCTAACGCATCGCATGTTGAATGTACAAGGAGTTGTAAGATATGAAGCAGATAGTGGTCATGATAGTTGTGGCTGTACTGGCAAATATAGCTGCCTGCGGCAAGAATGATACAAAGAAATCCGTTGAGGTTGCCAAACCTCCGGTAGCCGTGGAAGTGCAAGCAGCAGCGCCGTCAAACGTATCTGATGGTATTGAAGTGACCGGCAGCCTGGAGCCAAAGTTCTCGGTTGATGTTAAAACCCAGATTCCGGGGCTGGTCAGGCAGGTCATGGTATCTGAATGGGTTCACGTAAAGAAGGGACAACCGTTGGTGCGCATCGATGTCGCCGAAACAGAGGCTCAAGTCAAACGGGCCGAGGCTGGTATAGTGTCTGCCAAGGCGAATTTGGCACAGTCACAAGTTGCGGCCAACCGTGCTGAACGAGAGTTGGCGCGTATTCTCAAGCTGAAAGAATCAGGCCTTGCGACGCAGCAGGCTGTCGACGACGCACGAAGCGAAGCAGAGGCCGCCAAAGCAAGAATTGGGGTAGCAGCGGCACAAATTCGTGTTTCTGAAGAAGAGCTGCAACAGGGGATAGCCCGCCAGGCAAAAGGCCTGGTAGTCGCGCCGATTGATGGCATAGTCGCCTTGCGTGATGTGAATGTCGGTGATCTGGCGAGTGATGCGGCCGCTGCCAAGCCGATTTTCCGGATCGTAGACAATAGGCTGCTAAATCTCACCGTGACGGTTTCATCAGTTGATTCCGGTCGGGTCAAGGTTGGCCAGCCTCTGGAGTTCAGTGTTGATTCACAACCTGGTCGCACGTTTGCCGGTAAAGTCATGTATATCAACCCCGAGTTGACTTCGGCAGATCGTTCGTTAAAAGTAATCGCTGAAGTGCGCAATGTGTCTGAAAGCCTCAAGGGAGGTCTCTTCGCTAAAGGGCGCATTGTGACCGGGGTCCGTTCTCAGGTGCTTCAGGTCCCGCGTAGCTCGGTTGGTGCATTTGATACAGTGGCAAAAAAAGGGAGTTTGTTTGTACTTGAAAACGGAGCTGTGCGTAAACGGGATGTTCTGACTGGTGTTGTGAACGGGGATATGGTCGAGATCACTTCGGGGCTGAAAGCTGGTGAACAGTATGTTATCCGGGGGGGCTTCAACCTGAATGACGGAGACAAGGTTGCCGTTGCTGGCGCCGGTGTCAAAGCGCCGCCTGCCGGAAAATGAAAGGGGTCATGGTCATGAAAGCAACAATAGTTTTTGTGTACAATGCTGACAGCGGTCTTTTCAATACTCTCACCGATATTGCTCACAAGGCTTTCGCGCCTGAAACCTATTCATGCAACCTTTGTGCAATTACGTTCGGTTTGTTCGGCATGCGCGAAGAGTGGAAGGGCTTTCTTGAGACTCTGGACAATGGCATGGAGTTTCTGCATCGGGATGAGCTGGGTGAACGGTACGGCATAACCGGTATAGAGCTTCCGGCGATCTTTATCAAACATGCCGATACATTAAAATTGTGGATTTCTGCCACTGAAATCAACGCATGCAGCAACATTGATGAGTTGAAGCAGCTTATCAACAGTAATCTTGGCGAGCGCTCCGACATCTGAAGTGTCGTAATAATACAAAGGACTCAGTATGATTCTTTCTAACACATCCATAAAACGTCCGATCTTTGCCACTGTCATGATTCTGGCCCTGGTGATACTCGGCATTTTTTCCTATCGACGCCTCTCGGTCGAAATGTTTCCCAACGTCGAGTTTCCGGTTGTATCTATCGTGACTACATTTTCCGGGGCTTCACCGGAAACAGTTGAACGTGAACTATCCAAACGCATTGAGGAGGCGGTCAATCAGATCGCCGGGGTAAAGCATGTCTTCTCCACCTCCCGTGAGGGGGTCTCGACAGTTGTGGTGGAATTCCGCCTGGAGGAAAAAGTCAACGATGCTGCTCAGGAAGTGCGTGCCAAAGTTTCATCCATTCGCGGCACTCTGCCTGACTCCATTGACGAGCCGATCATCCAGAAACTGGATTTCAATGCGGCCCCTATTGCAGCGCTTGCGGTGGAGTCCTCAACCCTGTCTCCCCGTGAGTTGACAACACTGGTAGAAAAAAAGGTCAAGAAGCGTTTTGAGAGCGTTGCAGGTGTCGGCAAGGTTGACATGGTCGGCGGCCAGAAGCGTGAGGTTAACGTCGATCTAGACCCTGTCATGCTTGATGCTCTTAAACTTGGGGTCAATGATATCGTCTCCGGCATTCGCTCCGAGAACACCAATACCCCGCTTGGGCGCATCACCAAGGGAACCGCCGAATATCCGCTCCGCATCGAAGGGAAGCCGGATCGCGCAGACCAGTATCGTAGCATGACAGTAGCACAGCGCAATGGACGTCCGATTATGCTGAGCGAGGTGGCCAGGATTAGCGACGGTATAGAGGAAAAGCGTAAGCAGGCGCTGGTAAACGGCAAACAGGCCATCGGTCTTGATATATACAAACAGTCGGGCGGCAACCAGGTTGAGCTCGTAGATACTGTTAAAAATGTTATGATCAAGGTTCAGAAGGAGTTACCTCCAGGTGTGACACTCTCCCTGGTGCGCGATGGTTCAATCATGACGCGCGAGTCGTTGGCCGATGTTAAGGAGACCCTGCTGATCGGCGGGATTTTGACGGTGCTGATAGTATTCTGCTTCATCAACTCGTGGCGTTCTACGGTGATTACCGGTGTGACGCTGCCAATCTCGGTCATCTCCTCGTTCATTGTCATGAATGCACTCGGCATGACCCTGAATGTCATGACCCTGATGGCACTGTCGCTGGCCATCGGCATGCTGATCGATGACGCCATTGTTGTGCGGGAGAATATCGTGCGTCACCTGGAAATGGGTAAGGATCACATGGAGGCCGCACGGTTCGGGACGTCGGAGATCGGACTGGCGGTTTTTGCCACCTCCATGTCTATCATTGCCGTATTTATTCCGGTGGCGTTCATGAAGGGTATCGTAGGGCGTTTCTTTTACCAGTTCGGCATTAGCGTCGCCTTTGCCGTGTCGGTATCGCTGTTCGTTTCGTTCACCCTTGATCCGATGCTTTCTTCACGTTGGAATGATCCATCCATTCATCTGCAGGGCAAGCGTATGGGGATTGCTCGTTACCTGGAAATATTCAACACCTGGTTCGATACGACAGCGGACAAATACCGGAGCGCCATCGCTTGGGCGCTGGACCACCGTAAAAGTGTCATGGGGATTGCAGTGGTCGCCTTTATTGTCGGGATCATGATTTTTGGTACGCTGGAGTCGTCATTCATGGCTCCGGAGGACAAAGGGGAGTTTCAGATTTCCTTTAAAACGTCGCCTGATGCTTCGATTACTGAAACTGAAAATCGTATGAATGAGGTTCTGGCTGCTGTTAAGGTGGCGCCGGAGGTTGATCATACCTACGCCACCATCGGCGCCGGTGACAGCGGCACGGTGCGGGATGGCCTGCTGTATGTAAAGTTAAAGGAACGAAATGAGCGTTCCAAGAACCAGTTCCTGTTGCAGCGGGAAGTACGGGAGCGCTTGCAGAAGATAGCTGGAATCACCTTCTCCATCGAGGAGGTCGGGCAGATTGGCGGGTCACAGAAACCGCTTAATGTCAACCTCAAGGGTGACGACCTGACTATCCTTAAACAGCTTGGAGCGCGTTTGAAAGAGGAACTCTACAAGGTGCCGGGAATCGTCGATCTTTCCATGACTCTGGAAAACGACATCCCGGAATATCGTATGCGGGTTGATCGGGACAAAGCGCTGTCGGCTGGTGTTACCACAAACGATATAGTTGGTGCAATCGGGCGCCTGGTGGGGGGCGAAGCGATTTCGACTTTTGAGGATGAAGATGGTGATGCGGTTAATCTGCGTGTGCGGCTTCCGGCAAATCTAAGACAAAATCCGTCACAAGTACTAGATTTAAAAGTTTCTGTGCCTGATGGCAGTGGCGGAGTCAAGCTGGTACCACTTTCCAGCCTGACCAGTACGGTTGTTGCCGCCTCACCGACCGAGATAAACCGGAGAGATCTTGCCCGTCAAGTAACCGTCAGTGCTAATCTTGACAGGCTGCCGGTCGGCACGGCGGCTAAATATGTAGAAGCGGCATCCAAGCGGATCAACATGCCGCCAGGCTACTCTGTCAACCTCTCGGGTGAGGCCGAAGATATGGCCGAATCATTTGGCTACATGGGTGAGTCGCTCCTGCTTGCAGTCCTTTTCGTTTATCTGATTCTGGCCGCCCAGTTCGAATCGCTATTTGAACCGCTTGCCATCATGCTCTCCCTGCCGCTCTCTATTGTCGGAATGGCCGGTATGCTTAAAATTACCGGTGACACGATCAACATAATGTCTCTGATCGGCCTGATCATGCTGATGGGTTTGGTGACCAAAAATGCAATTTTGCTGGTTGATTATGCCAAGGTGCTCCAAAGGCGAGATGGCATGGCCCGTCGTGAGGCGGTTATTCTGGCCGGACGAACCCGTTTGCGGCCGATAATCATGACGACTTTGGCGATGATTTTTGGCATGATGCCGCTCTTTCTGGCGCTTGGCGCCGGAGCGGAAGGGCGTGCCCCGATGGCTCGCGCCGTAGTTGGCGGTCTCTTGACCTCGACCATGCTGACATTGTTGGTCGTGCCGGTCATGTATACGCTGATGGATGATCTGGGGAGTTGGCTGAAGCGGAGATGGAAAGGGCAAAATGCCTGAAATCCCGACAATTCTCTTCGACTCAGTCGGCAGTAGCAATTTTGGTTCTTCATGGCGCTTTGGCGGTTATGTAAAAACTTTGCTCACCAATCATATTGGTGAGGTGGTCGAAGTCCTCAACCAGTTAGAACAGGCAGCAGCGAATGGCATGTATGCAGCCGGTTTTGTCGCCTACGAAGCTGCTTCAGCACTTAATCCTGATCTGCCGTTTGCTCCGCCGATAGAGGGGTTGCCACTTGCCTGGTTTGCCATCTTTCGGGAACGACATAACGTAGATGCCGGCGCTGGGCTTACAAGCTCTTTTGCCGACATCCTGCTCGAACCTGCTAAAAGATTAGAAAATTATGCCGGAGAAGTTGAGCGCATCCGCGACTACATTGCCGCTGGCGATTGTTATCAGGTTAACCACACCTTCCCGCTGACGGGGACGTTCCAGGGGGATTTACAGGCGTTGTACTCATGGATCGGCGCCGCACAGCGGGCTCCGTTCTGCGCGTACCTTGACATTGGCCGTTTTGTCATCCTTTCGGCTTCGCCGGAGCTGTTCTTTTCGCTGAAAGATGGCAAAATTACCACCCGACCGATGAAGGGGACCGCCTGCCGCGGGCGCTGCGCTGATGAGGATATCTCCGCTATCGAACAGCTGCGGAAGAGCCCCAAGGAGAGGGCCGAAAACCTGATGATAGTTGACCTGTTGCGCAACGATCTCGGTATTGTGGCTGAGACCGGTTCCGTAAAAGTAGACGCACTGTTCGAAGTGGAAACATATCCGTCTGTCCACCAGATGACCTCTACTGTTTCTGCACAACTCCGCCAGGATACCAGCTTGTCGGACATTTTTAAGGCCCTTTTTCCGTGTGGTTCGGTGACTGGAGCCCCCAAACGGCGGAGCATGGAAATAATCGCCGAACTAGAAAACGCCCCACGCGGTGTATATTGCGGCGCGATAGGGTGTGTTGCCCCCGGCGGTGAGGCGCTCTTTTCTGTCGCTATCCGCACCCTGCTTTTTGAGGAGCAAAATAACAGTATGACAATGGGGGTCGGCAGCGCCGTAACTTGGGATTCTGAAGCATCATCTGAATATGCCGAATGTTTGAGTAAAGGGCTATTCGTCAATCAGCAGGGCCAGGATTTTTGTCTAATCGAATCGTTGCGCCTGGAAAATGGTGTCTACACACTTCTGGATAGACACTTGGCCCGACTGAGTTCTTCTGCCGGATTTTTCGGATTTATCTGTGACCAGAAAAAGATTCGACAGGCTCTTTCAGATCACGCTGCTCAAATGATCGCTCTTTGCAAGGTGCGCCTCCTTCTTGCGGCTGATGGCAGTCTTGAGATATCCTCGGAAACCCTTCTGGATTCCGTTGTTCCACTGCGTATCGCCATCAGCACGGTCATAGTTAGTTCCAAGGATAGAATGCGCTACCACAAAACTACCTGCCGCGAGTCATTGGATATTGCCAGATCAAGCAGGCCAGACTGTGACGAGGTATTGTTCCAGAACGAGCGTGGCCAGTTAACCGAGGGGAGCTATCACACGTTGGTTCTGAAATTGGATGGTCAATTAGTGACGCCACATAAGGGGTGCGGTCTGTTGCCGGGGGTGCTTCGGAGCGAACTGCTTGAGCAGGGAAAAATTACGGAGCTAATCCTGTACCCGGAGGATCTGGAACGGGCTGATGAATCTTGGCTGATCAACTCAGTCCGTGGTTGGCGTCGTGGTGTCGTAATTTGAAAGGAGAAGTGCAGTAATGAAATTTTTATGGATGATTCTTGTTGTGCTCATTCCAGCTGTCTGTGTCGCTGAAACCAGATTGCTGACACTTGAACAGGCTATTTCAATTGCGATGGAGAAAAACCGCGACATCGAAAAGGCGCGTGAATATGCAAACTACGTTCAGGGAAAATATGTTGAGGAACGGGCAGCTGCGCTGCCGCAACTGTCACTTAACGGCACGGCCACGCTCTCAAAGGATGGAAGTCAGGAAGCATCCGGAAATACTGCTCAGCGGCAGTTTGGCCGAGCGGTTGATCTAACGATCTCACAGCCGCTCTATACCTGGGGCAAATTGAATGCCGCCATCCGTGCAGCTGAGGTTGGGTTGAAAACAGCCGACCAACAGTTGCGGCTATATCGTCAGGCCGCTTATCGAGACGTCGTTGCGGCGTATCACGACATTCAATTGACGCGTGAGCTGTACCGTCTGGCGCAGGAAAACCGCGCACAAAAGCAGCGGCATCTTGATGAAGCCACCCGTAAGTTCAGCGCCGGAGTTGCAACAGATTATGATGTCCTGGCTGCAGAAGTAGCGGCGGAAAATACAGCGCCGGAAATAATCCGTACCGAAAATAGCATTCGAATGGCCCGCGAACGCCTCCGCTTTTTGCTCGCCATCGGTGGTAAAGAAATCGACGTTATTGGTTTACTGGATGTGCCGGCAGCCGCCCCCCCCCTGCCTGTCAGTTATGACGAAGCGTTGAAATTAGCGGAAAAACATCGCCCGGAGTTGGCTGATCTGCGCCTGCGCATAGGCATCTATGACGAACTGGTAAAAATAGCTAGTGCTGACAACAAGCCACGCCTTGATCTGAGAGGTGGTGCCGGCTGGCACTGGGCGAGTCTTAATGACCCAGGCCCAGCTCTTGATGCCAATGGAGCGGCCTGGAATATTGGCCTCTACCTGACGTTCCCGTTTTTTGACGGTCTCCGAACGAGCGGTAAGGTTACTCAGGCGCAGAGTGACCTGCACACTAAACAGATCGAAGAGGCCAAATTGCTGGATTCGATAGTACTCGAAGTTCGTCAGGCGGAATTCTCATGCCGTGAATCTGCAGAGATACTTAAGGCACTTTCCGGTACGGTTAAACAGGCTGAACGTCTGGTTCAGATGGCGGAAAAGGGGTATGAATTTGGCGTCAAGATCAGACTTGAAGTTGACGATGCCCAGCTTAACCTGCTTCAGGCCAGGAGTAATCAGGCAAAGGCTCAACGCGACTTTCTAGTGGCGCAGGTTAATTATCTCTGGGCTATGGGGGTGGCTGGGGAGTAGTGTTTGGCCAATTATTCGAAGCGGTATCAAATACATCTCTACAATCCTTTTGACTCATTTTATGCTGCGTGGTACTTTGCGACATTATTTTCCAATGGGAGAAAACAATGGGTATTGTTGTTGTCGGAACAGTAGCTTTTGATACTGTTGAAACACCATTCGGTCGAGAGGAGAACGTTCTGGGGGGCTCGGCCACCTATTTTTCAACTTCAGCGAGCTTCTTTACCGATGTATCTCTGGTTGCGGTTGTCGGAGAAGATTTTCCGCAAGAGCATGTCACATTTTTGCAGAGTCGTAACATCGATACGACAGGTTTACAGCGCATTCCAGGCAAAACATTCCACTGGAGTGGTCGCTATGGGTATGATCTGAACGAGGCCGAAACGCTTGATACCCAACTTAACGTACTGATGGACTTTCAGCCTGAACTGCCGGAATCCTACCGCGACTCGGAATACCTCTTTCTGGCCAATATAGACCCCGATCTGCAGATGAAGGTGCTTGAACAGGTAGAAAAACCAAAGCTGGTTGCGTGTGACACTATGAACTTCTGGATCTCCTCCAAGCCGGAAGCGCTGAAAAAGGTACTTCAGAAGGTTGATATTGTTGTGATCAACGAAGGTGAAGCACGGCAGTTTACGGGAGAAGCCAATCTGGTCAAGGCTGCCAGGCAGATCATTGCCCTTGGTTGCAAGCGGCTGGTTGTCAAGCGTGGAGAGTACGGTGTATTAATGTTCACCGCCGATTCGGTTTTCGCAGCGCCTGCCTACCCGCTTGAAGAGGTGTTCGATCCGACCGGCGCCGGTGATACATTTGCCGGAGGGTTTATGGGCTATCTGGCAAATACCGGAGATCTGTCGGAGGAGGGGCTTCGTCAAGCTATCGTCTTCGGCAGTGTAATGGCTTCTTTCAATGTAGAGGATTTCAGTCTTAATCGTATGAAACGACTACAGTATAAAGAGATACAAACACGTTTCGCCAGCTTCAAAGCGCTGACAAGTTTCAGGGATATTTCTTTCTGATGGAGAGTCGCCTTGTTTAGCGAGAGCGTGCATTAACGCACTTATCCTGTTTTTCAAGGTTGGGGACATAATGAAAAGTATTTTCTACTCAATAGCTTCACTGTTTCTTCTTGTGACCGTTTTCGGGTGCGCATCCGCCCGGGTACAGAACAATCCAAAGCCAAACCCCGCCTCCTATCATTATCAAATGGGGCTTTCCTATCTTGGAGAGCGTAACTATTCTGCGGCGTTATTTGATCTTACTGAGGCCGAGAAGCTTGATCCGGATAATCCGGATGTCCTGTATAATCTCGGTTTGGCTTTTATCGGTAAAAAAAGACCCGATCTTGCCGAAGCAAGGCTCCTGAAGGCTCTACTTTTGAAACCGGGCTTTTCTGTTGCACGTAATGATCTAGGGGTTGCCTACCTCGATTTGAAGCGCTGGGATAGTGCCATTCAGCAGTTCAAAATAGTAAAAGATGATCTTTTTTACGAAAACAACGAAAATGCGTCCATAAATTTGGGATTGGCTTATCTGGGAAAAGGTGATTATCCCAAAGCATTGGAGGCACTGCAGGCCGTTGCTGCCCAGAATCCGCGGAATCCGGTGGTGCGGCTTTCTTTGGGGCGGGTCTGGTTTGCCATGGACAAGAGCGAGCAGGCGATTACTGAATATTCCAAGGCGCTTGAGATTTATGGTGATTATGGCGCGGCCCACTATTATCTGGGACAGGCGCAGATCAAGCTGAACAGGATAGATGCGGCCCGCGCTTCATTCAAAGAGGCTGTGCGTCTAATTCCCGAAAGCGAACTTGGTCGTGCAGCTTTGGGATACCTGGATCTTATCAAGTGAGTGAGGCTAGAGTGTTAGATCAAGTTTCAGTGCCACTGGAAAGCCAGGGTGGTTCGCCGGGGGCGGTACTTCGCCGTTGTCGTGAATTTCACGGAATTACGCTTGAAGAAGCATCTGAGACCACAAAAATAGGCATTTCCCATCTCAGGGCATTGGAAGACGACCAGATTTATGAGTTTGCCAATCAGGCATACCTCAAAGGTTTTCTTCGTATATACGCTACTTATCTTGGCCTGAACTCCGAAGATGTATCAAGAATGTATGGCAAACTTTTTGGAGTTCAAGATGAAAAACCGGATACTGCCCGCGTGTCGTCGGTTCCTTCCCGTCGGTCGCGCGGTCTTATCTCTTTCAAAAAAATGTTGTTCCCGGCTTTTTTACTGGCTGCTATCCTGATCACCGCTAACTTCTTCAAGCGCGCTCCAGCTCCTCTTGTTCGTTTGCCGCAACCGGCTGTGGCAGTTGCTCCGCCTGTGCAAAATAATGCAGTCCAAGCCATGCAAAGTTCTGTGCGTGTCAGGAAGGTAGAGCAGGATATTCCGCAACCTAAAGCAGAAAGAAGGCTTGAAGCGTCTCCAAACACTGAAATGGCAGTGACTTCAAAACGTCCGGCAAATGTCGCCAGGGCTTTCATTCTAAAAATCAAAGTAACTCAGAGCGGCACTCTGACCGCTACTGTTGACGGATCCGTTCCACAACAATATGAGCTTACAGCTGGAGATATCATTGAGTGGAAAGCAGAAAAAAAAGTCTCACTGGAATTGAGTGACGCCGGTGGTGTTGAGGTAGAATTGAATGGCAAACCATACAAATCGCTTGGGGTTCCTGGCAAGCCAATTTACGTTGAACTTGATGCAGACGGCGTTAAGCCGTAGTTTGAAACGTTTTTCTGTTACAGATATCCTCTCTTTAAAACAATAACAAAAAAATAAATCAGGGTCTTGACACTCAGCTGCTCAATGCTAGACTTCCTGTAATTCGAACTGTGCAGGAGTATCGCCTTGGAACATGGTAATAAAAGGATACTTGTTGTGGATGATGAGGAAAATGCCAGGATGGCGCTTTCCAAGATTCTTACCCATGATGGCTATGATGTGGCTTCAGCCGGGAATGGGCTGGAGGCCCTCAATTATTTGCGAAGCAAAGATGTAGAGCTGATTATTACCGATCTCAATATGCCGGAGATGAATGGGCTGATGTTTCTACGCGAGCTCAACCGCATCCATCCTGCCAGTAACGTTATTATGATCACAGCCTACGGCGAAGTTGAGTCATATCTCGAAGCAATGACGCTTGGTGCTTTTGAATACGTCAACAAGCCGGTTAAATATGACGATCTCAAAAAAATTATCAACAAGATTTTCAAAGCCGACGGAACAGACGGCCACAATTAGTAAGTTAGAAATTATTTCTGTTTTTTTTGGGAATTTTAGTTAACGCACTTATCCTGTTTATAAGGACCAGAAGAGGGGATTTAACTATGAAACCGTTTGCAAGAATTCTGACAGCCATCGATTTTTCAGAAAATTCTGAATGTGCTTTTGACTACGCCCTGACACTGGCAACTCAGTTCAATGCCGAGCTGATTATTGTTCATGTCATCAATGAACCGGTTGATCTACGTGGTTTCTATGTGCCACATATCTCTTTTGAACAGCTTGAAAAAGAAATTGAAGAAAGCGCTGTCAAGATGATGGATACATTCTGTAGTTCAAAACTGGGCACTTTTTCAAATTATAAAACGTCTATCCTGACCGGTATTCCTTGCGATGAGATTACGTCGGTTGCCGCCAAAATCGATGCATCCCTGATCGTACTCGGTACTCATGGCAGGACCGGCCTTGACCGTATACTTTTTGGCAGCACAGCTGAACGGGTTGTACGCTCGGCTAATTGCCCTGTTCTGACAGTCAGGCTACCGGCTGTTTAGCGGTGAATCAACTGTAGTCATGAAAACTACCTTCCAGCCATGCTGATTGAATCTAGATCGCACGCTACAAAAAAACCTGTAGTTATCATTGATGACGACAGGAATATCCTCGAACTGACCTCGCTGATACTTTCAAAGCACGGTTTTCAGCCGTATATAGCAGATAATGCCCACGAAGGATTTGAGCTTATATCCCGACACTCCCCGGAATTGGTTCTGCTCGATTATATCATGCCGGAGATGGATGGTCTGGCTGCACTACAGTTGATAAAGAGCCGGTTTCCTGACACGTGCGTAGTGATGCTTACCGGCAAGGGGAGCGAAGAGATCGCTGTCGAACTGTTGAAAAACGGTGCTTCGGAGTATATTCTCAAACCCTTTAACAATCGCAATCTGCTCGAACGGCTGCAAAATGTGCTGAGAATCAGGGAAATTGAACTTCACAACCGTGAGCTTCAAAAACAGCAGGACCGTCTCCTCTTTGAAATAGAACAGTGGAATTTGGAACTTCAGAAGCGGGTGCGTGAAAAATCCGAGGCGCTTCAGAATGCTCAAGAAGAGATCATACAATCTGAAAAACTGGCGGCAATGGGTTATCTTTCTGCTGGTATGGCTCATGAAATACGCAATCCTCTCAACTCCATCGCCCTGTTTATCCAACTAATGCGCCAGACATCAACTGAACCGGATCAACTTGAATATCAGTTGAAAGTCCTGAAAGAAGTCGAACGGATAGACTCTATTATCCGTAAATTACTTGATGCCTCCAGGCGAACCCGTGTCATATCGTCCAATGTGCAGATCAATCAGGTGATCGATAGCGCAATAGAGGCTTTTTCTCCTCAGATTGATAGCAGAAAAATTCAGGTTGACCGGCAATATCATTGTGTACCACAGCCCATTACCGCTGACCCTACCGAGTTGGGACAGATTTTCACCAATCTTTTTCTGAATGCCTTGGATGCTATGAGCCACGGTGGTCGTCTTGCTATTGAACTCTTTGAAAGTGAGGGGCGGGTGATTGTCAGGGTTAGTGACAGCGGCACCGGAATTGCGGAAGATCTTCTCTCCAGCATATTTGAACCTTTCTTCAGTACAAAAAATCGCGGCACCGGAATGGGGCTACCGGTTGCTCAGCGCATTGCCCGTATGTACGAAGGGAGCATGGAGGTCGAGTCCTCTTCACCGGAAGGGACGACATTCCGCCTGGAGTTTCCTATCTGCTCCTAAAAACATTCTTCCTTTCATTTTTTGCTTGATATGGTGTAGTATACACCGGCTGTTGATATCAATTCCTATCTGTGTGTACCGCCATGAACCAATCGAACAAAAAAATTCTTATCATTGATGATGATCCGTTTTTCCTGAAGGTGTTGACCGACAATTTCAGCAACAACGGTTTTACCGTATTCAATGCCAATGATGGTATTGAAGGTGTAAAGGCCTATCTCGAAATGGCACCTGATGTTGTCATTTCTGACCTTGTAATGCCACGTATGGGGGGTGTCAGTACATGCATGGAGATTAGCAGGCTGGCCGGAGATACACCACCCGTCATAATACTTTTGACATCCATGTTTCAGGAATCACCCCATGAACACGAGACTCCGGAAATGGGCGCCAAGATTCACATCCCCAAGTCAACCAGTCCGACGGATATCGTTATAATTGTCGAACAGCTCCTGGAGCGCGAAAAGTTCCTGCAGAGTTGAATCCATGCCTTTTATCTATCGTAATCTTTCTCTCACCCCTTCTGATCGTGAAGAAACTCTGCCTGCATTGCTAGCTGCGAAACTTTCTGTTCCACTTGTATCACTTCAAGATATACGCATTATCCGCAAAGGGATAGATGCACGTAAAAAGCCACTCATAAAATTGGTATATACGCTCTCTTTTTCAGCTGATGATGAGGTCAGATCGCTTCTTGGGGTTGATCAGGCACTGGAATGGCATGAGGATAAAACGGTTCCGGTTCCAGTACAAATCCAGTCGCCAAAACGCATCGTCATCGTCGGCAGCGGCCCGGCCGGATTGTTTGCAGCCCTGCGGTTGGCTGAATATGGGCTGAAGGCAACAATAATTGAGCGCGGTGAGCCTGTAGAGTTACGGGCGCTGTCTGTACAACGCTTCTGGAAAGACGGCGTTCTTGATCCTGAATCAAACGTTCAATTTGGTGAGGGCGGAGCAGGGACGTTCTCGGACGGCAAGCTGACATGCCGCTCCAAAGATCAGATGGTACCGTGGGTGCTGGAACAATTGGTCATCTTCGGAGCACAGCCGGAGGTACGCTATCTTGCCAAGCCGCATATCGGCACTGATCGTTTAAGAACGGTAATAAGTGCTATACGGCGGCAACTCCTTGAGAAGGACTTTACTATTCGCTTTGGCTGCCGTATGACCGACCTGAATATAAAAAATGGTCGCATTGATGCGGTGACTCTTAATGGTGCAGAGGAGATTCCGTGTGAGCATCTGATCTTGGCCACTGGTCATAGTGCGCGTGATACGTTTGAAATACTGGAAAGACGTAATGTGCCTCTACAGCGTAAGCCTTTCGCTATGGGTCTCAGGGTTGAGCATCCGCAAGAGTTGATAAATCGAATCCAGTATGGCAATGGGCAACAGCCAGATCTGCCTGCGGCTGACTATGCTGTTGCCTGGAACAATAGTTCCAGCGGGCGCAGCGCTTATTCATTCTGCATGTGTCCGGGTGGAGTTGTCGTCGGTGGAGCATCGGAGGTTGGTGGAGTCGTCACTAACGGCATGAGCGGTCAACTGCGTAACTCCCCGTATGCAAACAGTGCCTTGGTGGTCAATGTCCGAGAAGAAGATTTTGATGGACCTGGTCCACTGGCAGGGGTCCGGTTGCAACGCAGGTGGGAGCAACGAGCATTTGAGTCGGGTGGGGGAGGCTACCTCGCACCTGCTCAGAATTTGCTCGATTTTTTGAGGCTTCCGGGGAAGCGGGCTGTCAAAGCCAGCTACCGTCCCGGAATCTGTGAGACGGAGCTGGATTCGGTACTGCCATCATTTATCATCGAAACGTTGCGGGAAGGGATTGCTGATTTCGGAAGAAAGCTTAGGGGTTTTGTCACAGCTGAGGCCACCCTTATAGGAATCGAGTCCCGCACCTCATCACCGGTGCGAGTTCTGCGAGACAGCAGCTTTGAATCCATTGGCGTCAAGGGGCTGTACCCGGCCGGTGAAGGCGCTGGTTATGCTGGCGGTATCATGAGTTCTGCCGTAGATGGCATCAAAATAGCTGATAGTATCGCTGGGCGATTGAACGTCTAACCCCTCAATTCCCCCCTTGCCAGAGGGGAACTTTTAAGCCTCCCTTGACAAGGGGAGGTTCGGTTTGTCTGTTGTCCCATTCAAAAAAAGCCATGCCAGTTCACCTCATTCTGCCGATTAGCGCTCTGGGATATTTAGTTTAAGATCAAGCTCTCGGACGGTCCCAAATGTTGAGAGTGGCTGGTCAAACTTTGCCGCATCTCCGATAACAACCAGTTTGAAAGCGTCCGGGTGCAGGTATTTACGAGCTGCAGCCAGTATGTCTGCTTTTGTTACTTTGGCAATGTTGCTTCGATACTGCTCAAGATAGCCTTGTGGATAACCGTAATATTCGAGCCGGGCACGCTGGCTTACTATTGAAGCAGGAGTTGTAAAGCCAAACATGAATGAGTTGATCATATATTCACGGGCAGCATTAAACTCCTCATCGGTCACTAATTCCTTTGTCAGATCGGCGATGATTTTCTTCATCAGATTGATTGTTTTGACGGTGGAACCGGCCTTGGTTTCAGTCTCGGCAACAAAGCTCCCGGTGTAGCGACGACCGATGTCGAAACGACTGCCGACGCTGTAGGCCAAGCCTTGGTTGGTACGGATCTCCATTGTCAGACGTGACGTAAAACTGCCGCCAAGGATGTAGTCTAGAAGGCGCACTGCATAGATGTCAGGATTGTCTTTATTGAGCCCAAGGTGCCCCATGCGGATGACGGTCTGGTTGACATCTTTTTTACCGTAGAGAACCTCTCCCTGCAGCTGTTGTTTTGGTTGTGGCACATCAGGTATTACTATAGAGGCGATTTTATTTACCGTTTTAAAGGTAGAATTAAGCTCTTTAAGCAGAGCAGTTCTATCAAAATCTCCGGAGACAGATAGGATTATGTTGTCCAAGCGATAAAAGCGACCATGAAAATCAACTAGATCCTGGCGGGTGATGGCACTGATTGAATCAAAAGTTGCAATCTGACCCAAGGGGTGGCCGGCATATATGGCACTATTGATCTCTCGCCCGGCAATTTCCTTGGGATCGTCATTCTGGCGCCGCAGGCCTTCAATCGCCTGCTTGCGGGCCATTTCAACCCGTTTTCCGCTGAATTCCGGACGAAGCAGGACACTACTGAAGATCTGTAGCGTCCTGCTGAAGTTTTTTTTGAGTGCCGTCAGTGAAACCGTTCCCATGTCGCTGCCAATTCCGCTTTCAACAGACGAAGCCATAAATTCGAGTTCGTCATCCATACTTTCCGGTGTCATACCCCCTGCGCCGCCACTACGCATAACACTCCCGACCATGCCTGACAGTCCTGATTTCACGGCTGGTTCATATACGGATCCAACCCGCACCATGGCGGTCATGTTGATTATTGGTAGTTCGGTGTCGCGCAGCAGATATACCGGAATTCCGCACTCAAGAACGACTCGTTCAGCCGTGGGGATTTGAAAGTTTAATTCGGGAAATTTCATTGTTCTGGGATTTCCAAGTTGTTGATTCGCTGCAAAAGCAGGCGCAATCAAGGTAACCAGAAAGCAGATCGAAATTAAAAGCTGTTTCATTTGTCACCCCTTTTTTTTGTAATAAAACCGACGGTGCGGTTCTCGCGGGTGAAGAAAGTAGCTGCTACCCGCATGATGTCGGTCGGTGTGACCTCGGCAATCTTGTTTCGATGTTCAGTCATATAACGCCAACTGCCGGTGGTTGCTTCATACTCGGTAAGGTTGCGAGCCAAGCCGCCATTAGTACCCATCCGGCGTGCCTCCTCATATTCTATTTTATTGAGTATCCGTTGCAGGTCACGCTCGGCGACTGGTGTAGTTTTTAGCAGATCCAGTTCCGCCTGAATGGCTTCTTCAACCTCTTTAACCGTGTGTGGCGCACGTGGATTGGCGCTGACCACGAACAGGTTCGGGTAGCGATTCCCCGGCGCATCAAATGCCCCGACATCAGAGGCAATCTGCTTTTCAATCACCAGTTTCTTGTAAAAGCGGGAGGTACGACCGCTGCTCAAAACCATGTTGATTACGTCAAAAACATAGTCATCCTTGGTGTTGATGGCAGGTTTATGAAATCCGATTATCACAGTTGGCTCAGCTTCAGCCACCAATTCAATGCGCCGCTCTCCCGACTGTTTTGGTTCAACAGCAGTGACCGGCGGGGGCTCTTTTCCGGGTTTAACCGCACCAAAATAGCGCTCAACCATGGCGATAGTCGCCTTTGTATCAATGTCCCCTACAACCGCTACTATCGCATTGTTGGGCGCATAGTAACTGTGGAAGAACTGTTCGGCCTTGCTACGGGTCAGATTTTCGATGTCGGACATCCAACCGATTGTTGGTTGACCGTAGGAGTGAGCCAGGAAGCTGGAGGCTACAAATGTTTCCCATAATTTACTCTCAGGGTCCGCATCATATGACCTGCGGCGTTCCTCCATCACTACCGACCGTTCGGTGTAAAATTCCCGCAAGACCGCATTTTGCAAACGGTCCGATTCAATGGCGGCCCATAGCTCCAGTTTGTTGGAAGGGAGGCTGATCAGATAGGTCGTGCCGTCTCGACTAGTAAAGGCATTGTAGCCGGTGCCGCCGTTCTTTGAATACAGCTCGAAAAATTCATCTTTTATGACATATTTTGACGCATCCGCTTCCAGAGACGCCAGCTGTTTTTCAAGGCCTGCAATCTTAACAGGGTCTGCTTTGTCACGTTTTTCCTTTTCTGCCATTAACGTGTGTGCGACATTTTCAATCTTATCAAGAATCGGCTTTTCGGCAGCGTAATCCTTTGTACCTAGCGTGGTTGTTCCCTTGAAAAGCATATGTTCCAGCAGGTGTGCAATTCCGCGCTCATCGCTGCGCTCGTCAACGCTCCCGACCCTGAAACGTATCCAGGCGGAAACTGTCG
Source organism: Geobacteraceae bacterium (assembly GCA_025355965.1). Taxonomy (GTDB): domain Bacteria; phylum Desulfobacterota; class Desulfuromonadia; order Geobacterales; family Pseudopelobacteraceae; genus JACRCG01. The sequence goes on from JANXYR010000047.1 coordinate 18,747, forward strand.
GTGAGGTATGTCGTTCCACCATCAATAGCTTCATGCCGTTTTTCATGGTGTGTTCGACTACTTTCTCTTCAAGCGTCGCCGCGTGTGTTTGAGTGGCGCATGCAGCTAACAGCGTAATTATGACTAAAATATGTTTCATATCCCGTACTCCCTTTAGAACACTGAAAACTTAATATATTTCCGTGGATTGTTTTTGAAATCTTTTACCAGCGCATCCAGATCATCGACCATCTTGTCCATTTTGTTATATAGCACCTTTTCATTCACCAACTTCCCTGCTGTCCCATCGCCACTCTTTAATTTTGCAGTAACATCTTCGATCGCTTTAACTGATGATTCGGCACTGGTAAGAAGAGAAATGCCCTTGTCATAAAATTCCCGATCATTAAGCAGAAGGCCTATCGTACCCTCTTTTGACATGATTTTTTTATTCAGATCGCGGACATCATCGGCTGCCTGAATGCTTTTGTCAGCCAAAGCCGTTAGCTTTGTGTAGAGCGCTTTGTCATAAATCAGCCTGTTAAGCGTTCCGTCAGATGCCTGGATGTCCTGCAGCGTGCGGTCGGCACGGTTAAGGATGCTGATCAGCTTGTTGTACGGCTCGGGATCGCGATTGAGTTTGCCAAGAGTTCCTTCGCCACGGTTGATGGTGACCACCAGATCCTTCATTTCAACAGCCAGTCGCGCAACATTGCTGTAGAGGGTCTCGTCCTTGTTCAGCTTTCCCAGGGTTCCCTTCCCCTTGTCGATGTTGTCTATGATCCCATTAACCTTGTCAAAAGCGTCGCCGGCCTTCTGGATTACATCATCCAGCTTGGCTACCGATGTCCCCTGTAATAAAGCGGGAGGCTTGTCTGAATAACGCTTTGAAGGGAGTATGTCGACATATTTCTCACCCATCAGTCCGCGGGTTTTGATTGATATTTTCGAATCGGTACCGATCTTCTTCATCGCTTCGGTGTCGACTTCGATATCAATACTGACCTCATTACTGTTTTTAGGATCTGCAAATAGAATGTCGGTTACAAGACCAACATCCACCCCGGCCAGCCATACAGGAGCACCAACTTTAAGGCCGACGACGTCATTCATGACAATCCTCATGGCCCCTTTGTTGACAAACATCTTGGTTTTTTGTCCCATCAGCAGGACTCCGCCGGCAAAAATGAGCAGTGCCAGAAAGATGAAAACGCCCCCCCGTACCTGAGCCCATCCGATCTGATTACTTCGTTTCATGTCAATCCCACCTGTCCTGTTGTATTCCAATGTGGTTACAAATTATATAAACAGTGATTTGTCAGTCGGTTCCAGAAACTCGCGTACCTCTGGAATGTTGCTGGCCTTCATCTCCTCTTCAGTCCCTTCGAACAGCATGCGCGCCTTATGAAGAAAAGTGAAGCGCTGTGAGGTCGCGAAGGCGGTAACCAGATCATGAGTAACCATTAGGGTTGTCTTCCCTTCTGCCTGCAGTCGCTGCATCAGGATACATATATTATAGACCCCGATTGGGTCAAGTCCGGTGGTCGGTTCGTCAAAGAAGATGTAATCAGGATCTGCCGCCAGGGCGCGGGCAATGGCCACCCTTTTTTTCATGCCGCCTGACAGCTCAGACGGGTACAGATTGATGGCCGCTTCTACACCGACAAAGCTGAGTTTTTCGGTCACAATCTTCGCTATTTCAGTTTGAGAAAGTCGTCCCTCTTCGAACAGGCGATAACCGACGTTTTCACCGACTGTCATCGAATCAAACAGCGCCCCGCCTTGAAAAACGATAGCGATCCGCTTGCGCTGCTGCATAAATTTTGATTCCGGCAACCCGGTTATCCGTAGATCGCCGATAGATACCGTGCCGGAATCAGGATTGAGAAGGCCGAGCAGCAGCTTGAGAATAGTTGTCTTTCCGGCACCGCTGACACCTAAAATAGTGCGGTTTACGCCGCGCTCCAGACGGAAGTCGAAATCCTCAAGGATCTTGCGTCCGCCGATTGAATAACATAATTTGTCCATGCGGATGGAGTCGCTGGGGATCATTGGCAGCTCATCCCTCCCGCCGGTTCGGTTTTGAACAGCCAGTACGCCATATTATCCTCTAAAAACCACGAAGATCTTCGCCATGAAAAAATCACAGATCAGGATCATAACCGAAGAAAGTACTACTGCCTGCTTGGCTGCAGCCCCGACGCCCGCTGCGCCACCCTTTGTATTAAGCCCTACGTAACAAGCGGTTATCGCAATAATGGCACCAAACACCGCCGGTTTCAGCACCCCTTCGATCAGATCCTGAAACACCATAAACTGAGGCAGACCGCTGATGTACATGATCGGGTTGATGTTGTAGCCGGCCGACATGATATAACCACCAAATATAGAAACTAAATCGGTCACAATCGTCAGTAGGGGCAGTGCCAGCAGCATGGCTTTAAGGCGCGGTACAACCAGGCGCTTGATAATGTCGGTGCCTTCCACCCTCATGGCGTCAACCTGTTCCGTCACTACCATGGTTCCCAACTCGGCAGTAATAGCCGACCCTACACGGCCAGCTACCATAAGTGCTGCCAGCACTGGCCCTAGTTCCTTGATCATTGTTACCGCCACCATACCGCCTACATAGCTGGTTGCAGCAAACGGCTTAAGCTGAATCAGCGACTGCAGTGCCATTACCATGCCTGAAAAAAGGCCTGTCAGGGTGCAGATGAACAGAGATGAGAACCCCAATTTATCAAACTGGATTGTGAATTCGCGATAATAGAATGGTCGCCGGAAGATCCGCACAAAAGTACGTCCTGCGAGGGTGAAATAATTCTGAAGCTCGTGAAAAAAAATCAGCAGGACTTTGTCTATGGAGGCAAAAGTCATATACGGTTAGAGTGCCGCTGCCAATGCTTCAGACGCTTCAGTTACAAAGATGAACTGTAGTTCGGCACGAACGTTCTCCGGGATGTCTTCCAGGTCATCACGGTTGCGCTCCGGCGCTACGACTGTGCTGACACCGGCACGGTGGGCAGCGAGTACCTTTTCCTTTAATCCGCCAATAGCCAGCACACGACCGGTCAGCGTGATTTCTCCTGTCATGGCGACGTTGCGGCGCGCCGGTTTTCCGGTCAGGAGTGAAACCAGTGCCGTGACCATGGTTACACCAGCTGAAGGGCCATCTTTTGGAATGGCGCCGGAAGGAACGTGAATGTGAATAGTGCGGTTTTTAAAGGCTTCCGGCTTGATGCCGAATTCTGCGGCATGCGCTTCAATGTAGGAGAGTGCTGCCCGAGCCGACTCCTTCATTACATCACCTAGTGAACCGGTCAGAATCAGCTCCGCTTTGCCCGGCATGGAGGTGACTTCGATGAAAAGGATGTCTCCCCCGGTCTCTGTCCAGGCCAGTCCGGTCACTACGCCGATACGGTCGTTTTCGGCCGCTACCTCGTTATGGAATCTTTTCGGTCCAAGCAGCTCTGCTACGGCCTCAGCTGTAATGTCGCTTCGTGTGGCTTTTTTCTGAGTTATTTCCTTTGCTACCTTGCGGCAGATTGAAGCGACAGTGCGTTGCAGACCCCTCACACCAGCCTCACGAGTGTAGTCGCTGATAACCTTCTGTAACGCCTCGTCATTGAAGGTAAGCCCACGGTCAGCAAGGCCGTTTTCCTCAAGCTCGCGCCGTACGATAAAGTTTTTGGCGATCTGCAACTTTTCCTGACTACTGTAGCCGGCCAGGCGAATGACCTCCATGCGATCCTTGAGAGGGCCGGGGATCGGGTCGAGCTGGTTGGCGGTGGTGATGAACATCACCTTTGACAGGTCGAAAGCAACATCAAGGTAGTGGTCGTTGAAGCTGAAGTTCTGCTCCGGATCAAGTACCTCAAGAAGCGCACTGGCCGGGTCTCCACGGAAGTCATTACCCAGCTTGTCTATCTCATCCAGCATAAAGATCGGGTTATTGGCACCGCAGCGGTAAAGCTCCTTGATGATGCGCCCAGGCAGGGCACCGATATAAGTGCGGCGGTGGCCGCGGATTTCAGCTTCATCACGGACGCCACCCAACGAGATGCGTACAAATTTACGCCCCATTGAGCGGGCTATTGACTTGCCGAGGGAAGTCTTTCCGACCCCAGGAGGGCCGACAAAACAGAGCACCGGCCCTTTCATGTTCTCTTTGAGTGAACGTACCGCCAGAAACTCCAAGATACGCTCTTTGACCTTTTTTAGATTGTAATGGTCTTCGTTGAGTATTTCTTCGGCACGCACCATGTCGAGAGTGTCTGCCGTACTTGTGTTCCACGGCATACCTGCCAGATAATCAAGATAGGTCCTCGATACGTTGTATTCTGGCGAGGCCTGGTTTATGCGCTCCAGACGCTTCAGCTCCTTATCGGCGATCTTTTTGACATCTTCAGGAAGTCCGGCCTCTTCAATTTTTCGGCGCAGCTCGTTCATATCGGCCGAGCGTGGATCTTCATCACCCAACTCTTCCTGAATGTGCTTCATCTGCTCGCGCAGAATATATTCCTTTTGATTCTTGCCAACCCGCTTGGTTACTTCACCGGCGACCTCGTTCTTGACCTGCATCCGCTGTACTTCATTGGTCAGTTGTACGTAAACTTTTTTCAGGCGTTCCAACGGATCAGTAGTTTCCAGCAGTTCCTGTAGATCAACAGTTGGGAGGTTGACATATAGCGCCACCAGATCAGACAGACGAGCCGGATTATCGATATAGTCGATCATTTTCATGACATCGTCAGGAAGGGGTTTCCCGTGTGAAAGCGCTATTTTTAGCAGCGCATTAAGGCTCTGTACGAGCGCTTCTGACACAAGATTCTTTTCAACGAACTCCCTCACAATTTCACAATGAGCCAGGGTCAGCACCTCAGCAGGTTCGGTGTCCAGAATTCGCACACGGGTGACCCCTTCCAGCGAAATCTTATAACGCCCATCATCCAGTTTTTTAATCTGGTTAACCTTGCAAAGTGTGCCGATCTCACATCTGCCACCAGGAAACTCACTTTTTGGGTCATCAGGGCGTTCAAAAACAAGAACCACATATTTTTCGTAGTTATCGGCTTCTCGAAAAGTGGCGACATCTTTTTCGCTGATGTACAAAGGAAAAAGCATATAGGGGAAAACAACAGCCTCTTTTTGCGTATAAAGCGGCAATCTTGAAGGCATTTCAATAATAGTGTGTGGCATATTCTGGAATTCCTTTTAGTAAAATAGGCACTGTTTTCTGCGCTTTATCCATGCTTGAGGTTTTGTTTGTGAAGATGTAGAGCACTGCGGTGTCTCGTAATAACAGAACATAAACTGTAGCACACTTCAGGTCACAAGCAAAGCCTCAGACAGGCTTTCCAGCTCGAACTGCAACATTTACAATCCGCACGCAGGCAGAAGAGCCTGCAAGTTTGCGATACAGCAAGGAGAGAAAGCGCACCGTCACCAAGCGATGTATTGCGGCTTGGGTGACGCGGTAGAGCCAGAAACGAATCAATGACGGAGAGCGGCTGCCGAGAATCAGGGGGCAGAACTCATTGAGCTGAAGCGACACTCGTACGACTCCGCTAAAATGCTCGACTCCAAAGCGGAGTTCGCCTCGATCGCACTGGCGAGGCTGCACAAGAATACCGCCACAGATACGCAACGTCGCGAAGTCGTTTTCATATACAGGTGGCAAAAAGCTGATCAAGCTGAGGTCAGCTCCAGCCAGGCGAAATTCAATGCCGCTCTCCAGAACCACAGGACGAATAAGAGTCAAAGTGAATCTTCTTATATAGCACAGGTAGCGAAAGAGTAGCTCTTTTACAGAAAGCGACTCAGCTATCGTGACCGGTAGGTCAGTCGACTGAACCGAGAATACCGAAGCATCCTCCAACATTACCTGCTGACATGATATTTCCAAAAAAGGCGTATGTGATGACATATGGGATATTTTGCCATCTGCATCAGATAATGCAATCTAAATCGAAAACAATTTCATCGTATAAATTTCTCCCTTGACAAGTTCCTAAATAGTATTAAGATAAAAACAATCCTGTTAGGAATTAAATATTACGTCGAAAGGAGACCCTGCCAATGTGGACTGCAAGATTTAAGATTCGTCCGGTTTCCCACTGCAAAGAGGGTTGCCCTAGTTAGCCCGCAACCAATCGGATGCGGGCTTCCAAAAAGAAGCCTCTCTGTCAGCTGACAGGGGGGCTTTTTTTCTGTTGTGACGTCTGTTATCTGTTATGATGGCCGCCGCAAGTTTTTAAATATTACGACATATCGAGAGATTCGCATGAAAAAATATCTTATCATTCTAGCCGTTATCATTCTTATAGCCGCCATCTCAGGCTATTTTTTCTATAAACGTACGCCTGAGGTTAGCTACAAGACCGCCAAAATTGAACGCGGCGCGATTGTCTCGGCTGTCGCTGCCACCGGCAACCTATCGGCAGTAACGACTGTTCAGGTTGGCACACAGGTGTCAGGCACCATCCAGAAGCTCTATGTTGATTTCAATTCTCGGGTCAAAAAGGGTCAGCCCATAGCAGAGATAGATCCTTCTCTGTTTAATGCTTCCGTGGAACAGTCCCAAGGGAACTACCTCAGCGCCGAGGCCAGTCTGCAAAAAGCCAAAGTCGCCCTTACCGATGCTGAACGCACCTTCAATCGCAATAAGAAAATGCTGGCCGATGGGATAATTTCTCAGGGGGACTTTGACGTAGCCGAGACAGCTTTACAATCATCCAAAGCCAATGTCAAAGCGGCTGAAGGCTCTCTTGCCCAGACCCGTGGCTCGCTGATGCAATCTAAAACAAATCTGCGCTACTCTACAATCCGTTCGCCGGTCGACGGAGTGGTTATATCCCGTGCGATAGATGTTGGACAAACAGTGGCCGCATCATTCCAGACCCCGACGCTTTTCACAATCGCTCAGGATCTTACTAAAATGCAGATCGAAGTCAGCGTTGACGAAGCCGATATCAGCCGTATTCAGCTTCATCAAAAAGCCAGCTTTACGGTAGACTCCTATCCTGAACTGACTTTCCGGGGGAAAGTGGTCCAGATTCGTAGTGCACCGATCATTACTCAAAACGTTGTCACCTATGTTGTGGTTGTTAACGTTGACAATAGTGATATGAAACTGAAGCCGGGTATGACAGCCAATGTGTCCGTTGAAGTGGCCAAAAAAGATGATGTGCTCAAACTGCCACCGGCAGCTCTGCGCTTCAAGCCGAAATCAAAGGGCGATGACGCAAAAGAGAAGGGCAATGGAGACCGAAGCGGTGCTTCTCCTCAGCGCCCTGCCGGAGGTGGGGGACCACAAGGCGGAGGCAAAGGCGGTCCTGGCAAAGGCAAGGGAGGGAGCCTGCAGGTATATATCCTCAAGGATGGCAAGCCGGTTGCGACTCCGGTAAAAACCGGGATTGCCAACAATAGCAGCATTGAGCTGATAGAGAGTGCCCTCAAGGAAGGTGATGAAGTCATTACCGAGCAGATCGGTGGTGATACGAAGAAAAAGGCGGGAGCAAGTTCGTCACCGATGGGGCCACGTTTCTAAATGAGCAGCGTAATTTCCTTAAATAATATCCGCCGGGTCTTCATCATGGGGGATCAACAGTTCGAGGCCCTTAAAGGAGTCTCCTTTGATGTCACCGCTGGTGAATTTGTCGCTATTATGGGAGCCTCCGGCAGCGGTAAATCTACTTGTATGAATATACTTGGTTGCCTGGACCTTCCCAGTTCCGGCTCCTACCTTTTGGATGGTCTGGATGTGGGGGGGATGACGACCAATCAGCTGGCTGATATTCGCAACAAAAAACTCGGCTTTGTGTTTCAGGGTTTTAACCTGTTGGCCCGTACCCCGGCAATCGAGAATGTTGAGTTGCCGCTGGTGTACGCAGGTCTTAATGCCAAGGAGCGTCGCCAACAAGCCATTGTAGCCATGGAACAGGTCGGGTTGGCCGGCAAGGAGAATAATCACCCCAGCCAGCTTTCAGGCGGCCAGCAGCAGCGGGTTGCCATCGCTCGCGCCCTGGTAAATAATCCCTCTGTTATTTTAGCAGATGAACCGACAGGCAATCTTGACAGCAGTACTACCGAAGAGATCATGGGCCTTTTTACCGCTCTTAACCGGCAGGGGATAACGATTATTATGGTTACTCATGAGCATGATGTAGCGGCTTATGCCGGGCGGCAGATCACCTTCAAGGATGGCCGGATAATTTCAGATAGTAAGATCAATCAAACGGATTAATATATGGATTTTTTACAAACACTCAAAATAGCCCTAAGGGCGTTGCGTACTAACAAAATGCGCTCATTTCTGACCATGCTTGGCATTATCATCGGGATTGCCGCCGTTATCGCCATGATGGCGGTAGGAACAGGGGCCAGTTATGTCATCTCTCAACAGATAGCCAGCATCGGCAGCAATATCATTCTTGTTATTCCCGGATCGACAACCAGCGGCGGCTTACGTACCGGCAGCGGCGGAGCCCAGACGCTATCAAGTGATGATGTCAAGGCAATCATGGCTGAGTGCCCATCCGTAGCTTATGCTGCCGGCACCGTGAGGACATCGGGGCAGGTTGTTTACGGTAATATGAACTGGTCGTCAATCATAATGGGGGGGACACCGGAGCTGTTTGAAATCCGCGAATGGCCTGTAGTTAGCGGTCGTCCCATCAACCAGGATGATGAAAATGGTGCGATTAAAGTCTGTCTGTTGGGTCAGACCGTGGCCGAAAACCTTTTTGGCTCAGCCGACCCGGTTGGAAATATAATCAGGATCAAAAAAATTCCTTTTACCGTTATCGGAGTTCTGGAGCGCAAAGGACAGTCACCGCAGGGAACGGATCAGGACGATGCGGTGTTTGTGCCACTGCGCACAGCACAGCGCAATCTGGTCCGGTCACAACGGACAGGAATTGTAGGCGCTGTCATCGTTAAGGCAAAAAATGAAGAACTGATTAATAAAGCAGAGAGTGAGATCCAATCGCTTCTTAATCAACGTCACCGGATAACGGGTGGCAAGGAGCCGGATTATTCGACTCGCAATCTGTCGGAAATATTGGCTGTTGCAGAAAAGTCAGCTAAGGCGATGTCACTGTTATTGGGCGCTGTTGCTTCAATCTCTCTGATTGTAGGCGGTATCGGCATTATGAATATCATGCTGGTCTCAGTGACTGAACGTACCCGTGAAATCGGCATCCGTATGGCGATTGGTGCCAAAAAGAATGACATCCTGCTGCAGTTCATGACCGAGGCGGTGCTGCTGACCATGCTGGGGGGCTTGATCGGAATAGCTCTTGGAGCGGGAGGCGCTACGGTAGTTTCTCGTCTGCTCGAATGGCCAACAATGATTTCGTTCCAATCCATTGCCATCGCTTTTATTTTTTCAGGAGCTGTCGGGATTTTTTTCGGCTTTTATCCTGCCAAGAAAGCAGCCGGACTCAATCCAATCGATGCCCTGAGGTATGAATAATATGTCTGACTGTACGATACGCTACCGTTGGGATGATGACCCTGTCTGGGCCGAGCAGCATAAAGTGATGACCCTGACGCCAGATGAATATTGGCTGCGAATAGAAACTATCCGGAGCGCCTTGATATGATCCGTCCTTTTATCCAAACCCTCAACAACGGACTGCGGGTCGTCTGTGTTGAAATGCCGCATTTGCACTCTGCCGAACTTGCGATTTACCTCAAGGTCGGTGGTCGTAATGATCCTCCCGGTCGTGAAGGGCTTTCGCATTTTTTGGAGCATATCCTTTTTCGTGGAACGGCTGAATTTCCCTCGTCACTGGCGATCGAGTCTGCCTTCGAGATTGTAGGTGGTGCTCCGAATGCCGCCACTGATGCCGAATCGACCTATTATTATTCACGGGTACACCCTGACAGTATCAAGCGAGGCATGGAAATATTCTCTTCGATGCTGACGAAACCTCTTCTGAGCGGAATTGAAATTGAAAAGCGTATTATCGCCGAGGAAGCCAGAGAGGATCTGAATGAGCAGGGTGAAGAGGTTAATCCCGATACTATCGTCAGCCGACTGCTATGGCCCCGACATCCGCTCGGAATGCCGACTATCGGAACGCTTGAAAGCATTGCGGCGATCGAACGCAGTGACCTCGAAGATCATCTGAAAAAGTATTATATTCCTTCAAATGCGGTACTGGTTGTGTCCGGACCGATCAAAAACCGTGCTGTCCTTGCTGCTGCCAGCCACTGTTTTGGAGAGTGGTCTGATGAGCGCATGCCGGCGGTATCCTTGGTTACTCTCCGTCAGTTCACCCCTCAGATTCGCTGTGTTCAGGACTCAGACAGCCAGATGAATCTTCAGCTGGCGTTCCTTGGCTTTGCCCGTGATGACCGCCGTTTTATGGCGTTGCGTTTTTTGCGGCGAATTCTTGCGGGTGGCGGCAGCTCCCGGCTCCATCTACGTTTGAGGGAGGAATTGGGCATCATTTATTCCGTAGATGGCGCAATCGGTGCCTACGACGAAACCGGCTGCCTGGTATTTGATATGTCTACGGCCCCGGATACCTTGATTCATGCGGTCGAAGCTACCTTTGAGGAATTGTTCCGTATTACAGCTGAACCGGTTCCCGAAGAGGAACTGGAGCGCATCCGCAATTCATATATTTTTGATCTTGAGTTCAGTCTTGATTCTGCCTACGAAATGGGTGGACGGTATGGTTGGGGTGAGCTGATGGGTGTTGTTAGAAGCATTGAGGAAGATCAGTCTGAAGCCCGCAGGACTAATGCTGCTGAACTTCAGGAAACCGCCAGGGCACTATTTGCCCCGGAAAATCTGCGGCTGGTTGCGGTTGGGCCGTGGAAGCGCGGTATGAAGAAGGCGTTACGGGAACTTGTAGCGGATTATCAACGACGATTTTAACGCCCCGACTTTCAGGCCGACAGCCGGTCGCGGTCGAACTCTTTACTGGTTCTTGTGATACCTGCAATAATAGGCTCGATGCTTTCATCAAGATTACTGAAACAGAGGCCTGTTCCCGGGGCTCTGCGCATGCTCCCCCATGGTATAATATTACGGACCTCCGCGGCAATGGAACAGCTGAATTCGGGGATTATAACTGTAACCGGGTCTCCGATACTGAACCTTTCGGCTTGCAAATCAACGATGAACATTCCACCCCAGGAAATGTCCAAAGTAAATCCTCTCAATTCGATATCTCCATACACTACGATAGTGGAAAGACAAGCCGGATGGCGCTTGTAAGCGCGCAATTTTCGGGGTACAAACGCCAGACAGGTTTTGGACAAAAAGTCGTCCAGGCTTTTATCCTGTTTGGCACTTCCCGGCATTGCCATCGGTATGAGCATGCCTCCCATCGTCCGTACCCGCAGAGTCGGAAAAAAGTTGGCCAGTGTATAGGCGACGATCTTTTCTTCTCCCTTTGATTTAATAATCGAAGGGAGGTCAACCAATATTCCACTGTAAAGTCCGCTGAGAGCCAGATTCTCTGCTTCGCAGAAGTTTGCACAGGGGATAGCAAGCACTCCGGCTTTGTTCAGGACAGCGGTTAACGCCGACCTGGTCTCATCAACGTATGAGACAACCAGTATCGGATACTGTGGTAATGTCATTACTGATTCTCCGAACTTACTCAGCTTGCAGTCATGCAAGCTGCCGCGATATCAAAACTTCTTCAAAGGGGTTGTGTTCGGTGCCGGGACTATCTTGTAGTGAGTTTTTAATAGCTACGAAACGATCCAGATTGGCCATAAAAATATCCAGCAGATCAGGATCAAAGAATATGCCCCGATCCTTCAGCATAATGGCTGTTGTTTTTTCGATTGAAAATGCCTTCTTATACGGCCGCTCGGATGCCAAGGCGTCAAATACGTCCACAATCATTACAATCCTGCCAAAAACATGTATATCAGTACCCTTAAGCCTATTCGGATAACCATTGCCATCCCAGCGTTCGTGGTGCTGTTCTGCAATTATTCTCCCCGCTTCAATAACAGGAAAACGTTCTGCATCACTAAGAATCTTGCCGCCGATGGCAGCATGCATTCTCATGATTTCAAACTCCTGATCAGTCAGTTTTCCAGGCTTCAATAAAATATGATCAGGAATGCCGATCTTGCCGACATCGTGTAGAGGCGATGCATAACGCAATATCTCGCAATCTTCTTCCGGCACGCCGGCCAGTTTAGCCAGTTCCCGCGAGAAGTGACTAATTCTCACCGTGTGCATGCCGGTTTCCAGATCGCGATATTCCGCAGCCTTACCGAGTCGAAGCGAAATTTCATACTCGGCTTCTTGCGAAAGAACCAGCGCTTTCTGTAGAGCAGCAGTCTTTTTAACGACCTCTCTTTCAAGAGCATCGTTCATATCCAGCTTAATGTCGTTCATCTTCTTGATTCTGACGTGATTCATGACCCGCAGTTTAAGCTCTTGCGGATCATATGGTTTGGCGAGGAAGTCGTTAGCGCCCATTGTAAGAGTCTTGAGAACTTCGCTTTGATCGGCAGTTACAACAATTACTGGTATGTCACGCAATTTTTCATGGTGCTTAATGATTTGCAAGGTGTCAAAACCATTCAGAACCGGCATTTCCAGATCAAGCAGGATGATATCGATATCATTCCTCTGCTCCAGGATATCCAAAGCTTCACGGCCGTTCATGGCTCGGAGAACAGTCAGGTCTTCCAGTCCGGAAAGTCCGGTCAGCATGACCTCGATCAGATCAAGATTAAACTCGATGTCATCAACGGCAAGTATCCGAATGTCGGTTTCCATCTCTGTCTAATCTTCAATTGAGAGTGCAACCATGAACCATTCTTCATCGTGTGCAAATTTAAGCGTGATGTTTTCGAGGTTGTTTCCTGAAGAGACGACATAGTCGGCACCATTGACTACGGAAGGTGTTGAGAGCTGAATATCTGAACCACCTTTGGAGAGGTGCTGTTTGAAAGAACCGGCGACCATATTGGCGATTTCACCCATGGCATCATTAACATCGTCATCAATTTCAGTTACCTCCATGCCCAGCATCAAAGAGGTAAACGAGATGGCCAACGGCCAGGGAATATGGACGCTCACCAAACCGTTATATGTGCCTGCCAGACCAACCATGGCAGTCAGACAGTCTTTGAAATGTGTTGTAACATCAATTTGAATCGGCAGATGCATCAGATCCTCTACCCCGACCATATTGATGAAAACATCCTGAACATCCTTTATGAGACTTTTGATCAGTTCGTCTTCGGTCATGTTGATTGCGGTGAGTGTTTCAGGTTTCATTGGCATAAATGTACTCCCCCTCTATTTATTAAACTGAAATAACGGGACAAAAATGTCCAGCTGATCATCTGAAAAATAGTCATCATCCTAATAAGGTGGAGCGGTTAATAACTGTGGGCATTCTACAGCACTTTTCTGAGCGGTCAAGAGCATATTTAAAGCTCATTCATTCCCGAATACGGTAGACGCCTTAATAAGCAGATTCTACAACAGTCATCTTGATTCGGCCGATGATTGCAATAATCGGTGCCATATCTTCGGGAAGATGGCCTTCAAGCAGTTTAAGATGAGTGGGATCAGCCGGGAGCTGATTGTAAGTAGGATCAACCGAAACCCAGTGATCATCTATAAAACTCTCGGCCCAGCTGTGATAGAGAAAACCCTTCCCCTCAAGATGTACCAGGCCGGAAACAAAACGGGTTGGAATCCCGGCAGCTCTGGCTAGTGCAGTGTAGAGGCGTGCGTGTGTCTGGCAGTTGCCGCTCTTAGATTTGAAGCTCTCGACGGCACTGCCGCCGTCATCGATGGTGTCCTTCAACCACTCTGCTGTCCAAGAAGCCAGAACCCTGGCCAGCTCTTCCTGATTTTTAACTCCCGTTGCAAGAGTTTTTGCCTGGGCTTTGATCTCGGGTGCGTCAGACTCGATCTTGTTAGCCGCCTTCAGATGTGCGTCTAACGGTTTCTGCGATTTCAATTCGGATAAGTTCTGAACCAGAGAACCGGTTTTAAAAAGTACTTTTCCATTGCCACGTTTTTCCACATGTTGACCACCCTCCTGCAGCAGCGGCAGAGCGTCATTCCAATCGCTTATTTCTACAGCAAGGCCGGTCAACTTCTTTGGATCTTTGATTGGTGGTTGTACGCGCACCAAACTGAAATCATAAATCAGATCTTTCTTGGCAAGGGCCCAGTCGCTAATAAATGCACCAATAACTCCAGGTTGTTCTACTCTGGTTATTACGAGCCCTTCTCGAACAGATTCCTCCAGTGTATTCCCTTGTCCATCAACCCAGATGTCATTGTTTACGAACGGATACAGATTGTTGCGGAGTTTGAGAGCGGGCAGGCCTTCGGTTGTTTTGTCTAAGCCTATCACAGTGATCTGTATCTCCTTGATCTTCAGCTCTTCCGGATCAAACGCCTGAACTTTATACGACGTTCCCGCTGATACCCCTCGTAAAAGTGGATATAAATTGAGTGCCGGGGCGGGATAGACCTCCCCCTTGAACTTGAGCACACTATCGGTTGTTTTTCCATTTGTTTCACTTTTTATATAGATGCTACTGCCGCTGACTTTTCCGATAAGGTGCGATGATGAGCCATTGACGGTCTGCTCAACATCAAAAGAACGTAGTGCCAGATTTTTAGAAACCAGGTATGTTTCCCGCATTGAAGCTTCTTTAGAAAAGCTCATTACTTTCATCCGGACGCTCCCACTCCCCTCAACGCGGTAGCCGTTCTCTGACTTGTCGATCAGTTGCCGGTAGAATCCGACCCTCTCACTGTTTACATAAATGCCGAACCAGCGTTCAGAAATCGGTGGTGCATCAATTTTGCCAAAAGGAGTTGCAAAGACGGACAAGCTGCTGCAGAGCACAAGTAAAACTGCAGCTAAAATCCTGACCCTGGTAAACCGGATAAGTGTGTTAGCGAAGATATTTTTTACAGTGAAAGCGCAAAAACCATTTTCTAACTTACTAAAATAGGTGTTCATAGATAATCCTTTGCAATGTATATATGCAAGCGCCACCAGCCTTCAGGCCATTTAATCAGGCTGATGGGAGGTGGCGTTGGCCTACAAGATTGATATATTGCTGTTTGTTTAGCAGCTAAGGCTTATGCGGTGCGTCAGTATCTTTTTTGAGGTTTTTAAGGCGTTCCGAATCATGGCACTCGACCCGGTTTCTGCCATTTCCTTTAGCTCTATAAAGAGCATCGTCAGCCAGTTTGATAAATCCATCTACTGTAGGGTGGTGCTCCTGAGAAATGCTGGCAACCCCCAGACTTACAGTAAGGCTGAGTTTGGCAAGCGATCCGCTGAATATATTATCCTGGACCGCCATACGGATCCGGTCGGCTACTAAAACAGACTCTTTCAGAGACGAATCCGGCAGGATGGCGACAAATTCTTCGCCGCCGTAACGGGCTGCGCAGTCATAACTGCGCAGCTCCTTCTGCAGCAGCAAAGCCACATTTTGCAGCACGATATCCCCTTGCTGGTGGCCAAAGCTGTCATTAACCAGCTTGAAATGATCGATATCAAGCATAATCAGGGACAGGTTCCCACCAGTTCTAACGCTACGCTGCAGTTCTTTGTCAAGCGCTTTCATCATGTAGCGTCGGTTATAGAGTCCTGTTAAGTGATCAGTGTTGGAAAGCTCCAGTAGCAATTCATTAGAGCGCCTCAGGTCATCCTGCAGCTTTTTTATTTTAAGATGAATATTGACCCTGGCGACCAGCTCTTCCGGATCAAACGGTTTGGTGATATAATCGCTGGCTCCCTGTTCAAGGCCTTTAATTTTGCGATCACGATCATTCATGCCGGTCAGAATTATGACAGGAACATCCTGATAGTCGGGTCGGGTTTTAAGCATACGCAGGAACTTAAAGCCATCAATGCGTGGCATCTCCAGATCACACAGAATGATGTCCACAGGAGACGAGAGGAGTATCTTGAACCCTTCCATGCCGTCCTCAGCTTCGTAATAGCGGGAGAAAAGGCCGAACGATTCGAGAGTCCTGATAATCTGCTCACGGACCGTAACTGAATCATCTATAATTAGTACGCTTGTAAACATAGTGTCGAATAGTAGCCCAACTCATCTCGAAACTCAATTAATAAAACAGCTATTTCCAGGAAGTCCGAATAAAATCAGAGCAGCGGTTCCTGTGCCAATCTCTTCATTTCCGAAATTGTGGCCGCATAATCAGATGATCCGAAAACGGCGCTGCCAGCGACAAAGACATCCGCTCCGGCGTGGGAGATCCGGGCAATATTGGAAGGTTTAACTCCGCCGTCAACCTCCAGTTCGGCCTCCGATCCGCGCCTGTCTAGTATTGCCCGCAATGAATGGATCTTGGGGAGGCAGGCTTCAATGAAACTCTGGCCGCCAAATCCCGGGTTTACTGTCATCAGAAGTACAAGGTCCAGATCATCGATAATGTAATCGAGAACATTTAGCGGGGTGGCCGGATTGAGCGAAACGCCGGCTTTCTTCCCGAAGGATTTTATCAACTGTATGCTGCGATGCAGATGATTAGTAGCTTCGGCATGTACGACGATGATGTCGGCGCCGGTCGCAGCAAAATCGCCGATGTAGAGATCGGGATTCTCAATCATAAGATGTACATCCAGCGGCAGTGTAGTCACCTTACGGGCAGCTTCAACAATCAGTGGCCCGATCGTGATATTGGGGACGAAATGACCATCCATGACGTCGATATGGATGTAGTCGGCACCGGATGCTTCAACGGCACGGATTTCATCACCAAGGCGGGAAAAGTCGGCCGACAGGATGGAAGGGGCAATTTTTTTCATGCAGGAACTCCCGGACTCTATTTATATTCGTCTGATCCGTGCTGCGAAGAAGCCGTCCATGCCGTGACGGTGCGGCCAGACTCTGAACATGCCGTAAAACGCGATCAGATCACTCCAAGCAGGGAATAGGTCGTTCAGGTTTTCTAGCACAAACTCGGGGTTGTGCAAAAGAAAATCCTCCACTACCAGTTCATTTTCAGCTTCTGAGGTCGAGCATGTTGAATAGAGAAGCGTACCCCCAGGTTTCAGTTTGGCCGCGGCATTCTTCAGAAGGGTTTTCTGAACGGCAGCCAAGCGGGTGATGTCGCCGGAGAAAAGGCGCCATTTTGCTTCCGGATTACGGCGTATAACTCCCAAGCCGGAGCAGGGTGCGTCCAGAAGGATGCGGTCAAAAATGCCGTCAGGAAACGTGTCTGGCTGATGCAGATCGGCAACTGCAGTTGAAACAGATTCGATCCCGAGCCTGCGAAGGCTATCTTGGACAAGTGTCAATTTCGAACGGGAGATGTCGGTTGCTATCAATTCACCACGATCATCCATGAGCTGGGCAATGTGGCAGGTTTTGCCACCTGGGGCGCAGCAGGCGTCCCATACTCGTTCTCCCGGTTCTGCACCCAGCAACCTTCCAGCCAGTTGTGATGCCTCATCCTGTACGGCAAACAGGCCGGCCTCAAAGCCGGGAAGAGAACTGACCGTGTGGCGCCCGGCAAGTGTGATGCCATCGGGTGAGAAACGGCAGCTAGCAGCTTCAACCCCCTGTATTTTAAACTCCTGCAGCAGATGGTCGCGATCGGAGCGGAGTGTGTTGACCCGCAGCGTCAACGGGGGTTGCTGCGAAGAAGACTCTGCAAGTTGCTGCGCTTCAGCTGCACCAAGTTGTGAGATCCACTGTTCAACCAGCCACTCTGGCTGGGAATGGCGGGCTGCAATTGCCGCTGCCGGGTTGGTGGCTATATCTGGAAAGCTGATCGTGTCACGCCGTCTGAGGTAGTTTCTTAGGACGGCGTTGATCAAACCGCTGGTGCCTGGTGTAATCAGTTTTGCCAGGTTGACGGACTCATTGACGGCCGCGGATTCGGGGATGCGGTCGAGACAGGTCAACTGGTACAGCCCGATCCGCAGGATGACCAGCGCAAGTGGGTCAAGCTCAACCATCGGTTTTTCAAGTAGTTGCTGGAGGATGTGATCCAGAGTCCCCTGGCGACGCAGCACGCCGAAAACCAATTCAGCGTACAGCCCCCGGTCAGGCCCCCTCAAGACGCCGTTAGAAAGTTCTATGTCGATAAGGCGGTCGGCAAACCCGCCTTCTTTCCTGATGCGCAGAAGAGTTTCACAGGCGGCTTGTCTGGGGTTAGCAGTGGAAGTACCTTTTGCGGTGCGTCTAATAATCATGTGTCCTCAGAACCATCAGGAATGTAGTCTTCAGTGTTTTCAAAGTATTCTCGTCCACCATTCAAATATGTCGGTCAAGTCGGATGGTTGAATAATAGCTAGCATCGTGTAAAAGCGCAAGGGTGGGTACTAATTCAGGTCAAAAAGTCATAAAAACAGCTATTTCCTTGCATATGGCTGGCCTATTTGCTATATTTCCAGACCGTCTAAATCTTGCACAAGAACTGAATTCCACAAATGAATCTTCTCGCTGTCGAAAAACCTGCCCGCTATATGGGGGGCGAAATGGGATCCATCCGGAAGGATGATGCCGATCTGCGCTTTGCCCTTGCGTTCCCTGATGTATATGAAGTTGGCATGAGTCATCTGGGGTTAAAGATACTGTACCACATTCTGAACGAGGTTGAAGGGATTGCTGCGGAGCGTGTTTTTGCCCCTTGGCCGGATATGGAATCACAGATGCTGGCTGCCAATGTCCCGCTGGCAACTCTTGAAACGGCCACCCCTTTGGCCGCCTGTGATATTATCGGTTTCACCCTGCAATATGAACTCTCCTACACCAACATACTGAATATGCTCCGTTTAAGCGCGATTCCTCTCCTTGCTAGTGATCGGGGAGAGTCTTATCCGCTGATCATTGCCGGCGGACCCTGCGCCTATAACCCTGAACCTCTGGCTCCTTTCTTTGATGCTGTGCTTCTTGGTGACGCTGAAGAAGCTGTTCTGGAAATCGCCTTGGCCGTACTGGAAGCGAAAAAGACGGGTGAGACTAAAACCCGGCTACTTGAACGCCTCTCTGCCATCGCAGGGGTTTATATTCCATCCTTCTTCGAGCCGCAGTACGCTCCCGATGGCACCATCTCTGCGGTCATACCACTCAAACCGGGTTACACCTCCGTGCGACGCCGCTTCCTGTCCGATCTTGACGCGGCTCCCTATCCTGATTCTCCTGTCGTTCCGTTTATGAAGACTATTCATGACCGGGTTGCGGTGGAAATCGCCCGTGGCTGTACTCGTGGCTGCCGTTTCTGCCAGGCCGGTTATGTTTATCGACCGCTGCGCGAACGTTCCCCGGAGACGATCCTCAACCTTGTGGAAAAATCGCTCAAAGCCACCGGTTATGACGAAATATCGCTACTGTCGCTTTCAACGGGTGACTACTCTTGTGTCACTCCGCTGGTTACCGAACTAATGGCACGTTATGCCGAGGATCGGGTGGCTGTATCGCTACCATCCTTGCGGGTCGGAAGCTTGTCTGACGAGCTGATAGATGAAATTAAAAAAGTACGCAAGACCGGTTTTACCCTGGCGCCTGAAGCTGGTAGCGACCGGATGCGGCGGGTCATAAACAAGGGCATCACAGAGGGCGATCTGATTGCCGGAGCTGCCGCAATCTATCAGGCCGGCTGGCGCTTGATCAAGCTCTACTTCATGATCGGCTTGCCGGGTGAAACAGCTGACGATGTCGCCCAGATCGCGACGCTTGCGCGTCAGGTCAAGGATCAGGCCAAGGGGAGCGGTGTTTCCGGCGATGTAAATGTCGCTGTCAGCACCTTTGTTCCCAAGGCGCATACACCGTTTCAATGGGAGCCTCAGATTTCCACACAGGAAACAACGGACCTCCAGTATCAACTCCACTGCGATCTCAAAAAACGCAAGCTCAAATTCAAATGGCAAGATGCGCCGCTTTCGTTCATGGAAGGTGTCTTTGCTCGCGGAGACCGTCGTCTGGCGCCGGTTCTGATCCGTGCTGTAGAATTAGGCTGCCGCTTTGACGGTTGGCGGGAGCATTTCTCTCTGGAGCGCTGGCTGCAGGCATTTGCTGATTGCGCTGTTGAGCCGGAGTGGTACCTGCGGCGCCGGAAACTGGATGAAATTCTGCCGTGGGACCACCTCGACTGCGGCGTTACGCGTGAGTTTTTGCTGGCTGAGCGTGAGCTGGCTCTTGCGGAGGCGGCGACCAAAGATTGCCGCGATGGCAGTTGCAGCAATTGTGGTGTTTGCGATTTCACTGTTGTGGCAAACCGGGTTTCTCCTCAGGCTGCTCTTCCACCGCGACCGGACATTCAGTCTGAGGAACCGGTTGCGGCCAGGATGCGCCTCAGGTTTTCAAAAAATGGAGTCATGCGCTATTTGAGCCACCTTGAGCTGATTACTGTCTTTACTCGTGCCGTCAGCAGGGGAGAGGTGCCGATCCTTTTTTCGCTTGGTTTTCACCCGCACCCCCGCTTTTCGTTTGGGACAGCAACCTCCGTGGGAGTTGAATCAGTGGCAGAGTATATGGATATGTTCGTTGTTGCCGGCATAACTGCTCTGGAAGTGCAGGAACGTCTTAATGCAGTGTTGCCGGAAGGGTTGCGGATTTTGGAGTCGGATGCAGTTGATGCCAAATTACCATCCATATCGACCTTGATCGAAGCCACCCGCTATCGGATAACTGTTGGCAATGCAGACCCGAATGAGTTGCTGAAGCAATGTGTGCAGTTTTTGGCACAGGACTCTTTTGTCATCTATCGGACAAAAAAAGGACAGACCAAGGCGGTCGATCTGAGGGGTGAAACAGTTTCACTCTCTGCAGATGGTCAGGTCGTTGATTTGGTTGCAAAAAGAGGCAAACCGGTTGAGTTTGCCAGGGCCATAACAACTGATGAGACGCTTCAGGGTGATGATATTCGGGTTGAAAAACTGGAAGTTATCTTTACCAAACCTTGATGGATAGGGCGAGCTTCTCACTTGTTTTAATAACGATTACATACAATTTCATATTTACATATATTTTGAGTAAACGGAGAAAATCACCATGGGAGCTGAGTTAGTTATTAATGCCGCTTCCCACGAAACCCGCATCGCGCTGATTGAGAACGGCACTATTGCCGAGCTTTATATCGAACGGAGCCGCGAAAAGGGAATTGTGGGCAATATTTACAAAGGTCGGGTCATTCGCGTGTTGCCTGGAATGCAGGCTGCTTTTGTGGATATTGGTCTGGAGAAGGCCGCTTTCCTGTATGTGGCTGATGTATTCGATGCTATTGAAGAGTATGAGTCGCTACTTTATGCAGGCAGCAAAAAGGACGACGAGCCGCCTGAAGAGCAGGATAGCCATGACCGTGCCGAGTTTCGTCCGCTTCATCCGATTGAAGATCTGTTGCAGGAAGGGCAGGAACTTCTGGTGCAGATATCCAAGGAGCCACTTGGCACAAAAGGTGCCCGCATAACATCTCATATCTCTCTGCCAGGACGCCATTTGGTCTATATGCCGACAGTCGATCATATAGGGATTTCACGGAGGATAGAAGACGAAGAAGAACGTGAGCGGTTGCGCGAAATTGTCGAGCGTCTCAAAAAGCCAGGTTCCGGATATATTGTCAGGACTGTTTCGGAAGGAAAAAGTGAAGAAGATTTGATTGCCGATATGCAGTATCTGACCACCTTGTGGGAGGAAATTTCCAGCCGTCAGGCAAAGGGTGCGGTGCCGTCTTTGCTGCATTCAGATCTGGATGTGGTCCAAAAAGTAGTTCGGGACATTGTCACCGAGCAGGTTGATAAAATTATTGTTGATTCTCAGATCGACTATGACCGTATTGTACATTTTATTTCGACATTTGCATCAAAGATGAAATATACGATCGAGTTGTATGACGAAGAAGAGCCGATCTTCGATCATTACGGTCTGGAAGTCGAGATCAGTCGTGCACTGGGAAGGAAGGTCTGGCTCAAGTCGGGTGGCTACATCATTATCGAGCAGACTGAAGCCTTGAGTGCTGTTGATGTCAACACCGGACGATTTGTTGGCAAACACAACCTGGAAGACACAATTTTGAAGACCAATCTGGAGGCGGTCAAGGAGATCGCATATCAGCTACGTTTACGTAATATTGGTGGAATCATAATCATTGACTTTATCGATATGGAAAAAGAAGTCAATCGTGAAAAGGTTTACGGGGCATTAGAGGAAGCCCTGAAAGCTGATAAGTCTAAGACCAATATTCTGAAAATATCTGAACTCGGACTGGTCGAGATGACCAGAAAGCGGGTGCGTGAAAATATCAGCCGCATGATGTGCGAACCATGCAGTTATTGTGAGGGGCGTGGCTACATCAAATCAAAAATCACGGTTTGCCATGAAATATTCCGCGAACTACGGCGTGAAATGCTTGATATTCGCGGCACAAAAGTTACAGTGACAGTCAACCCACAGGTAGCTGATCTTCTTTATGACGAAGAGCGGCGCGGGCTTGAAGAGCTGGAAAAGAAATTTAAAAAAAGGATCACTGTGCGGGCCAAGCCCGGCTTCCATCAGGAACAGTTTGAAATATTGATTAACTGACATCGTTAAGTGATCTTAAACGCAACAAGGCGGGGAAGTTAATCCTCGCCTTGTTGCGTTTGGTCTCTTTGTTACAAGTGTTATCCCCTTTATCGAGGCAAGTTGTAAATCAAAACTATGCAGCTTTTCTGCTCAGTTCGTTTTGCTCATAGTGGGCAGAAAAATATTCCATAGCCTCACGCATTATATCAGATACGCTCTTGTGGCTAGTTTTCATAAGGTTTTCCAGATGATCGCGCTCTTGATCGCTCACTCTCATTGAAATGACATTGTACCTTGGATTTTCTCCCATTCTTCCCATTGTGATCTTCCTCCCGTTTTTTATGGTTTGTTTCGAGTTCGTATGAACGAATGTGTTGTATACAACAGCTAATACCATGCCAAGTCGTAATATTTAAAATAACACAAACAAATACAAGCAGTTATAACAGGGTTTATAATTACTTGTTTAACATAACGGTAAATAGTGTGACAAAAACGGCACATTGGCGGCTAAAAGTATACACTATTATGAAACAGGTTACGGGTTTTTGCGATGTGGTGAATTAAGCCGCCAGGTGGGTTAGATATGAATTTATTTTGGATGCCGAACAACTTCAATGCCATGCTTTTCAAGCAGACGATAAAAAGTCCGACGGGTTAGATTCGCCAGGCGGGCAGCCTTGGCAACGTTTCCATTCGTTTCTTCTAGATAGCGCGCAATAATATTTTTTTCAGTGCGAACAACCTGCAACTCGCGCTCGGCCTTGAATGAAACCCGGCGACGATTGACATCAACGTCAGGGCATGATTCGTAGGTATCGGTAAAAATAGTAGGAAGATTTTCCAACCGGATGATACCATCTTTAGCCAGAACGGCACAGCGTTCGATAACATTTTGCATTTCGCGGATATTTCCTGGCCAGGGATAGTGTTGCATGGCCTTTACCGCCCGATCTTCAATACCGTTGATAGTTTTGTTAAGTTTTTTTCTGGCCTTGTCCAGAAAGTGCCGGGCCAGCTCCGGCACAGATTCAGCACGCTCCCGCAATGGAGGAAGCCCTATGCAGAAAACGTTAAGGCGATAATATAGGTCCTCTCGAAACCACCCCTCCCGCACACCCAGCTCAAGATCTTTGTTGGTTGCTGCTATCAAACGAACATCCACCCTTTTGGGCGCGACGCTGCCGACTGGACGCACCTCTCCCAAGTCCAGAATTCGCAGCAGTTCAGCCTGAAGTTTAGGGGTGATGTCACCGATTTCGTCCAGGAAGATGGTGCCGCCGTTAGCCGCCTCAAACAGTCCCTTTTTGTCGGCAATAGCTCCGGTAAAAGATCCCTTTTTGTGACCAAATAGTTCACTTTCAAGTAGAGAATCTGTAAGTGTCGTGCAGTTGACCGTCATTAGCGGCTTGTCATTGCGCTGGCTTTGACGGTGGATTGAGCGTGCGGTAAGCTCCTTGCCAGTGCCTGTTTCTCCGCTGATTAACACCGTTGTCGGTGTCGGAGCCACCTGCCGGATCAGTTCCATTACCTCCAGAATGCCGGGGTCGCTGCCGACAATTGTGTCATCACCCGCCTGGCGGTCCAGCTCTCGCTGTACCAGTTCAAATTTTTGCATGAGGTGGCCGCGCTCCTCCTCAATCAATTGCATGTTGTGGGGAAGGCACATTTCAATGTCGGCAAGCCCCTGAAACACTGCCACCGCGTGTTCCCTGCAGCTGTTATACCCGCAGGCACGGCAATTGAGTTCATCGCCTTGCGTAAATTTGTTTGTAGAATGCAGAATCCGCTTGATGTCGTCCTTACCTGGAGTCGGTAACTTGAGGAGTTTGTTTGAGTAAGAACGGGAAAGATCCGGCATGAGCGAAGTTGAAAGATAGTGAACAGCTGTGTCGTAAGGGGGCTTGGCGCTATTGTGGCATACTATAAGTTTACGTTTGAAAAAATGATTAAGCTCTTTGTCTCGTGCAGGCCCGTCGACACAGCCTCCATCACAGAAACGGAGATCAACAAAAGCCGGTGAAATGCGACCGGTAGCCAGGTCACGGATGATGCCGATTGTATGCGCCTCACCTTCGGCACAGATGGTTTCGTTGTCCTGAAAATCGGTCTGAATATCAAAAACCTTTAGTGGACCGCCGGTAAGTGTAAAAAGCCGTCCGGCGCCAGGATCGACACCGTCGAACGGCATTTCTGCCAGGCCAGCCGGAGAGATGCCTCTGTTTTTTAGAAGTTTGTCAAGCTCCTGATAGGTCAGGACGACGTCTATTGCATTGGATGCCTCGCCCTGAATCTCGAATTTTGCCGCAATACAGGTGCTGACATAGACTACCATGGTCTCTTCACCTAGGATGCTCTTGATGAAGCGTCCCATGGCAATCATTGGTGAGACTACAGGCATAATATTTGGAACTAGTGACGGGTAGTGGCGCTCAATTAAATCAACCACCGCTGAGCAGTGTGAAGAAATCAGGGGGCGGTCGGTGGAGTGCAGGGCTGTGCGATAGCTGTCGGCAATCATGCGGGCACCATACGCCCCTTCATGTACTTCGCAGAAACCAAGGCTTTTTAAGGCGGCAACCAGTTGGCCGGGCTGGAGAGTATTAAAAAAAGCAGGGAACGAGCAGCCGAGCACCGCTACGACCGGAGAACCGGATGCGAGCATCTCCTGAGTTCTGACCATGCGATCAACAACCACCTTGGCATTCTGTGGACAGCTTAGGCAGTTGCCGCAGCCGATGCAGCGGTCATACATGATCTGTGCAAAGCCATCGTCAACCTTAATGGCTTTGACAGGACAGCTGCGAACACAGGAATAGCAACGTCGGCAACGCTCTTTATATGTGACAATAGGTTCCATAATTCTCAGCTTTTAAAGTATTTGGAACCTTAACTATACACTAAAAAAATATATGTGCAATAAATGTCACACTTTTGTTGCTTGCTTTATTCTTGCTTTCCTAGGAGGGTGTAAAAGATATTGCGTAAATGGCCACTGTGGGCTAAAAGTCCGAAGTTGGCAGGAGGAGGAATTGACTCACAGCATGTACGATTTCAGCCGATGCAAACTGTGCGCAACGAATGGCGCCAGTCGCACATACAAACTTGCAAAGACGACGGTCTACGCTTGCTCTGCGTGCGGTTTTCATTTTATCGACCACCTGGACAGCCTGCCAGCCGAGTCCCTGGATAATTTCACGCAGGCTCTTGACCAAAAGGCATGGGACTATATAGAAGGGCGGCTTCCTGGCAACGGAAAACAGCTTAAGGGAAATCTGAGCCTTGTCAAACACCATCTTTCCTTGTCCGGAGCCTACTGCCTGGATATCGGCGCCGGCGCCGGACTTTTTCCTCATCTTCTTGCCGATGCAGGGGCTTTTGTGCATGGCATAGAACCGCAGGGAATCTTCCGAGAATTCGCCCAAAGTAAATTCGGAATCTATTTAAACAGAGAAACCATCGAGTCTCGGCACTGGCAACTGGGTTTCACCGATTTTTTTGATGTGGTGACGCTTTGGGATGTCCTTGAACATGTCAACTTCCCCTCCGAAACCCTACAAAACGCTTATAACGTCACCAAACCCGGTGGTTGGCTCTTTCTCGACACCCCTCGACGTGACGCGTTTTATTACAGGATAAGCGAATGGGCGTATCGCTTGAGTGGAGGCAAGAGCTCTCTTTTTCTCGAGTCCCTCTATTCTCCCCTGCCGTTCCGCCACAAGCAAATATTTACCCTACGTCAGTTGGTGCAACTGGTTAAATCAATCGGCTATTCTGTGATTTGCCTGCGTAATAATGTTCTCCAGCCGCAAAACAAGATGGTACTGGTCTGCCGAAGACCATAAGTCAACCAGCTCAACGTAACAACCATTAACCTTGAAGACAACTTGGCGCGACTAGCCATTTAAGGAGAAATTTAACATGGGCAAGAAATTTCCTTCATTATTTGTTTCACACGGCGCACCAAGTTTAATTATTGAGGACTGCCCGACACGCGATTTTCTTCGGCAACTGGGTAAGGATATCGGTCGGCCCAAAGCAATTGTCTGCGTATCTGCCCACTGGACTACTGCGGCACCGCGGGTAACCATGCATCCTCAGCCGCCGACTATATACGATTTCTCTGGTTTTCCAGATGAACTTTCTTCTCTCACGTATCCGGCATCAGGAGATCCAGTACTGGCGAAGCACATTCTCTCACTACTCAACAGTCAGGGGATTGTAGGCGAAAAAGACCTGTCCCGAGGTTTTGACCACGGTGCTTGGGTTCCTCTTATGCTGATGTACCCGGAAGCGGATATACCAGTGGTCCAACTCTCTCTTCAGCCTAACAAGGGAGCTGAGTATCACTTGGCACTGGGAAAAGCACTCCTGCCACTCCGGGATGAGGGGGTACTTCTTCTTGCCAGCGGTTCGGCGACACACAACCTGAGAGACTATTTTGGCAGAAATCTTGATTCAGCACCTCCTGAATATGTGTGGGAGTTTGCCGAATGGCTTAAGCATGCTGTGACTGAAGGCGCTACTGATGAACTGCTTGACTATGTGAATCGTGGCCCATATGCCATGAAGAATCACCCGACACCGGAACATTTTCTACCGCTGTTTGTTGGCATGGCAGGAGGGAGAAAGGGGCAGGTTCTCCATGATGCCTATACGTATGGAATTCTCTCCATGATGGCATTTTCCTGGAATTAACCGAGAAACAGAATAAAGTTTCTTCATCAGCGTCAGGCATCTCAATAATTTCTTGGTACAGAACTTCTTAATACAACTCGACACTGGACTTTAAAAAGAGAGATAGTCTGATATCCTTTTGTATAAACATCACCCATTTGTAAAAGGAGAACATCATGAAAGTTTTGATTGTGTACTACAGTATGTATGGCCATATTTACAAAATGGCGGAAGCGGTTGCGGAAGGAGTACGTCAGATCCCCGGTTGCGAAGCCATCATCAAGCGGGTTCCTGAGACGCTGTCACCTGAAATTCTCGGAATGATGGGAGCAGTTGATGCCCAGAAGAGTATGGAAAACATTCCGGTTGTTACGGTTGATGACTTGACCGATGCGGATGCCATTATTTTCGGGACACCAACCCGTTTTGGAAACATGTGTGGTCAGATGCGTCAGTTTCTGGACTCAACCGGTGGACTCTGGATGAAAGGTTCACTGATAGGCAAGGTTGGCAGCGTGTTTGCAAGCTCCGCCACCCAGCATGGTGGGCAGGAATCAACCATTCTGAACTTTCACACCTCACTGCTACACCACGGCATGGTTGTCGTCGGCTTGCCATATTCTTTTGCCGGACAAATGGGGGTTACGGAAATTACCGGGGGATCACCCTATGGTGCAACAACAATCACAGGTGGCCAGGGTGAACGGATGCCAAGCGACAATGAGCTGGCAGGAGCACGTTTTCAGGGTTCTCATGTTGCTGGAATTGCAAAAAAACTTACCTGATTTGAAGTTTTGCGACCTTCCCTCTGCAAACTGGACCACTTATGCATGGGGAAGGTCAGTTGCAACATCACTATAATGATACAAACAGAAGTCCTCGCCATTGTTAGTGCGGATTAATAATTCTTCCAAGGCTTCAGGCCGTAGAGGATGGCTAAAATAATACCCCTGCAACTCATTACAGGACCGTTTTAGCAGAAATAAAACCTGATCCTGACTCTCTACTCCTTCAGCAATCACAGACAGCCCCAAGCTGTGTGACAACGCAATTATTGCTTCAACGATGGCACCAGAATTACCTGACTTTTCGTTAATCTCCAGAACAAAGGATTTATCAATCTTCAAACGATCAATCGGAAAATGCCTCAGATAGCTAAGTGAACTATAGCCGGTGCCAAAATCATCAATTGCCAGATTGATACCTAAATTTTTCAAAATTTGCAATTTTGAGCGGGTAGTTATGATATTTTCAATCAACATGCTTTCAGTTAGCTCAAGCTCAAGAAGATGAGGGGGTAAGCCGCTTCGCTGAAGCGATGCATTGATAGTTTCTATCAGATTGGGATCACGGAACTGTTTGGCAGACAGATTGACTGCCACTCGCACCGCTGGCAGCCCTTTGTTAATCCAACTTACAACCTGCTGACAGGCTGTATCCAAAACCCAAGCTCCAATTGTGGTAATCAAGCCTGTATCTTCTGCCATCGGTATAAAGTGATCAGGAGGGATCATGCCCAGAGTTGGATGATTCCAGCGTAACAAAGCCTCAACTCCGACCAGTCCGCCACTAAGAAAACTGATCTGCGGCTGATAGACTAGAAACAGCTCTCCCCGATCCAGAGCATGGCGCAGGTTACTACTCATTATTAAAACATCAAGGGCAGAGGCGTTCATTTCAGAACAATAGAATTGAAAATTATTTCGTCCCTGTTCTTTGGCATGGTACATGGCGGTATCGGCGTTTTTAAAGAGGGTATCAACGTTATCACCGTCAAACGGATACAGCGATATACCAATACTGCCTCCAGTAAAGACCTCCCTGTTGTCCAGATGTACAGGTTTTGCCAAAGCGTCAAGCACCTTGGCTGCAACATCAATAATCTTTTCGCGATCATTGATGCCGTCCAGCAAAACAACAAACTCATCACCACCCAACCGGGCAACAGTGTCGCAATTTCTCAGGCAACCGGTAAGTCGTTCAGCAATAATCTGCAACATCAGATCACCACTGCTATGGCCCAGGGTATCATTCACTTCCTTAAATCTATCCAGATCAATAAACAACAGCGCAACCAGCTCCTTACGCCGTCCGGCCCGACTCAGCATCTGATCGAGACGATCTTTAAGCAATATCCGGTTGGGCAGTCCGGTTAAAACATCAAAATAAGCCAGACGTTCAATCTCCTGAGCGGCCTGCTCCCTTTCAGTGATATCGGTGTAGAGCAGTACCATCCGGGTTATATTACCATCTACCCCTTTCAGTGGCGTTCCAATTACATGATAATGACGCCCTTCATGGGTAAAATCAGGCTGTTCCACCTGTCTGCGAGTAGCCAGGATCTGCTCAAGGATACAATCCTCACGCAGATGACCGCAGATGAGTTCCCTCAGATTTTTGCCGATCGGGTCTGGGTGGTCTAAAAAGAAAAGCGACTGACTATGGTTATTGAAAGCTACCAGCTCCATCTTGTCATTCACCACAACGATACCGGCACCGGCGGAATCGAAGATTGCCTGGATCTCATCTCTGGTGGATGCAAGTGTGTTATTAGTATTTTGAAGATGCTCCATTACCTGCTCAAAAGATTCAGTCACAATACCGATTGGATCCAGAGATATAAGAGTATCATCATCCAGCTCTTCTGGCCTGAGCGGTAAGGTGCCCATCACTTGCAACAGGTGATCTGTTTTTTCTCGTATATACTTGCTGAACAACTCATTACGAGCCACCAGTTCATCTCGCTCACACATCAAGTTTGCAAGAGTAGTCTGTAGCTCATCCAGTTGTTCAGATACAGTCGCTGTGGCTTGGAGTCTGTTGTTTTTCATGGAATCCGGCTTATTGTTATACGATAATAATCATGCTCTTTTTTTACATCTACCTGGTAGCCCATACTGCCAACTGATTCAGAAATATTGGTCACAGAGCTACGATTATCAGAAAGCATTGTCAGGCATATTTTACCCCCCTTGAGATCTGCCTTACGGATATTGACCTCCCGTAACGCAGTCAGCAGGGTCGAGGGGCATATCTGGCCACGAATATCAACTTCCTCGATACTAATTTGGCTCGACATGACAGACTCCTTTTCATTCTTCATCGTGGCAACACCAACCTGGACAGCAATATCCCACCCAACCAGGCACCCGGCAGCAGACCAGCTAAAAACAGAATACTCTGCATTGCAAGAATCGGCAACCCACCCATCAGATGCCAGATATTACAGGCAGGAGCCATTCGGGAGGCCAGTCCCATAATAATTCCTCCTAACAGTGCCGAGATAACCTGACGCATGGGTAGACTAAACTGTATCCGCCACTCACCCAGTCTCCAGGCAGAAAATGCCGCACCCAAAATAATTCCGGCTATAAGCGGAAACTGTATCAGGGCAATTCCATCAAGAGATGCCCCCGGCCCTCCCCGCAAAAGACCGCCACCCACTGGAGGTATATATTGGAGAGGATAAAGACCAAAAAATACTACCTGATTGTAATGTTCAGGCACCAGTGACTGTTCCAGCAATGCGCCCATCTTTGAGTAAGCGGTTGTAATACCGAGAGGCATGCCCACTAACAACACAGAGAAAAAACCAATAACTGCCAGCAGAATAGCCGCTTTCCAAGGCTGAAGATAACCATCAACAACAACGGGCTTCATCATCTGGCCCCGCCTGAACCAACGCACTACCAGCACACTAAATACTAAAAGTAACGGTCCGCTAACCAACCAGGAAGGCAAAGCCAACAACTGAGGAACTGTCACTGCTTTGGTCGGAAGTGCCACAGTGCGTGAAAAGAGTGACCAGTACGGGTGGATCTCTGCATAAAGACCGCTACCTGCCACCAAGCCAAAAAAAGCCAGCAAACTGGGAAACCGGCCTGCACCCATCTTGTAAAGGGTGCCAACCACACATCCCCCCGCTAAGACCATACCGATACCAAACAACATCCCACCCAAAAAATTGGCCAAGGACGGTGTACCAAATAATGGGAATGGGTATTTTACCGACCCTGTCAGGCGAGCAACTTCAAACAGTGGGATGGAAACAAGAATCAGCAGCAGCAGGGTCTTGAGCATGAAGGTAGAACGGAACAGAAACAGATCGCGGAACATCCCGGCAACACAGTAGTCAGAACGGTGCATTACCCAGCCAGCAGCAAACCCAATCAGCAGACAGCCGGTTAGCATGTAAAGATGTATAAAGGACACAGTAAATCCCCAAGCCAAGACTACAGTAAAA
This sequence comes from Geobacteraceae bacterium, assembly GCA_025355965.1. Taxonomy (GTDB): domain Bacteria; phylum Desulfobacterota; class Desulfuromonadia; order Geobacterales; family Pseudopelobacteraceae; genus JACRCG01. Next base: position 50,152 of record JANXYR010000047.1, read on the forward strand.
ATTACAATAACTTTTTAGTACATATCCGCTGCAACAAACAACAAAAATAAGCAGTTGCAACCAGTAATACGCTATTCAGCTGGAAATTTAGCTTTATTTGTAAATAAACCATTAGCGATAATAACCTGTTTGCTTCCATCAGCCATAATTGCGGTCAGAGTCGGCTGATAGAATACGTAATCCTCATGGAAGGGAGCGCTGACAGTGCCTCCGAAGCCGGTGTTGTCGCCCAGGGCAATGTGGATAGTGCCGAGAATCTTCTCCGCTTCCAGCACGTTGTCGGGGCGACTTGCCTTATCATTAGTGCCGATGCCCAGTTCGGCGATGTTACGGCAGTTGATGTCTTCGGCAAATTTGGCCTCCAATCTGGCACGGTGGGGGTCATTGCCATCAATCCGCACAACAACTCCATTTTCAACGATGAGACGCAGTGGCTCATTCAACTTACGGGTCGGGCCCCATTCGATCACCATCACTCCATGACACTTACCCTCTAGCGGCGCCAAATATGCCTCTCCTGCCGGCAGATTGCCAAAACTGCCCGGTGCTGTTAGCAGTCCGTCGTCACCTTTCGCGTACCTCCCCTGTTTACATATATTCATGTCTGTGCCGTTAGGGGTGGTAACATGGATCCATTCGGCTTTATTGACCGATTCAACAAGGCGCGCAGTACGTGAGGCCAAAGCACTCCAATCCACGGTCATTGAAGTGTGGAACATATCCGGATCGAAATGCGGCAAACTGGCAAATCGGCATCCGGCAGCGCAGGCCAGTGCCCGATAGCGTGTGTGACTGGTGGAATTGTTGGAGAGGGCGATTATAACCTCGGCAACATCTTTGCGGTGTGCCATGACAATTTCACTGGCTCGGGCGATCTCGTCTGGCGAGGCGCTCTTGGCGAGTAGTTTTGTCAGCAGTCCCTCAGATTCCAATGTTGCCAGAACGCTGGAACCAAAGGTAGCAAGCCATAGTTCAACAGGCGGTTCGGTTCCAGAGGCGGTCGTGGCAGGGAATTCAACAAAAGTGCCACTGCCGTATTCACCCTCAGCGAATACGGCCGCCGACCGTGCCGTAGCGTTTAGCCGCATCCGCCTGTCTAGGTCGGAGGCCGAAGGGGTCTCGTCAGGGCGAATTATGTCGCTGAATACTAATATGCGTTCCCCTTTTTTTGCGCCCATATTGATTTCAAAAAGGGAACGAAATGCTTCATCAAGGTTTCGGTGGTCTGGCATAAAATTTATTTCTCCTGAATCAAATGAGGATTAAAAGCGTCATGCACATACGCATATAGCATATCACGGTTAAAAGGTAAAACCGCTTGAGAATACTGTTGTCTATTCATCAGTTTTTTCCTTGATTTATAAGGTGTTAGTGTGATAATGATGCATACTGTATACAATTCTCATAAACATTTTTATTCAATAATTGCGAGTACTTAACCCTGCTTTCAGGGTTGGTTGGTGGAGGTTTTTGTGGCACAGGTCGTTTTTTCTACGTGGGGCGGAAATACAGTCGATAACCGAAATGTTTCCGGGGAGCCGCAGGCGGTCAGCTACCGTTTGCCGGTTGCATTTGATGGCGAGCGTCCATTACGGGCGTTTATGGGATGGGACGGCATTATCCTGTTTGACAAGGATGTCGATGTCCCGGCTATGACAGCGGAATACATGAAGCGTGTTCAGACTCTGTTCTGCTGTGGACGATGTACCCCCGGTAAAAAAGGCACCAAGGTATTGATGGACCTTTTTCAGAATGTACTGAACGGCAGTGCGACCGAGGCGGATCTGGATACGGTCGGTGATCTGGCCGAGTTGCTTAAAAACTGCAAGTGTACCCTCTGCCAAAGCGCGACTGTACCGGTCTTCGATGCGGTTACTCATTTCCGGGAGAAGTTTGTTGCCTATCTGGGTGGTGGTTGTTCAACTGCCCCAGCCAACTACATCCACAAGATTACCGCACCTTGCATGGACAAGTGCCCCGCCCATATCGACATTCCCAAGTATATTGAGGAAATCAAGAATTATCAGTACGGTGAAGCTTTGGCCACTATTCGCGAAAACATGCCGATGCCGGCTGTCTGTGGCCGGGTTTGCCCGCACCCCTGCGAAACCGCCTGTCGCCGCAAAAACGTCGATGACGCTGTTAACATCATGGTGCTTAAACGCACCGCGTCGGATTACGAGCGGCAGCACAACATTACCCCGCCGATGCAGCCGAAACCGGCAAAAAACAAGAAAGTCGCCATCGTAGGCGCCGGTCCTGCCGGTCTGGCCTGTGCCTACTATCTTGGTCTGGAAGGTTACAAATCAACTATTTATGAGGCGCTGCCCAAAGGGTACGGCGGCGGCATGATTGCCGTCGGCATTCCAGCCTATCGTATGCCTCGCCCCATTTTGCAGCGCGATGTTGATATCATTGAGGCGGTTGGTTCCGAGATCAAATACGATATGCGGGTTGGCAAGGATATCTCGCTGGCCGAGCTGAAGCAGCAGTTTGACGCCGTGTTCCTGGCTCCAGGCGCACATCGCTCCAAGCCGATGGGTGTCGAGGGCGAAGACAAGGGTTACAAGGGCTTCCTCTCCGGCGGTATCGATTTCCTGCGTGAAGCCTATCTGGGACGTCCGACCGGTATGGGCAAGAAAGTCTGCGTTGTTGGCGGCGGCAACACCGCTATTGACTGTGTCCGGGTCGCCCTGCGTGAAGGGGCCGAAGAATCAATCCTGCTCTATCGCCGTTCCCGCAAGGAGATGCCGGCTGACGTGTGGGAAGTTGACGGTGCCGATGAAGAGGGCGTTCGTTTTGAATTCCAAGTGCTCCCGACCAAAATCGTTGTGGATGCTAATGAGCAGGTGACTGGCGTCGAATGTGTCCGCATGGCGATGGGTGAGCCGGATGCGTCCGGGCGTCGTCGTCCAGAGCCGGTACCGGGCAGTGAGTTCATTGTCGAATGCGACACGGTTATTCCGGCCATCGGTCAGGATCCGGATCTAAGCTTTATTCCTCCCGACATGGGCATCGATATCACCAAGTGGAATACGGTAGTTACCAAATATCTACCACTGAAAGATGCTGCCGGCAAAGACCTGAAGGACGGCATGGGCAATATGTTGTCCCGTTCGCTGATTACCGATTGTGACGGCGTGTTTGCCGGTGGTGACGCGGAGATCGGGCCGCTGACGGTTGTTGCCTGCATCGGTAATGCCCATCGTGCCGCTCTGGTCATCCAGCGCTGGATGGAAGAGGGGAAAGCGTATCTGTCCGAACAGGATATTTTCGACGATCTGCTGACTTATCTTGGTGTCTATGACAAGGGCGAAAAAGTTGCCTGGCTTGACTCCTGTGATCGTGCCGGCCAGAAAGAGGTGCATGGCAAGGAACGTGCCTCGAAGGGTAATTACAACGAGGTCGAGCTTGGTTTCAGCGATACTACGGCTCAGGTTGAAGCGGACAGATGTTTGAGATGCTACCGTATGGCGATGGTGGCTCTGCAGATATAATTAGTACTATCTAAGTAATTTATTGGAGATATAAGGCATGTCACATACAGAGCCCAGCGACAAGAAAAGTACGGCAACATTAACCATCAACGGCCAACAGGTAACAGTGCCTGCTGGTGCAACCATTTTGGAGGCGGCTGCGGAATTAGGCATCAAGATACCGACCCTTTGCTGGCTGAAGAAGGTCTCTACTACCGGAGCATGCCGCGTCTGTGTGGTCAACGTTGAAGGGGTTGAACGGCCCATGACCGCTTGCAATACTCCGGTCAAGGACGGCATCGTCGTTGTCACAAGCACTCCTGAACTGGAAGCTGTTCGCAAGAAAACCATGGAGTTGATGCTGGTCAATCACCCGCTCGATTGCCCTGTCTGTGATGCTGCCGGAGAGTGTGACCTGCAGGACATCTGCTATGGATTGCAAGTGGACAAAACCAAATATACCGCTGAACTGGAGCGCTTGCCGATCCGTTATGACTGGAAGCTGCTCGAAAGCGACCCCAATCGCTGTATCCTCTGTGAAAAATGCGTCAAGGTCTGCCGTGAGGTTGTCGGACGTGAAGCGATCGAGATAGTAGATCGCGGTGACCGTACCATCATCGATACCATTAGTGGCGAGCCACTGGACTGTGATTTCTGTGGCAACTGTATCGGTGCCTGCCCGACCGGGACCCTGATCAGCAAACCGTTCAAATTCCGTGGTCGTCCCTGGACTTTTGAAGTAACCAAGAGCGTCTGCACATTTTGTTCATCCGGCTGCGAGATTGAGTACCATGCAGGTAACGGCAGAGTGGAGCGGGTTACCAGTTCTGACGACAGCTACAACAAGGGCAATCTCTGCATTAATGGCCGTTTCGGGTATGCTGCTTTCAACGCACCTGATCGCATAGCATCGCCATTGATGAAAGATAGCTCCGGCCAACTGAAAAAAGTATCGTGGGATCATGCGCTGGAAGCTGCTGCTGCAGGTTTCAAAAGTTTAGCGACTGCATCAGGCGGGGCTGCCATTGCCGGTATCGGCTCGCCGCGTGTAACAAATGAGGAAAGCTACCTTTTTCAGAAGTTCCTGCGCGCTGCGCTCGGGAGCAACAATATCGACTCTGAGGCTCGTCTCGGGTATCTTCCTGCACAGGTAACCCAGTGGGAAATGCTTGGCTACAGCGGTGGTACCTTTGGTATGGAGACCATTGAAAAAGCGACCGCTATCGTTGTTATCGGAGCCGATCTCAAAGCCGAGTCAGCCGGATTTGCTTATCGTGTCATTCAGGCCGCCACAAAAAATAATGCAAAACTGGTGCTGGCAGGGAGTCGCACCAGCTCCATGAACAAGTTTGCCAACGCTTTCCTGCAGTGTCGTCCCGGCAGAGAATCCTGGCTGGTTGCCGGTCTAAATAAAGCTATATTGGCAGAAGGGCTTGCTACTGCGGGTAACGTAACAAATATTGAAACGCTTAAGTCGTCGCTTGACGCACTTTCTTTTGAGCGCATCAGTGAAATCACGGGAATTTCCGAGGCTCAACTTCGTGAAACAGCGGCCCTGATCTGTTCAGGCGGTCGAACCGCAGTCATCTATGGTGCAGATATTATCCGTTCAGCCGATGGCAAGAACGCTGTTGCCGGGGTTGTTAATCTTGCGCTATTAACAGGTGCCGTCACCGAGGCAGGTGCTGGGATTTATCCACTGGATGAAAAAAACAATACCCAGGGAATGCTCGATATGGGTGTCTGCCCCGAGTATCTACCTGGCTACCATACCTACGAACATGCTGCTGCAACGTTCAGCTCCGCCTGGAAGGCGGTTATACCTACTGTTGCTGGCAAAGACCTGTTTCAAATAATTGACGCAATTGAAGCGGGGCAGATCAAGGCGCTGTATGTTATGGGGAGTGATCCTCTGCATTTCTTGCCAAACCGTAGCCGTGTACTGAATGCGCTGCAAAAGTTGGAACTACTGGTGGTACAGGATCTGTTTCTGACCGATACCGCCCGCTTGGCGCATATCGTTCTTCCGGCTGCAACCGGAGCCGAAAAGTCAGGCTCTTTCACTTCTGCCGATAACCGCGTACAATGCTTCACTGCGGCAGTTAAGCCTACCGGTGATGCTCGCACTGATGCTGATATTCTGACTTCACTGCATAGCTTGGTTGTTCCGGGTGCAGCAGATGCTCCCAATTTGCTTGACGTCCTGCAGCATGAGATTACAACCTTGACCGGTCTCTATAGCCAGGTATGCGATCATGACGGTTGCCGAATGGGGCGCATCAAAAACCGCACGGCTACATTTGTTGCTGAACCATTGACACCACTTGATCCCCCTGCGGCCTCCCGTCCGTTTGCCCTGACGATTGGTCCGGTGCAGCACCATAACGGCTCGATGACGACCAAGTCGGAAAACAATCTGCTGGTTGCAGGAGAGGCCTATGTTGAGCTTTCTTGCCAGGACGCCGCTTCAATCGGTGTTGCTGTTGGAGACATAGTTAAAATTACTTCGGACAGTGGCTCAGTTTCTCTGAAAGCAAAATTGTCAAAACAACTTCAGTCGAGCACCCTGTTTGTACCGGCGCATTTCAGGGTGGCTGCTATAAACAGTCTTACCGGCTCCGCCTCTTATCCGCAGTATGTTTCGATTTCAAAGGGCTGATAGTATTCACGCTATCCCGGATATGTTCATGCAAACGCCGCTTCTGCGGCGTTTGCATTTTAAACTCTCTCTGCCCACCCTGACTCTTCACGCATGAGCAACGCAATCCGAAACCGACATAGAGCCTTGCTGAAGGCAGAAACTCATCTGCTTCCGCATGGGCGAGTTGGGCAGCTTTCAGTCTGTCTTGTCTCCCCAAGTCGCTATCAGACCGGCATGAGCAGTCTTGGTTTTCAGACGGTGTATGCGCTTTTGGCTGGCACAACTGATATTCGTTGTGAGCGGGCTTTTCTTCCCGATCGTGAGGAGATGGAAGAGTACCGTCGCAGTGGAACGCCGCTACTTTCGCTGGAATCTTCAACCCCACTGGCTGATTTTGATGTGATCGCCTTTTCTACCTCTTTTGAACCGGACTACCTGAATATTCCCATTATCCTCAATTTGGCGCGCATTCCGCTTTATTCAAGCGAGCGCAGTCAGTCTGACCCACTGATCATAGCCGGTGGTGCCGCCTTCTTTATCAACCCTGAACCGGTAGCTGATTTAATTGATGTCATCTGTATCGGTGAAGGTGAAGATGTTATCCCAGGCATATTAGCTACACTGCTATCTCCTGTTGATAATGGTAGGCGCGGACTGCTGCAAGCTCTCACTACAACTACTGGCGTATATGTCCCCGCTTTTTATCAGCCACGCTATCAGAATGGTGAACTGGCCGGGTACGATGCCGAAGCTGGTGCTCCTCTACCGGTCGTGCGCCAGCCGGTATGTCTGGAACAGCACGAACCATCCTCTTCGCAGATCCTGACCGAAAACACCGAGTTTGGCGATATGTTCCTGGTTGAGGTCAGTCGGGGTTGCCCGCGCGGTTGTCGTTTTTGCAGCTCGGGGTTTATTTATGGAGCTTTTCGACAGCAACCTTTTGATCACGTTATTGCCTTGATTGATCAGGGGCTTGCTCATCGCAACAAGGTGGGGCTGGTCGGTGCGGCAGTGTCTGATTATGCCGAAATTGGCCGGCTCTGCCGGTATATAGTCGAAAAAAGTGCCAAGGTTTCAGTTTCCTCTCTGCGGATTGATCGGATCGATTCTGCCATGCTTGACGCCCTGATAGCCAGCGGCCACAAAACTATCTCACTGGCTCCGGAAGGGGGCTCGCAGCGGATGCGAGATGTGATTCGTAAGAACCTAACCGAAACGCAGATTATGGAAGCCTGTGAGATGTTGATCTCAAGGGATATCCTCAATCTGAAACTCTACTTCATCATCGGTCTGCCTGGTGAAACGGATGCGGACCTTGACGAGATGGTTCGCCTGATCGAAGCGATCCGCGAGCGGGTCATCGAGCGGGGGCGTGCCAACAAACGGCTGGGCGAAATCAGTGTGTCGGTCAACCCCTTCATTCCCAAACCGTTTACCCCCTTTCAGTGGTGTGGCATGGAACAGCTTCCCTCGCTGGAGCGCAAGGTTAAGCTGCTGGAGTCCCGACTAAAGCGGCTGTCCAATGTCAAGCTGAAGGTCGAAAGTCTGCGTGAATCTTATCTGCAGGCGCTTCTGTCGCGGGGTGATCGACGCTTGTCGCCGTTGCTGATTGCAATGGCTGATGGAGCTAACCTCAAGAAGGCCGCGAAAAACTGTGGTATTGATACGGACGTTTATGTGCAGCGAACTATCGCCGGAGATGAAGCCATGTCATGGAGCGTTATCGGCACGGCAGAGACTACCATGCTGCGGAGAGAGTACGAGCGTGCACTTGCTGGAGAGAAAAGTTGAAAACCTGTACAATGTGTAAGAAGGAATATGACGAAAATGCCGTACAATCCGAGTATGCAGAGGCAGGTGAATGGCTGGCCGGAGAGGTATGGCAGGATGCCGGTGAGCTATGCCCGCTCTGTCTTGAAAACCGGGCAAGGCTTGTTATGATGTATGGTCATGAGATAAACAGCTGAGGAGAAAAGACAGTTATTCAGTAAGTGTTTGAGCTGTTAGCTGTTTTGTTAGCAGCTTGAAACTGAGGTCTCGAAGACGGACACTACCTGAGAACATGGCTCGCCAAAACCTTCTGCACTTCGTAGATATTTGTGTCCTTATTAAACTTTTTCTCAAGCGGTATCGTGTCGCTGCCTATCCAAATCTTTAATTCGGCATTAAGATCGAAACTTTCCCCAGTCTGTACACTGAATTTAGAGATATTGCTGTATGGTATTGATAGATATTCAATCTGTCTGCCGGAAATGCCCTGTATATCGACAAGAATCAACCGCTTGTTTGTGAACAAAAATGTATCCCGGACAACAACAAAACCAACCTCAATAATTTCGCCATCCATAAGCAACTGCCCGTAGTCGGAAGAAAACTTCTTGGCTTCCGATGAACCGGTATTTTTAACAGTTCCAGTGAAGATTCCCATAATTTATCGCTCCAATATCCGATATTACTTGCCGCTGTTCTGACTCCAAGTTTTGCCTATAAAATAATAGCATGTCCTGCTTTAGCGGTATTGGTTGGATCCGTCTCTTTCTGAAGGTCCGCGTAGTTCTTCATGTGTTTTAATACAATAACTTTTGGCGCTGTAGCGGGCTCCAGATCGATTTCATCAGCGTCGAAAACGTGATGAGTCTCCATATTTGGGACAGGATTCTCTTCCTGCGTTATTACGGACTCTTCAATGTGCTGCTGTTGAACAAAGTCCAGCTTCCGATCCGTCTCTTTGTTGATTTTGTTGTGGTGTGAAGAGTTTGGTGGAGTGATCTCCAATGCCTGGTCCGTATCACGAATGCCAGGTTTCTCTTTGACATGATTTTGTTTAATGATTTTTGAGGATGGTTTGGCACTTCGATCAATAGGGTCAAGTGCAACAGCTCTTCGAGAAAAAACTGCCGTATTATGCTCAGCTCTCTGATCTTCAGGGCGGCTCGCAGTCTGCGCCCGTGAAATAAACGCTGTGTCCTGTGCAATGCCAGAACAGCTCTTGTCATCCAGAGGCTGCTTATGATCAATAGTTACTGCGTCGAGTGGGATTTCCTGAATAATCTCAGGCGTAATAATTTCCTGCTGAGGAGCAAGGTCTAACGGAGGTTCTTCTTTGTTTTCAGATACAGGGTCAAAGTTGTCATACGGTAAAGGAGTTTCAGAAACCGGGTCTACGATATTTTCCTCCACTGTACCCATAATGGACGCTGAAGCATCATGCGCTTGTGACAACACCTCCATAGATTTTCTTTCAGAAAGGTCAAGCTGGTTTTGGAGAAGATTCATTTTCAAGAGAAGATCGTTATTCTGAGCCAAAATAGAATCAAGAGAGCTCTTCAGCTCTTTACGTTGTGCCACCAGGCATGCTAGTTCCATCTGAAGATTATTGTTCTCGTCCCTCAATACCTGTGTATCTATTTCAGTAAGTTCCGCTTTGAATTTGAGGTTTTCGTTCTCTTTCCTTAGTCCTTCAACCTCAATTTTTGAATAATCAGTTCCAGAAAGTAGCGCCGCCTTATTGACAAAAGCGTTTGCTGTACCGGTAGATTTCCGCCTGTCCCATGTTGGCATATGTACAAAATGAATTACGCCGGAATCCGGATTTGTCGTGGGTGCCGATGCCAGCAAATTATTCAAATAATCTACAACTAGTGCATCATCACTGAATACAAGTTTGGTGCACACCGCATCCTCGCTGTTAACGGGCTCATCCTTGCCGGTAATTTTAGTCATGACAGAAACCCGCCTTTCAGCATCTGCTCTAAACGATATTTTATGGTCTGTCATGGAGTACATAGAGAGAGGCGAACTATATTATGCCCGCCTCTCTCTATATGAATTTAAAACGTGAACAGATTTATCTGGCTGCAACAGCTTCAGCGGTTGCCCGTCCGAGTGCTTCGCACTGCTCAAGCACTTCCGGTTTTGGAGAAAATATTGTCTTCACCGTGTCGCCCACCAGTTTGAAACCGAGGCTTTTAAGCCGGTCTTCCGCCATTTTACAGGCCTCACCGCTCCATCCGTAGCTGCCGAATATTCCAGCCAGATTCGTCTTCAACTTCACCGTGCTGAGATATGCAAGTACATCCCACATCGGTTTTGCAATATCGCGGTTAAACGTCGGAATACCGAAAAGAAAGGCATCCGCTTCTTCCATTAGATTACGCAGCTCGCTCGCATTCAGACTGTTGATATGGTAACTGGCAACCTCTATTCCGCTCTGAGAGGCGCCACTAGCGACGGCTTTTGCCATCTTTTCCGTGCTGCCATGTGGAGACAGAAACAGGAGGACAATCTTCTTGTTCTGTGAGGTTGGCTTGCTCCACTCCTCAAACTGACAGATAACTTTCCACGGATCACGCCTGATGATGGGTCCGTGACTTGGGCAGATCATGTCGATCACATCGTGGCGAATCTTCTCTACTGCAGACAGTACCTTGTCCTTGAAGGGGCGGAAGATGCAGTCAAAATAAAAATGGCGTGCCGATGTGAAATCATCTACCTCGTCGTTGAAAATATGTCCGGTTTGCCAGTAGTGGGCCGCAAAAGCATCGCATGAAAAGAGGATGTTGTCTTCCTCAAGCTTGGTGAATATGGTGTCAGGCCAGTGAAGAAAAGGGGCGCTGATAAAGCGCAATGTGCGCCCTCCCAGATCGAGGGTGTCTCCATCTTTAACGGTCTGGCAGTTGATCGTTTTTAGCAAAATATTGCCCAGAAAATTTTTAGCTGCCACCGAACAATAGACAATCGCTTGTGGTGCCTGCTCCAGCAGATACGCCAGTGAGCCGGAATGGTCGTGCTCGGTATGATTGACGATTATATAGTCGATGGTTTTGGGATCAACAAGCGATCTGACCTTGTCCATGTATTCGTCAACAAATTTTTCCTCAACAGTGTCGATAAGGGCAGTTTTGTCCGTCCCTTTAAGCAGGTAAGCGTTGTAACTGGTGCCATGTTCTGTTGGAAAAAGATCGTCAAAAACTCGCAGATCCGGATCCTCCGATCCGATCCAGTGTAATCCCGGTTTGATTTCTATCGGTCCCAGCATATTATGTGGTCTCCTTTATTGCGTGCAGCTATCCGCAGCTCTGAGGCAGCAACAGGCTCTGTTTGATTTCGATATCTTATCGAATTGTCAGGCAATATATCAGAACTAATAACTCGTGCACAAGCTGCAAATAATCAATATTTCATTACCGTTCCTTGTATTAGGTTCATAAATTATGCATACTGCGCCGCGAATGTCTGTTCGCCAAAATATTGCTGATATCACAAGCCGTTTATATTTACGAAGAGGGGTGTATGAAGCAGAAAACGATCTTCACTTGCCAGAAATGTGGCAGCCAATCGCCCAAATGGCTTGGAAAATGTCCGGATTGCTCGGCCTGGAACAGTCTTGTTGAAGAAGCCGTAATCAAGGTTTCAAATGCAACCCGTTCAGCCGGGAGCGCATTCCCCATACCGATTTGTGATGTGCCTCCGCAAACGGAGACACGCAGACCGACCGGCATCGGAGAGCTTGATCGGGTGCTGGGAGGGGGCATTGTCCCCGGTTCACTGGTGCTGATCGGTGGCGATCCCGGCATCGGCAAATCAACGCTGCTGCTGCAGGCGATGCACACTCTGGCGGAGGAAGCGGGAAAGGTACTGTACGTCTCAGGCGAGGAGTCCGCTTCACAAACTAGGCTAAGGGGTGAACGTCTTGGCGCCTCAAGCAAAAACCTGCTGATTCTGGCCGAAAACTCGCTGGAAGCGATCCTCCACCAGGCTGCAGCACTCAAACCTGCGGCGATGGTGATTGACTCGATTCAGACGGTCTGGACCTCAACTCTGGAGTCGGCCCCCGGCAGTGTCAGCCAGGTGCGGGAATCGGCCGGCAAGTTGATGCTGCTTGCCAAAGGGAGTGATATCCCGATCTTTATCGTCGGCCACGTCACCAAAGATGGCTCTATTGCCGGCCCGCGCGTGCTGGAGCATATGGTGGACACCGTCCTTTATTTTGAGGGGGACGGCAGCCATCCATTCCGGATACTACGGGCGGTCAAGAACCGTTTTGGCTCGACCAATGAAATCGGTGTGTTCGAGATGAAGCAGGAGGGGCTCTGCGGGGTGGCAAACCCTTCGGAGCTGTTTCTTTCCGAGCGCCCCCTAGGCGTCTCCGGCTCTGTAGTCACCACCTCGCTGGAGGGGAGCCGACCATTGCTGGTTGAACTTCAAGCACTGGTAACGCCGTCATCATACGGCGTCCCACGTAGGACAACGATCGGTGTTGATCATAATCGCCTGGCTTTGCTGGTCGCTGTTCTTGAGAAGAAGGTTGGTCTGCACATGGCCGGACAGGACATATTTTTAAATGCGGCTGGTGGGGCAAGGCTGAATGAACCGGCAGCCGACCTTGCCATGATCATGGCGGTTGCCTCCAGCCATCTCGACAAAGCGATCCCGCCGGATACTGTTATATTTGGTGAAGTTGGTCTGGCGGGGGAGGTGCGGGCGGTTACGCAGCCGGAATTGCGCATTGCCGAAGCCGAAAAGCTCGGCTTCAAGCGGTGCATTATTCCGGCCGGTAGCATGAAACGTCTTAAAAAGCGGGGTATCCGTCTGGAAGGGGTTTCTACGGTTCAGGGCGCGATGGATGTGATCTTTGCATCGTAATTAATCCTAAATACGGCAGTTATCACACGAAGCCACAAAGCACACTAAGGAAAAACATATACTTAATCTTGTTTTTTACAGCCACCTTTTGGGTGAATGGTTCTAAATCGATAAGATCCTGATTTCTTTGTGTTCTTAGTGCCTTTGTGTGAGTCAACTGCTTTTTCTAGGTTAATTACTGTATTTCTAGAGCAGGCTCAGTGAGCGCGGCCAGCTGTTCGCGCAATTCCAGAATATGTTCACCCCAGTAGCGGGTGGTGTTAAACCAGAAAAAAGTGTGCGGAAACAGCGGATCCTGCCAGCGTCGGGCCAGCCAGGCACTGTAATGCAGCATGCGCAACGTACGGAGCGGCTCAATCAGGCGCAGTTCACGGGGGTCAAAATCATTGAATTCCCGGTATCCTTCCAATAACGAATCCAGCTGGGCCAACTGGCGGGGGCGTTCCCCGGAAAACATCATCCAGAGATCCTGTACTGCAGGTGCCATGCGGGCGTCATCAAAATCGACAAAATGTGGGGCGTTGTCGCGCCAGAGAATGTTACCGGCATGACAATCTCCATGCGTCCTGATGACCCGAACCGGACCGACCTCAGTCAGGATGTTATCAATAGCTTCTAGCAGCTGCCCCGTTACAGAGGTATAACTTGCCCGGTATTCAGCAGGTATGAAATGCTCTTCAATTAGGCGCACGCTGTTTGTGCCGAAACTCTGGCGATCCAGCGCCGTACGATGAACAAACGGCTTGACCGCTCCGGTTCCATGGATCCGCCCGAGCAATCTCCCCAGTATTTTCAGGTTGTCGAGATTGTCGAATTCCGGGGCATGCCCCCCTTGCCTTGGATACAGCGCAAAGTGAAAGCCGTCATACTGCAATAAACTCTTACCCTCGGAATTTTTAAGTGGTGCAACGATAGGTAGTTCATGTTCAACAAGTTCAAAGCAGAAGCTGTGTTCCTCCAGAATCTGCCCTTCGCTCCAGCGATGTGGGCGGTAAAATTTGGCTATCAGCGGTTGTGCTTCATCAATGCCGACCTGATAGACTCGGTTTTCGTAGCTGTTAAGTGCGAATATGCGGCTATCACAGACAAAACCCTGACTTTCCACGGCGTCCATGACAAAGGTGGGGGTAAGTCGCTGAAAGGGGTGGTGGCTCTCGGTCATAAATATACGTCCTCTTGTGCGGCATTGCTCAATTGCGCAGATATAATGGGCTCATTTTCCCTGTCGTGCTAGGTTATTGTCTGTTTGTATGCTAGATTTATAACCGGCTGTCAAGGTTGGCCATTTAATCCCGGCAAATTTGGTCGGGATAATCCATTTTTAAAATCGGAACACAATCCAATGAGCAGTTTTACGCCTAACGGTCTGATAGTTGCGCATCACGGCATCTCGGTTGAGGTTTTGTTTGACAACGGCCAGCGCAGAATGGTGCGGGTCAAGCGCAACTCCGGGCATGTGGTCGGAGACAACGTTGTTGTTACCGGCGAGGTTTTGAAACGTTTGCCGCGCCGGACGGAGCTGCAGCGGCGTGATGCCAGGGGTGGGGTACATCTGGTAGGCGCAAACCTCGATGTCCTCGGGATTGTCGTCGCGCCGCTGTCTCCGGGCGGTTTTATCGACCGGGCGATTGTTGCCGCACAGTCGGCACAGTTGCAGCCGTTTTTAGTCGTCAACAAGTGTGATCTCGATGGCACTGCTGAACTTCTGGAAGAGCTGAAAAGAGTTTATGGCGGCTCCGTGCAAATATTTCCGATCAGTGCCGCCAAGCGTAGCGGTCTTGCCCCGTTAGAGGAATTTCTGAGCGAAGGGCATCGCGGTGCCTTTGTCGGCACGACCGGAGTCGGCAAGAGTTCCCTTCTGAATGCGCTCTGCCCGGACATAGATCTTAAAGTGGGAAGCTTAAGTGAATACAAGGGGATGGGGCGACACACCACAACCGTTTCGACGTTGCACGCTCTCTCAGGTGGTGGTGAGCTGGTGGATACCCCTGGTTTCCGTGATTTTGGTCTGGTTGACATCACGGTCGAGGAACTGGCCGAATATTTCCCCGGCTTTGAAGCTCACCGGGATGTCGCCTGTAAATTCCGTAACTGTCGCCACCGTACAGAGCCTGGGTGTGCCGTGCTGGAGCTTGTAGAACAGGGGCGAATCCCGGCAGAGAGATACGCCACCTATATGGAAATCCTCAAAGAGGTTGAAACCCTTCAGGCCGCCGCCCGCAGCAGGGACTGGAAAAACTAATCGTATCAATCCACATAAGAGTGAGACTGCCATGATAAAAACCACTTATGTTATCGGCCATCGCAACCCTGACACCGACTCCATCGCCTCTGCAATCGGCTATGCCGCACTGAAACAACGACAGGGTGACAACAGCGTCATTGCAGCCATGGCAGGTGCTCCCAACCCCCAGACCCGATATATTCTTAATCGCCTCAAAATTCAGGATCCGCTGTTTCTTGCTGATGTACACCCCAAAGTGCGTGACACCCTCAAGCGCCAGCCGGTGACGATCCATCGGCAGGATTCAGCCTACGAAGCGTTGGAACTGTTCAATAAGAGTGGCGTTCGGGTGCTGCCGGTAGTTGATTGTGAAAACAGGCCATGCGGCATTTTATCGCTGCTGCATCTGTCTGAAAGTTATCTGCTCCCCTGCCAGGATAGGCTGCGCCAGGTTACCACCAGCCTGGCGAGCCTAGCCAGGACACTTGCTGCACCACTTAAAGCCGAAATCTGTACCGACACTCCAATTACCCTGAACCTCTTCATCGGTGCGATGTTGGAGGAATCATTCAACAGCAGGATTGATGGTTTTGATCCTCGCGAACTCCTGATCATGACCGGTAATCGCCGTACTATCCAGCAGGCCGCCATAGAACGTGGCGTTCGGGTATTGGTGATAACCGGCGGACATCAATTGGAAGAGGGTTTACTCGAACTCGCCCAAGAGCGGGGCGTCACCGTGCTGCTGACACCCCATGATACAGCAACGGCCGCGTGGCTGGCACGACTCTCCACACCGGTAGTCTGCCTTGCCGAACAGGAATTCGTTGAAATTGGCGTTGACAAATCACTTGCCGCCCTTCGCCAGAAGCTGCTCGGAGCCAATGTATCTGCCGTGTTGGCGCTAGAGGGGGATGGGACACTCGCCGGTGTCGCGACCAAGTCGTCCCTTCTCGCACCACTTCCCTACAGCCTGATTCTAATGGACCATAACGAGCTGGGGCAGGCTGTGTCGGGGGCCGAGCTGATAGAAATAACCGAAGTTATCGACCACCATAAACTTGGCAATGGCCACTCAAACTTCCCGATCTCCTTTGTAACCTCACCTGTCGGCAGCACCTGCACCCTGGTGGCCCGGCGCTACCGTGAATGCGACATAGAGCCTGACCAGCAGATTGCCGCACTGCTGCTGGCTGGGATCCTCTCGGACACGGTTATCCTCAAATCACCTACCACGACCGATGTCGACCACCAGATGGTCGCCTGGCTGGAGGAGCTTTCAGGGTTGGCAGCGGTTGATTTCGGCCGTGATATTTTTGCCGCCAGCAGTTCTCTGAAAAATTATGGTTCGGCTGACAGGGTCGTCTCTGCCGACTTCAAGCTTTTTACGCATGATAAATACAGCATCGGGCTTGGGCAGGTCGAGGTAATCGGCTTTGAAGAGTTTTACAGCATGAAAGATGGGTTGCTGGACGCACTGGCGGAGATCAAACAACGTGACAATCTCTTCATCGCCGGGCTGATGGTGACCGATATTACTACTGAGACAACGCTTTTTCTTGTGGAGGGGCATACCCGTATTGCCCACGTCATGGAATATCCGCAATTGGAGCCGCACCTGTACGAACTGAAGAATGTCATGTCGCGCAAGAAGCAGATGGTGCCGCATCTGCTTAAAATTCTGGCCAAGGTCTGAGCGATTCAGTCACCTGGTAGAGAGTTCTCCTTGCTTTTACTTCGGGCCTCTTCCTCAACGCTGGTTGCAATAAAGTAATACCCGGCGGCGATGATGATCGTTATTACAGCAACTGTGAATGCAAGCGTTTCCCCCTGCCACAATCCGGCAAACCATGTATTGAGATCATTCGCAACAAGCGCAGCTTTTCCACCCATACGTTCAAGTTCGTAGGCGAACTTCTTGGACTTCTCAAACTCGGCGAAAGGGTCGTTTGGGGTTTCTCCGGCGGTCAGATAAATCACGGCAGCGCTAACCAGACCGGCCACCATGATGGCGGTGGTGATGGTATAGCAGCGTGTTGCCGGGTCGGTGAATATTGATCTAATTTTCATAGCATGTATCTGACACCCGTATTTCGATTTGTCAATAGGCGGACACTGCCCATGTTGTGATCCAATGTAATACGCAAAAATAGACCTGTTGATTGTCTGTATCATGATGTTCAGGTATACTCTATGTGCTATCACTATATGAGGCATACTTAAGGAGACACTTCATGGATCTGCGTAGAACGCATACCACCATCCTTAACGAGGGGGACCCGGAGCGGAAAAGGTCCGAAATCCTGGAGTATTTCCACGCGACCTTTGATATCGACGAAAAACTCTACGATACCCTCCGCTACGACGATACGTTTTGCCTCCGTGCCGACCGGCTACGCCACCCGCTGATCTTCTATTTCGGGCACACCGCCACCTTCTATATCAACAAACTGATGGTCGCCAGGGTTATCGACACGCGCATCAATCCCCGTTTTGAATCTATGTTTGCCGTGGGGGTGGACGAGATGTCCTGGGATGATTTGAATGAAGCCCACTACGACTGGCCGACCCGGAAGCAGGTCAAGGCATACCGTGATCAGGTCCGCGATCTGGTGGACGGTCTGATCCGGCGGTTGCCGCTGACGCTCCCGATCACGTGGGAAGACCGGTTCTGGGGTATCATGATGGGGATCGAGCACCAGCGTATTCATCTTGAAACATCTTCGGTGTTGATCCGGCAGCTGCCGCTCGATCAGGTGCAGCAGCTCCCCTTCTGGGAAATCTGCCCCGAATTTGGCGAGCCACCCGTCAATCAGCTCTTGAACGTGGCCGGAGGGATGGTCACACTCGGCAAAACGAAAGATCACCCCCTTTACGGCTGGGACAACGAGTATGGCGAGCATATGGCCGAAGTACCGGACTTCAAGGCGGCTCAGTATCTGACCTCCAACCGGGAGTTTCTGACATTCGTCGAGGATGCGGGGTACTCTGAACGACAATGGTGGAGCGAGGAGGGGTGGAAGTGGCGCGAATTCAAACAGGCCGGACATCCCCTGTTCTGGCTCAAAGCGGGTGACGGCTGGAAGCTGCGCACCATGGCCAGCGAGATAGCGATGCCCTGGAACTGGCCGGTGGAGGTCAATTGTCTGGAGGCCAAAGCGTTCTGCAACTGGATGTCAGTCCGCACCGGTACGCCGATCCGGCTGCCGAGCGAGGATGAATGGAGCCGGATGCGGGATGTCTGCACTATCCCTGATCAGCCGCAGTGGGAGAAGGCACCGGGCAACATCAACCTGGAATGGTGGGCGTCTTCCTGCCCGATCGACCGTTTCAGTAACGGAGACTTTTTTGATGTGCTCGGTAACGTCTGGCAATGGTCTGAAACCCCGATCTATCCGTTCCACGGTTTCGAAATTCACCCCTGGTATGACGACTTCTCAACCCCGACTTTTGACACACGCCACAACCTGATCAAGGGGGGATCATGGATTTCGACCGGTAATGAGGCGACGCGTGATTCGCGTTATGCCTTCCGGCGGCACTTTTTCCAGCATGCCGGTTTCCGCTATGTTGAAAACACAACTCCGGTCATCATTCATGATGACCGGTACGAAAGCGATGCCCTGGCTGCCCAGTATTGCGATGCCCACTACGGCCCGGAGCATTTTGGTGTTGCCAATTTTCCGGAGGCGTGTGCAAAAATCTGTCTGGAACTGATGCAGGGACGCAGAGCCGGACATGCCCTTGATCTGGGATGTGCTCTCGGAAGGGCTTCATTCGAACTTGTGCAGGGTGGTTTTGAAAAAGTGACCGGTTTGGACTTCTCCTCCCGGTTTTTCCGCCTTGCCGCCCGGATGCAGGAAGAGGGCTCCCTCCGTTATGCGCTGCCTGAAGAGGGTGAGATCGTCTCGTTTCACGAGATAACATTGATGGAGCTGGGCCTGGAGGATAGCCGTAACCGGGTACAGTTTTATCAAGCCGATGCCTGCAACCTCCCTGAAAAATTCAGTGGCTATGACCTTATTCTGGCCGCCAACCTGATCGACCGGCTTTATTCGCCACGCCGCTTCCTCGCCACCATTCACGAACGGATGAATCCGGGCGGCCTGCTGGTGCTGACCTCCCCGTATACCTGGCTGGAAGAGTACACGAAAAAAGAGGAGTGGTTGGGGGGATACCGCGAGGCGGGTGAACCGGTCTGGTCACTGGATGGGCTGAAAGAAACGCTGGCGCCACATTTCCACATGCTGGGCAAGCCGCGTGACGTGCCGTTCGTGATCCGTGAGACAAAGCACAAGTTTCAACATACGCTGGCGGAGCTTACGGTCTGGGAATTGGGGGGACGGAAATGACAGCGCGGCAGGGATGCTGCTCTTTTTGATAGATCACGTATTCGACTCGACCTCATAACGGTTACGTCCGTTTTGCTTTGCCCGGTACAGTGCTTCATCAGCCCGTTTAACCAGAGAATCGCTGCCATCCCCAGGCCAGAGAGTAGACACTCCGATGCTGATCGTAACTACGCCAACCCCTTCTGGTGGATTTTGAACAAGACTTTTTTGTAAACGCTCCGCAATTGATGTGGCCTGCCGCAGATCACTCTCCGGCAGAATGGCCAGGAATTCCTCCCCTCCAAAGCGGCCCAGCATATCTGTCTGGCGCAAGGCGTCCTGAACGGTTGCAGTAACGTGTTTTAGAACGATATCACCCCTGTCATGGCCAAACTGGTCGTTGATCAGCTTGAAGTGATCAATATCCAGCATCAGAAGCGCCAGCGGGTGTTCATTACGCTTTGCCCGCTTGATCTCTATTTCCAGTAACTGATACAGTTTGCGCCGGTTATGGCAGCCGGTCAGGTGGTCGCTTTCTGCCATGCTTACCAACCTGCTCTCTGTCTCCTTCCGTTCGGTAATGTCTATTGAATATTCAATAAAATATTCAATCTTTCCGTCATCGCCGAAGATCGGGTAACCATGGACCTCAACATGCCGCGGATTGCCGTTAGAGTCATAATGCAGATGTTCGACAATGACCGGCCCGCCTTTTTCCATGACCAGATTCATGGGGCAGGGATGTTCGATGTTCTCACAGGGGGTAATGCTTTTGTGGGTCAGCAGGTGACAGGTCATGTTGCTGGGTAGTTTGCCGTCAGATGCCCGATTGTTGCAAATGCGGATACGGTATGATGTGGTGTCAACCACGTAAAACGGGTATGGCAGAGCATCGATAGTGGCTTGGAACATGCGGTTAGCCGTTCTCAACTCTTTGCCCCGGCGCATCAATTGGGTAATAACAAGTTGCACTAACGCAAGCAAGACCAGTGAGCCTGATGACGCTAACAGCATATTTTGAAAATAGGTATCAATAATGCGACTGCCGCTGAAAGAAGCAAGATATCCAGCTATCGTACCATCGGCCCCCTGAAGCGGCAACAGATGGACAGTATAGAAATGATATATATCCTGCCTGATAATAGTTGCAGCCTGCTTGCCGAGAACCAAACGATCTTTAAGGCGTGGCCCAGCCTGGTCGGTGAGATGCTGCAGAATGGCGGGCGCGATGTGCCCTGAGTGTGGTGCCTCGCTGAGTTGCTCCAGCATGAAGGCTGCACCGAACGGTGATGGTGCAAAAGGAGTGCGCTGGGAGCCGTAAACTGTGTTTTCAACGTCTTTGCGAGCAACCAACAGAAGGTATTCGCCAGGGAAAAGTTGTTCAAGCTCTGATTTTATAGCCTCAAAACTGAGGCTTATTTCAACAGACCCGATCAAACGGTTTCCGGACAACAGCGGGAATATATACCTGAAACCGCTACCATGGCGGCCTGATTCAAACGTGATAAGAGGTTTACGTGATTCCTGCACAATCCGTATAGCCGGACGAATTGGCAATAATTGATCGCCGAACTCGTTTGGGCTATGCATCCGCAAAAAGCTGGTCCCATCAGCAAAACGGAAATGTATCTGTTTGAGGTTACTTTCATTCGCAAGACCCTGGTACGCTGGCAACAGTTGCTGATAGAGGGCCTTCCTCAGTTTGGATTTATCCACTTGGCCGCTTCGAGAAGCCTTGTCAATCAACTGTATGACTTCAGGCTGACTTAGTGCTTGCCGGTGCAGAGTTTGCGCGATCAATTTGTAGGATGCTAAAACTGCATTGTAATTATGGTTGGCATGCTCCTGCTGATCTGTCAGGTAGTTGTTGCTCTGGATACTAAAAAGCACGTACAGGCCGGTATTTACGGATGCTGACAGTAACAGGAAGATGGTGAGCTGGATTGCGAACCTTTTATGGCGCCTGAAGAGTGACATCTATTAGCCTTATATGCATTGCTGGTGTGTGTATGTTGATTTTTTAAACCATGTTTTCAGGATATGGTTTTTTGTTGAACAGGTCAATTCATTTGGGCTGACGTCCTCACTCAAAGGTGTGTGCGTATTATGTCTATGACAAATTATATAATGTCCGGCAGGTTCATCGGTCGGTGGCACGCACCACAACTGGTGCCCTCCTGCAACTTTACCCAGAGCACACGGTTTTCCGAGTCACACCAGTCGCAACACCAGAAGTAATAGTCCTCATTTAATCTAATTTTCATCGTGGTTTCTCCCTCAAATTTTTTTCAGTTATATATGACCTGTATTACAACCGTGTGGAGGTTAGGCAAAATATTTGTTACTTTCTCCGCCAAAGATACAATTTCTACAAAATCTTTATATGTCTGCAACATGTTTGTAACAATTGTATGTTACAAATGGTCGTAATATAGTTGGATTTGTCTGGGCTGATTGTGAATAAGGAGCAGGAGAATGATATGAAGAGAGTGTTGATTGTCGAAGATGAAAAAGATCTGGCTGAATTACTGGCTTTCAATTTGGAGAAGGAAGGTTATGCTGCCACCTGCGTTCATGATGGCAAACTGGGCCTCGAATGGGCCGGTGCGGAACTCCCTGACCTGATTCTTCTGGATCTGATGTTGCCGGGAATGTTGGGGACCGAGGTTTGTAAGGCACTTCGTAAGGATCAGCGTACCGCTCATATCCCGATAATCATGATAACGGCAAAAGGTGATGAGATTGATCGTGTGGTAGGGTTCGAGGTCGGAGCCGATGATTATATTGTTAAGCCGTTCTCCATGCGCGAAGTCGCGCTTCGGGTGAAAGCGGTCATGAGACGCGTTGACCCTGAAGCGAAAATTCCGGTTTCTGAGCTTCTTTCCATTGGTGATATCATCATCGATAAAAAACGCCATACTGTCATGAGCGCCGGTATCGAGATTGAATTGACCAGTACCGAGTTCAAACTGCTGCTTCACCTGGCGGAAAAGAAGGAATGTGTGCAGAGCCGTGAACAACTATTGCAGAGGGTCTGGGGCTACAACAATTCCGGGGACACAAGAACTGTTGATACGCATGTGACACGTCTGCGGGCAAAGCTGGGTGAGCCAAGTGATATCATCAAGACCGTCCGCGGATTTGGCTATAAGATAGAGGAGTAAATACTATGGGATTTCGAACCAAACTGGTGCTTTCCTACGTTTTCCTGATAGCTTTGATGGCAGGAAGCTTCTATCTGTATTTCAATTATTCCATGCAAAAGGGGATGATTGAGGAGAGTCGGATTAACCTTGCTAACGAAGGGCAGTTGGCCCGTCTACTGGTGACCAGTGACAAGAATGTTACGTCGCGGCAGCAGCTTGCTGAATCGATTGGGACCGTCATAAAGGCCAGGGTGACACTGATCGCGCCAAACGGCACGGTAGTTGGCGATTCTGATGTGGGGCAGGCACGGTTGGCGCAGCTGGAGAACCATTTGTACAGACCGGAGGTGCAGGAGGCACTTAAAAACGGTAGCGGCAGCGCCGTACGCTATTCGGAAACCCTGCGTACTTCGATGCTTTACTCCACCTTGACATACGGTAACGGGACAACAGAGGGCATCATACGACTTGCCATGCCGCTGGAATACCTGACGTCAACCCGAGACAGTTTGCACGGCATAGTTGGCGGAGCAACAGCAATTACCATACTGATAGCGCTCCTGTTCAGTTATGTCCTCTCCAACCTGACGTCAAAGCCGTTGCGTGATATGGCCGATGCCGCTGCCCGTATCGGCTATGGCGGCAGTAAGGCCAAAATACCGGTTATTTCAAACGATGAGGTCGGCATGCTTGCGGGCGTGTTGAATGATATGTCGGAACGGATAGAAGATCAGGTACAGCACCTTTCAGCCGAAAAACAGCGCCTTGACACCATCTTGCGCAGCATGGGCGAAGGAATCATGGTAACCGCTCCGGATGGCGTCATAACCCTTGTTAACCCGTCATTTAGCCGGCTCTTTTCGATAAGCGGTCAAGTAGAGGGGAAAAAGCTGGTGGAGATTTCGCGTCATCCGGATCTGCTGGAGGCATTCAACGATCTTGCCCAGCCGGATGTGAACGAACTGATACGGGAAATTTCAATCCAGCCGGATGATTGCACCCTCTTGACGCACTGGGTGCCGCTGAAAGTTGATGGCGTCAGGCAGGGAATTGTTGCGGTCTTCCACGATATCAGTGACCTGAAAAGGGCTGAAAATATGCGCAGAGATTTTGTTGCCAATGTTTCCCATGAATTGCGAACACCGGTGACAATTATCAAAGGATATGCCGAGACCCTGCTGGACGGTACTCTGGAATCTGATCCGGTTCGCGCTATGAAATTTGTTGAAATCATCTCCAACCACTCGGATCGTTTGACTAATCTGATTAACGATATCCTCACGCTTTCAAGTCTTGAAACAAAAGATGCCTTGATAGAGCTTAATCCTCTTGACGTTTCTGGAACGATAGCCAAGGCGTGTCTGCTTCTCCAGGAGCGTGCCGTCCAAAAGAATATTGCAATAATAAATGAATCTGTTGGTGGCTCTTTGCCGCGTGTAATGGCTGATCAGGGACGACTGGAACAGGTGGTGGTAAACCTGCTGGAGAATGCCATCAAGTACACTCCTGATGGGGGCTCAATCCGCTTGTTTACCGAAGATGACGGTGAATGTATCAAGGTGACAGTCGCAGACACCGGCATCGGCATCCCCTTCAAAGATCTACCGCGAATCTTTGAACGTTTTTACCGGGTAGATGAAGCACGGACCCGTGAGCAGGGTGGCACCGGACTCGGTCTGGCTATTGTGAAACATATTGTACAGCTTCATGGTGGTCATGTTTCTGTAACAAGTGAGCCGGGACAAGGGTCGATGTTTTCGTTCACGCTTAAAAAAACTCTTTAGCAGCAAAGATTTAACCAACCTTTTTCCTCCCTGTAACACCGCTGTAACAATTGTCTGCTATAGTATTTACAGCTTTGTAACAGACCCCAAAGGAGGAAATACCAATGTTCAAGAAGTCAATCCTGACCGCCGCACTGCTGATGGTCACTGTCGTCGCCGCTCACGCTGAAAAAGTAACAGTAGACGCCAAAATCAAGAAGTACACCCCCGCCGCCGGTGTCGCCGGCAACCTTGGCAGTATCGGTTCCGATACCCTTAACAACCTGATGACCTACTGGGCCGAGGGTTTCAAAAAGAAATACCCTAACGTCAACATGCAGATTGAAGGTAAGGGCTCCAGCACCGCACCTCCCGCACTCATCGCTGGCACCGCCCAGCTCGGTCCCATGTCCCGAGAAATGAAGAGTTCCGAGATTGAGCAGTTTGAGAAAAAGTATGGCTACAAACCGACCAAGATCGGCGTAGCGCTTGATTCTCTCGCGGTATTCGTTAACAAGGATAACCCGATCAAGAGCCTGTCGCTTGACGAAGTGGATGCCATTTTCTCCAAGACCCACAAGCGTGGCCTCGCCGAGATCACCACCTGGGGACAATTGGGTGTGACCGGAAAACTGGCCAGCATGCCGATCAGCCTCTACGGTCGTAATTCGGCGTCCGGTACGTATGGCTATTTCAAGGAGCATACCCTGAAGGGTGGCGATTATAAAAATAGTGTCAAGGAACAGCCCGGTTCCGCTTCTGTTGTTGAAGGTGTAGCCAAGGATATCGGTGCAATAGGTTATTCCGGTATCGGCTACGCCACATCAGGAGTTCGCGCCGTTGCCCTTTCCGATAAGAAAGGTGGACACGCCGAGGCTGCCAATTACCAGAATGTTCTTTCCGGGAAATATCCTCTCGCCAGAATGCTTTATATTTATGTCGCTAAAAAGCCGGGTGAGCCGCTACCAAAGGTTGTAGAAGAGTTTCTCCGTTATGCGCTTTCTAAAGAAGGTCAGGAAATTGTAGTTAAAGATGGCTATGATCCGTTGACTGCAAAGCTGGTTGAAAATCAGTTGAAGGCGCTGAAGTAATTCTAGCAAGTAAATCTTACCCCTCCCGGCTTCCTTTCTTCTAGGAGGTTGGGAGGGGAGTGGAACAACTACCCATGGCAAAAACCTTTATAGATAAATCCAGGCGCAACGACCGTCTTGCTGAACTGCTGATCCGCTTTGGCGGGCTGCTCGTCATCGTTTCGGTCATATGGATCCTGGTGATGATCTCCCGAGTGGCTTTGCCGCTCTTTTACCCTGCTTCTGCCAAAGTTGCCGCCACAATGAAGT
The DNA here is from genome assembly GCA_025355965.1 of Geobacteraceae bacterium. Classification (GTDB taxonomy): domain Bacteria; phylum Desulfobacterota; class Desulfuromonadia; order Geobacterales; family Pseudopelobacteraceae; genus JACRCG01. Next base: position 75,718 of record JANXYR010000047.1, read on the forward strand.
TGCCTGCTGCCATCCAAAACGGCAAAGTTCTGGCGGTCGGGTGCGAAGAGAACCAACAGGGGACCTTCATTCTTGATGAAAACGGCACCTTTCATTTCCTGAAGGTTGCTGATGGATCACTCTCTGCCAGTATCAAGGCGCCGGTTATCCCAAGCGGGGCCGTTCGCGTTGTCTCAGCTGAATATCTTGGTAAATCAGCCTACAGCCTGCTCTGGGACACGGGTGCCATAACTTCGGTTACGGTTGCCCTTGCCGCTGCCAAGAATGCTGACGGTAAAACTTCTCTTTCTCACGATGTTACCCCTTTTGATGACCTCTCTTTTGCCGCCTCCAGCGGGGTTGTGCAGTCGTTTGCCCGCACGGTTGAAGGAAAAGGGACAATGCGGGTTGATCGGCTGACCGGTGAGCGTTTACGGGTAACGTATCAGCTGGTAGAAAAGGATCTGCTCGGCAATGAAAAACGGAGCAGTGCCACTGCCGAAATCAGCGAACCGCTGCCGGGCCGCCTATCTGCCGTTGCCGTCGATACGAAGGGGCATTATCTTTATGCCGGCACCGACAACGGCACGCTGCTGCGCTGGGACATTTCCGAGCCGGGACAGATCCGTATTCTGGACAGTGTCCTTGCTTCTGAAGCTCATAAGGCCATCACTTCTCTCGTGCTGCTGCTTGGAGACGTCTCTGTTGCAGTCGGAGACGCCGGAGGCACTCTGACGACCTGGTTTCCTGTCAAGGTATCAGGTAGTGGTGAAGACAGGCGTTTGACACGCATACATACCCTGCGCCCCAATATTGGTGCGGTTGCGGCTATTATTCCGTCGCCACGCGACAAGACAATTTTTTCGCTGGCCGCCTCTGAAATTCATGCCGATCATATGACTTCGGAGCGTAACCTGCTGACCATCAAGAACGGTGCTATGATAATCCATGCCGCTCTTTCGCCCAAAGGGAACACACTGGCCGCTCTTGACGGTACCGGTACGTTAACAGTGCGGAAAATGGACATCCCGCATCCGGAGATTTCTTTCAGCACGCTGTTCGGCAAGGTCTGGTACGAAGGGTATGACAAACCGGAATATGCTTGGCAGTCCTCGTCGGCAAGTGATGACTATGAGCCTAAAATGAGCCTTGTGCCGCTGGTCTTCGGCACCATCAAGGCTACATTGTTTGCCATGTTGTTCGCCGTGCCGCTGGCACTTCTGGCAGCGCTCTATACAAGCCAGTTCATGTCACCAAAGCTGAAAGGGCGCGTCAAACCTGTCGTGGAAATTATGGCCGCTATTCCCTCGGTGGTGATCGGTTTCCTGGCCGGGCTCTGGCTGGCACCGCTGATCGACAAAAGTATCCTGACGGTATTTCTGAGCATCGTTATTGTGCCGTTGATGCTCCTGGTTACGATCTTCTTCTGGAGACGGATCAAAACCGCATCTATGCTGCAGAAAGTCACTCTCGGCAACGAATTCATTGCCATGGTTCCGGTCGTACTCATCGGTATCTATTGTGCGTATCTCCTGAGCGGAATCGCCGAGATAAATATGTTTGCCGGCGACTTCAAACAGTGGCTTTACAGTTCGCTGGGGGTCCGTTACGACCAGCGAAACAGCATTATCATTGCCATTGCGCTTGGCTTTGCCGTAATTCCGATAATCTTTACGATTGCCGAAGATGCCATCTCCAACGTACCGCGCAACCTGACCGCCGCTTCACTGGCCCTTGGCGCCAGCCGTTGGCAGACCGCCTGGAGGGTCGTTCTTCCCTCGGCGCTGCCGGGCGTGTTTTCGGCTGTCATGATCGGCTTCGGTCGCGCCATCGGAGAAACCATGATCGTGCTGATGGCCACCGGCAATACACCCATCTTGAGCTGGAGCCTGTTCAACGGCCTTCGCTCCCTGTCGGCCAACATTGCGGTCGAGATACCGGAGGCGCCTTTTAACAGCTCACTCTACAGGGTGTTGTTTCTTTCGGCGGTACTGTTGTTCATCTTCACCTTTATCATCAACACGGTGGCTGAAGCGCTGCGCCAGAGGTTCAGGAAAAAATACGGGCGATATTGAACCAAGCAGTTAAAGCACGAATAACACAGAGCAACGGAGCAACAGAGAAATCAAAATCAGAAAAAAAGTGAATCAATAAAGTGGTTTTTAAATAATTATATCCTCCGGTTTTACTCTGTTGCTCCGTTGCTCTGTGTTTCAATATCTTTCTAGATTGAAAGGCTTATTTAAGATGAAAAAATTCTGGAACACAGGCGAACCATACGTTCTTGCAACCGGTGCCGCCCTGGCCATCATACTGGTCATGTCCTTGACGCTGGTCGGGACAGTTATGACCAATGGGCTCGGTTACTTCTGGCCGCGGGCACTTGTCAAGTTTGAGCTAAAAGACGGTTCGCTCTCGCTCGGCCAGGTCACCGGGCATGAGAAGAATCCTATCAGCGGTGTCCGCCGCATCCAACTGAAGGTCGGTAACCGTGATGTTTTCGGTCAGGATTTCCGCTGGATTGACGAGAAAGATATTGCTTCCCGCAGTGAGCCGGTTGATGCGGTGCTTCTTGAACGTCGTGAACATGGCAATTATTTCGGGTTTCTGAGCGGAGTCACTGCAGAAGGGATAAACCTGACGGCTGCAACGCCGTATGATAAATTGCACCAGGGGTTGAAGCTGGTGTCGGATAAGCTTGATGACAGCAGCAAGATCAAGTGGCAGATGTCGAAGCTGAACAACAGTGCTGAGCGTTACCGCTTGAAACTGCTGAAACTCGAATACGGCGGCAAAGAAAAGAACTCCGCTGCAATCAGTGAACTTACCGCTGCCCGCGAAAAAGCTCTGGCCGAATTTACCCGCTTGAACGAGCAGGCCACCGCCACCCAGACCGGAATAGGGCAGATAACCGCCCAGTTCAGTGATGTTGCCGGCGGGGTCAAAGATATTTCTCTGGTAGATATTGTTGCGCTGCAACGTCCTAATGGTATGTCGTTCTTTGCCAAGTGCGGAGCTTATATTGAGCGTGTCCGCGAACTGCTGCTGGATGACCCGCGTGAATCAAACACCGAAGGGGGACTCTTTCCGGCTATCTTCGGCACGGTCATGATGGTGCTGCTGATGAGCATTTTTTCGCTTCCTTTCGGTGTTATCGCTGCCATTTATCTGCGCGAATATGCCAGAGATAACTTGATGACACGCATGGTACGTATAGCGGTCAATAATCTGGCCGGTGTTCCATCAATTGTGTACGGTGTCTTTGGCCTCGGTTTCTTTGTCTATGGTATCGGCGGCAGTATTGACTCTCTGTTCTTTCCGGAACGGCTGCCGACACCGACGTTCGGTACCGGTGGTATTCTTTGGTCGAGCCTGACTCTGGCGCTCCTGACCGTACCGGTGGTAATTGTCGCTACCGAGGAGTCACTCGCCTCAATTCCGAAAGGGATTCGTGAGGGTTCGCTTGCGCTGGGTGCCACCAAGTTCCAGACACTTACCAGGAATCTGCTCCCGATGGCAACTCCCGGTATCATGACCGGACTGATTCTCTCTATGGCACGGGCAGCCGGAGAGGTCGCGCCATTGATGATTATTGGTGTGGTCAAGCTGGCGCCAACACTCCCCTTTGATTCCAATTTTCCATTTTTCCATATGGATCGAAAATTCATGCACTTAGGATTTCATATCTACGATGTCGGTTTTCAATCTCCCAACGTAGAAGCTGCCAAACCGATGGTCTACGTTACTACCATGCTGTTGCTTGCAATAGTTATCGTAGCCAGCAGTGCCGCCATCTATCTGCGCAACCGGATGCGCAGCAAATACACAACTTCGACGTTTTAACTAATAAGGGATCACTATGGAACAAACCCAGGAACAAAGCGGAAACGCACCAATTCTTTCAGTTACGGATCTGAACCTTCACTACGGTAATGCTCATGCTTTGAAAGGCGTCAATCTTGACATGGCCCGCCATCAGGTGACCGCCTTTATGGACCGTCCGGTTGTGGCAAGTCCACGCTGTTGCGCTGTTTCAATCGCATGAACGATCTGGTGGAGAGTGCCCGGATTGACGGTAGTATTCTCTTTAACGGTGCTGAGGTTAATGAATCTTCCACCGATGTTATCTCGCTGCGGCGGAGGATAGGCATGGTTTTCCAACAGTCCAATCCATTTCCGAAGTCGATCTACGAGAATATTGTCTATGGTCTCCGCATCGCCGGTGTCAATGACAAGGCGACTTTGGACGAGGTGGTTGAGCGTAGTCTGAAAAGCGCCGCTATCTGGAACGAGGTTAAGGATCGGCTCAATGATTCGGCCTTGGGGCTTTCCGGCGGCCAGGCCCAGCGCATCTGTATCGCCCGTGCAATTGCGGTCAATCCGGAAATAATACTGATGGATGAGCCCTGCTCGGCGCTTGATCCGATTTCGACCCTCAAAATAGAGGAGTTGATTGAAGAACTTAAAAGCAAGTATACTATCGTCATCGTTACCCATAATATGCAGCAGGCTGCGAGGGTGTCTGATGTAACCGCTTTCTTTTATCTTGGAGAGTTGATTGAAGCAGGGGGAACCCGCAAGATTTTTACAAACCCGGAGAAAAAGCAGACTGAAGACTACATAACCGGAAGATTCGGCTAGGAGATAAGAATGGAGCGCGATCACATTAGTACCGCATTCGACATTGAGTTGAATGAATTGAAACAGAGCCTTCTTGTCATGGGTGGCAAGGTTGAGCTGATGATAGCCAACTCGGTCAAGTCGCTTGTCGACAGGGACACAGCATTGGCGGAGCGTACTATTGCATTTGATCATGAGATCAATGCTGCCGAGATGTCGATTGACGAGCGCTGCCTGGAACTGTTGGCACTGCGCCAACCGGCCGCCCGAGATCTGCGCTTTATAACAATTGCGCTGAAGATTGTCACCGATCTGGAACGGATGGGGGACCAGTGTGCCAACATCGCCAAACGTGTCCGTGAGTTGAATGAAGAGCCGCCGCTTAAGCCGTATATTGATATTCCCCGCATGGCCCACTGGGCCGAGGTGATGGTCAAGGAAGCGCTGGACGCCTTTGTGCGTGGCGACGCAGATCTGGCCGTAAAGGTTTGCAAGGACGACAGTTTTGTGGATGACCTTAACATTCAGATACAGAGAGAACTTCTGACTTATATGATTGAAGATCCAACGGCGATCTCACGTGCCATGAAGCTAAACTACATCTCAAAATCATTGGAACGCATTGCCGATCACGCCACCAACGTAGCGGAAATGGTTATCTTCATGGTCAAAGGAAAGGATATCCGGCATACGATTGCCTGATACAGGCGACTATCCTCCTTTTGACATATTGACTAATGGTAGTATTAGTGTCAAAAAGAGACATCAAGATGTATCAGCAGGTAAAATCCCTGCAGACCACACAACAAAGGAGTTTAGAATGGCTAAAGCATCTGCCCGTCACATTCTGGTAGCAACCAAAGAAGCATGCGAAGCGTTAAAAGTAAAAATCGAAGCGGGAGAAGATTTTGCGGCCTGTGCCCGCGAGAATTCACAGTGCCCGTCAAGTAGAGATGGAGGTAATCTTGGTGAATTCAGCCCAGGACAGATGGTAAAGGAATTTGATACCGTTGTATTTTCCGGTGAAGTCGGGAAAGTCCTTGGACCCGTACAGACTCAGTTCGGCTATCATTTGATTGAAGTCACGAATCGCACCGCATAAAGGGAACCCGCGTTATGAAGTTACTGGATGGAAAAATATGTGCTGAAAGTCTGGTGGCTGACATATCCAAACGAGTTGCCGGGTATGTTGACTCAGGTTTGCGCAAACCGCATATGACCGTTATACTGGTCGGTGAACATGCCCCCAGTGAATCATACGTGAAATCGAAGATCAAATCATGCGAAAGTGCCGGCTTTGAAAGCGCCCTGCTTCGTTTCCCGGAAAGTATCGCCGAGTCTGAGCTGCTGGCAAAAATTGCCGAGATTAACGTCGATCATGCCACTGATGGTCTGATCGTGCAGCTGCCGGTACCGAAGCATATCAATCCACAGAATATCATTAATGCGATTGATCCGGCAAAGGACATTGACGGTTTTCATCCCACAAATTTCGGCCGCATGACCTTGGGGCAGAAAGCTTTCAGACCGGCTACCGCTTACGGTATCTGCAAGCTACTTCAATTTTACGAAATACCTGTCAAAGGGAAGCATTGTGTTGTTATCGGTCGTTCGAACATCGTTGGCAAACCTATTTCTATCATGCTTTCCAATGATTTTGAAATCGGAAATGCAACAGTCACGCTTGCACATATCGAGACCCCCCGTGAGCTGCTGTTGGATGAAACAAGGCGTGCGGATATTATTGTCGTTGCGGTCGGTATTCCTGGGTTTGTTACCGAGGATATGGTCAAAGAGGGTGCCGTGGTGATCGATGTCGGTATCAACCGCCTTGAAAGCGGCAAGCTGGTGGGTGACGTGGATTTTGAAAATGTCAGCAAAAAGTGTTCTTGGATAACACCGGTACCTGGTGGTGTCGGAAGGATGACTGTGGCGGCTCTGATGATTAATACGCTGATGGCGTATCAGAATAATTTTGATCTGGTCTGATCTGTATCTTCATAAGTTTAAACAAAAAAAACGACCGGTTGGCCGTTTTTTTTGTTTAAATATTGTTGGCTCTAAAACTAACAAATTGCTGTGTCTTACTGAATGCTTACCAGCTCGATCTCAAAAGTTACGTCTTCGCCAGCCAGCGGATGGTTGGCATCAAAAGTGACCTGATCTTCCCTGGTTTCGAGAACAACGACATCCAGCTCTTCGTCATCTTCGTTGGAAAGGCTAAGTTCGTCGCCTACTTCAGGGACAAGATCTTCCGGAAGATCACTGCGTGGTACGGTGAAGATCTTTTCTTTGTCATACTCACCAAATGCGTCAGCAGCTGCAATTTTAACGGTCTTTTTCTCACCTGGTGTCATGCCGACTATGGCTGAATCGATCTGTGGGAAGAGAATCTCTTCACCAAGAACAAAGGTCATTGGACCGCTTTCGTGGCCGCCACATCCGCACTCATCATCTCCACAACCACCATCGTCGCAGCTGTCATCACAGCAGCCGTCATCACCACATTCCAGATCTTCAAGAGTCGAGTCGAATACAGTTCCATCTTCGAGTGTTCCGGTAAAGTTGATTGTTACAGTGTTGCCTTTTTCTGCTTGTGCCATTGGATTGCCTCTCATTGTTTGTATAGTACTCTGATACGATCTATCAGAGTACTGGAGAGTTGACCATTCGTCCAGAAAAATCTGCAGCTGACAAAATTACGTCATTTATGGCGCGGGAAAATAACAAAATATTGTTTAATACGTAATTAGTGATAAGATTGGACGGGTGGGGTTTAAATCCATTTTTAAGGAGTAAGTGTCATGAGCGTGTTTAAGGAGTTTAAGGAATTTGCTGTTAAGGGAAATGTTGTTGACATGGCAATAGGTATCATCATCGGTGCGGCTTTTGGTAAAATAATTTCATCCCTTGTCGCCGACGTGATTATGCCGCCTGTTGGCGTAGTTCTAGGAGGAGTCGATTTTTCCAATTTGTCGATAGTCGTTAAAGATGCCATTGACAAAAAACCGGCTGTACTAATCAGCTACGGGAAATTTCTTCAGACGGTCATTGATTTCACTATTATCGCCTTTGCAATGTTTATGGCGGTAAAAGCCATGAATACCCTTAAGAAAAATGAAGCAGCTGCTTCTGTTGAGCCGGCAGCGATACCTAATCAAGAGGTGTTGCTCGCGGAAATCCGGGATTTGCTCAAGGATAAAAGGGTTCATTAATGCCATGTATTGCTGAGTAGATTAAATTTGACTCGTGCGCAAGTTATTGCGGTTACAATAACAGAAAAGGGGCATGCCGTATGGCATGCCCCTTTTCTGAATCAATGGCAAATGGCTCTAATCTACTGATTTACGCAAAAAAGTCGGAATGTCATACTGATCTTCATCATCTTCAATAAAAGAAACGGCCGGACGAATGCGTGTGACATTTTCGGTTTTTTCACGATCACGTTGAAAAGTTGGCCGATCCAGAGATGTGGTACTGGCAACATGTTTTTCTGCCAATGACAGGCCGCTTCTGCGGACATCACGACTTTTTTCAGTATCAAAACGATCGCCAAAACCGGTGGCAATAACAGTTACCTTGATGTTATCGCCCATATCGTCATCACGAACAACACCGATCTTGATGTTGGCATCTTCATGGACTTTCTCGTGAACAATACGGTTAACAGTGTTGTAGTCGTCCATAGTCATTGAGGGAGAACCGGTGATGTTGACAAGTACACCTTTGGCCCCAGAGATGTCATTATCTTCCAGCAACGGGCTGGATATGGCGTTGTTGACAGCATCGGCAGCGCGATTATCTCCACTTCCCATGCCAATGCCCATCATGGCCATGCCGCGAACGCTCATGACGGTCTTCACATCGGCAAAGTCAAGGTTCATTAAACCAGTTGAGGTGATCAGTTCGGAAATACCCTGAACCGCCTGGCGCAGAACATCGTCTGATGGTTTAAATGCATCGAACAGGGACATGTTTTTGCTGGCCAAGCTTATAAGGCGATCATTAGGGATGATGATCAGAGAGTCGACATGTTTTTTGAGTTCTGCGATCCCTTGTTCAGCGAGTATCGAACGCGCTTTGCCTTCATAAGTAAAAGGCTTGGTGACGACCCCGACAGTCAGGACACCGGTTTCACGAGCTGCCTCAGCAATAACAGGTGCTGCACCGGTTCCGGTACCGCCACCCATGCCGGCAGCGATGAAAACCAGATCCGCTCCTTTGATGGCTTCTACCAGTTGTTCCTTGTTTTCAAGAGCTGCCGCCGTTCCAACCTCTGGCTTTGAACCGGCACCGAGTCCTTTGGTTAACTCACGGCCAAGCTGGAGCTTGACCGGTGCCTTTGATGTTCTTAGCGACTGAGCATCTGTGTTGGCGACAATAAAATCCACTTTATGTATGGAGCTGGATATCATTGTGTTAACGGCATTACCCCCTCCGCCACCGACTCCGATAACTTTAATTACTGCACTCTGCTCAATGGTCTCATCAAATTCAAACATGCATTGCCCCCCTATATAATTTATGGCTAGATTTGATTGTCGATTTTGGAAATGTAACCTCAATTTCACCAAGAATCAAAAGAAAAAATAATATATTTTTGCTTTAAAAAAGGTGTCTATAAAAAACAGAGTGTTAGAGGATTGTTTACTAAAACGGTTGTCAGAGGTAGTGGTTTTAATTAAAGAACAGGCCGTTTACCCAATTAGATAGGGTAAACGGCCTGAAGTTAAAGAACAATATGAAGTCAGTGTTAGAAAAATTCGCTGAACCAGCTCTTCATCCGTCCGAAAACGGATCCAAACAGGTTTGCTTCCGGTTTGCCGGTTGGGAACTCGCGTGAACCGGAGTTGCGGCTACCGTAAACAACAAGGCCGACTCCAGTGGCGTATACCGGAGATTTTACGACATCGTTCAAGCCGCCTATTTTTTGCGGGAGTCCTCGCCGTACCGGCAGATTGAAAATCTGCTCAGCCAATTCCGGTATCCCTTCCAGGATGCTGGAGCCGCCTGTGATAACGACACCTGACGCGATCGAATCTTCAAGTCCGGATTTAATGATCTCACGGTTGACGAGCGAGAATATTTCCTCCATGCGTGGACCCAGTATTTCACATAATACGTTGCGTGAAAGTTCGCGGGGCTTGCGTCCACCAACGCTGGGCACTTCAATCTTGTCCTCTTTGCCAACCAGTGAAGCCAGGCAACAACCGTATTTCTGCTTGATTTTTTCAGCCTCGGCAAACGGAGTGCGAAGTCCTACGGCAATATCGTTTGTAAGCTGATTGCCCCCAAGAGAGATAACGGATGTATATTTGATCGCCCCATCAGCAAAAATGGCAATGTCAGTTGTCCCCCCACCGATATCTACCATGCAGACACCCAGCTCTTTCTCGTCTTCGGAAAGGACCGCATGGGATGACGCCAACTGTTCCAGTACGATGTCAGCCACATCCAGCCCCGCCCGGTTGCAGGATTTGACAATGTTTTGGGCGCTGGCTACGGCTCCGGTGACGATATGCACCTTGGCCTCAAGCCTGACGCCGCTCATGCCAAGCGGTTCACGGATGCCGTCTTGTTCGTCAATGATGAATTCCTGCGGCAAGATATGTAGCACTTCACGATCCATCGGAATATTGATCGCTTTTGCGGCATCAATAACCCGGCGCACATCCTCTTGCGAAACCTCACGGTTCTTGATGGCGATTACTCCGTTGGAGTTCAGCCCTTTGATATGTCCACCGGCGATGCCGGCATAAACCGACTTGATCTCACAGCCGGCCATCAATTCTGCTTCCTCAATGGCTTTCCTGATGGCTCCAACGGTACTTTCAATATTGATGACTACGCCTTTGCGTAGGCCGCTGGAAGGACTGGTTCCGATGCCGACGATATCGATACCCTCTTCCGTGACATTGCCGACAATGGCGCAAATCTTGGTTGTACCGATGTCGAGGCCGACAATCAGATTATCCCGTTTTGTTGCTGACATACCACTACCCCCTGCTGAAAAACAAAAATGTGAGAACTAGCTTTTTTTGACAACTATTTTATCGTTGAAATCGAGATCAATATAATGAATTGACGGCAACTGTACCATAAGATTCTTGTAGATACGTGCGAACCGCTCAATTTTTGAGGTAAAGTCTCCCGCGCCGATCTTTATCGGAAGTGAACCGGCAGCGGTAAACAGTGTAAAACCATATCCCTTATCGTAATGAATCTCTGATACATCCGCAAGGATAAATGCGCCCTTTTCATGTAATATCTTCAGGAGATCGCAGGTTGCTACAAGCGCATCTTTGGTTCCCTTAGGGTCTCTTTCCAGTTCTTCCTCGCTGAAACCGGTGACAACCGGAAAGTCGAGCTTGTCTCCCTGGTTGAGAACTTTAAAGACTTTCCCCTTACTGTCAAGATAGTAAATGAACCCCATGTTGATTATTGCGACCGGTTCACGTTCAGTAATGACGATAGAAACAGTATCCGGGAAATACCGGTTAATGCGCACCGTTTCCACCCAGGGATTCTGCAAAATATGCTCTCCCATGCGTTTCAGGTTCATTCGGAGGAGATCTTTACCCGGCTCTAAGCCGGCCAAACCAAGTATTTCATCTCTGGTCAGGTGTTTTACGTTTGTTACTTCAATAGATTTGAGAGAGAACATGGTTACCGTCGTTATGGCCCGATAACAACCAAACAGGATGCAATACACAAGCGTAATAGCAAACAGTCCAGTAGCAATGCCCTTCAGCTGGCGCAGATACTTCTTGAGGTCCAGTGGTGCGCGCTGGATCTTTATTTTATTGGGCGCCACCTTCCTGCGCTTGTATGATGAATTTGTGAAGTCACGCATTCAGTTAGTTAACCTTGGTTGAAAGAGCTGCTGATTCAATAATACGCGAAACAAGTGCCTCAAACGGCAGCCCGGCTCCTTTTGCGGCAATCTCCGGAAAAAGTGAGAGTGCTGTCATTCCCGGCAGGGTGTTGACTTCCAGTACGTAACTCTCTCCAGCCTCTGTTACCAGCAGATCTACGCGACTATAACCTTTGCACCCCAAGGCGCGGTGGCCCGCCAGACCGATCTGCTGAACCTTTTCATACACCTCCGGTGCCAGACGTGCAGGGAATAAGTGTTCGGCCATGCCGTCCGTGTATTTTGCTTCAAAGTCGTAAAATTCATTTTTAGGAACAATCTCGATAGCTCCTATCGGACGGTCGTCCAGTATGCCGATCTGTACCTCCTGCCCCTTGATATACTGCTCAACCAATATCTCGTCATCATGGTGGAAAGCAAGTTCAAGCGCTTTTGCCAGCTGGCTTTCCTGCTTGACAATTGAGACGCCGACTGAGGAGCCTTCCTGAACCGGTTTGACAACCAACGGCAGGGCGAACGGAAGGTCAGCCATCTTCACGGCTTCACCGCGTCGGTAGCAGCAAAAGGGTGCCGTCAGGATGCCACTGGCGGCAAAGGTTTGCTTGCTGTAGCGCTTATGCATGGCCAGAGCGCTGGCCAGTACGCCGGACCCGGTGTATGGAATCTGCAGCAGTTCCAGCAGACCCTGTACGCAGCCGTCTTCACCATAGCGGCCATGAAGGGCGATGAAGGCAACCTCAACCCCTTCTCGCCTCAGAACATCAGCCAGGTCACGCCCGACATCAATAGCCACGGCATTGTACCCTTGTGCAACGAGTGCCCGGTGAACTGCGGTGCCGCTTTTCAGGGAGACCTCGCGCTCGGCTGAAAGTCCGCCGAGCAGTACGCCGATTTTTTTTGATTTCATCATACTGCAAACCTTTCCTATAGCGATCCCGAACTAAACTTCGCCCACTATCCGTACCTCTTCCTCAAGCGTCACGCCGGATGTCTCAAAAACAGCATTTTTCACAATCGCCGCAAGAGCCAAAAAATCAGCTGCTGTTGCGCTCCCAATGTTGACAAGAAAATTGCTGTGTACCTCGGAAACCGCTGCGTCGCCGACTTTTCTGCCGCGCATTCCGGCCGCGTCGATCAACCGCCAGGCGGCCTGTCCGTTCGGATTTTTAAAGAACGATCCAGCGCTGGGATGTCCAACATTATGCTTTGTACGCCGCAGTTCCAGATCTTTGCGGATCTCTTCTTCAGTTTGAGTTGGATCGCGTTCCTCCAGCTTAAACGTTGCTGCCAGCACGATATCGCCATCATCCAATTTTAGATGACGGTAACCGTAATCCAGCTCCTCCATGCGGAAATCACGGATTGTGTCCCCCCGTAGCACTGTCAGGTGATCGGTCCTATCCAGAAGCCCCTTGCCATAGGCACCGGCATTCATCTTTATCGCCCCGCCGATTGTGCCCGGAATGCCTGAGATGAATCCGATGCCTCCCAGTCCCAGCTGCTGGGCAAAACGAACCACCGCCAGATTTTCTACGCCAGCCTCTGCCTTAATAAGTAAACCTTCGATTGCGGTCATCCGGTCGAATCGTTCCAGCGAGATTACTGCCCCACGAACCCCCTTGTCTCGCACCAGCAGGTTGTACCCCCTGCCTGTCGGCATCCATGGGATATTCCGATTACGTAACCAGGATAGTAGAAGTTGCAGATCCTCTGCATCCTCAGGAATTGCATAAAGATCAGCCGGACCTCCCACCTTAAGCGAGGTATGGAAGCTCATTGGTTCACACTGCAGCAGTCGGCCGCGTATTTCTGGCGCTTCAATCTTCAGCTTTCCTCTCCAATAATTCGAATCAGTGCTTCTCCCTGCTGCCAGATGTTTCCGGCCCCAAGAGTGATAACAATGTCACCTTCGCGGACGATACCGGCCAGATGCTCGGGAACCAGCTCTCGATTGGCGATCCAGGTCACATCCTTCTGGCCGTGGCGGCGGATCTCGTGTGCAAGTCGTTCCGCTGTGGCACCTTCGATAGGCTGTTCTCCTGCGGCATATACGTCAGTTAAAATCAGTACGTCGGCATCGTAGAAAGCGGTTACAAAATCTTTGAACAGTTCGTGGGTACGACTGTAGCGATGCGGCTGGAATGCAGCCACAATACGGCGCTCCGGCCATCCCTGTCTCGCCGCTGCCAGAGTTGCCTTGATTTCGGCAGGGTGATGACCGTAGTCGTCTACTACCATAATCCCCTTTGGCTCCCCCTTAACGGTGAAGCGTCGCCCAACGCCGCTGAAGGTAGCAAATCCTTCCTGGATTGCGCTGAATGGCACATCCAGCTCAAGTGCGACGGCGATGCAGGCCATAGCGTTCAGGACATTATGCGGCCCAGGCATCGGGAAGGTGATTTCACCCAACCGGTAGCCTTTAAAGTGGGCGACAAACGAAGTCTGAAAGCCATCATGCTTGATATGAGTTGCCCGGATGTCAGCTTGAGCCGAGAGTCCGTAGGTCATGTACCGTTTTTTAACCCGTGGCAGAATTTCACGGATATTCTTGTCATCCAGACAGAGGACCGCCAGACCATAAAAGGGAACCTTGTTGATAAACTCGACAAAAGTATCCTTGATCTCTTCGATGCCTGAATAATGGTCGAGGTGGTCGGCGTCGATATTGGTTACAACGGCAATTGTTGGCGAAAGGAGCAGAAAGGAGCCGTCCGACTCGTCCGCCTCGGCGAGCAGAAATTTACCCTGTCCGATCTGAGCGTTTGTGCCAATGGCATTCAGTTTGCCGCCTATCACAACTGTCGGATCGATGCCAGCATGCCCAAGGATGGCCGCTGCCATTGAGGTTGTGGTCGTTTTCCCGTGAGTGCCGGCGATGGCGATGCCGTACTTCATTCGCATTAGTTCAGCCAGCATTTCAGCACGAGGGATGACCGGAACGTGAAGTTTTTTGGCTTCGATCACTTCGGGGTTGTCGTCATGCACGGCGGAGGATATCACCACTACATCGACATTCTTCAGGTTTTCGGCACTGTGGCCGACTCCTATTTCAGCACCCAATCCGGACAGGCGCTCGGTGATGTCAGAACCGCGCAGATCAGAACCGGAAACCTTGTAACCAAGGTTGAGGAGTACTTCAGCGATCCCGCTCATGCCGATGCCGCCGATACCGACGAAGTGAATTTTATCAATATTTCCGTACATGTATCTACCTTCTCTAGCTAGTTTATTTTCATCATTTCATTAACGATGATTCTGGCGGCATCCAACCGTGCCAGACTGAAGGCCAAATCTCCGGTGCGGCGCACAAGGTCAAGGTCTCCTGACAGTGTGCGTATGGACTCAGCCAGCGTTATGCCTGTAAGTTCTTGCTCCAACATCATGAAACAGGCATCCTTTTTAAGAAGCGCTTCGGCGTTACGACGCTGGTGATCATCCACAGCGTGAGGAAAGGGGATGAACAGACATGCCTTACTGCAGGCGGTTACTTCGGCAATAGTTGTCGCTCCAGCCCTGCAGATGATCAGATCGGCTTTGGCATACTCAGCCGCCATGTCAGTAATAAAAGCTGTAACCTTTGCCTCAAAGCCCATAGCACGGTAGGCAGCCGTTACTTCGGCGCAATCTTTTTCACCGGTCTGGTGCGTTATAATCATATTAGGCCGACTTTTCTTTATCAGCGGGAGCGCTTCAATCATAGCGGTATTGATTGCGTGTGCACCTTGGCTACCACCGAAAACAAAGAGGTTAAAACAGGGTTCAGGGTGCAGGCAGGGTACAGTAAAGTGGTTACTGTCCCCTATTGAATCCAAAATCTGTCTTCGCAGCGGGTTGCCGGTTAGCATGGTCGGTGCGGAAGAAAAATATCGGGCAGATTCTTCCAATGTTATGAAAACCTTGCTGGCAAACCTGGCAAGCAGGCGATTAGTCAAGCCTGGAATTGCATTCTGCTCGTGAATAAAACGGGGAATCGCCATGCCACGGGCGGCCAGCACCATCGGCAGAGATGCATAGCCCCCCACGCCAAGAACCATATCCGGGCGAAAGTCTTTTAGTATTTTTCTCGATTGGGAGTAGCCATATGCCATCATGGCCAGACCCTTTAGCTGGCTGAAAGCCCCTTTGCCGCGAATTCCGGCTGCTGAAATCAGCTCCAATCGATAGCCTGCTGCAGGTACGGCCCGTGCCTCTATGCCGCGCTCTGTCCCGACAAACAGTACCTCGTTGGCCGGGTCGCGCGACAGAAACTCTTCGGCAATAGCGATTCCTGGAAAAAGATGCCCGCCGGTGCCGCCACCGGCAACAATCAGTTTCATTTTTCCTCCTTGAGGCTGATGGAGGATATCTTCAGTCCCGATGATATGTTTAGCAGAATACCTACGGCAAACAGGCTGATAATGAGAGAACTGCCCCCGTAGCTTATAAAAGGTAGTGCCAGCCCCTTGGTCGGGAGTAGTCCGGTTACGACACCCATATTGACCGTTGCCTCAATCCCGAACAACACGGCAATTCCGAGCGCCAGGAAGCGTCCAAACGTGTCCGGAGCGGCAACAGCTATACGCATGGCCCGTTGTACCAGCAGGAAGAACATGCCGATGATGACAACCACACCAAGGAAGCCAAGTTCCTCGCCGACAACCGAGAGGATAAAGTCGGTATGCGCTTCCGGGAGATAGAATAGCTTCTGTTTTCCTTCGCCCAGTCCCTGACCGAAGAGTCCACCCGTTCCTAGAGCCAGCCAAGATTGGATAATCTGAAAACCGCTGTTCTGTGGGTCTTGCCACGGGTCGAGAAATGCCAGGATACGCCGTTTGCGATAGGCGACATTCATTACCAGAAAATAGATGAACGGCATCGACATCAGCACTATTGAAATTATGTAGACTAGCCGTGTCCCGGCGGCAAAAAGCATAATGACAGCAACCGCTGCCAGGGTAAGAGCCGAGCCCATATCCGGCTGTTTAAGCAGGAGGCCAAGCATTACGACCAGGATTAGCATATATGAAACAAAGCCGGGGCCGAGCTGCTTGATCTTGTCCTGTTTTCTGTCCAGTGAATAGGCCATGTACATGATCAGAGCAATCTTGGCAATCTCCGCCGGTTGAAGATTAAAGCCGGGCAGTCTGATCCAGCGAGAAGCTCCCCCGGCGCTGCCACCTATTCCGGGGATTAATACCAGTACCAGGAGCACGATGCATCCAAGCAGTATCGGTGCGGCCAGTTTGCGCCAGAACTGGTAGTTGATCTGCATTGTCCAGATCATGAGACCAAAGCCCAGCAGAGCGAACAGTCCCTGCCGTTTGAGGAAGAAGAAACCGTCATGAAAGCGTTTGGCAGCCATAATGGAAGAAGCTGAATAGACCATTACCACCCCGAAACAGGTCAGGGCAATGGCCATCAGCATGATCACCAGATCATATTCTTCCAGTTTCTTTAACATTTAGAGTGCCTTTACCGCAGTAATAAATCGCTGTGCCCGTTCTTCATAATCTCGGAACATGTCGAAGCTTGAACAGGCTGGTGACATCAGAACTGTGTCTCCCGAAGTCGTTATCTCTGACGAAATCCGTACCGCATCCTCCAGGGTTGTCGCCCGGTGTGTGTCGGTCAATTTTCCCAACTCCTGTTCCATCCGTTCAGCTGCTTCACCGATAAGTATAAGGTGCCGCACACGCTCCTTTATCAACGGTACCAGCGGGGCGTAAGAACCGCCTTTGTCCTTGCCGCCGGCTATGAGTGTGATGTTCGTAAAACTTTCCAGCGCTTTCTCGACACTTCCGACATTGGTTGCCTTACTGTCCTCGTAATAGCAGACTCCGTTCACCTCACGGACAAACTCCATGCGGTGGTGCAGTGACTCAAAGCAAAGAATAGTCTCAAAAGTTTCATCAGGACGGCAGCCGAGCAGGAGTGCACACGCCGCAGCGGCCATGATGTTTTCCAGATTATGAACGCCCTGCAACCTGATAGCGGCGGTGGGAAAACATTCCTCGTGGCCATCATGACGATAGGTGATAACACCGTCCCTGTAGAAAATCCCCTCTTCGAGTTCAACCTTTCGGCTGAACGGAAACAAAGATGCCTTAAGAGCTTGGGCATGCTGCCAGACCAGCGGATCATCCCGGTTGACTACGGCAAAATCTTCTTCGGTCTGATTTTCGAAAATGCGCAGCTTGGCGTTTATGTAGGCCTTATAATTCGGGTAGCGATCAAGATGGTCTTCGCTCAGATTCAAAAGCGCCGCCACGGTTGGGCGGAACGAGTTGATCCACTCCAGCTGGAATGAGCTGATCTCGGCCACAACCTGATCCACGATTTTGTGTGACTCAGCTACTTCAATCAGCGGGTTGCCAATGTTGCCGCCGACAAAGGTGTGATAGCCGTTATGTTTGAAGATCGCTCCCAGAATTGTGGTGGTAGTTGTTTTGCCGTTGGTGCCGGTGATTGCTGCCAGTGGAGCATTGATGAAACGCCACGCCAGTTCGATTTCACTGATGATCTCCACTCCAGTTCGCTGCGCTGCAACCAGTTGGGGCATCTCCATCGGTACGCCGGGAGATACAACGATTAAGTCGCTGGCCAGGAAGGTTGCTTCGTCGTGCCGCTCCAGTTCCCGGACGATATCGTATCCCGCCAGCTCTGCTAGCTGCTCTGCCAGCGCCGTCTCGCTTCGCATGTCGGTGACGGTTACCCGCGCGCCCTTTAAAGCCAGGAAACGGGCGCAGGCGACGCCGGTTTTGGCCAGCCCAACGACCAATATATTTTTATTGTGAATATCCATGAGAATACCTACCTCATCTTCAGTGTCGAAATCGCCACCAGTGCCAGAATAATGCTGATGATCCAGAAACGGACGATTATCTTCGGCTCTGCCACACCCTTCAGTTCAAAATGGTGATGGATGGGCGCCATGCGGAAGATGCGTTTGCCGCGATACTTGTAGGAGCCGACCTGAAAGATTACCGAAAGCGCTTCGACAACAAAGATGCCCCCGACTATGACCAATAGTATCTCTTGTTTTGTCAGGACCGCTATTGTTCCCAATGTCCCCCCCAGTGAGAGCGACCCGACGTCTCCCATAAAAACCTCGGCCGGATACGAGTTGTACCAGAGGAAGCCGAGACCGGCCCCAACCATGGCACCGCACAATACGGCAAGTTCACCGGCACCAACGACGCGAGGAATCTGGAGGTAGGCTGACAGGGTTGCGTGTCCGGCGATGTAGGAGAAGAGCATGTAGGTAGCGGCATTGATTGCCACCGGTCCGATGGCTAGGCCGTCGAGTCCGTCGGTCAGGTTGACGGCGTTACTGGCGCCGACGATGACCAGAGTGGCAAACGGGATGAACCAGATCCAGAGGTCCGGGTGAAAGTTTTTGAATAACGGGAAATAGAGCAGTTCACTGAACCCTGGATTGATAAAGAGATAAACAGCCACCAAACCGCCAAGCAAAGTCTGCCAGAATAACTTCTGGCGGGCAGAGAGTCCCTTGGTATCTTTCTTGACTACCTTTTTGTAATCGTCCACAAAACCTATCAAGCCGTACCCGATCGTAATGAAAAGCGTGAGCCAGATGTACTGATTGGTAAGATCGGCCCAGAGCAGGGTCGGTATGACGATTGCGGCCAGAATAATCACTCCACCCATGGTGGGTGTCCCCTGTTTCTGCAGGTGTGATTCCGGGCCGTCGGTACGGATGACCTGGCGAGCTTGCAGCGACTCCAGCTTGCGGATGATCCAGGGGCCGAGTATAAAACAGACGACCAGCGCCGTGATCATGGCGTAGATGGTACGGAAAGTCAGATACTTGAATATATTGAAGAGCTTGATGTTGGCAGCAAGCGGATAAAAAATGTGGTAGAGCATGGGCTATTCCCCTTTTGCGTGCTGCATCATGTCCTTTAATTCTGTTGCTACCTTTTCCATCGCCATCCCGCGTGACCCTTTAAACATTATAACGTCACCGGCGGTTATGGACCCGAACAGCTGTTCGGCAATCTCCCTGTGGCTCGTGCAGCAGATAACATTTTTTGCAGGCATATCAGACAAAAAGGCCCCCTCGGCGGCGTATTTTATCATCCTGTCGCCGGTCAGGTAGAGCCGGTCAACACTCTGGCCTGCAACGGCACCGATACCCCGGTGCGCCTCTGCCTCGTACTCTCCAAGTTCCAGCATATCACCCAGTACAGCGATGCGATGCCCTACGGCAGCTATCTGATTCAGAGCTTCCAGTGCGGCCCTTGTTGAGGCGGGGTTGGCGTTGTAGCTGTCGTCAACCAGTGTGATGCCGTTCAGTTGCTCGATCCGGAAGCGCCCGTTGTACGGGGTAAATGCTTCCAGCCCGGCAACGATTGTCGGCAGGTCAACCTTCTCCAGGAGCGCAGCGGTTGCGGCAAGGGCGTTATATATATTATGTCGGCCATAGGCTTTCAGGTGAACGGTGGTTTCGCCTTGTGGTGTCACAAGCTGAAACTGCTGTCCTTTTAGTCCCAAGTGTTTGATTTCCCGGGCGCGTACTTCGCCCCGGTCAATACCGAAGCTGATCCGCCGGGCGGATGCGTTCTGGGAGAGGGAGGCTACACGTGAATCATCAGCGTTAACAACAGCCAAGCCGCCGTCACTGATGTGATACAGTAATTCACCCTTGGCAGCTGCTACCGCCTCGACCGTTCCCATACTCTGTAGATGAGCCGGCAGAGCGTTCAGAATTATTCCGACGCGAGGGTTGGTTATCGATGCCAGGCGGTCGATCTCGCCCGGTTCGCTCATTCCCATCTCCAAGACGGCCCAGCGATGTTCAGAACGGAGCTGGAACAACATCTGAGGCAGGCCGATCAAATTGTTGAGGTTTCCCGAAGTTTTTAAACCCGGTCCGGTAAGAGCCAAAATAGTCGCAAGCATTTCCTTAACGGTTGTTTTGCCGTTGCTGCCGGTCACTGCGATGATCGGGATATTGAACCGTCTCCGCCACTTCGCCGCCAGGTCACCCAGCGCTCGAAGGCTGCTTTTGACGGCGATGCAGGATAGGGACTCCGGGAGCGAGTGCCCTTTAAGCCAATGCTCCTCGGCCAGAATCGCAGTGATTCCCTTCTCAGCAACTTCATGGATGAAAGCGTGCCCATCGAAACGCTCTCCGCGCAACGGAACGAAAAGCTGGCCAGGGGAGACGCTCCGCGAGTCAGTTGATATGGCTGTTACGTTTCCGTTGGCAGTGCCGACGACCCGACCCCCCGTGGCAAGGGCTATTTCATTTATGGTAAACATTATGCAATTTTCTCCGCAAAGGCAGCTGATGCCTCTTCCCGGTCATCAAAATGTTCTTTAACTGTCCCTATAATCTGATAATCTTCATGTCCCTTGCCGGCCAGAAGAACTATGTCGCCGGGATGTGCCAGTTTGATCGCCAGTCGGATCGCCTCATGGCGATTTTCCAAAAGAGTAAAGCCCTTTTCCTCTAAACTTTCTGTCAGTTCATCAGGTCGGTATTCCCGGAGAGACAGCGGAGTGATGCCGGCCTTGATCTGCTTCAGGATTGCCGCTGGATCTTCGGTTCGTGGATTGTCGGAGGTGACGATCGCCAGATCGCTCATGCTGGCCGCGATATTGCCCATGATAGGGCGCTTGCCATTGTCGCGGTCTCCGCCGCAACCGAAGACTGTGATTATTCTGCCGGTGGCTATTTCCCTCACTGTTTCAAGTACATTCTCCAGAGCGTCTCCCGTATGGGCATAATCGACCAGACAGGTAATACCGTGACGGTTATCTATCTTCTCCATGCGCCCAGGAACAGTATTATGCCCCTCTATCCCCGCCTTTATGGCTGAGAGAGGAAGGGCAAGTGCAATTCCGGCAGCTACCGCCGCCAAGATGTTTGAGAGATTAAAACGCCCCAGAAGAGCCGATGCAAATGGAAATTCGCCCTTTGGGGTATGCAGGACTCCGCTGATACCCCTTACAGAAAGATGCACTTCTTCAGGACGCACATCCCAATCCATACCCATTCCAAACGTCACCACAGGGCAGGCGGCGGCCGCTTTTACACGAACTCCGTAGGGATCATCCATGTTGACAACCGCCAGGCGGGTTGCCTTTGCGCTATCCGGCTTCAAAAGCTCGGAAAACAGCCTGATCTTTGCAGCCAGGTACTGCTCCATATCTCCGTGATAATCCAGATGATCGCGGGTCAGGTTGCTGAAAATGCCGACATCAAAGTGACATCCATCAACCCGCTTTTGCTCCAGTGCATGTGAAGATACTTCCATCACAAAAGCCTCTGCCCCGGCGTCCGACAACTCACGAAACGCACATTGCAGTTCGGTTGATTCCGGTGTGGTGTGAGAGGCACCAATGGTTTTTGAACCAAAGCGGTAACTGATCGTGCCGAGTACCGCCGCTGGTTGCCCGGCCGCCGCCAGAATCGCCTCTATTAGATAAGTGGTAGTTGTTTTGCCGTTGGTGCCGGTAATACCGATCAGCGGTTTTGTCGCGGTAGGATCGCCATTGAAATGAGCGGCGATATTCCCCATCGCTGCGCGCCCGTCAGCCACCCTGACCCATGGGAGTCCGGTCGGAGCAAATGTTGCATCCTCAAGAACAACCGCTGCTGCGCCTGCCGCTACGGCGTTTTTGATATAGCGGTGTCCATCCGCCTGCGAACCGTGCAGTGCGAAAAAAAGAGCCCCAGGAAGCACCGCACGTGAGTCACATGTCAGTGAACTGATGCAGGTAGTCGTGTCTCCATGAGTTTCTGAATCGGGCAGTTTTTCGAGCAGTTCATGAAGCTTCATGTACTCTCCTGTAACCCTGACGAACAGGATAAGTGCGTTAACTAAGTTTATTTTCTGCCTGATAACCGCAGAAAAAAACTTCTAACTTACTAAAAACAGTAAAACCTGCCGGGAGGCAGGCAGACGATTTCAGGATCAAGCTGAAGGGGTAAATTTTATCCATACCTCATCGACTCCCCGGATCGTATGTCCGGAAGGGGGGCTTTGCTCGGCTGCCCGTCCGCTTCCAATGAGCCGAATATTTATCCCGCGCTTCTCCATTACCTGCAGGACCCGACGCATACTCATCCCGCGAAAATTCGGCATGATCGCACCCTCAGCAGGCATATCCTCAACATTTCCGCCGGGCAATGGCTCAACTGTCTGGACTGAAGTTTGATTTGCTTCAACCGGTTTAGCAACAGCAGTTGTTGGCTGGTTCGGTTGTATTTTGAGATATGCCAATGAATTCTGCGCGATTCCCCGAAATGCCGGAGCGGCGACGATACCTCCGTATTTGACACCTTGAGGTTCATCTATAATCACTGCGATCGTCAATTTGGGTTTTTCTGCCGGGACAAACCCTACAAATGAGCCGATGCGCTTGGAAGGCGAGTAAGTACGGGTGATCGGATCAACTTTCTGTGCAGTCCCTGTTTTTCCGGCTACACGAAAACCGTCGAGCGCCGCTTTAGTGCCGGTGCCACCGTCACCGGTGACAGTTTCCATCATTTTTGTAATTTTCTGGGCGGTTTCCGGAGAAACAACTCGCCGCACGAGCTGTGGTTCAAATCGTTGTACAACCGCACCGTTTTCATCGAGAATCTGCTCCACCAGGTACGGACGCATCAGATTACCGCCATTAGCAATTGCAGAAAGAGCTGAAACCAGCTGAACCGTCGACAGGGATACACCTTGTCCAAAGGAGATAGTCGCAAGGTCGACACCGTACCAGTGACGTTTCAGGTTTCCGGAGGCTTCACCAGGCAGGTCAATGCCGGTGCGCCCTCCAAATCCGAAGTTGCGCAGATAGGATGACAACGTATCTTCCCCCATCCTGACCGCAATCTTCGCAGTGCCGATATTGCTGGAATATTTTATGATTTCTGATACGGACAGTCGTGATTGAGGATGGTCGTCATGTATGGTCCGGTCGGCAATCCGGTATGTACCGTTTTCACAGTTATACACATCTGTTGCTTTGACAGTCCCTGAATCGATGGCTGCCGCGATTGTAAAAATTTTGAAGGTCGAGCCTGGCTCAAAGCTGTCTGCTACAACGTGATTGCGTAATTGGGCAAGTGAGTAGCGCGAATAGGCGTTCGGGTTGAAAGTGGGGTAGTTTGCCATGGCCAACACTTTGCCGGTGTCTGATTCCATCACCAGTGCCATGCCACCCTTTGCATTGTTTTCAGTCACGGCTTTGGCCAGCTCTTTTTCGGCGATAAACTGAATGGTTTTGTCAAGGGTCAGGACTATGCTTTTGCCGGGTGACGAATCCTTGATAACTGTATTCATTATGGCAATATTTCTACCAAGTGCGTCCCGCTCGGTAATCATATAACCGGTATTGCCCAAAATAGTGCTGTCGTATTTCAGCTCGATCCCCTCCAGGCCGTTAGGATCGTGCCCAGTGAAACCAACCACATGTGCAGCGATCTCCATATTGGGGTAAAAGCGCTTGGATTCCGGCACAAGACCTATCCCTGGCAACCTCATGTTCTTGACGCGGGTCGCTGCTTCCGGAGCTAGCCAGCGCTCTATCCATACGAAAGATTTGTTGACGGTAAGCTTGGCTACCAATTCATTTTTCGGGATGCCCAGAAGCGGAGCTAGCACTCCAGCCGTTCCATCAACGTCCTTGATGCGACGTGGTTCGGCATAACAGGAATCCATGTGGATCGATTCTGCAAGAGTGGTTCCGTTGCGATCAAGAATGCTGCCGCGGGCCGGAGTGAGGTCAACCTTATGCTGATGCTGTTTGTCAGCTTTTTTAACAAGGTTTTCGTGCTGGAGAATTTGAAGATAGAACGCGCGCCCGACCACATTAAGGAACAGCAGGCCAAAAACAGTCCCTATCATTATGATCCGAATACGTGCCCATTTTTCCCGTTCGTCTTTCATTTGACGTAAATGACCTGTTGCTTGGTCGGCAATGCCATGCCCAGTTCGTTCTTGGCAATAGCTTCAATGCGAGCCGGGGCTTTTAATGAAGCGGCTTCAAGTTTAAGGCGCTTCTGTTCCTGCCCGGCTTCGCTCAGTTGGCGGCTTATCTCGGATATCTGCAAATTCAGGTCAACCAGTTTGAAGCGTGACCAGACGTGAAAAACTGAGACCATTGTAAACAGTACCATGCAGATCATGAGGTACTTAAATATATCAATTCGGTGTGGCGTTACTTCAAGCCCACCAAGGGCACGCGGTGCAGCGACTTTTGTGTAGTCGGTTCTTGCTTGTGCCATAATGAAATTACCTCGTGTGTGAACTAAAGCTTTACTACTGCCCGTAACTTGGCGCTACGCGCCCTTGGATTCTCTTCTGTTTCAGCTTGCGTTGCAGCTATCGGTCGGCTCGTCAAAACCTTTACACGTGGCTGTTTACCACAGACACAGACCGGCATCTGTCGCGGACAGGTGCACCCTTCGGCATATTCCCGAAAAATATGTTTAACAATCCGGTCTTCCAACGAGTGGAACGAGATGATAACACCTCGCCCACCTGGCTTCAGGAGGTCCAAGGCTGCCCGCATACCCTTCTCCAAGCTGTCCAATTCGCTATTGACTGCAACGCGGAGAGCCTGAAAGGCGCGTGTGGCCGGGTGGATCCGCTCATCCCACTTTGCCTTGGGAACTGCCCCTTTGATAATATCTACCAGCCGGAACGTAGTTGCTATCGGACTCTCTGCACGCTCCTTAACGATGAATAAAGCGATCCTTTTTGCCCAGCGCTCTTCGCCATACTCGCTGAGAATTCGTTCCAGTTCCGACTCCGGAAGTTTGTTAACAAGATCTGCGGCAGTTTCGCCATTACTGGTGTCCATTCGCATATCCAGCGGGGCATCCTGTTGAAAGCTGAAGCCGCGCTCTCGCGTATCTAGTTGGTGCGATGAAACCCCCAGATCGAGGATGAAACCGTCCAGCGCAGTTATGCCAAGATTGCTCAGGTGCTTAGTGACGTCAGCAAAGTCCCCATGCAGAAGCCGGATATGTTCACCGTGAACGGCCAGCCGCGCTCCTGCTGCGGCCAGTGCTGCCTGATCCCGGTCGATGCCGATCAACAGTGCTCCTGGCGCCTTTTCAAGGATCAGTGCGGCGTGGCCACCGCCACCCAACGTGCCGTCCAGATATGTTTTGCCGTCAGTCGGTTCCAAAAAATGGATAACTTCATCCGACAGAACCGATAGATGATGAAACTCTGCCACTACAGACCAAGCTCTGCGGCTGCTTCAGTGCCGCTAGGGAAGTTTTTCATGTTCTGTGCGCGAACCTTGTCCCATTCACTCATGCTCCAGATCTCAATCCTGTCCAACGTACCTACAAACTGAATATCCCGATCAAGGGCTGCGTCCCTGCGAAACGTTGGCGGGATCAGGAACCTCCCCAGTTTGTCGGCGCAACATTCCTGGGCCGGTGCAATAATAGTGTGCATGATACTTTTGCGCTGTTCGGAGGTTAGACCCCGACTGCCGCGGAAATTTTCTTCAAAAGAAAACCACTCCTTGTAGGGGAAAATAAGGAGGCCGGAGCTGTACAGGCCATCCCCCAGACCGATCGGAGCCGAATTAGTCAGGAAAAAGCGCTCGTCTCCATGTGTCCCGACGAGGGTTTCCCGGAATTTGGCTGGCAGGCTGGTACGCCCCTTGGCGTCTATGGTTGTCCCGAAAATGCCCCTGAACATGGTACTCTCTCTGGTATTATTTTCCACAATATTCCACTTTTTTCCACAGTAATGGAACTTATACCGTCGGTCAAGGGCTGTGTCAATATAAAATATGAATTTTGTAGGGGAAAATTGTGCGTGCGGGATGGGAAATTTCTGATATATTTCGGGGTAGAGTGTCCAGAATTTAGTAGCTGCAGGAGAAGAGTATGAGGGTTTCACCGCAGATTGCCAACGTCCATTCCCCTCCCATTTCTGAAGTGAAACGGTGGGTTGCCGGGCGGCCGCACGACGGCCGGGAGTTGATTGATCTCTGTCAGGCGGTGCCCGATTATGCCCCCGCTCCGGAGTTGACGGAGCACCTCTCCCGGTTGCTGGCTGATCCGTTGGTGTCAAAGTACTCGCCCGACGAGGGGCTGCCGCAGGTACGTGAGGCGATCTGCGGCTATTACGGCAGGAAATACGGTGCGCAGCTGTCTCCGGACAATTTTTGTCTGACGATCGGTGCCAGTCAGGCCTTCTGGCTGGCGATCGTCACTCTCTGCCGCGCCGGTGACGAGATAATCGTGCAGACCCCTTATTACTTCGATCATCCTATGGCCCTCGATATTCTGGGCATCTGCAGCGTGTATGCCCCCTATGTTGAGGCAGAGGGGGGTGTTCCTAACACCGCCACGATCGCAAGTCTGATCACCGACCGGACCAAGGCGATTCTGGTGGTATCCCCCAGCAACCCGACCGGTGTCATTACTCCACCGGATAAGATTCGGGAGCTGTTTGACCTTGCCCGGCGCAACAACATCGCTCTGATTCTGGATGAAACCTACAATGAATTTATTCCCGCAGGGCTTCGTCCGCATGATCTCTTCTCCGACCCCGCCTGGGGGGACCATTTCGTACAGATAGCCTCATTCGGCAAAACCTATGCCCTGACCGGTTACCGCGCCGGAATGCTCGCCGCGTCCGGTGAGTTTATCGGTCATGCCCTCAAGGCGCAGGACAGCATGGCGGTCTGCCAGCCGCGTATTACGCAGCATGCCGTCAAGTTCGGCGTTGAAAACCTCGACCCCTGGGTTGAAGCTAACCGAGATATGATGGGTCGTCGGCATGACCTGTTCCACGCCGAATTTTTGCGTCCGGGCAACCGGTTTCGGATCGCCGCCAGTGGTGCCTTTTTCGCCTGGGTGCGCCATCCGTTTGTCGGCTACAGCGGTCGCGAGGCGGCGAAACGACTGGTGGACAAAGCCGCCATCCTCTGTCTGCCAGGCGAGGTTTTCGGCCCCGGCCTGGATGGTTACCTGCGGCTGGCATTCGGGAATATACGGGAGGAGGCTATTCCCGAGGCGGTGGGGCGGTTTCGTAAGATGGGGAACTGATTTTTTTAATGAGTGCACTGATCATTTCAATTTGATATAACGTGACAAACAGACGTAAGGACATATATTTAAACCAAAGAAATAATGAGGAGGAGTTATGAGAAAAAATATTATGGTATTGCTTGGCCTGATTCTGGTTTTAAGTATTACCGGCTGCGGCTACAACAGCATGCAGGCCAGTGAAGAGGCGGTCTTTGCCGCCTGGGGGGATGTCGAGGCATCGTACCAGAGACGATCCGACCTGATCCCGAATCTGGTGGAGGTGGTTAAGGGGTATGCCAAACACGAGGCCGAGACACTGAAGGCTGTTACCGAAGCGCGTGCCAAGGTTGGTTCAATGCAGCTCTCAAAGGATATGCTGAAGAGTCCGGAGGCGATGGCAAAATTCCAGGAGGCGCAAGGGCAGCTCTCAGGGTCTTTGTCCCGTCTGATGGTTGTGGTGGAGCGCTATCCTGATCTCAAGGCAAATCAAAATTTTATGGACTTGCAGAATCAGCTTGAGGGGACAGAGAACAGGATCAATGTGGCGAGGGTGCGCTATAACAAGGCTGTACAGGATTTCAACACCAGCATCAGAACCTTTCCCAACAGCCTGACCAATTCATTGCTGCTCCATCTGGGGCGCAAAGAGCCTTTTAAGGCTGATGAAGGGGCAAAGACAGCGCCGAAAGTGAAGTTCTAGATCGGCCTTGCATTCATGTAAGCACAGGGTAATCATGAAAACATTTTGCGTCATAGTGATGGTGATGCTGCTCCCACAGCTGGTTTTTGCGCTTGAAGTGCCGCAGCTTCGTGGTCGTGTGAACGACTACGCAAACATGCTTTCTCCCGGTGCATCACAGCGGCTGGAACAGGCGCTTGCCGATTTCGAAAGAAGCGACTCTACACAAATAGTCGTGCTTACCATTAATTCTCTGGAAGGTGAAAGCCTGGAGGGATACTCCATCAAGGTTGCAGAGGCGTGGCGAATCGGGCAGACAAAGCTGGATAACGGCGCAATCATCCTGATTGCAAAGCAGGAGCGCAAGATCAGGATCGAGGTGGGTCGCGGTTTGGAAGGGGTACTGACTGACCTTGTCTCCGGAAGGATTATTCGGGGTGATATTTCTCCATATTTCAAGAAAAATGATTATGACGCCGGCATATCGGCTGGCGTTTCTTCCGTAATGCAGGTCGTCAGGGGGGAATACAAGGCTCAACCGCGCGACCTGAAGCATGGTAAAAAGAGCGCCGAACCGGTTTATGCCATGCTTGTTTTTCTGCTGGTAGCGGTTGTTTTTCTCGGATCGTTTTCAAAATTTCTGGGTGGCGCCGCCGGTGCTGCAGGGCTGTCGCTGATCGGATTTTTAACATTTCCGGGGCTCGGGGTTCTTATTCTGGCGCTTCTCGGCGCTGCAGGTTTTGGCCTCGGCCTTCTGGTCACGTTCCTGTTCGGCGGTGGCGGTCGTGGCTCCGGTGGAGGATTCGGCGGGCCGTTTATCGGTGGGGGATTTGGAGGCGGCTCGTCTGGCGGAGGTGGCTTTGACGTTTTCTCCGGCGGCGGGGGAAGCTTTGGCGGTGGTGGAGCATCGGGAGATTGGTAGATGACAGGTAAAAAAGCCGATAATTTTTTCAGCAAACCTGAAAAGCAGCAGATCAGCATCCTGGTTAAAAAGGCCGAACACAAAACGTCCGGCGAAATTGCGGTCATGGTGGTGGATGGAAGTGACAGTTATCGGGAAGCCGAAATTCTGGGCGCACTTCTGCTGTCGGCTTTCATCGCCCTTGTTGTTACCGTTTCGCTGCACCATGTTACGGTCTGGTCATATATTCCGGCTGTGATCATCTTCTGGTTTCCGGCACTGTATCTCATGCGTGGCTTTCCGCACTTCAAACTCGCGTTTGCGGGAAAGAAACGACTGGATGAGGCGGTTCGCGCGCGAGCGATTCGCGCTTTTTTTGAGAAAAAGCTTTACCGTACCAGGGGGGATACCGGCATTCTGATCTTTATCTCCATTTTGGAACGCAAGGTCTGGATTCTGGGTGATCGCGGGATAAATGAGCGGATTGACCCACAGTTCTGGCTGGGGCTTGCGGGGGAGCTGGCGGGTAAAATCAGGGAAGGCGATGCCTTTGGCGGGCTTTGCACTGTCATCGAAAAATTGGGCAGGATACTCGATGATCATTTCCCACAAGAAGCTGATGACACTAACGAACTTCCTGATGAAGTAATAGTTTAAAGCGAAACCTCTCGGTAGCTGTGGCAATTAATGAAATTTCAAAGGAGAAATGCCATGTGGAAAAACTGGAATGTGGGAACTAAAATCGGACTGGGATTCGCTGTTATGCTGGTAATGCTCGGTTTGGTCGGCTACACAGGTTATGCAAGCCTCTTGAAGGTCACTGATCGTAGCGAAAAGACAAATGACATGCTAGTGATAGAAAAGAATCTTCTCGAAGCACGTCGGCACGAAAAGAACCTTATCATCCGCAAGGAAGCCGACTATCGCGATAAGACACTGAAGGCTGTCGCCGAGGTAAAAAAACTGGCGCTTGCTACCAAGGAGCGCTTCCGGAATGCTGGCAATAAAAAACTGATGGATGATGTTGTCTCCGCCACTACGGAGTACGAAACTGCCTTCAACCGCTTGGCAGCGCTTGTCCTGGCAGGTGGTGAACCTACACCGGAACTGGCGGAGCTTGATAAAAAGATGGTGGCTGCGGCGCGCTTTGCCCAAGAACAGTGCGAAGTTGCCGTTAAGGACCAAAAAGTGGAGATGGGTGATGCTGTTGCAGCAGCTCGGCGTGAGATAGCCATCTTTTCCGGAATGGCCTTGTTATTGGGC
This sequence comes from Geobacteraceae bacterium, assembly GCA_025355965.1. GTDB lineage: Bacteria > Desulfobacterota > Desulfuromonadia > Geobacterales > Pseudopelobacteraceae > JACRCG01. Next base: position 106,037 of record JANXYR010000047.1, read on the forward strand.
GCACTGTTCGCCGTCTTCATCACCCGCGGGATTACCGTCCCGGTCAGGAGGCTTCTGGCATCGGCAAGTGATATCGCGGACGGCAACCTGCTTGTTGATCATTTGGAATACGGCTCTGATGAGATGGGGCGGCTTGCGGATGCGCTTCGTAAGATGGTTGAACACCTGAGCAAAATCATCAGCGATGTAACCGGTACATCTTCTAATGTGGCCGTTGCCGCTCACAAGTTTCACTCCATCGCCGAGCGGATCGCTGCCGGTTCTGAAGAGGTGGCGGCTCAAACTACAACCGTGGCCACTGCCGGTGAAGAGATGTCCGCTACCTCTGGCGATATCGCCCAGAACTGCCAACTGGCTTCCGAGGGGGCTCAACGCGCCTCGGAATCTGCTCATAAGGGGTCAGAAGTGGTGGAAAAAACCGTTGCAGTAATGGGCCTGATAGCAGAGAAGGTGCAGGAATCGGCCCGAACGGTTGAGAGCCTGGGCGCACGTAGCGACCAGATTGGCGCCATTATCGGTACCATCGAGGATATTGCCGACCAGACTAACCTGCTGGCGCTTAATGCAGCCATTGAGGCTGCCCGTGCAGGTGAACAGGGGAGAGGCTTTGCCGTAGTTGCTGATGAGGTGCGTGCCTTGGCCGAACGCACCACCCGAGCGACCAAAGAAATTGGCGGCATGATCAAGGCTATCCAGAGTGAAACCAAAGGCGCTGTTGCCGCCATGGAGCAGGGGGTGCATCAGGTTGAAGCCGGCACAATTGAAGCGGCTCATTCAGGCGAGGCGTTGCGCGACATTCTGGAGCAGGTTAATGCCGTAGCCATACAGGTCAGTCAGATTGCGACCGCCGCAGAGGAACAGACCGCCACCAACTCAGAAATTTCAAACAATATTCATCGGATCACCTCGATTATCCAGTCAACTGCCAGTGAAGCTCACGAGTCGGCTAAATCTGCCAGTCAAATGAACGTACTTGCCGAAGAGTTGATGGGTGGCCTCGCTAAATTCAAAATGGATGATAGTGTGTTGCTGTCGATCTACAAGGCAAAGAGCGCCCATATGATCTTCATCGGTAAGGTCAAGTCGCATTTGGACGGGACAGCACGCATCGATCCCAATGCTCTTCCGACTCACCTCACCTGTGCATTTGGCCAGTGGTGTCAGACCAAAGGGCATGAAAGCTGCGGGAATAATAGCAATTTCCGAGAGATAGATATCCCGCATACCAGAGTACATGAACTAGGCAAGCAGGCCATCAATTCTTTCAATTCAGGTGATAAGAATAAGGCAATGCAACAGTGCGAAGAAATGGTGTCAAGCTCGGAAGTTCTAATGGTAATCCTCGATAAACTGGCGGTAGATTTTAAATAATAAGAATTTTCAAGACATAACTTTAATATAATGACAATGGTGCATCAGAGAGGGAACAAAAAAATGGTTCTGAAAAAGAAGCGCACAAAAATAAACTCGCCAGGCTTGACTGAACTCCCACCACTGCCGCTTGATGTTCCCAGTTTGATACGGGATTATAGGCACTATTTTACCTATACTCTCGGCCAAAATAAGTATTGTCATTCAGTCAGTTATTTTTACAAGGCGCTGGCGCTAACAGTCCGTGACCGTCTGATGGAACGCTGGAAGAAGACTCGCTACAGTTATGTTGAGTCAAAATGCAAACAGGGATATTACCTATCGCTGGAATTTTTGATGGGGAGGACTCTTGGTAACGCCATGCTTAACGTAGGCATGGCCGATGCCGCTACGCAGGCGATGCATCAGCTTGGCATTAATCTGGAAGAACTGGCCGAAGCTGAGATTGATGCCGGGTTGGGTAATGGGGGACTCGGGCGTTTGGCAGCCTGCTTTCTGGATAGCTGTGCCACGTTGCAACTGCCGGTTATGGGATACGGGATCCGTTATGAATATGGCATGTTTCGCCAACGAATCGAGGATGGCCGCCAGATAGAGGAACCGGACCACTGGCTGCGTGACGGCAATCCTTGGGAACAGGAACGGCCGGAATTTACCCAGCGTGTCCGCTTCGGAGGGAGGACAGAACGCCATAGTACCGAGTCTGGCGAGCAGCGCGTTCGCTGGATCGGCAGCCGCGATGTATTGGCGGTCCCCTACGATATTCCGATTCCCGGTTATCATAATGGTACGGTAAACACCCTGAGACTCTGGAAAGCCGCCGCCACTGATGCCTTCGATTTGGGTGAATTCAATGCCGGAGACTATGCCGAATCAGTTGCTACCAAAAATGAAGCCGAAAATATCACGATGGTGCTTTACCCGAACGATGCCAGTGAAAATGGCAAGGTGCTCCGTCTGCGTCAGCAGTATTTTCTCGCTTCGGCCTCTCTTCAGGATGTTGTCGAACGCTGGGTGATGGTACGCAAAGGTGACTTCAGTGGATTCGCTGCCAACAACTGCTTCCAGCTGAACGACACTCATCCGAGTTGTGCTGTGCCCGAGCTGATGCGCATCCTGATGGACGATCGGGGAATGAGCTGGGATCAAGCATGGAGCGTTACAAGCCGGACGATGGCATACACCAACCATACTCTGCTTCCCGAAGCGCTCGAAAAATGGCCTCTGTCGCTTTTTGGTCAGCTTCTCCCCCGGATACTGGAGATAATTTTGGAGATCAATGCCCGTTTTATTGCCGAGATTTCCAATCGTTGGCCGGGTGATACTGAACGGATGAGGCGCATGTCCATTGTTGAAGAGGGTGCTGTTCCACAGATAAGAATGGCATATCTGGCTATTGTGGGAAGCTTTTCCGTCAACGGCGTTGCTGCTCTGCACTCTCAACTGTTAGTACAGGGGCTGTTTCGTGATTTTTATGAGCTCTGGCCGCTTAAGTTTAACAACAAGACAAACGGCGTGACCCCCAGGCGCTGGATTGCCCACTGTAATCCGGGTCTCAGTCAACTTGTAACCGAAAAGATTGGCGATGGCTGGGTGGCCGATCTGCAACAGATCAAGAAAATTACCGAACTTGCCGATGACCCTGAATTCCAGCGCCGTTGGTACGAAGTCAAACAGGCCAACAAAGTGCGCCTGTCTGACCTTGTTCACGCTAAATGTGACGTTGTGTTCAATTCGGAAGGGTTGTTTGATGTCCAGGTCAAGCGGATTCATGAATATAAACGGCAACTGCTCAACATATTGCATGTCATCCATCTTTATGACCGAATCAAGCGAGGGGACACGGCAGGGTGGACCAATCGCTGTGTGTTGATCGGAGGGAAAGCAGCGCCCGGTTACGCGATGGCAAAACTGATCATCAAGCTGATCAACAACGTCGCCGGCGTGGTAAATTCGGATCCGGCTGTCGGTGATTTGCTCAAGGTGGCGTTTCTTCCCAACTACAATGTTAGCGCCATGGAGGTTATCTGCCCCGGTACCGATCTTTCAGAGCAGTTGTCTACCGCTGGCAAGGAAGCTTCCGGGACCGGAAATATGAAGTTTATGATGAATGGTGCCATAACCATCGGCACACTGGATGGTGCGAACATCGAAATCCGTGAAGAGGTGGGAGAAGACAGCTTTTTCATGTTCGGCCTGACGAGCGAAGAGGTCGATGAATTGCGCTGGAATTATGATCCACATGCGACAATCATCCACGACAACGATTTGCAGAGGGTTATGAATCTTATCAGTTGCGGGCACTTCAATCTGTTCGACGCTGGCCTCTTTGATCCGATAATTAATGCGATCAGCTCCCCGCAAGACCCATGGATGGTTGCTGCTGATTTTCGCAGCTTCGTTGATGCCCAGCAGCAAGTGGCAACAGCATATCAGGATCGCGCACGCTGGACCCGCATGAGCATTCTCAACACCGCCAGCAGCGGCAAATTTTCCACAGACAGGACGATCAGCGATTATAACGAGGAAATCTGGCATCTGAAGGCGATGTCGATTTGTGATGCGGAATAATCCGGTTTCCGTAGTGAGGGGAACTTTTTCGATCTTCCCATTGGAAGTTAATTCAAAATTTGTCTGGTGACCATGGAAGTTATCACAACCCATACAAATGCCGATTTCGATTGTCTGGGTGCCATGACGGCGGCGCTGAAACTCTATCCCGGCGCGGTCCTGTCATTCCCAGGATCGCAGGAGAAAGGGGTGCGTGATTTCGTCCAGCGCCATCCGGAGTACCTGCCGCACTTCACTCGTGCCAAAGATATCGACCTCGAATCAATCACCTGCCTGATCATTGTAGATTGCCAGCAGGCCACGCGCATTGGCCGCTTTGCAGAAATTCTCGGGCGTCCCGGCCTGGGAGTTCATGTCTATGATCACCATCCGGTAACGGATGAAAGTATCATTCCGACCGGTGGAAAGATTGCCGCCTGCGGTTCCGCTTCGACCCTCCTTGCAACTTCTCTGATGGAACAGTGTCTTGTGTTGACACCTGAAGAGGCGACCCTGATTATGCTCGGTATCCATGAAGATACCGGGCGCCTGTTGTTTGCGTCGTCAACGCCGGATGATTACCGTGTAGCCGGCTGGCTGCTGGGGCAGGGGGGGCGTCTCAACATTGTTAGTGATGCGCTGACTCCGGAGTTGACAAAGGCACAGATGGGGCTTTTGAAACAGCTGCTGACGACCATCAAAACCAGTACGGTGAATGGGATCGTCATCTCGATTGCATATGCTTCCTGCGATCATTACATCGGTGATATTGCTTCGCTGGCTCACCTGATGCGGGATATGGAAAATATGGACGCCCTGTTTCTGGCGGTGGCTATGGAAGATCATGTTTATCTGGTAGCCCGTAGCCATATCCCAGAAATAGATGCCGGCGAAATTATGAAGGAGTTCGAGGGGGGAGGCCATGCCACTGCCGCTTCGGCTGTAGTACACGACAAACCGTTGAAACAGGTGTTAGAGCGGCTGGATGGGCTGTTGCGGCTTTCCGTCAGGACAGAGGCAACAGCTGGGAGCATTATGTCAACGCCGGTCAAGACTATGCCGGACTCGGTCAGCATTGCCGGGGCCCGCGAATTTCTGACACGCTATAATTGTAACGCCATGCCGGTTATGGCCGGTGAGACTATGGTCGGCGTTGTCTCGCGTAAGACAGTTGAAAAAGCATTGCACCACGGGCTGGGCGAATCGCCGGTGACAGACTTCATGCATACGGAGTTCCTATCCGCAACATCAGATACCCCTCTCGCAGATATCCAATCCTACATGGTGACCGGCAATCGCCGTTTCGTTCCGGTTTTTGTCGGGACACGTCTGACCGGAGCGGTGACGCGGACCGATCTGATGCGTTATATCTATGGCGGTCGTCGTGGGCAGGCCGGCGTGCTCTATGATCTTGATTCCCTGGAGGTTCCGACTCGGACCCGATCAGTTGCAGGATTGCTCGGCAAAAGGCTTTCTGCGAAAACCCGTGATACGCTCCATAAGTTGGGCGAAGTTGGAGACAGGCTCGGGCTGTCAGTTTATGCGGTCGGCGGCTTTGTTCGCGACCTGCTGCTTGGGGTGGATAACCTGGATATTGATGTAACCGCTGAAGGAGATGGCGTTTTCTTCGCGGAATGTTTTGCAGCTCAGTATGGTGGCAGGGCGCGAAGCCACGAGAAATTCGGTACGGCGGTGCTGGTTCTGCCCGATGGACGCAAGATCGACGTAGCCAGTACGCGCCTGGAATATTACGAATCCCCTGGTGTCTTGCCGACCGTTGAGCGGGCTTCACTTCGGCATGACCTTTACCGGCGAGATTTTACTGTAAATACCTTGGCGCTGTGCATCAACAGCGACCGTTTCGGTCAAATGACGGATCATTTCGGTGGCCAGCAGGACCTACAGGAAAAGGTTGTCAGGGTGCTGCATAACCTCTCTTTTGTTGAAGATCCGACTCGAGTGTTCAGGGCCATCCGCTTTGAACAGCGCCTCGGATTTCACATCGCTCCACATACTGAAAACCTGATTCGTAGTGCGGTACGGATGCATCTTCTTGAAAAACTGGGAGGGGAGCGTCTGTTGAGTGAGCTGGTTCAGATTATGTGCGAAAAGGTGCCGACTGCGGCCATTGGGCGCATGTCTTCTCTAGGGCTTCTACCTTTCATTCATCCAGCGCTCAAGCTGGTTCCGGCCACGGAGCGGGTGTTGCAGGAGACGGAACAAGTGATGGCTTGGTTCCGGCTGCTCTATCTGGAGGATCGTTGTGAGCCGTGGCAGGTATATTTTCTGGCATTGTGCGATGGGCTCAAACCGGATGAGTTTAACGATGCCTGCACCCGTCTGGCCATTCCAGGGCGTCTTGCTTTGCGGCTCTGCAGCCAGCGCCACCTGGTCTTCACAACACTGAATGCAATCAAGCGGCGTCTGAAACAGGCAGACGAAGTGCGTAACAGCCAGCTATATGACTGGTTCAGCGGTTTTACGCTGGAGATGCTGCTTTATATGGCGGCCCGGGCCAGTAGCGAGCAGGTCAGGCGATTCGTGTCGCTATATTTAACCAGACTGCGAACAGTTTCTCCGTTTTTGGACGGTGAATACCTTCTTGGATTAGGACTGGAACCAGGGCCGTTGTTTGGGCGCATGATGGGGCGGTTGCTTCATGCGCGTCTCGATGGTGAAGTGAACAGCCGGGAGGAAGAGGAGGCCCTCGTAAAATTGCTGACTCAGGCAGGGTAAAGATATAACAATATATGTATAATCAGATAGTTATTAAAAACCGGCTTGACTGAATACGCTGTTATCTGCTAATAATATTGTGCAAAAGAAATATTGATATGAGGGTAATATGTTATGAAGCTATTTAAAAAATTTGTTGCGGTAATGACGCTTGTTTCAATTTTTTCAACAGCTTCTTCGGTGTTTGCTGCTGATGAACCGATAAGAGAAGTCTTTACAGATGCATTTTACGGTGCTGCCATCGGTGGTCTTGTTGGTGGCGCGTTAATGGTATTCACGCATAAGCCGCTTGATAATCTCAATTACATAGCATACGGCGCTGCATCGGGTGTTCTGGCTGGTACAGCGTACGGATTGGCTAAATCAGCTCGCGCTTTTGCTGAAGTTGAAAACGGACGCATCAAAGTTGCATTTCCGACAATTACGCCAGAGTTGATAGTTTCACCTTCATCAAAACAGACAATAGTTGCATGGAAGGCGGAATTGATTCGGGGCTCCTTCAACTAATAGACGTCTTCATACAGCATGTAATAAGAAAAACCCGCTGTTAAGCTATAGCGGGTTTTTTTGTACCTTGCGGCATAGCTGCAATAATCAGACACAATTTTTTCCGGGAGGATACTATGTCAGAGTTCAAAGAAGTTACAGTTGTCAAGAAGGCCAATATTTATTTTGGCGGTCAGGTTGTCAGCCATACGGTACTGTTTGCTGATGGCACAAAAAAAACACTTGGTGTTATGCAGGCAGGAGAATACGAATTTTCCACTGGTGCCGCAGAGATCATGGAGATTCTTTCCGGAGAGCTGGAGTGGCAGTTGAAGGGCGAGCGCGAGTGGCAGAAAATAGTGGGCGGAGAAGCGTTTGACGTTCCTGCAAATTCTGTTTTTCTGATGAAGGTGCCGGTTGTGACTGATTATTGCTGTTCCTTTGTCGGCTGACAACCGGGAAGGTCATAGCGACCGTCACGTTGTCGGACGATTTGCCCCCTCTCCCACCGGCGCACTTCACACCGGTTCACTGGTGGCCGCAGTCGGTAGTTATCTGATGGCTAAACATTCCGGCGGACGCTGGTTGTTGCGTCTCGATGATCTGGACACGCAGCGTCAGATTCCAGGAATGGCAGATGACATCATGCGGACATTGGAGTCGTTCGGCCTGCTGTGGGATGGCGAGGTTGCCCGGCAAAGCGGCCATCTGAAAGAGTACCAATATTTTTTTGAGTCGCTGCAACAAGCCGGGATGGTCTATCAATGTGGCTGCTCCCGCAAGGAAATTGCCAGAAGCGCCTCAGCTCCTCATAACGAGGACGATTGCATACCATATCTCGGCACATGTCGGGGAGGCGCAAAAGAGGATATGGTCACCCGTTCCTGGCGGGTTATAGTGCCGGAAGAAGAAATCTGTTTCTCAGATCATCGAAAGGGGCGTCTTTGTCAGATGCTTCCTGCCGTCTGCGGAGATTTTATCCTGAAAAGGGGCGACGGCGAGTTTGCTTATCAACTGGCGGTTGTTGTTGATGATTATCTGGCTGGTGTGAATCAGGTGGTGCGCGGGGAAGATCTGCTTGCTTCTACACCCCGCCAGATATATCTGCAGCGGTTACTCGGTTTTCCGGAGCCTGAATATTGCCACCTGCCGCTCGTGGTCGGTCCTGATGGTTCTAAACTGAGCAAACGCGATCATCTGATCTCACATCAGTTGGGCAATGTTGTCGGCAGGGATCAGGAACTGCTTATTGCGACATTACGTTTTCTCGGGCAGAACCTACCACAGGAACTTGTCGATTGTTCCTGCAGCGACATCCTCGAATGGAGTGTCAGCCATTTTAAAAGGGTCCAAATCCCCGATCATGGTGACGCAGTGGCAGCCTAAGATTTACTTGGGTCCCGCTTCATAACCCCACCAACTTCGAATTATCGTCGGTTTTAGTCAATAGAGTTCACTTGAGTTTACACCTTGATTATACGGTAGTTGCATGGTATTTGTATCAATCGTAAACACTAAATGCAGTGTGGCTTTCACACAATAAAGCACCCGAGGGGGGACGAAATGGAAAAGCTGAAGGTTCATTACAGTGAATTAGGGTTGTCCAACACGAAAGAGATGTTCAGCAAGGCGATGGCCGGTAAATATGCCATTCCAGCTTACAACTTTAACAACCTCGAACAGCTTCAGGCAATTGTTACCGCCTGTGTTGAAACCACCTCTCCAGTTATTATTCAGGTCTCCAAAGGCGCGCGCAGTTACGCAAACGAAACCATGCTCCGTTATATGGCTATGGGGGCTGTGCAGATGGCCCGTGAAGCCGGTTCTAATATTCCGATCTGTCTGCATCTTGATCACGGTGATACTTTCGAGCTTTGCAAGTCTTGCGTAGACAGCGGTTTTTCATCAGTCATGATTGACGGTTCCCACCTTCCATTTGAAGAAAATATGGCACTTGCCAAAAAAGTTGTCGACTATGCCCATCAGTTCGGCGTCTCTGTTGAAGCAGAGTTGGGCGTTCTGGCTGGTATCGAGGATGAAGTTTCATCGGAACACTCCACCTATACCAAGCCGGAAGAGGTTGAAGAGTTTGTGAAAAAAACCGGTGTTGACTCTTTGGCGATTTCTATCGGGACCAGCCATGGGGCATTTAAATTCAAGCCAGGCCTGCCGGTTCCGCCGCTCCGTTTTGATATTCTGGATGAGTGTGAAAAACGTATTCCCGGTTTTCCGATCGTTCTTCATGGCGCCTCATCAGTGGTTCAGGAGTACGTAGAATTGATTAACAAGTATGGCGGTAATCTTGAAGGGGCGCTTGGTGTTCCGGAAGAACAGCTGCGTCAAGCCGCAGCGAGTGCTGTCTGCAAGATTAATATTGATTCCGACGGCAGGTTGGCGGTAACTGCAAAAATACGTGAATACTTTGCCAAAGACCCCAAAGAATTCGATCCGCGCAAATATCTGGGTGAAGCTCGTAAAGAGTTGATCAAGTTGGTAAAGCATAAGAACGAGGCTGTCCTCGGTTCGGCTGGTAAAGCCTGAATTATATAAGCAGCAGCGGAGGTGACGAATGAGTACCCGCAAATTTTCTCGTGTACAATTCAATGTCGAGGCTACCATCAAGATTGCAGATCGACAGTTTCAGGGCGCGGTGGAAAATCTCAGCATGACCGGTATGTTCCTGGTAACCAACGAGCAGTTACCTGAGGGTAAAATAGCCGAAATCACTATTGTTCTTACAGGCACTCTTCCGGAAATAGCGGTGAATTTCACTGGTGTCGTAACCCGTATAGCCGAGGATGGAGTTGGGTTTACCTTCGAGAAGATGGATCTTGATTCGTACATGCATCTTAAAAATATTATCGCCTATAATATTGATGATGCCGAAAAGGTTATGGAAGAGATCGGACATTCCATAGACGAAAAATTTGCCTCGGATAAATAGTTTTCACCGGTAAAATCTGGATGAGGAACTAATATGGTCCCCAATTTAGTTGGGTACTGAATTAAGGAAGGCATTATGAAAAGGCGTTCAACCCTGTTTTCTGTCGGCGGTTTTATACTTGGCGTTGCTGCTCCTGTTGGCTGGATCGCTATAAGGCTGCTTTTTTATTATGATGCCGGGCTTGGTTTCTTTGAACAGATATTCAATGATATCGTAAAAGACAGCGAGCATATTGCTATTTACAGCTATATTGGGGGCGGCACGGCTATAGTTCTTGCGGTTCTTGGCTACATGATAGGCAGGAACGGTGATGATCTGCATGAGCGGGCCACAGAACTGGATTTACTTCATAAAGAGGTTGGTGAACAGAAAGAAATTTTTGAAAATCGCTACATGGTTTTGGACAGAAATATTAAGAACTTTCATCAGATTAGCAGCAAGATCCAAAAATCACTCAATCTTGATGAGGTATTGCTGCTCTGTGCTGAGGGGTTGCACGACGTTCTGGGCTACGAGCGCGTCAATATTTTAATGGCTGAAGATGGCAAAAGACTCCGTTTCTTTGCTGCTGTCGGGACGGAGGGTTTTGATCCCTCTGACGTTGTCATGCCGATAGATTCCAGTATCGGTGTTATTGCAAAGTGCATTAATGATCGTAAGGTGTATCTGATTGATGATATGTCGCGCTACCCTGAAGATTATCATTTGCAGCCTCCTCATAACAGCCTGTCTCCGCTACGTTCCAAAAGTTTTATATTATGTCCGATAGTCGTAAAGAATGATGTTATCGGGGTTTTCGGGATCGATAATAAAAACAGCCACCGCGCTCTTAATGACTCTGATGTTGATACCATTTTACTTTTTGCGGACCAGGTTGCATCCGCAATAACCCGTATCAATCTGTTGACATCAATTGATACCTTGACGTCAGAGATGGAGAGTTCGTTTAAATTCCTGTTAGCGAATCGCGACAAGTATTCTAGAGATGTCGGCAATCTGCGGGAGGGTGTAGATTCTGTTGCTGACGGGACTTCTATCATCGCATCTGCTTCTGAAGGTGTGATGGCCTCGATTGATGAAACCAGTTCGGCTGTTAACGAAATTTCAGTTGCTATTGAACAGGTTACCAGAAATCTGGACCATCTGGCGGGGGTTGTCCACCAGTCTGCATCAGCAATGGAGCAGATTCACTGTACCATAGGTAATGTTGAACAGAATGCGGCCATTTCACACGAAGTCTCGCAGCAGGTAAAAGAGAAGGCCGAAGATAGCCGGGCCGTAGTTACGGAAACAATCACAGCTCTCGACGAAATTAAACATTCGGTTGGTCTTTCATTTGACGCAATTCAGCGTTTGGCCGAGAACAGTACTCGTATTGAAAATATTGTAAGTGTTATTAACGACATCACGAAGCGCACTAATCTCCTGGCGCTGAATGCTTCCATTATTGCCGCCCAGGCCGGTGAATACGGGAAGAGCTTTGGAGTTGTGGCCGATGAAATCCGCAATCTGTCGCTCCAGACCGGCCATTCAACAAGTGAAATTACCTCCATAATTGAAGAGATCATGAGTGAATCAAAAACTGCCGCCAATAATATCAGAGTAAGCAAGGATCTTGTGGAACGTGGTGTTGAATTGGGACATACGACTGGGGAGTCGCTCAAGGCGATCTTCGATAGTTCCAACTGCTCACTTGATATGACCAAGCAAATCAAACAGGCAACACAGGAGCAGGTAGTCAGCGTCCAGCTTGTAGCACGATCTATGGAAGAGATCAGCTCCATGACTTCACAAATATTTGCTGCTTCGACGGATCAGGCCAAGGCTACTAAAAGTATTGCCAGATCCATTGAAACAATCAAGGATATGACCCATGAAATGGTAAACTCTACATCACGTCAGGTAGATGATGGCAAATTGATTAGTCGAAATGTGGAATCCGTTGGTACCATGGTTACCGAAATGTTCGATAATATGGAGATGCGCAGAGCGCAGAGCGCAGAAGTTGTTAAGGAGCTTGAACAGATGAAAGGTTTGACCTGTCCAATCTGAATTTGACGGCTGGATTTGATAGAGAAAAATAAATATCTGGATTTAAATATTTGGCTCTGATAGATTCAAGAACTGCCACGACGGCTACCCAATCCGGGAGTTGATCTAATATTGGCAGTTAGTAATTAAGTACATACCGCACGGATTCGGAAGCGAACCGGGACGGAAGGGGTGGCCCCCACAGAGAGGTATTTGATATTATATCGCTCTGATCCGTTCACGACGCGCCCTCCGGCGCGTTTTTGTTTTTTACGCACGTATCCTTTTTACCAGGGCTGGGGAGCCACATGAGAAAGAAAACTACAATTCCTGATATATTGAAAATGAAGCAGAACGGACAGCGCATTACGGTCCTGACCGCCTACGATTTTCCCTTTACACGCCTTGTTGATGCTGGGGGAGTCGATATCATTCTGGTGGGTGATTCAGCCGGTGTGGTTGTTGCCGGTCATGACACGACCCTGCCGGTCACCATGGATGAGATGCTTTATCACGTGCGGGCTGTAAAACGTGCCGATCCCAAGGCCATCGTAGTCGCAGATATGCCTTTTATGTCGTATCAGATAGGCATTGAGGATGCCTGCCGAAATTGTGGCCGCATGATCAAAGAGGGGGGTGCCGAAGCTGTCAAGGTAGAAGGTGGCAGCAACATGGCTCATGTCATACGGGCCGTTTCATCGATTGATATTCCGGTTATGGCTCACATCGGTTTGACGCCGCAGTCAGTTCACCGTATGGGTGGCTACAAGGTCCAGGGTAGAAACGACCAGGCTGAGCGAATCATGGATGACGCCTTTGCAGTGCAGCATGCCGGTGCTTTTGCTGTTGTACTGGAGGGGATACCGGCGTTGCTGGCGGCAGAGATAAGCGCTGAACTCACTATTCCGACAATTGGTATCGGTGCTGGTCCTTCCTGCGATGGTCAGGTACTGGTGATTCACGATATTCTCGGACTATGTGAAAAATATTCGCCCAAGTTTGTCAAGCGCTATGCTGATCTGGCACCGCTCATTTCTGCTGCAGTCGAGCAGTATGTTGCCGAGGTCCGGAGCGGAGAATTTCCAACAGAAGAACATTCTTTTTCATGAGGGTCAGATGAAAATAATCAATAGCATCGTACATATGCAGGCACTTGCGATCGCCCCGGAAAGGGGAGAAAGGCGTATAGCTTTTGTTCCTACCATGGGGTTTCTTCACGAGGGGCATGCATCGTTATTGCGGGAGGGGCGCAAAAGGGGAGATGTATTGGTCCTCTCTATTTTTGTCAATCCGATCCAGTTCGGGAAGAATGAAGATCTGGACAGCTATCCGAGAGACATGGATCGTGATTTTCAGCTGGCCGAAGCGTGTGGTGTTGATATCGTGTTCATTCCGACAGTTGCAGAGATGTACCCGGACGGTTTTCAGACCGGAGTCACTGTACGGGATATCTCCTTGCCACTTTGTGGTGCCAGTCGCCCGGGACATTTTGACGGTGTGGCAACAGTTGTTACAAAGCTGTTCAATATTGTCCGTCCAGATGTGGCGCTCTTTGGCTGCAAGGATTTTCAGCAGCTGGCAGTTATCCGCCGTATGACCGCAGATCTGAACATGCCGGTTGAGATCGTCGGCATGCCGATTGTGCGCGAGGCGGATGGATTGGCGATGAGTTCGAGAAATGCTTACCTGTCGCCGTCTGAGCGGCAGAGTGCGCTCAGTCTCTTCCGTGCGATCAAACGGGCGCGTGAGTTGTTTGCATCCGGTGAACATTCAATAGCTGTTCTGGAGAAGGAGACGTGTGCAGTCATTGAACAGGAATCAACTGCTGCAATTGACTACGTCGAGTTCCGTGATGGAGCTACTTTACATAAGCTGGAAGTTGCCGACGGCAACACCCTGCTGGCACTGGCTGTAAAAATTGGACAAACAAGATTGATAGATAATACCGTACTTGGAGAGGAGTTATAACCATGCAGAGAATTATGTTGAAGAGCAAAATCCACCGGGCCACAGTTACCGGCGCTGACCTGCACTACGAAGGGAGCGTCACCATCGATCGTGATCTGATGGATGCCGCCGACATTGTTTCCTACGAGAAGGTTGCGGTCTGGAATGTAACCAATGGCAACCGTCTGGAAACTTATGCAATTGAAGGAGAACGCGGTTCAGGGGTAATATGTCTGAACGGTGCTGCAGCGCGTCTGATGGCACCCAAAGATCTTGTTATCATTGCCAGTTTTGTTAATATGGAAAATGCCGAAGCGATAAAATACGAGCCGAAGCTGGTGTTTGTTGATGAACAAAATTGTATGCTGCCTACGCGCAAAGAAGAGGCCGGACAGGCAAAACTGAAGTGCGTTCATTAGCAGATTGGTTTGATAATTGAGCAAAATAAGAGGCTAAAACCCAGCGGTTTTTAGCCTCTTAACCATTCAGGTCAGCAACCAGACGGCATACCCCAGCATCGCAGCTGTTCCGGCCGCCAGGGCGATCAGCGACGTAGCCACACGTCCGGTACTCCACGCGGCGGGAAGCTCTCCCAGCCGCATCATGAAGCGTGACAGCCTGTCAAGGGTGCCGTCAATGGTGGCCTCGTCAATCCCTTTCCACAAAAAACGACTCAAGCAGACAAAGGGACGGATGAATATCAAACGGTAGGCATTATCCAGATACCAGCCGTCCAGCAGGAATCGGCTAAAGGGATTTCCTCTCTCTTCCCGTCTCACCGATTCTAAATAGCGCCGACCGGTGTAGCGCGACAAAGCGAGCCCCAAACCGAGCATGCTGGCTGTGGCTGCAGTGATCTGCAGAAAGATCTCAGTTGTGTATGCCGCATGGGCTGGTGGTGCAAAACCGGGGATTTTGCCAAGAAAGCCTGACAGCAGTCCGTGCCCCCCCAAATATTCCGGAAGATTTAAAATTCCACCGAAAAGCCCAATCAAAGCCAGCGGGATGAGAGTGATGGACATGATCGGTTCGACTCTGTTTACCGGCCGGTGGCTGAGCGGCGTCGAAGTCCCACCATGAAATACTACGAACAGCATGCGAAACGTATAAAAGGAGGTCAGTAAGGCAGTTACGAGCCCAATAAAAAACAGGGTGCCGTAGAATATGCCGCCCTTTTCAAAAACCGCCCCTAGAATAGCATCTTTGCTAAAAAAACCACCACTACCTGGAAAGCCAGCCAGGCAGAGAGTGCCGGCCAGAAACGGCCAATAAATTGCTGGCATTTCTTTTTTTAGCCCACCCATGCGAAAGATATTTTGCTGATGATGCATGGCGGTGATAACAGATCCAGCGCCGAGGAACAGTAGCGCCTTGAAAAAAGCGTGCGTTAACAGGTGGAAGGTTGAAGCGGTTAGGGCCCCCGCCCCGACTCCGAGTACCATGTAGCCTATCTGGCTGATGGTGGAGTAGGCCAGAATGCGTTTTAGGTCGTGTTGGGCGCAAGCACATGTGGCAGCGTATAAGGCGGTTACACCGCCTGTAACTGCGATGACTGACAAGGTCAGAGGAGAGGAACCGATCAACGGGAACATGCGCGCTAACAGGTAGACCCCTGCGGTAACCATTGTTGCGGCGTGGATTTGAGCTGATACCGGTGTTGGGCCAGCCATTGCATCAGGCAGCCAGACAGAGAGCGGCAGCTGGGCTGATTTGCCAGTCGCGCCGATCAGCAGCAGAATTCCCAGAGCCGTGATGATGCTGCCAGGCATCAGTAAGCCCATGCTGTTTAAATTGGTTATGGAGACCGTGCCGAATATCTGAAACATCCAGACCATGGCGATGCCCAGTGCGGTGTCGCCGATTCTGGTAACGATAAATGCCTTGCGCCCGGCGGTGGCGTTCTTCTCGTCCGTATACCAGAAGCCGATCAGGGCGTAGGAACAGAAGCCGACCCCTTCCCACCCCAGGTAGAGCAGTGGAAGGTTTTCGGCCAGTATCAGGGTCAGCATGGCAAAAACAAAGATGTTCAACAGGGCGAAATAGCGAGCGGGGGACCGATCATCCTTCATGTAGCCGACCGAATAGAGATGGATCAGGCCGCAGACGAAGGTGATCATCAGGGTCAGCGACAGGGACAACTGGTCCGGATACAGGGCAATGGGGGCTTTGAAATCAAAATCTGAGAGCCAGGAGGCGTACTCGATTTTAACCGGGCCAGTGAAGTTGAGAAGGGCAAGAGAGGAACAAATAAAGGCGCACCAGATGGCAGCACAGGCCACTGTTTCCACTATGTAGCGCGGAAGTTTACGGCCGAACAGGGCGTTAAAAAGGCCACCTGAAAGTGGCAGCAGCAGTATGAGGGCGAGGTACAGTTTCATATTACCCCCTCATCTCGCTGAACATATCTGTGTTAACCGTCTTCCGTCGTCGATGCAGATATACAACCATCGCCAGTGCCAGTGACACCTCCGCAGAGGTCAGCGCCATGATGAAAACCGCGAACAGTTGGCCGTCGGGATTGCCCCATCGGGCCGAACCGGCTACAAAGACAAGCATTACGGCATTCAGCATGACTTCGATACTGACCAGCATCATGATCAAGTTGGCGCGCCAGGCTAAAAGGCCTCCCATACCGATGAAGAACAGCAGCGCGGCCAGAATCAGGATATGTTCAAGTGGGACGATCATAACGGCAACCCCTCACCCGGCCTTTGGCCACCCTCTCCCTCAGGGAGAGGGGTTGGGGGTGAGGGGGCAGGTGATTTCCCCAGGTAAAGCGCACCCACCAGGGCAAATAATAGCTGCAGCGAAACAAGCTCTACCGCCAGACCATGCTCCTGAAACAGGTGGCGGGCAACCTCCCGGATCTGCATGGCTGCGGGGTATATGCTCGCTGTTGCTTGGCGAGAGGCAATTATGGTAACCAGCGAAGCGATGCTGACAGCCGATAGCAGCAGTGCCGGCAGCCATTCACGCCAGCCAGGCGACATTCCCTTTTCAGGGTGGCCCAGATCAAGCATCATGATCACGAACAGGAACAGTACCATGATGGCGCCAGCATAGATGATCACCTCGAATGCAGCTACCAGTGGAGCCATCAACAGGAAGAAGATGGTCGCCATGCTGAACAGGGAGGTGACCAGATACAAAATGGCGTGGACCGGGTGCTTTTCGGTGATAGCGAGAAGCGTACCGATAACTGCGACAGCGGCCAGAATGTAGAAGATGGTTTGTTCTATCATGGCAGCAGAGACCTGGCATCAACCGGTTTTGTTTCTTCCGTCCCGGATCCGCGTGGCTGAGATATACCAATCCCGGCGTGACGGTAGAAGTTGTAGGTTGCATCCTTACCACAGCCGTCAATCAGCAAATCTTCTTTTTCGTAGAGCAGATCCATAATGTCCCGTTTGCAGATTTCATAGTCAGACGTCATCTGGATTGCCATGGTCGGGCATGCTTCCGCACAGAGACCGCAGAAGATGCAGCGCGAGAAGTTGATCCTGAACCAGGCCGCATAACGGCGGCCATCCTTACTTTCGGTTGATTGCATTGAAATGCAGTCAACCGGGCAGGCAGCAGAACAGAGGTAGCAGGCAACACAGCGCTCGCCGCCGTCCGGATCTCGCGTGAGGACTATTCGAGCCCGATAGCGGGGGTAGGGGGGGCGTTTTTCTTCCGGATACTGGATAGTTACCGGCTTGCGCAGCATGTGGGCGAGCGTGACACGAAAACCGCCCAATATAGCCTGTATGTCGGAAACTATCTGCATGAGTCATATACTCCGGAAACGCAGAGACGCCCCGCAGGAGCGTCTCTGTCATCGTCAATATAGTCGCAGTCCGATCAGGCGTGACCAAATTTGGCGCGTTCGGCCTTCTTTAGTAGCGCAGATGCCAGAGGGTGACAGTTATTCTCAGCATACAGGCTGGCGGTATTGCCTGCTGGAGTTTTAATAGTTGGATTTGCACCACTATCGAGAAGTGCCTGTACCGTTTTGTTGCAGCCGTAAATAGCTGCCAGCATCAGTGGCGTGTGACCTTCAAGGTCCCGAGCATTGGTATCGGCCCCTTTTTCGATCAACATTTTGGCAATTTCGGTGTGCCCGTTAGCGGCAGCATAGTGGAGCGCCGTTTTGCCTTTGTCGCTACCGGCTGTGATGTCGGCACCACGATGTAGCAGGTCCTGGACAAAATCCTTTAGCCCCTCTTTGGAAGCACTGATCAGTGGGGTGTGGCCATGACGGTCTTTTGCATTTACACTTTCCATGTTTTACTCCTCCCTTTTAGGTACATGATAGGGCGTAATTGCCCGTGTAAGTATTACTTTAAAGCGAGCCACCAGCCGGTGGCCAGTATGTTCAGTAACGCTAGTGGCGTCAAAACTTTCCACCCCAGATGCATCAGTTGGTCATAGCGCAGCCGAGGCAGTGTTCCTCGCATCCAGATAAAAAAGAAAGCAATAGCGAGTGTTTTTAGGGAAAACCAAACAGCTGGAGGGAACAGTGGACCATGCCATCCCCCCAGAAAAAAAGTAGCTGCCAGTCCGCCCAGCACAACGATGTTAATGTACTCACCGACAAAAAACAAGCCAAAGCGCATGCCGGAATATTCAGTATGGAAGCCGGCTACAAGTTCCCCCTCGGCTTCGGGGAGGTCAAACGGTATACGCTTGCATTCGGCGGTAATACTGAGCAGAAAGATGATAAACGCTAGCGGTTGGTAGACTATAAACGGCACAGATTCTTGTGCCGCAACGATATCGGTCAGATTGAACGAGTGTGACAGCATCACGATTGGAACTAGTGAAAGTCCCATTGACAGTTCATAAGATATCAATTGCGCCAATCCGCGAATACCCCCCAACAATGCGTATTTTGAATTTGAGGCCCAGCCGCCGATCGCAACGCCATAGACAGCGATTGATGAGAGCGCCAGAAAGAAGAGTAAGCCCACGTTCAGATCGGCTACAACTAGCGGCAGGGTGCGTCCGTATATTGTCAGCGGCGCACCGAAAGGGATAACGGAAAAGATTAAAATTGCGGGTATGGCAGCCATGGCCGGAGCCAGATAAAACAACCAGCGGTCGGCGCCACTTGGAACTACATCTTCTTTAGTGAGGAGTTTTATCAGGTCTGCCAGCGGTTGCAGCAGCCCGTAAGGGCCAACACGATTGGGTCCTTTGCGGTCCTGAACCCAGGCCAAAACTTTCCTCTCTGCGAATACCAGATAGGCGGCCAAGGTAAGGATTACAAAGAAAACCAGAGCCAGTTTGACGGCGAAAAGCGTTATGTCCAGAGTAAATGCTGTCATGGGAACCCGTTGGAAACAGGTAAGAGAAAAACACGACCGAAAACTAATAACAGCATTTTTTATATACCATAAATTAGTAGTGAACACCACGCGCTATTTTTAAAATATTGTGAAAAATGCCAGATGAAAATTAAGCGCTTGAATCTAAAGGGTCCGGAACACTATAATGCCAGCTCCAAGGAGAGCTTATTCATGAATGTATTTCAGGCTGATTTCATAAAAAGTGCTGCAAAACCGAAAGATTATCCGCCGCCAGGGCTGCCGGAGGTGGCCTTTGTAGGCCGTTCCAATGTCGGCAAATCTTCGCTGATCAATGTGCTGTCGGGACGTAAGGGGCTGGTGCGTACCAGCTCAACCCCCGGTCGGACACAGCTGATCAATTTTTTTGACATTAACAGCATACTGACTCTGGTGGACCTCCCAGGTTACGGTTATGCTAAAGCTCCACCAGCGCTGCGTAAACAGTGGGGTCCGATGATCGAGGCCTATCTTGCCTCACGCGAATCTTTGAAGGCGGTAGTGCTGATCCTCGACATTCGTCGAGTGCCGTCCGACGGCGATCTACAGATGCTGCGCTGGCTCGAGATGTACAATATCCCGCCTATTTTGGTGGTGACCAAGTGCGACAAACTGTCGAAAAACGAACAGGCCAAACAGAAGGGGATCATCGCCGCTACAATCAAACGTGATAAGGGAATGATGCTCCCTTTTTCGGCGCTCTCCAAAGAGGGGCGTGACGGCATTTGGAACGAGATCGGAAACGTATTGGAAGTAAATCTGAAGCCGGAAATCAAATTATGAAAAAGACATCACCATCTTCCGTGCAGGCTCACATGCCGGACATGCAAAAACGCCCGGATACCCGCCGTATTCCGATTGCCAAAGTTGGAGTCAAGGATATCACCTATCCTATTGTGGTGATGGACAAAAACCGCACTCTGCAGCATACGGTTGCCAAGATCAACATGTACGTAGATTTGCCGCATCAGTTCAAGGGCACCCACATGAGCCGTTTTGTGGAAATCCTCAACAAATACCGTGAGCAGATCGCCCTTGACAAGCTTGAAACGATCCTGGAAGAGATGAAATCAAAACTCGGTTCGGACAGTGCCCACCTTGAGATCCAGTTTCCCTATTTTATCGACAAAGCTGCTCCGGTTTCCGGTGCCAAGAGTCTGATGGAGTACACCTGCGAATTTAGCGCTTCCATGACGAATAACCTCGATTTTGTGCTTGGCATCAAGGTGCCACTCACCTCGCTCTGCCCATGCAGCCGCGAGCTATCACGCTTTGGAGCCCATAACCAGCGGAGCATAATGACCGTGCGGGTGCGCTACCGCGACTTTATCTGGATCGAGGATCTGGTTGAGCTGATCGAACAGTGTGGCTCCAGTCCACTCTATTCTTTGCTCAAGCGTGCCGACGAAAAATTTGTCACTGAGCAGGCATATGAAAATCCGCGTTTCGTAGAGGATATGGTGCGTGAAGCTCATTCTCGTTTGGCTGCACTCGACAACATCACCTGGTTTTCGGTCGAGGCGGAAAATTTTGAATCGATTCACAACCATTCGGCGTACGCGGCGGTGGAGTTGGATCGACGATGAAAAAAGGGCTCATTGTCTTCGCCCGTGAGCCGCTTCCCGGAGCCGTAAAAACAAGGCTCGCAGCAGCTGTTGGTGATCAGACCGCCGCAGAACTATATGAACTCATGCTGCGGGATGTGCTGAAAACCGGTCGACAACTGAGCGATGTTGATACCGTTGTTTTCTGGGACTGTGAAGAAAAATCTCTCCCGCTTTTGGCCAAACGGTATCGGTGCGACTCCTGCCGTCAGATTTCAGGCAACTTGGGACAGCGCATGCAGGCTGCGTTTGAAGAGATGTTTGCAGGTGGCTGTGAGATTTGCTGTATTATCGGTAGTGACGCCCCTGATCTGCCGCTGACGTATATTAGGGACGCTTATCAACTGCTGGCGACGCTGCAGGCTGATGTCGTATTTGGGCCGAGCCTGGACGGTGGCTATTATCTGCTCGGATTGCGACAGGTCTGGCCGCAGGTTTTTGTAAACATATCCTGGAGTACGGCTGATGTGCTTGAACAGAGTTTGGCTGCGGCGCAAGGTTTAGGATTAGAAACGACCCTGCTGCCTGAATGGCAGGACATTGATACCATTGAAGATCTGCACGCATTTCAGGAACGAAATCGATTGATGGTGTCAGAGGAAAATAGATGAAACCAATTGTTATTATCGCAGCAGTTCCTCAGGAAATTGAACTGCTGGAAAAAGCTCTGGAACATTCCGGTCGGGTAAAATCAGGTTGTTTTGAATATATCGAAGGGACCATAGGTAATCTGCGGGTTGTTGTCTGTGTCGGAGGGGTCGGAAAGATCAATGCGGCTGCAGCTACTGCTGTTATGATCGATCGCTATCAGCCGCAACTCGTTGTTAACACCGGTTGCGCCGGAGCCTACATCGGCAGCGGTCTTTCAATAGGTAATCTGGTTGTCGCCAGCGAGGAAGTTCTCGCCGATGATGGTGTAGTGATTTTGGATGGCTGGAAAGATCTTCGTTATATGAATCTCCCATCTGTAGATCAGGGGGGGCTGCGCTGTCATAATCTGCTGCCGCTTTCCCGGCACGCCTCGGAAAAGGCTATGCAGCTGGCGGATTATTATGGTGTTTTTCTTATGCGCGGCCGCTTTGCTACGGTATCGACATGTAGCGGTACCAGTCAGCAAGGTGCTGAACTATCCGATCGCTGGAACGCTTTGGTTGAAAACATGGAGGGGGCGGCGGTGGCACAGGTCTGTTTGCGTTGCGGTGTTGACTGCCTTGAAATTCGTGGAATTAGTAATCAGGTGGAAGAGCGTGATCTGAAAAAATGGGACATACCGCGAGCCGTTGAAGCTGTCCAGCGTTTTGTGTTGAAATATATTGAGGAAATGGACCGACCGGATACGGCACCGATCATGAGAGCGACCCCTGAACTTTAGTGTCAGCGTTCCCCGAAGATCGCCGTACCGACCCGCACCAGTGTTGCACCTTCCTGAATCGCCGCTTCAAAGTCGCCAGACATCCCCATGGAAAGCTCCGCCATATCAACGCCTTCAATCTGTCGTGCAGCAATGGCTTCCGACAACCGCCTTAACTCTGCAAAATATGGACGCGCAGCATCAGGGTCATCAAAAAAAGGTGGCATAGTCATCAACCCCTTAACTTTGATGTTCGGGAGCAGAGCGCATTCCCGCACCAGTTGAATCGCCCCTGCTTCAGTTGTTCCTGACTTGGTTACTTCGCCGGAAATGTTTACCTGAATCAACACATCACAGACCTTGCCAAGTTTGCCCCATTGCCGATCGATCTCCTGTGCAAGAGAAATACGGTCAACCGAATGGATCATCGCCACCTGACCAGCTACGTATTTTACTTTATTGCTCTGCAGGTGGCCGATAAAATGCCATTGGACAGCTTCCGGCGTCTCTGGCAGTTTCGACGCCAACTCCTGAATATAATTTTCACCGAAAATAGTTTGACCAGCCTGGAAGGCGGCAACTATATCTTCCGCCGGGCGGGTCTTTGAAACCGCAACCAGACGGACGGAAGCAGGAATACGACCTGTTTTTTCCGTTGCGGCACGGATGCGCTCGTTGATCGTGGCAAGATTGCTGGAGATGGTCATTGGATTGCCGCTAATCTACTGCCTGCATGGTTTGGAGTACTTCATACAGTTCCGTCATGGGCAGACCGATCACATTGGTGTATGAACCGTTGATAGAACGGACAAAATGCACCGCTCCACCCTGAATTGCATAAGCCCCAGCCTTGTCCATCGGGCAGCCGGTGGCGATATACGCAGAGATCTCTTTCTCATCCAGCTTCTTGAACGTCACTTCCGTGCAGACGCTGCGGCTGATGTGGACACCGCTGATTTTGTCAAAAACCGTAAAACCGGTAATGACTTCGTGATCTCTGCCGGAGAGGCCGGACAACATCCTCAGGGCATCAGTTGCGTCGAGCGGTTTACCGAGAATTACACCATCCAGCACAACAATCGTGTCGGCCCCGATGAAGAAGCGTCCATCATTTTTTGCGGCAACCGCGTCGGCCTTTTCGCGTGAAAGCCGCATGACATGATCGGCAGGTACTTCCCCCGGCAGGACGTCTTCGCAGATATCTGCCGGGACAACGCTGAATTCAATACCGGCCAGCGCCATCAGTTCAGTACGACGGGGGGATGCGGATGCCAGAATTATGGTGCCATGATTATTTCCCATCTTCAGCAGCCTTGCGTGCCTCATCAGCAGCGTTTCTTCGCAACGCTTCACGCTCTTCAAGCGATCTGTGCTCGGCTTCCATCTCCTGCCAGTGTTTTGTCCAGTTTGTCTTGCGAACATGATGAAGTATAAAAACACCCGGAATAATTACGCAGCCCCAGAAAATACTCATGATCATGTTATTGGCTATTCCATAGGTTAACACGGCTATACCCATCACCAGTAAAAAAGCTTCCATTGACAGAATACGTCCTATTAGTGAAGCCTTTTGAATTTCGTTCTGCGGGTCACGCGTCATCTGATTTCTCCTACCAGGGAAACATTTTGCCTGGATTCAATATGTTATTTGGGTCAAGAGCAGCTTTAATTGCTTTCATGGCGGCGATCTGGTGGGGTGATAGTTCCAGTTCGATATATGGAGCCTTGGAAAGACCGACCCCATGCTCACCAGACATGGTGCCGTTTAGATCCAGCGCGGCCTGGAATACATCACGAATCGCTTCGTGCGCCTTTTCATCCATGCCGGGAACGGTTTTGTCGACCATAATATTAACATGGATATTACCGTCGCCTGCGTGACCGAAATTAACAATCGGTATATCATACTTAGCCTGAATTTTCTCAATAGCGCGGATGATGTCCGGCACTTTGCTGCGTGGTACAACAACATCCTCATTGTACTTGGTTGGGTTGATATCCCGCAAAGATGGCGAGACCAGTCGCCGTACCCGCCAGAGCTCTTCCGATTCGGCAGCATCCTTGGCCGCCCGGAACTGCACGAGTCCCAGCGGTTTGATCAGTTCATGGATATTCGCCGCTTGCTTTTCGATCAGATCGCGGTCGCCATCCACCTCTATCAGCAGCACCGCCCTTCCTTCGGCAGGGATACCCATGCTAAATCGTCGTTCGACACATTGCAAGGTGGCATAGTCCATAAACTCGAGTGTAGTCGGAATGATCTTGTTGCCGATAATAGTCGAGACCGCCTTGGCAGCGCCATCGATGGAATCGAAAATTGTCAGCATGGTCTTCTTTGCATCTGGAAACGGCAGGATTTTGAAGATGATCTTGGTGATCACCCCCAGCGTGCCCTCACTGCCGCAGAGCAGACGTGTCATGTCGTAGCCGACTACCGCTTTGTATGTTTCACCGCCGGTGCGGATAATCTCGCCGGTCGGCAGCACGATTTCGAGGCCCATGACGAAGTCCCGGGTGACGCCGTACTTGACGCAACGTGGTCCCCCGGCATTTTCGGCGACGTTGCCCCCCAGTGTTGAAAATTTCAGTGAAGCAGGGTCGGGCGGATAGAAAAAACCGAGTTTTTCGACAGCTATCTGGAACTGCTCGGTCACGACACCGGGCTCAACCTCGGCAATCAGGTTTTCGGTATCAATCCGCAGGATACGGTTCATGCGGGTTGTGACCAGCACAACGCCGCCCCCCTTGGGAAGAGAGCCTCCGGTAAATCCACTTCCTGCGCCGCGCGGAAAAACCGGAAAACCTTCGCGGTTTGCCAATCTAAGGACGGCAGAGACCTCTTCGGCATTGGCCGGGTGGACAACCGCGTCGGGCAAAAACTCCATCTGTGTGGCGTCATAACCGTAACAAATCATGTCATGTTTGTTAGTCGCTATATTGTCGGGACCGACAATTGTGGTCAGTTCCTTTATTAGATGTGCATCAATCATGGGTGATCCTTTCTATGAAGATTCAACGAACCAGGATACATGATGTGGCGGTAACTCTGCAAGGCAGTTTTGCTTTAAGCCGTTGTACGCCTTACGACACAACCCCATCTTCGGTAAACTGGTGGTTCAGCGGCAGGCGGATAAAAAAGGTCGTACCGACGCCGACCTCACTTTCAACGTTAATGATACCGCCATGCTTCTGGATGATATCATAGCTGATTGAAAGCCCCAGGCCGGTGCCCTTGCCAACTTCTTTGGTGGTGAAGAACGGTTCGAAAATGCGTGTCAGGTTTTCGGGGGCAACCCCTTTGCCGCTATCACTGATCCGTACAATAATGTCGGCGGCTTCGAGCATAGTTTTGATTTTGATGATTCCATGTCCTTCAATGGCGTGGGCAGCGTTGACCAGGATATTCATAAAAACCTGATTGAGCTGCTGGGGGTAACCGTTCAGGAGCGGCAGATTCGGATCATAATCCTGCTCGACCTCGGCAACGTATTTAATTTCGTTACGAGCCATGTTAAGAGTGCTGGTTAGACATTCGTTAACACTGAACGACTTGCACTGCGTGTCATCAACATGCGAAAAACTCTTCAAATCCTGCACGATCCGCCGTACCCGCTCAGCACCCTCGTGCGACTCTGCCAGCAATCCGCTGATATCTCCCAGAATAAAATCTATTTTCATCTTTTTGCGCAGTTCGTCCAGCACAGCCATGGTGCCAGGATCCCCCTTGGAGTGTACCGCTTCCATAAGCGCGGCATTAAACGTACTGATCTTTTCCATATATTTGCCGAGCGAGGACAAGTTGCTGGAGATAAAACCCATCGGGTTATTGATCTCATGCGCCACTCCAGCTGCCAACTGACCGATAGAGGCCATCTTTTCCTGCTGCAGTATTTGCGATTGGGTATGCTGCAACTCAGAATATGCTTTCTGAAGTTTTTCATTCATCTTGAGAAGTTCCGTCGTCTCGTGGATGGTAACAATAACGCCCCGAATCTCATCCGATCCGATCTGTTTTAGCTCGTTAGAAAGTAGTTCAAAGTGACGCTGTCCCCCTTCATATTCCAGATGCCCGCTCGTTCCGTCATAACCGGTTATCTCAAATCCGACCCTGGTGAGCAGTTCCACACAATCAACATTAACAATTTCATTATATGAGAGTCTGGTAAAGGTAGTAACGGCACGGTTGCAACGTTTGATAACGCCAAACTCATCGCACATCAGCACCATTTCCGATAAGCTGTCAATGGTGTCTTCCCACTCCAGTTTCGCATTCTCTATCTGCTCATGCGCTATCTTCAGTTCACGGTGAGTCTTTTCCACTGCAATATTTGACTGGGTCAGTTTCTTGTTGGCCCTTATCATGAATATGGCAAACGCTGCCAGAAGCAAAGTGACTATAAAACCGCTAACAATTATGTACCGATATTTTTTCAACACCATAACCAGTGTTATCTTGCCATATTCTTTGTATGGACCGATTTTAAGTTCTTTAAAGAGTTCGTGCACGTTTGTATAATCACGAGGAGTTGTCCATCCGGCGCTCTTGGCCGCTTTTGCGGCCTCGTCCTCAGGTTGCATGCTCAAAAGAGCAACCGCCACTTTTTGAGCCAAGCTGTCATCAGTATGCGGCATTTGGGCAAAGGGCCACTCAGGGTAGAGCCGGGTGCTGTGAATAAAATTGAACTTTTTGTCGGTTTTTTGATTGATAATCTTAAAATCATCCAGCTTGATCTTGCCTTCTTTGGCCATAGACTCCAGAATGCCTGTGCGAGCTGTTCCCGCATCTGCCTTGCCATCTCGAACCGCATACACAACACCATCGTGGGTACCTGCAAAGTCCATTTTTTTAAAATCGCGATACGGATCAATTCCTGCCGCGATAAACTCGCGCCATGCCATTCTCCAACCACCGAACGAGTTTTCCTCCACGGCCATAAAGGTTTTATTCCTGATATCATTCAATTCATCGATATCATCACGATTTTCCCTGCAAAAGATGACACCCCCGAACAGCGTTGCCGCACTCCCTGTTCCGAGTCCTTTTAACGTTGCAATGCGAGTGACACCGTAGAGCGCCTCAAGTTCGACATAGATTGCAGCGTTTGCAATCACAAAGTCATATTCACCACGTTGTGTAGCAGGACCGATGGCTTTAAAATCATATGGAACAATAGTGAAGGAGTAGCCTGGGATCTTTTGGCCAAGATATACAGCCGTTGCGCTCCACGTTTTATGCGCCTCGGCATCACCACGCAGAGAGAGAACAGCTATTTTCACGTTCTTTTCAGAACCAGCCGCATAAACAGTGGGCACAATGTTTAATGTCAACATTAACACCACAAACAGCAGGCACCGGGTTGCCAACCGATATGCCCAAGGCTCTGACACTCCACTGCCGCATTTGTTTCGTGCTTTCATCTTACTATCTGACATTAGTGTAAACTCTGTCCTCTCGCATATAATTCGCCGACAGAATACTGTAATACCAGCAATTGTCAACTTGGTTGATGCTCATGTTGTTTCCTCCTTGACAAAACCTCATATGGATGGTCCTAATGTTCTCTGCGACAGAAAAAATCGCGTCATGTGTAGTGCGAAAGAGTGAGAAGGAGGCTTTCATGCGAAACATATTAATGGGCTTTGTCATGGCTATTTTACTTGTCACCCAGGTTTTGGCCGACACCTCAATCAAGGAAAAAGGGAAAGAGGTCGGTCAGGCTTTCAAGAAGGCGGGCAAGGAGACTGGTCAAGCCTTCAAAGAGGGTGGTAAGGAGGTTGGTCACGCCTTCAAGGAAGGTGGTAAGGAGGTCGGTCAAGGGTTTAAGGAAATGGGTAAGGAAACTGGGAAAGAAGCGAAGAAGGCGGGCCAGTCGACGGGTGGGTGGTTTCGGGATGCCGGTAAAAAAACTGGTGATGCGTTCAAACAGATGGGCCGGGATATAAGAGGGTTTTTCACTGGGAAATAGGCATGACCGCTCGGGGACAGGGCATTTAACGCCGGACACTTCCGATTTGATACACGATCTATTTATATGTCGGTTCCTTTCATTTAAGACAATATCCCTGTTGCGAGTTAGATCAAAACCATTTATCCTTGCGGATAACTGCATTTAAACAAATCCGGAGGTTTACAAGAATGAAGAGTTTGAGCAAAATTGCAGTATCAGTTGTTATGGCAGCGTTGCTAGCTGTCCCGGCCTTAGCAGCACAAGAGGCAAAAAAGGATGACGGGAAAGTTGTAACAACCGCATCCGGCCTTAAATACATCGATGTCGTGGTTGGCAAGGGTGCATCTCCGGCTGCCGGTAAAAAAGTAAAGGCGCATTACACCGGGACACTTGAAAACGGTAAAAAATTCGACAGCTCGGTTGATCGCAACGAGCCATTTTCATTCAATATTGGTGTTGGTCAGGTTATCCCGGGGTGGGATGAAGGCGTCATGACGATGAAAGTTGGCGGCAAGCGCAAGCTGATTATCCCCTCCAAGCTTGGATATGGCGCACGTGGAGCAGGCGGAGCCATTCCTCCAAATGCCACTCTGCTGTTTGATGTTGAGCTGCTTGACATCGCAAAGTAATTTAACTGTATATATTTTCACGGAACAGCCCGCCTGTGCGGGCTGTTTTTTTTCTGCTGTGCCGGAGTTGATAAAATGACAAATCTGATTTCTGCTGAAGGACTCAAAAAACTGTGTGATGAATATGACTACCTTTGGAAAGTGGAACGCCCCAAGGTTGTCCGGGGGGTTGCTGACGCGGCAGCGGAGGGTGACCGTTCGGAGAATGCCGAATACATTTACGGAAAAAAAAGACTGCGCGAGATTGACAGCAAACTGAAGCACCTTACTCTGCGACTAAAAGTACTGAAGGTAGCGTCGGTGCCGATGAATCCCAAGCAGATCACGTTTGGGTGCTGGGTTACATACGAAGAAGAAACAGGAGATACGCGCTGTTATCAACTGGTTGGCCCGGATGAAATCGATGTCAGCATCGGCAGGATCAGCCTTGATTCACCGGTCGGTCAGGCGCTGCTGCATAAAAAACTTGACGATGAGGTCACTGTTCGTAAGCCGAGCGGCAATATAACGATTTATATCACCGGGATTAGCTCGACAAGGCCTTAATCCGTTCCTTCAACTCTTTTTCCCGCTGCCAGCGAGCCGAGACGTCGCGGATGATGGCAGCGACCCCCAACATCACTCCTGAATCATCCTTTACCATCACCATGGAAAACTCGGTGGAAATGCGCGTGCCGCTCTTGTGCAGAGCCGGTGCCGAGAGGAGATCAGCGCTGTA
The DNA here is from genome assembly GCA_025355965.1 of Geobacteraceae bacterium. Taxonomy (GTDB): domain Bacteria; phylum Desulfobacterota; class Desulfuromonadia; order Geobacterales; family Pseudopelobacteraceae; genus JACRCG01. The sequence goes on from JANXYR010000047.1 coordinate 135,679, forward strand.
ACGGCTGCTGCCGCTCTGCATGACGCGGCCATAGCCGTCCCAGTGCCTTCCCCGTAAATTTTCAGGTATGATCAGATCAAGTGATTGTCCCAACGCTTCCTCGGCTGTAAAGCCAAACATCCGCTCAGCTCCGCTGTTCCAGAGTCGAATGATCCCCTCACGATCAGCGAACATGACAGCATCGCTGCTTGTATTAACGATGCAACTGGCAAGCCATTCTTGTGACGGTGTCTCCTGCATGATATCTCCCTCACATAACTTAAGATTATTCCTGTTCGTAGCCGACAACGACAGCTTCGTACTTTGCGGTGAAATCAGCAGTTGTTCGAGCTTCTGCCGCAGCATACCCGGCGATTATGTCATATCTCATACTATCAGGAATTCCCCGCTCTGCAAGAGGGTAAAGGATCTCATCCTCTTTTGAAATGTGTCCCCGCAGCAATGCGCCATACGCCAAGGCGTTGTCGGCGATGATTTGCTCCCTGTCGGTCTGGCCGTTCAGTGCTTCCAAGGTGGCTGTCTCCATCGCCTTGACAAAAGCGCGCCCCTGGTCATGTTCCATCAGCATGGCCGCTATCGGGCTATGTTCACGCGGCATGCCGTTTTTTACAAGCGCTTCGAAGAGCACATCTTCCTCCTTGGCATGGTGGAAGATGTCGGTGCCTTTGTATCGCAACTAAAAACTATACCGTCAAATTAAATGAATGAATAAACGAGATATTAAGCTCGGTATACTACCTATTTTATTATTTAGGACTACCGAACAGACGCACGCGTTTTTATTGGGCATCCAGATGTGATGTATGGAGGCTTACCCCCAGAGCATAAGCTGAATAGAATTACTATATTCACGCAAATTTCATCCAGTATTTCGCCATAACAATAAAGAGTAAAGCGTCATAACACTCTTGTATGGGGGTGCCATTTCACTCAGTTAAAGCGTAAGTACCTAGTAAATGCCTCTGGATTACCCCACACTACACCCAGATAACTAGGGTTTTCAACTCTGTAGATATATTTATCTGTAGATTTTGCCAAATTAATTTTTTTGGTGTACTGACGCGGGGCATATTCTACAGTTTAACTACCGAATATAATAAATTCAATGTATTCGGTTTGTAAAAAACAAACCGGTAGATACGTATATTAAAATTTATATACACAAAAATATATTTATACGCACTCTATTTAAATTGGACCAGTTATTGCTTTAACTAAAAACGAGCTCTCTTTACATCGCATAACTAAATGGTTTGGAAAAACGGTTCGCTGGTTCGTCGTCGTACCCCCATACTACAACAGCTAAAGTCAACCGGAGTTAACATTGTGAAAAGGAGGTAATTGAGTAGCGTAACAAGCTATTTCAACCCCGTAAATGAGATTAATCCATTAAACGTGAAAGGGAAGATAAAATGAAAAAACATAGTAATTCTAAAATGTCTCTTCTGGAGCCCTAATGATGATTATGGCAATCAGCGGATTACTACCTGGAATTTCATGGGTAGCATAAATGCACAGTTGAATAATCTTAATTTGTTAAAAACAGGTGTTCAGGTTAAAACTTATAAGATCGATGTCAATCAGGATATGAATGTCAGTAATGCAGGAAGTTATAGAAAAGTTCTATTTAAAGTGTACCCTTATGAAGGAGCTTTTTACGCTCAGGATAAAATAGAATTTGAAGGCCTTATCGCTAACATTGGTCTAAGGTTGGATTTCTACGATATGAATACTAATTATTTTTCGGATATCTTCTCTCCACTAAGGAATCCTTATTATGATTCCACTAAACCTTATCTTGAAAGAGGAGCTGTTTATGATCGCAATCTCGCATACCAAACTCATACAACTCTATATACTAAACTTCAGCCCCGTATAG
>JANXYR010000052.1 GCA_025355965.1 Geobacteraceae bacterium
CATTCTGAAAAGCGGCCCGTCAAAGTGGTCATTGAATCTATCTGCGATACCCATGAAGCCTTCAAGCATCTCAAGAAAAGGCTTTAGGCTGTTGACCTCGTCGGGAAAGTGTTTCCTGCGGAAAACCGCAGCATTACCCCAGTCAGGAGCCTGCCGCAGATGAAAAAGCGGTTCGTCTACCATGGCGAACATTCCAACTGCCGCCAATTCTGCCAGCATGATGTGATCGAAAAGCACTACATTGGTTTGTCTGACCTTACTGAGTGCTTCCTGTCTGAAAATGCCAAATTGCTGATACGCCTCGACAAGACCCATGGCTACAAAAATGACCCGGTTCATCGGATTCATATGCATGGTATCGAAAACAGTCGGAATCGGCCCAAAGATCCGCTCTTTTCCCGCTTCGCCTTTCATGAACATCGTTTTTGAATATGCCAGTACTACTCGAGGGTCGGCTTCCAAGCGTTCCATGCACTTCTCTATATACTGAGGTAGCCAGTAATCGTGACCACATGCCGGTAAGACGTAGGGGGTGTCGGGCACTTTGAAGTCCTCATATCGAGGAGGCTTGTTTTTTTCATTAGTGAAGACGGTAATGCGAGGGTCTTTTTGGGCAAAACCTTTAATTATTTCTCCGGTGGAATCAGTAGAGCCGTTATTGGTTATTTCGAATACAAAATCTGTATAGGTCTGATCCAGAAGAGATTGTATCGCTGTGCCCAGGTGCTGCTCCTCATTATAAACACACATACCTATTGTTAACCGAGGGTTGGATGACATTTTCTTTTACTCCTGATGAACATGATGTTCCGCTTGCGAGATCTTCAGTCCTTCTGACGCTTCGCTGCATTGGCCGTTTCAATTATGGCCCTGATGAGAGGGGTGAAGATATCAAGGCCTAATTCATGTCGAGCTCGTCTGATGTCTGGCACATAACGGTTGCGTGTTACATCTGTTTCAGGCTTGCCGATGATCCGGACATTTTTTGCAGGCGCAACCAGATCACGGACGAGTGTTGCCAACTCAGCAATGCTGATTGCTTCATCAGAACCAACATTATAGGCCGTGCCGGCCTTGCCTTCGTAAAGTAACTTTAAAAGCCATAAGGCCAGATCGTCCTGAGCCAGATAAGACCGGAGTGCTGTCCCGTCACCCTGTACGACTATCTCATCACCCCACAGGGCATCCTGAATAAAATTGCCGATGGCAAAATGCACGTTCAGAGGAAGATCCTGGCCAACGAAGGCAAAGCAGCGGGCGATTGTCGTGTGCAGATGGTGGACCTGACCGTAAAGAGCGCAAAGATGTTCTGCCGTACGCTTGGCGAAGCCGTAAGCATTGGCAGGGTTGAGCGGATCAGGGATACCGTGCCAATCCTCCGGAATATGGTTGAGATGGGCTGGTTGGGGACCATAGACAGAACCTGAGCTGGTGAGGAGGAAGCGTTCTGCGCCACAGGCAACCGCAAAATCAAGTAGATTGCGTGTGCCATTTACGATCTGGTCGTATCGTTGCAAGGGACTCAAATGTGCTGTGTCAGTCGAGTCTGCCGCAGCGTGCAGTACATGGCTATAATGTTCCAGGTGCGGTAGAGACGATGGCTCTTCGATATCACCCGTATGAAATCGGAGCCAGGCGACATCTGAAAATTCTGGATGATTACTGAGAAATTTATCCGGTGAGCGGGTCAGCACCACAACCTCGTCCGGAAAGACGGCTGGATTCAAAACATTTTGCACCAGCAAATGCCGTAATACGGCCTTGCCAAAGACACCGGTGCCACCCGTGAAAAATATATTCATGACCTGTGTCGATGCTGCCGGAGCAGATGGTGATCAAGACAACTAGCGGTACTTTCAGCACGTTCCTTACTCATCGGCCACCCCTTGATAGATTGCCAGCTCACTCTGTGCCCTGGACAAATCCTCCGGCACCCCCATGTCGATGAAATAGGCATTCGTCGGCATGCCATAGATGGCTAAGTTTGATAGTTTTTGCGCCAGTATGTCATTTTCAAAACTGAATACCTCAGCACTAACAGAAGTAAAAACCAGATCATTAACGTAATATACACCGGAATTGATCAATCCAGGCGAGCGCCGTCCCTTCTCTTCAAATGCCACAACGCGATGCGCTGGATCTATGGTTACCTTGCCATATCGGGCACAATCTTCCATCTCTTTCAGTGCTATGCCGATATCAGCTTGATTGTATCGTGAGAACCTTGCCAATTCATCTGCGTCAAATTTTAGCAAGGTATCGCCATTAACGACAATCGCCTCGGCTATGCGGTTTTGCGACATCGCTTGCTTAATCGCCCCGCCGGTTCCTAAAGCGTGCTGCTCGATTGAATAGCTGACCTTTACGCCGCGCCATTGCTCGCCAATGGTTTCGTGTATCTTTTGCCATTGAAAGCTTACAGCCAGCACGATTTCATCGATAGGGGCAGTTAGTAATTGGTCCAGCACATATTCAAGGAAAGGCTTGCCAGCAACGTGGATCAATGGTTTGGGTGTCTCTCGTGTCAGTTCCCCCAAACGCGTTCCAAGGCCGCCACACAGGACGATTGCTTTCAATGTTGTTCCTTTCCGAAGTGTGTTGCGTCAACCGGTCTGTATCAGTAAAAATAAAATGAAGAATCTTCAATGATATCAGCGTAGTGACGTAAACCTACTTTGTAACTTTCATCGATTTTTTTAACCTGATCTATCAGATTCCAGAGGTCATTGGCGCGGTGATATGCACAAACGCAGAGTTTAGGGTGATGTTTTCGAATCGTTTCCGCTGCCCCCTGTAAAGCACTGGCCTCCGCTCCTTCGATGTCCAGTTTGAACATTGTTACCTTGCCCTTGATTACATCATCAAGCCTGACAGCCTGAATAAATGAAGTGATGTCATTAGGGATGCGGTTATTGAACTCGTGTAGAATGTCAAACGACAATTCGGGTTGATAGGTAAATTTCCCATATTCTGATGCAAGGCCAAAGTTATAGAAAAATACATTGTTGCGCGAAGAGAATTTCCTCAGACCTTCGTAATACGCAGGCAGCTCCGGTTCAAACATGTAGGCATGCTGAACGGGACCGAATCGTTCTTCCAGACGTTCCAGGGTATCTCCAGCGGCAGCCCCGGCATCGACAAAATACGCTGCATCAGCAGCAGATATATAGGATGAATCGAAGTATTCATCCTGAAAAGGCGATTTGAATTCATCTGCTACCTTCGTATCCAGCGTTGTGCGCATACGGATGAGGCCATCAAAGACTTTGCGAGAATCATCATCGTCGAGTTCGAGAAAAGCTGAAATAAAACGGTTTGCATCTGAAATAATGGCAGAAGAGAAGTTTTTAAAATCGGCTTCAGCGCCGTGAAAAGCGTGCAGCGCAAAGTACAATTGATGCATGTTCAGCACAAGCGGCCACTTCAGATCCGCTGTCTGAGCAATAATTTCATTGCTGAAATGGCCGCTGCCAATCACAACGAGAGCATTCGCTATCTGTACATCGCTAGGG
>JANXYR010000055.1 GCA_025355965.1 Geobacteraceae bacterium
CATCGTTGAAATATCAAGCGGTATCCCAAGAACCAGCCGTTCCGGGACTGTCATCTGGTCCAACTTCAATAAATAAGACGCGTCAGGCTGCAAAATAAGCCTTAATTCCGAACCGTTCCGCAGAGGAACGGCAGCGATAGAATCTATTTCATGCAGTACCAGTGGGCGCAAAGGTTCCGCCAATTTAATGACGCTAACCGCCAATGAATTGGCTGGCACTTCATACACTCCTGGATGCAAAACCTCACCACTGACTTTGATCGACACCCTTCCGCTAGGCAAAGCATGAAAAGCCGCACGAGCAGGAATATCCTGGCTCGTACGGCTTTTCATATATATCGACACAAGCAACAGTGCCGCGCAAGCGACCATTACGACCCGCCGCATCGCTTCCGATCCCGGTTTATTCCTCAGATTTGTGCAACTTATAGTCAATACTGTCAATCAGCGCTTGATAGGACGCATCGATAATGTTATCCGAAACGCCGACAGTCCCCCACCGGGAATGTTTGTCACCCGATTCAATCAGCACACGGGTCGATGAGGCCGTTCCCTGACCGGCAGGAAGGACGCGGACTTTGTAGTCCAACAATTTCACTTCCTTCAATTTGGGGTAAAATTTCTCCAGCGCCTTGCGGATAGCATTATCAAGCGCATTAACCGGACCATTCCCCTCAGCAGCGGTATGCTCGACTTTCCCGCCGACCTTAACCATGATGGTAGCTTCTGCCATCGGCTTCTGATCTTCACCACGTTTTTCGTCGATAACCCGGAAACCGAGTACGGTAAAGAATTTTTTGTGAGCCCCAAGCGCCTTTTTCATCAACAGCTCGAACGATGCTTCCGCCCCTTCAAACTGATATCCGCGATTTTCCATATCCTTGATGTTGTCGAGGATCTCCAGTGTGACAGGATCTTTACTGTCAAGGTTGATATTGAATTCTTCCGCCTTTGCCAAAATGTTGGAGCGACCAGAAAGATCAGAGATCAATACGCGAGTACAGTTGCCGACCAACTCAGGGCGCATATGTTCGTAGGTTTCAGGATGACGCTGGATCGCACTGACATGCACCCCACCCTTGTGGGCGAAAGCCGAGTTACCGACATAGGCCTGATGCTTGTTCGGTGAGATATTGGCCAGTTCATACACATAACGGGAAACCTCCCGCAGATGCCGCATCTGCTCGTCGGAGATGCAATCCTTTTTCATTTTGGCCTTCAGCGCCGGAATAATTGAACATAGGTTGGCGTTACCACAACGCTCGCCGAAACCGTTGATGGTGCCCTGAACCTGGATTATTCCCTGTTCGACCGCAATCATGGTGTTGGCTACGGCACATTCACCATCATTGTGAGTATGTATGCCGAGTGGGGTTTTGATATGTTTTTTAACCGTCTTGATGATTTCAGCAACCTCAAACGGCATGGTACCACCGTTGGTATCACAGAGGATGATGCAGTCAACATTTGCGTTTTGTGCAGCCTGGAGGGTTTTGATGGCATAGTCGGGATTTGCCTTGTATCCGTCAAAGAAATGCTCAGCATCATAGAAAACTTCCGGAGCATGTTTTTTCAGATATTCAAGCGAATCAAAGATCAGTTCCAGATTCTCTTCCAGTGAAATACGCAGCGCTTCGCGCACATGAAAATCCCAGGTTTTACCGAAAATAGTAATCGCATCCGGCTCGGCTTTGACGAGCGTAATGATATTGCTGTCTTTGTCAGGAGTCACCTTGGCGCGACGGGTGGAACCAAACGCCGCAATCTTGGCATGAGTCAGCTTTTCTTTTTTGATATCTTTAAAGAAAGCCACATCTTTGGGATTACTCCCCGGCCACCCACCCTCGATATAGTGAACACCCAATTCGTCAAGTTTGTGAGCGATGCGAATTTTGTCCTCAACCAGAAAGGAAATGTCTTCGGCCTGGGTACCATCCCGCAGGGTTGTGTCATACAACTTGATTAAACTCATGAATGCCTCCCGAAAGTAGTAAAAAGGTGCTGATTTCCTGATAAATAAAATCGCGTTCCGTTTTAGCTGTTTTTTGCGGATTTTTCAACTAAATCCAAAACAAAAACAAACCGCCCTGACCGTTCAGTCCACTTCAGGTAATCAGCTCCAGATAATTCTGCCGATTTATGAGTTGCCAGGCTGCATCAGGGTACGCATCTACCCACTCTTTGGGCGGCTTTGCATGTCCCTTGCCCCATTTCATCTCATAGCCGAACAGCTTACCTTCCCGTTCCTCAATCAAATCTATTTCATTTTGGCTATAGGTCCGCCAAAAATAGTTATTAGACTGCTCCATCAGATATTCCTGTCGCTTAAACCGTTCAATCAGCAGATAGTTTTCCCACAACTCGCCCACATCATTACGGAGATCGAGTGCATTAAAGTTATTGATAATGGCGTTACGCACACCGTTGTCGAGGAAGTAGTAGCGGCTGTTCTTGGTGATTTCCGAACGCAGATTACGGTTGAACCCAGAAAGTTTCTGGATAACGAATGCCTTCTCCAGAAGGTCTAGATAGCGCTCTACAGTATTTTTGCTCATCCCCAGACTACTGCCGAGCTCGGTGTAGGAGACCTCTTTACCGACCTGAAATGCCATCAACTGGAGCAGCCTGCTGATTTTTGCCGAATGACGAATGCCATCCAGCTCCAGAACATCCTTATAGAGATAGGATGTGACAATCTCTTTCAGATACTGCTCCCTTGCCCGGTTATCGTTGTTCAAAACCACCTCGGGGTACGATCCATAGATCAGGCGACTCTCCAGGTTGGCATCGGTCTGGTGCTGCTGCTCTATCTGTCCAATCTCCAACTGGGACAGCGGATATAACCTCAAAGTGGTTTTGCGCCCTGTAAGCGGCTCACCCAGCGCCCGTGCCAGGTCAAAAGAGGACGATCCGGTAGCAATAATTCTGATACCGGGAATGTGATCGATAATCAACTTGAGGTTAGCGCCAATATTGGAAACCTTCTGAGCCTCGTCCACCACCAACAGGCGGTTGGCTCCGACAAAAGCGGAAAGCTTCTCGATCGACTGACTGGCCATGTATCCCTGCACCGTTATATCTTCGCCGCTGACAAAAAGATACGGCTCGTCAACTTCCTGAAGGAACCGCTTGACCAGCGTTGTCTTTCCGGTGCGGCGCGCACCGTAGATGATGACCGCCTTGCCCGGAATCAGCGCTTTTCGGAGATTATCAAGATGCTTTTGTTTGATGTACATTAAGAACTCCGGCATTTAATTGACTGTATTATACATAATTGAGTCAATATAACAATGAAATTTATATTTAAAGGTTTGAATGGCGAGAATAAGATGAACAAGAAAAGAAGCGGGAGCAACCCTCAGCTGAGATTAACAAAAATGGCATGCTCCTCCCACCTCAAACATTAGAATCCTTGACATCTTTTTACTGAGCCGTATAGAACCGCTCAATTAAATATTTCATACCATCCATTTCTTGGTCTGGAATTAACAAATGAATCCAAGAGGAAGACCGAAAAAGGTGGGAGAAGGAAAGTTGCCTCTCCTCTTTACTCCACATCAAAAAAATAATAGAGGAGCTGAGTTATGAAGAACGAAGAACAATCGTCTATTGAGCAACAAAATCATAGGGGTGATCCCATCGTTGTATTGAAGTTTAAAAAATGGTTATTTGCATATGTGATGTTGTCAATTTTATGGGGCCTGTGGTTTGCGAGTTTTAGGGCAATTGTTCCATATTTAACGACAGGGGATTTTGTCGATATATGGCCAGTGCATCATGGCTCGACAATAACAAAAGTGGGGCTTTTTGCGATGTCTTGCTTTTTCTTGTTATTTTCACCTTTCTTGGTCCCGTGTTTTCGTGTTGGAGATATTGCATTTTATGAGACACCTGTAGAAATTAAACCATTTTTGGGCTTTTTCAAAAAAAGAATAGTCTCATATGGTGGAATGCACGTTGTAGAACGTGGTGATCGCGGATTTATACTTACAAAAAACAGAGTTCCAGATTGGCGGGCGAATATGTTCAACTATTGGAAAGCGATGAACTGGGAAGGGATTATTGTATCTAGGAACAGTATGGGACTGAATAATCCGGAATGCTTAGCGCGAGCTTTAGAGATAATTCGTGAGCGGGCAATTACAATCACCAAGTTGTAAAGCTTAACCTTTGTATCTTTGACACATTAGCATCTATACGGTTTTTTCAACTAAAACACTAATCGACTTTCATTGCCGCATGAGCCATAGACCATGACGTTTTTTTAGACTGTTTTTTCTTGACCCTTGCCGCTTGACCCCTTACCCTGTTTTCATGACCTCAGATCTGACATCCGCACCTATCCCAAAACTCGTTAGGCGCCTGGCTATACCGGCCGGAACCGGTTTTTTCTTCAACACCATGTTCAATGTTGTGGACACCTGGTATGGGGGGCAGCTTTCGACCAGCGCCCTTGCTGCCCTGTCTCTTTCCTTCCCGGTTTTTTTTCTGATTCTGGCAATCGGAAGCGGCGTGTCGACCGGTGCCACCACGCTGATCGGCAACGCCCTCGGCCGCAAAGAATATGACGAGGCCCGGCGCTACCTGTCCCAGTCACTCTCATTCGCCCTGCTCCACTCATTGCTCCTGACTGCCGCAGGCCTTGCGCTGGCCCCGAAGATATTTATCCTGATGGGAGCACGTGGTGAATATCTTGCTCTCGCCCTAAGCTATATGAATGTGATTTTTGCCGGCAGCTCCTTCTTTCTGCTCAACTTCGTGATGAATGCCATTCTCAACGCACATGGCAATAGCATGGCCTACCGTAATTTTCTGATCGGCGGTTTTTTTCTCAATCTGGTTCTGGATCCCTGGTTTATGTACGGTGGAGCCGGACTCCCTACTCTCGGACTTGGTGGGATCGCTCTGGCTACAGTTTTAGTCCACTGTCTCGGGGTATTTTATCTATTCAGCCAATTGTCTAAAACCTGCAGCATGCCGTCACTCACTCTTGCCGATCTTCGTCCGCGCTGGAGTTATTTCAGTGAGCTTTTCAGACTGGGATTCCCGTCGGCCATGAATATGATGACAGTTTCCCTCGGCATCTTCATCATCACCTGGTTTGTAGGGCGATTTGGTGAGCAGGCTGTAGCAGCCTATGGTATCGGCACACGAATTGAGCAAATTGCATTATTGCCGGTCATGGGGCTGAACATGTCAACCCTGGCCCTGACAGCTCAGAATTTCGGGGCCGAGAGAGTTGACCGCATTCGGGAAACTGTCCGGGTTTCGCTCCGCTATGGCGTTATTCTGGCGGCCACAGGATCAGCTGCGGCGCTATTGTTTAGTCGTCAATTAATGGCTTTTTTTACTGTTGACCGCTCAGTTATAGACTTTGGAGCCGGGTTTCTGGCTATAGAAGCTTACGTATTTCCCGCGTATGTTCTGCTGTACATCTGTGTATCTGCCATGCAGGGGATCAAGAGACCCATGTTCGGTCTAATTATCGGGCTTTACCGACAGATTGCCGGACCTGCCTTTATATTTCACCTGTTCACGACCGTCTTTGGATTAGGACTTATCGGCATCTGGTGGGGAATATTCGGGATAACATGGTCGGCGGCGCTGGTCGTAGTTTTCTATGTCAACAGGACACTTGCCAAACTTGAAAAGGAACTGATTACCATATGAAACGCGTTGCTATCAGCACACTGGGATGCAAAACCAATCAATTCGAATCAGCCGCCATGATTGAACAATTAAAAGCCGCCGGGTACCTTGTCGTTCCCTTCACCGAACCATCTGACATCTATATCGTCAACTCCTGCACCGTTACCGCCCGAACTGACGCGGAAACCCGCCGCCTTATCCGCCGTGCCCGCCGACTGAATCCTGACTCCCGCATAATTGCAACCGGCTGCTATGCACAGGTGGCGCGGGGTGAACTGGAAAAGATGCCAGAACTCGATTGTGTGCTCGGCAATCAAGAGAAGCAGAACATTTCCAACCTTCTGGAATCGGCCGAACATTCTGTTTCTGATATCAACGCAATCAGCAAAGCCGAACCGCTTAAGTTGACCAGTTTTGCCGAGCATACCCGTGCGTTTCTCCAGATCCAGAACGGTTGCAACTCTTTCTGCGCCTACTGCATTGTTCCATACGCCCGTGGTCGCAGTCGCAGCGTCAAAACTGATGATATCCTTCAAGGAGTGCGTGATCTCGCCGCTAACGATTTCAAAGAGGTAGTGCTAACCGGCATTCATCTTGGCGCATATGGCCTTGATCTGACAACTCCAACATCATTGACATCTCTGGTAAGAGAGATTGAAGCTGAATGCATTGTGCCCCGGTTGCGCATTGGTTCGGTTGAGCCGAATGAAGTCGACGAAGAGCTGCTGAAACTGATGTCCACATCAAAGAGCATCTGTCCGCATCTGCACCTGCCGCTGCAGAGCGGCAGCGATTCTGTATTGAAACGTATGGGGAGGCCTTATACATCGGCTTTTTTCCGTATTTTAATGGGGCAGATTACTGCAGCAATGCCGGACGCATTTATCGGTGCCGATGTCATCGCCGGATTCCCGGCGGAAACAGAGGAAGAGTTTGAAGACACAATCCAGCTGCTTGAAGAGCTGCCGTTCTCCGACCTTCACGTTTTCCCTTATTCAAGTCGCCCCGGAACCAAGGCGGCCGGCATGCCGGGGCACGTTCCAGCCCGGATTGTTACTGAGCGGGCAGCACGCTTGAGAGAAATTGCAAAAATGAAGAAGAATATGTTTTTGGAGCGGTTTATCGGTAAGGAGTTGAAAGTGCTGGTTCAGGCTTATAATGATAAAACCGGTAGTTGCAGAGGACTTACGCGCAATTACATCTCTGTTTCTTTTCCTGGGGAAAAATCACTTACTAATAAAGAGGTTACTGTCCTGGTAACGGACAGCAACGGGGAGGATTGTTCGGGGTTTAAGGCCTAATTCCATTTCTAATCAAGGCGCTATCTTCGTTGGTTCGTCTTCGGCTCCTCAACATACGGTCTGTATGCCTCCGTCGCCTCAGTCCTCGCCGCCTTGATAGCACTCTTGATTAGAAATGGAATCCGGCCCATTAACCCCGCACCTTCCGCGCAATCTCAAACAGGGCAATCCCGCCGGCTACAGAGGCGTTAAGCGAGCTAACCCCACCATACTGCGGGATCGACATCACGACATCGCACTGTTTGCGCACGAGCGGCCTGATTCCCTCCCCTTCTCCGCCAACTACAAGCACAACATTTCCTGAAAAGTCAGTTCCATAGACTGATTGCCTGGCGGCGCCATCGAGCCCATACACCCAGTAGCCTTGTTTTTTCAATGTTTCAAGCGTTTGTGCCACATTGGTAATCATGGCCACCGGTACAGTCTCTACTGCACCAGCCGATGTCTTCTCAGCAGCTGCCGTGATACCACAGGCACGGTCTTTGGGGATAAGGACGCCATCAACTCCGGCACAGGCGGCCGAACGGATCAAAGCACCCAGATTGTGCGGGTCCTGAATGGCGTCTAAAACAAGAAGAAACCCTGTCGAACCGGATTGGCTGATAGATGCCAGCAGATCGTCAAAGTCGGTATAGCGGAAGGGTTCCACTTCCAACGCAATTCCCTGGTGATGCGACGATGCACACATTTTAGTAAGATCCAGCTTATCCCGGCGGTGCACAGCTACTCCCCGCTCCTCGGCCAACCTGATAATTTTTTCAACCCGATGATCAGTAGCACTGATCTGCACGTACAGATTGAAAGCACCGCGTGTCCCCTGCAAAGATTCTTTTACCGGATTGACACCAAATATCAGTTCACCTTTCATGGGGTACCTTCCACTATCTCGTTAGCTATACATTCTGCCGCCTGGACCGGATCTGCAGCTTTGGCGATTGGGCGGCCAATTACCAGGTAATCTGCTCCGGATGAAACCGCTTCTGCTGGAGTCATAATGCGCTTCTGATCGTCAACAGCTGCAAAAGATGGGCGTACACCCGGTGTAACAATCAGAAAATCGGGGCCGCAGGCCTCTCTGATGAGACCGATTTCAAGCGGAGAGGCAACCACTCCATCCATGCCGGATGCCTTGGCCAGTCGCGCCAGTCGCACCACCATATCCTGAACAGAATGTTCGATTCCTACCTGTCGCAAAGTTTCAACCGTTGACGAGGTCAGGACAGTCACCGCAAGTAGTCGTGGACGCTCCGCCTCGCTGAATTCCTTGTGTACGGCCGCCACGGCGGTTTCCATCATTTCGGCGCCACCCAGCGCATGCAGATTGGCCAGTTGGACACCAAGGCGGGCAGCCTCACACATCGCATTTGCAACTGTATTCGGAATGTCATGATATTTAAGATCAAGAAACACCTGGCCGCCATGGCGCTGAACAGCCTTGACCGCAGCCGGGCCACAGGAGGTGAACAGCTCCTTGCCGACCTTGAACATCCCTACTTTACCTGCCAATGAGTCAGCCCAGCGGTCGATGTCATCCAGACCATGTACATCCAGGGCAAAAATGATTTTATTGCGTGCTTCTTCAGATGTCATAATATCCTCACTTCATAAATTCCAAAGCTGCTGTGGTTATTCCTTCTGCATCAATCCCGACATCTTTACGTAACTGAGCCTGGCTACCCTGCTCAATATAGTGGTCGGGAAGGCCAAGGCGGCGCACTTTTACATTCTGCAGGTTGTTGTCATACAGCAACTCCAGAACGGCGCTGCCAAAACCACCTTGCAGGGCGTTTTCCTCCACCGTTATAATCCTGCCGGTCCGAAGGGCGACACCCAGTATTAATTCTGTATCAAGCGGTTTCACAAAACGGGCGTTGACGACTCCGACGGAAAATCCCTTCAACCTGAGCGCTTCAGCGGCCTGAAGTGCCGGGTAAACCGTTGCTCCAATTGCAACAATAGTCAGATCATTGCCATCAATCAACTGCTCGCCCTTTCCTATCTTGAAGCTTTTCAGCTCACGATCGAGATCGACTCCATAGCCGGCCCCTCTCGGGTAGCGTAGCGCAATCGGCAGGTCGGAATAAATGGCTGTCTTCAGCATATGACGCAATTCGTTCTCATCTTTTGGTGCCATGACGGTTATTCCAGGGAGGTGCCGCATATAAGACAGATCGAAAACACCGTGATGGGTAGGGCCGTCATCGCCCACAAGTCCGGCACGGTCCATGGCTATGGTTACCGGTAAATTTTGCAGGCAGACATCATGAAAAACCTGATCGTAGGCACGCTGAACAAAGGTTGAATAGATTGCGACCACCGGCCTGAATCCATCTGCAGCCAGGCCAGCTGCAAATGTCATAGCATGCTGTTCGGCTATGCCGACATCAAAAAAACGACCCGGAAAACGCTGCGAAAACGGATTTAGCCCGGTTCCATCCGGCATTGCAGCGGTTATGGCAATAATTTTTGAATCTTCTTCTGCCAACTGCACCAGAGTCTCACCAAAGAGATCCGTGTATGATTTTACCGTCGGCTTGGCAGCACCTTTGCCGGTGGTGACATCAAAGACGCCGACGCCATGATATTTGGCCGGAGTATCTTCGGCAGGTTTGTACCCCTTCCCTTTGGTGGTCATGATATGTACCAGCAGTGGGCCGTCCAGTTCATTTATATTATTGAACACTTCCACCAACTGCGGCAGATTATGGCCGTCCAGAGGGCCAAGATAATCAAAGCCGAGTGCTTCAAACAGGGAACCGGGGGTGAGAAAACCCTTCAGCGAATTTTCCGCACGACGGGCAAACTGGAGAATATCAGTACCAAAAGCAGGGATATTCTTCAGTAACACCTGCATCTCTTTTTTTAAATCACGGTAGTAACGCCCCGTCATCTTGCGAGAAATAAAAGCGGAAAAAGCGCCAACGTTCTTTGAAATCGACATTTCGTTGTCATTCAGAATGACAATCAGATTTTTTTTGAGGTGACCAGCCTGATTCAGTGCTTCAAAGGCCATACCGCCTGTCAGGGAACCATCACCTATCACCGCAATTGAATGACTTCGTTTCCCATCCAGACTGGCAGCCGCAGCCATACCCAGGCCAGCCGAAATAGAGGTTGATGAGTGGCCCACCCCGAAAGCATCGTGCTCTGATTCAGAGCGTTTCGGAAAGCCGGAAATCCCCTTGTACTGTCGCTGGGTATGAAAACGGTCGCGACGTCCGGTGAGAATTTTATGAGTATAGGCCTGATGACCAACATCCCAGATTATTTTGTCATTTGGGGAGTCAAAGCAGTAGTGCAGGGCTATCGACAGCTCAACTGTTCCCAGATTGGAACCAAGATGACCGCCGGTGGTAGAAACCGTTTCCAGAAGAAATTTCCGAACTTCCACTGCAAGCTCAGGCAATTGTTCCGGCCTTAATTTTTTCAGATCTGACGGGGAGTTTATAGTTTCAAGCAGCATTATTGATACCTCATTTTTTAAGCATAGCCGTTCGTGCGGAACCACTCTACCGCGCGTTCCAGAGCTTCCTTTACGGGCGTCTGCAACAAACCGAGCTCCTGAACAGCCCTTCCTGAGTCAAAATACATGTGATGTGCTGCCATTCGGACTCCAGCCAGAGGAATCAAAGGCTCGCACCCGGTAAACCTTGAAATGCCTTCATTGAGCCAGGCAGCCACCAGCACCGGAGTATACGGCAATCGAACTTTTGGCGCCGGAATTCCTGTTATCTCCTGGAGCATCATGAAGATATCACGTAAAGAAAGATTGGCGTTGCCGAGAATGTATTTACGGCCTGGGGACCCTTTATGCTCTGCAAGGATATGTCCACGAGCACACTCTTGGACATCAATCAAGTTCAGGCCGGTATCAAGGTAAGCCGGCATCTTCCGTTTCAAGAAATCAACTATTATCTTCCCGGTAGGAGTAGGTTTTATATCCCATGGCCCCACAGGAGTCGATGGATTAACTATTACGAGCGGCAATCCGCGAGCAACAAACTTCTCTGCCTCACGTTCAGCAAGGAATTTGCTTTTCTTGTACGGCCCGACCATATCTGCCAGGGACACCTTCGTATCTTCATTTCCAGGTGTCCCATCCCCCGGATTTCCAAGAGTTCCGACGCTGCTAGTGTAGACAACACGTGAAATATTATTTTCAATTGCTGCATCAAGAACAGCGGTGGTCCCCCCCACATTGGTAAGGTACATTTCTTCGGGGTTTCGCGTCCAGAGGCGGTAATCAGCTGCCGCATGGTACAGGACATCACACCCTTTAAGCCCGCTGCGCAAACCTGCCGTGTCGAGCAGATCACCCTTCCACAGCTCTACATCAAGCCCTTTCAGATTGGAAAGATTAGAGTTTGACCGCACCAACGCCCGTACCTCCCGCCCATCGCGAAGCAGTTCGCGAACGATACTGGCACCGATAAAACCTGTTGCACCGGTAACAAATGTTTTCATCAGTTTTAAACGCTTTCAAGCAACAGTCGCCGGTATCTGCCAAGCGCTGTCAATGGGAAACAATTACGATAGATATGATACTTAATCATAAAAAATTTGGGGAATCCTGTACCGGTAAAAGCATCTTCATCCCACGAGCCATCCTGTTTTTGGGTTGCAACAAGATATTCAACGCCCCGCAAGGCAGCTTTTGAATGTACCTCTCCTGCAGAAAAAAGCGAGAGAAGCGCCCAGCTTGTTTGCGACGCGGTACTGGGGCCACATCCCATCAAAGAGCGGTCCTCATAAGAATCACAGACCTCTCCCCATCCGCCATCCGGATTCTGCTTGGACTTGAGCCAGTTGACCGCCTTTCTGATGTACGGCTGTGTCACATCTTCATCAATAGCCACCAATCCGCCAAGCACTGACCAGGTGCCGTAAATATAGTTTACTCCCCAACGCCCCCACCAGGGGCCTTCAGGCTCCTGTTCTGCCTTGATAAAATCCAGCGCCCTGATAATGGCTGAATGATTTTTAGGGTAGTTGAATGTACCCAGGAGTTCAAGCATTCGGCCGGTCAGATCGGCGGTCGGAGGGTCAATCAATGCCTCCAGGTCGGCAAAAGGTATCTTGTTCAGAAGATATTTTGTGTTGTCTTTATCAAATGCTGCCCAGCCACCATTTTCGCTCTGCATGCCGAGACACCAGTTAATGCCGCGCTTTATGGCCTGGTCTTTCTGTTTTTTATCACGAACTGTGATATCTCTAAGTGCCAGCATGACAAAACCGGAGTCATCAAC
Source organism: Geobacteraceae bacterium (assembly GCA_025355965.1). Taxonomy (GTDB): domain Bacteria; phylum Desulfobacterota; class Desulfuromonadia; order Geobacterales; family Pseudopelobacteraceae; genus JACRCG01. The sequence goes on from JANXYR010000055.1 coordinate 12,197, forward strand.
ATCAGGATACCAATCATTCAAAAACTCAAATGCCCAACCACCCGGCTCAAGATTGGGAGATTTGACCTGCCAATCCCCTTTGGAGCGGACTTCCCGGTCCAACAACCACTGAGCGGCTTTAACCAAGGCCGGATGGTCAACCGGAACGCCGGCCTCCTGCATTGCTACAAGGGCTAGCGCAGTGTCCCATACAGGAGAAACGCACGACTGCAACACCAGACACCCCTCATCTTCGATACAGAAGTTAGCCAGCGCTTCAAGTCCGCTGGCAACAACCGGATGATCGTTGGCATACCCGAGGCAGTGCAGCGCAAGAATGGAGTTAAGCATCGCAGGCTGGATTCCACCCCAATCTCCACTCGATTCCTGATGATCCAGAATCCACTGTTCAGCAAGAGCAACGGATCTTTTATTAAATGGGCGGATTGGGGACGATTCATAAATTTTAAGCAGATGATCCACGCCAATAAAAAAGTTTTTCCAGCTCACAATTCCATCTTGAAGGGAGAATGTGTAATCAGTGGGGCGTGGCGGACGGACAAAGAGCTCCTGAACCCTGGCTCGCGGAGGCAATTTTCTTACCGGTTTTTTTGACATAACTACTGAAAGCGGAATAATTGTTGCGCGTGACCAGCTGGAAAATTCGTAAACGTTGAAGTAAGCCCATTCAGGGAGCATCATAAGCTCGATAGGCATTGACGGCACTCCAAGCCAGGAAAATTCACCAAACAACGCCAGAAAAATTTTGGTAAATACCCGCGTTTTGAGAATGCCGCCTTTAGAAAGAATAAAGTCGCGTGCCCTGCACATTGCAGGATCATCAGCAGCATAACCTGCCAGTTTGAGCGCAAAATACGCCTCTACTGTTGCAGAAAGTTCTCCAGGCCCACCAAACCATATCGACCAAGCCCCCTCCTTCGTCTGTTTGCTCAGTATATAATGCGCCATTTTCTGTTCGCGCAACTTGTCGACCATGCCAAGAAAATGAAACAGCATGATATATTCCGCAGTGATGGTTACATTCGACTCAAGCTCTGCCCACCAGTAACCATCAGGTAACTGCTCGCTAAAAAAGAAGTCCCGGCTTCTCTCTATCGCCTTATCGAGAGGATTCTGTGCATCGCCAACCATTTTTTTCCAGATTGTTGGAGGAAGGTGATGTATTTTGCCAGGAGTCTTTACTGTGTTTAATGAATCAGAAATAGACGTTTGAATATTAAATGAGGTAAGAGAATTTGATATTGAATACTTGTGCATTTTCATACAGTCTAACTCCTCAACAACAACCGGTGCTACATCTGTGCAAAAAGTATATTTGATCTATGTAAAAGGCATGAAATCTAGCATAAAATGCTTATGGTTGTAAATTTTTTTCATTTTTAAGTTCCCCATAGAGCCATATAACTTGACTCAACATTACCACCATAACCTCTATAGTTAATATAAGTGAATTTGTTATAACCGCTCCGAACTGCTTGAAGTCGCTTGACAATTCGCACATGCATACGCATAAATGAAATTTGAGAACTCCATACCTCAAGAAACCACTTATTAACACTGATTTAACAGTTCAAGGCGATTATGCCACGTTTATACTTACAACTTTGTGTAATAGTGACGTTACTGTGCGGACTCATGAGCCATGCTCGGGCTGTCCAGTGGCAAACAATTAACGGTACATCACGCTATAAAGTAGCTTATGATGAGCAGTCGATACGCCTGACTCCACTCGGACGCCTTGAAATATGGATCCGTTTTATTCCACGGGGAGAGGCTGATCGTAAATCGGCAGCAGCGGATTACAAGGAAAAGCACTATCGCTCACACTTGGAATACTATGAAATTGATTGCAGCGAGCAGTCCGCGGTACTAGGTTTAATAGATATTCTAGGCTTATCACAAGTACGCCTGAAACGGCTGCAGGGTGGCACTAAGCCTGACCCGATACTGCCCGGCTCGGTGCTTGAAAACTTAGCAAAAAGAATATGCCCGATTCTGGACGAGGATTCTGAAGAAGAAAATGAAGTAATAATGCCCGAACAAAAAGATAAACGGGACAGAACCGATAACTCGACTCTAAGTAGCGACAAGCTGCAGCAGATAGAAAAACTTCAAAAAAAAGCAGCTTCAAAAGAAGCCACCGCTGAAACGTGGAAAGAGCTTGGAAATATCTATTTTGATACAGACCAGGCTGAACAGGCAATCCACGCCTACGAGCGCGCTCTGGTTTTGCGACCCAATGACACCGATATCCTCAATGACCAAGGCGCCATGTATCGCCAGACCGGAGATTTTGGTCGTGCATTGGCAAATTTTGAAAAAGCATTTTCCCTGGACCCATACAATCTTGAAAGCCTGTATAACAGTGGCTACGTATACGCCTTTGACCTAAACAACATCCAGAAAGCACTGATTATCTGGCGTCAATACATCGAGCTGGATTCAAAAAGTGAATCGGCACGACAAGTACAGTCGTTTATAGATCAGTACGGAAAATAACCTCCATGAATCTGATATTTTTGATTCAGTTTTTTACCACAGTATGATACCTTGCTTGCCCGCGTGACCTTTGCGCCCGTAGCTCAGCTGGATAGAGTACCAGGCTTCGAACCTGGGTGTCGGCCGTTCGAATCGGTCCGGGCGTACCAATAATAACAGTCACTTAGGATATTTCCTGAGTGACTTTTTTCTTTTGTGTTGTAGCTGGTGTTTTAATAAATTTGGAATATTAAAACACCCGCCTCCAATGGAAAGCGGGTTTTGTTTTCTCTATATTTGCATTCTTCATAAAAACAGAGTTTTGATTATTATCTCCGGCCATCAGTTAATTTCAATTTATTTTTCACCGGCACATTGCCAATCTAGCAAGTGGTAGTAGACTAAAAATATCTATCAAGGAGGGCTCTTATTATGAAAACGTTCTCTTCGTTGTTTGTGTCGATTCTGATCGCCATTGTAATACCTTTTTCTATTTTGGCTGCTGATATTCCAAGGGATATTGGCCCTGAAATAATCAAACTCAAAATGGGCGATATATATATGAACTTCAAGCACTGGAAACATCAGGAATCGAATAATAACGAATGTTTTCAATGTCACAATTCTAACGGGTGGAAAATAGGACCATGGGATAAGGAAATTGCCCACCAAATATGTATTACATGTCATGAAAATATTAAAAGAGGGCCGGCAGAATGCAATGGTTGCCACACTGCCAATTACACAGCTATTCAAAAGGAGAGCAGACCATGAGCTGACTTAAAAGGCAGACAGTAATGATCTGCCCTTCGCAAGTATCAAATTGACCTGTTTTTTCGTTAGTAGCTGATATAGTGCCTATTTTTTAGAATCATCCGCAACATACATATTAATGCATGATTGTATACGTACTAAGAATAAGTATTGACATGTAAAATCAGCTAGTTAAATGATGTGCATATTCACTGTGCAAACCGACAAAGAGCTAGATTTTATGTGACATTTTTGAGAGATATCCACAGCTTCAACAGGGTTATCCACATATTTTGTGGAAAGTTTTTCAAGCTCGAAATAACAGTCACTTAGTCATTTTTTGTGCTAACAGCATCAGTTGGTCAGATTTATAAATACAGTACAATTTCTTGATAATAATTTTTGCTGCAACCTCCCTCCAATTTACTCCCAGATAATCTTTAAGCTCCCAGGCGTTATGGATGAATATGCTGTCGTACTCTTCACCGGAAGCTGCATCAAATACTTCCAGGCCTATTGTATTCGTGTCTGTAGTTGACGCTGAGGACATCCAAAGGGTTATCAGATTTTTGTTTTAATTCCCGTAAACAGCTATAAAGATATGTCAACAGCCACAAACCTTGACAATAGCAACGGCGGACGATATAGTTCCCGTGGTTTTAAGCAAGATTATCAGTCGTCATAATAATATTCTTATTGAATGAAAGTTCATGCGCTCGTAGCTCAGCTGGATAGAGCAACGGCCTTCTAAGCCGTAGGTCGCACGTTCGAGTCGTGCCGGGCGTACCAAAAAAAACAGGCACTTACGACTATTGTCGTATGTGCCTGTTCCTTAAAAGGAGGATGAATAAATGAACGCAATGATAATACACAAAACAAACGTCAAAAATGAAGTGTTAGATAACTTGGCTATGGCACTACCGGACATTATTTCAGATTCGCTGGAGTTACCTGGTGGAAAACTGGCAATACTCAAACCGGAACAAGTTGCGCTGGAGTTTTCTCAAGCGAGCCCCCGTGATACCGGTTCGGACATAAAAATAATGGTATTTGCCCGGAGCCTCATTCTACGTTCATCAAATGAAAAAGAACTGGCAAATGAAATACTTAAAAAGGTTGTTTTATTGGCTACTAAATCCGGTGAGGAATACTCTATAGACGTTCGCTTATATCTCATGGAAATTGGCGCAGCGGATCACTCATTGCGCGACTAGGCAAAAGAACAAAAAGAGTCCCTCATCAGATGATGGAGGGCTCTTTTTTTTATAATTTGGTCGCAGGTTCGCGTGTTTTACTTTCAGGTAATATTTCCTGAATGTTTAATCTTGCTTTTTTAGGCCCAGGGTCAGCTTGACAATTCAAGAATCAGTGGTAGATCTATGGCAATTGGTGAAATTTCAATATGAGAGGTGGTGGACAAAATGCTAATTAGAATAAAGCATAATGACAACCGTTTTGACTATGTGAAGGCCAATGTGCTGGATTTGTTTATTGAGTCAAAAGAGATTAAAAGCTTCAAGCGATCTGCTGGATGGGTCGTGTTAGGGGTTGATCCCGTAAGGCTGACTGAACGCACCAACCCTGAGAATTATCATATAATGACAGCTTCGTGAATTAGCTGTGAAATCCGCCTCCACAAATCCAGTTACTCTATCTAAGCCGCCTATCTATCGTCAGACTCATCTGACCCGGCGAGCCGGAAGGAATATCCCCACCGGCTTCTGGTTCGGCTACGTATGTTTTTCGGCGGTTTGTTGCCGTCGAGGGTAACTCTCGAAAAAACACGCGAAACATAGTGCCCGGCTTAATGAGCAAGGTACGGACAAAATTCGTATCGGGCAACATCTTCTGCTCTGGTTTACCTGATTACATTAGGGCATTGCCTTTCTGTTATCCATTTCGCTTTAACCGGTATGTTGCAAGACCTATCAAGCCTGACGCCAACAAGAATATAGTTGATGGCTCAGGGACGGGGGGCGGCGATTTTGGCTCGTCGCCACATTCCGGCCACGGTTTATCCTCCCTATCCAATCCCTCAATAACACCTTGCTTCACAATGTCACTTAAACACTCACTATGGTCCTCGTTTAATCGGGGGAGAACACCATCCTGCCTCAAACCATCAGACTCATGTCCCTCTTGCGATGCCGTATCCAGTTCCTCGTCGGGATTGTCCCCCGAACCGGCTGTCCCATGTTCCATTACAAATTTATTCCATCCCAACACAATTCTTAAAGCTTCAGAGGCGTACAAATCCTCATATCCAGTCCTGAATTCGGAATTTATCATGTACCTTTGTAATTCCCTCCCTGTGCCATCAGCTAACAGTACATTACTTAAGCCTGAGCCGACGACTTTAGACTCTAATGGCCCTTTAAGCCTGCCACCACCGTCTCTGATTATTGAAAAGGCTCCCGCATTCACTTGGGATCCCAACAGCAATCCGATGACTATCGCAATTAATCCACTCTTCGTCATGTAACGCTCCTTTAACACCAAAATATCCATATCTCGCATTACTTCATATAGTTCTAATTTCTTTGAGTACATGACAAAGTAGCAATTTTAGTGCCAGTTTGCTAAGTACTTAGTTTCACTTTTAATTATAACATATTGAATCAAGTTTTAATTAAAATGTAAAAGATCTCGACACTGCGGTTGGCAGCAATTTATGCTCATTCGCACATTGCCTAGCATCTTCAAATAAAAAGTGGGGTGGGTCAAAAATCAAAGTATGTTGACAGAACTAACAGGAAACCCAGAAGTTTTTAGACAAGAGTTTGGCCGACGACCTATCCAATATTGTTGTCATAGGTACTGATACAACGTCTCCCGGCTTATCTTCATATCACGGGCTATCACGGCTTTCTTTTCGCCATTGGCGGCACGTTTCTTGATCTCTGCTATCCGCTCATCAGTCATTTCCCGCTTACGCCCTTTATATGCTCCGGCTTGTTTGGCAATGGCTATGCCGTCAAGCTGGCGCTCCCGAATCAGTGACCGCTCAAACTCTGCAAAAGCTCCCATAGCCGATAGCAACAAAGTCGCCATTGGTGAATTTTCCCCTGAAAAGGTAAGTTTCTCTTTCACAAACTCGATGCTTATACCACGTCCGGTGAGATCGGTTACAATCCTTCTTAGATCGTTCAAATTACGGGCGAGGCGATCAAGTGAATGAACAACAACATGGTCGCCTTTCCGTACGAACTTCAGCATTTCAGTTAAAGCCGGCCGGTGAATATCTTTGCCTGAAACCTTATCAATAAAAGTCTGATTAAATTTCAATCCATCAAGCTGCCTGTCTCTGTTCTGCCCGACACTGGAAACCCTTATATATCCAATTTTATGACCTTCCATCTGCACGCTCCCTGATTAATAATTGTGTCAGGTTTGAGTCTAAGATATTAGGCTGAATGTATCAAATAAATATTTTTACCATTTAAATTTGGCACAAACACTGTCAGGTAAAATGTACTGTGGGATGTACTCAAAACTGACATAACATAAAAACACACTGAGAATGCCGGTTTATGTCGCTATTTGTCGCATACAAGCTCAGTTTTAATAAGCGATATTAGTATGTTGTGAATAATATTTCAAAATTCTGTGAGATAAGAGAAGCGGAGGGAATCCAGTTTAATAGTTCAGAAAATGCACTGTAAAGCCTTAAGAGCCTTGCCAAGTCCTTCCCCCTGCTCCTAGCGTGCGATCATTATCAAAACAGGCTTGTGCAGCTTTTCTATGCTTTATAAATTACTCGCGACGTATTCTTATAACAAACAAATAGGTAATCAGTAGGAATGGAAGAGTTGAAAAGGAAGCTGCCAAGTTGCCTGCATAAAGCTGCCAAGTTGAAAAGACAACCAGTCCAACCACAAAAACAAGAAGAAGCATTGAACCAAGTTTGTTCATGGGCACCACTGATACAGCAGCAGACGGCAATGCTACTGCAAGTTTTTAGAATATAGGTGACGCCAGAGCCGTTAGGACTGACATCACCTAATCGAAATATGTTGTACAGCGGTCTACAGGTTTTTGAGGTTCTTGCCTGCCGAAAACTTACCGCTTTTTGACGCAGCGATATTCAGCTCCGCACCAGTCTGAGGATTGCGGCCTTTGCGAGCAGCACGCTCTGCAACCTGAAAGGTTCCGAAACCTGGAAAAGTGACCTTGTCGCCAGCCTTCAGTAAGTCAGCTGTTACCTTCAAAAACGCATCAACTGTTTCAGCTGCAACCGTTTTTGGGACTTCCAGCTCCTCTGCTACTTTTGCTACAAATTCTGCTTTTGTCATAAAATTCTCCTTGGTGTTTTGTTCTGGTAGGGTATTGTAAATCGATTGTATGCATGGGTTAATAGCACAAGATCAAAAAAATGTCAGTGGGAATGACTATTTTGTTTCATTAACAGAATTCACCAATTTGGCAACAGAAAAATTGTACGTTGGTTATGCTCCCTGCAGACGGAGCTGAATACTCAGGGGACGGCTTATCAAAATCAATCCGTAACAAAACACAAAAAGGGGTTACAGCATGAACTGTAACCCCTTTTCCAACATTTAACGGTGCGAAGGCTGGCATTTAGTACAGCCTACGTCGAGAGGTCAATTGGGAACTAAAGTGAGCCCCCAGTTGACGTTTCTATTTCTTTTTAGCTGGAGCCTTTGCTGCCGCTTTGACGGGCTTGGCATTCAGATCTTTGAGGGACTTGCCGGGAGTGAACTTGCCATTTGTCTTGGCAGCAATCTTCATTTCCTTGCCGGTCTGAGGATTTCTGCCGGTACGGGCAGCACGGGTCACCGCGCTGAATGTGCCGAAACCAACAAGAGTGATTTTATCACCTGTTTTCAGAGCGGTTGTGGTCGCAGCGATGAAGCTGTTAAGCGCTCTTTCTGCTTGAACCTTGGTTAGTTCAGCACCTTCTGCAATTTTTGTAACGAGTTCTGATTTGTTCATAAAACCTCCCTAACGAAATTTTTGTACCATATATACCCAGAAACAACTTATGTCCATTTATTTCGTCAATCACCGGTATCCACATCAACTAGGACAGCAAAGTATTTCAAAAACAGGGACATTTAAATAGAACTAAACCAAGCTTAAATTCTTAATTTTTCTCTCTTGATAACCTTTAGTATCTTACCCCGCATTTAACTGGTGAGTTTAAATCTTTCATTTGCCCAGTACAGCATTTTCCTCGAATGTTCACTCTGATAGTATTTTTAACAGTGTTATCAGGAAGTTCAACGAGATCATCATAACTATTTCCACATTCCAATTTTGATACAGATCCATTTGCAAACTTAACCAAGCAATGCTCTACCTGAACAAAATGAGGAGTTGTGCATAATTCATTTGTCCTGACATTGCTCCCATAATCACTCAGAACCACGTTTTCTATCAAATTCGGAAAATGAGTAAAACCTACAACATCCCATTCCTGTATTTTCTTTTCTGAGTTTACATCCACATTTTTTTTGTCTCTTTCTTCGATTGGCCGTATATTTTCCGTCTCTTGCTTTTTTATTACCAACCCGGCAGGCGTAACCTTGCCAAAATTCTTTTCAATTGCAAAATCTTCAATACTCGGCGAAGCAGGATTGCTAGTTTTTCTCTCATCTACAACCGCTTTTTTTTCTTTGGCAATAATACTAGCCTTTTCCGCTTCTATGGCAGATCTATCTATTGTTAATGTCTTCCGTTCAATGCTTCTGAATAAATTCACAGAAACAATATTGTCTGTGAATTTATCTAAATCTGATGTCTTTTTTACAGCCTTATCATTAATTGAAAGAAAAATATCACCCCGTTTAAATCCTGCTTTATCTGCAGGGGAATCATAAGAGACACCGGTTATAGTCGGCCTGTAACCAGTTAAACCATATTTCATATAAGACGATGGAACATCTTGGTCAGATATAGATGCCCCATATAAATCATAAGCATAAACCACATTTGCTGTAAGGCTAAAAAACGAAATTGAAATAATCATTATCAAATGTCTCATACTGTCGTTTTCCTTTATCTTGTCGTCCAATCAGATTTAGAAGGTGAGTGAACAATACGTGCTTTATCAAGCTGTTTCAATAAGAATTGTTTCTGGCTTGTTCTTTGCTAAAAAAAGTCCCCATTACTGCTTTTCAGGAACAGTTATGAGGACAGTCTTGGCTTGATCCAGATAAACAACTGAATCAAAAATATTTTTCTGGAGCGGGAAACTTCTTTTTTCAGTACTTCGTGTGTTTTTAAGTATTCCTCACTGTTTATCACTCACAGTATCCCGCAACTTGACGGCAAGACTCTGCAGAGAAAATGGCTTCTGGATGAAATTTACACTCTCATCCAGTACACCGCGTTGGGCGATCATGTTGGCTGTATAGCCGGACATAAACAAAATATTGATATCCGGGTAAAATGAATGTAACCGTTCAGCCAAATCTGGACCATTCATTTCCGGCATAACTACGTCTGTAACCAGAATTTGTATCTTGCCAGCATGTTCTTTAGCCAGAGTAATGGCATCACCAAGAGTGCCGGCGGCCAACACCTGATACCTTAATTGCTCCAGCATCATCTTACCAAGCTTCAAGAGTGCAGGTTCGTCTTCCACCAGCAGCACCGTCTCACCGCAGCTTGTTGGGGCTTCCGTAGCATTTTCCAACTGGCTATCTACTGCCTGGTCATCATAGCGAGGCAGGTAAATTCTAAAGATGGTTCCATTCCCTGGTTCGCTGTAGACGTTGACGAATCCGTTGTTCTGTTTGACAATGCCATACACCATAGAAAGCCCTAAACCGGTTCCTTGGCCCACTCCCTTACTCGTAAAAAACGGTTCGAAAATTTGACTAAGAATTTCTTTGTCCATGCCACGGCAATTGCTCCACGAATGATGATGCCCCAATATGCTATTGCCCACCAGGAAGAGTTCGGCCCCCAGATCAGCACCCTGTCGCCAGGCACCACGCCCTTTTGCGCCAGGAGATTTGCCATCTTCAGAGCAAGATTGTGGAACTCCCGGTAGGAGACGACCAACCGTCGCACGCCGGTGCGATTCACAAAGGCGGTTTTATCACCCAGAGCTTCAAACGTATTAAAAAGGTCGATCAGTGTCTGCATGAGTGCTCCCAGGTAAGCAAATCCCCCTCAGCTTTTCCCTTTTGAAGGGGGCCTAGGGGGAATTTGCCATTATAAGGTGTTACTCTAATTATTTATCCCGTCCCCGGCCTCGATCATCATCTCTGTCCTGGCCTTGTCCGTGGCCACGACCGGGTTGCTGCTGCTCGCCACGGTCCTTAGATCTCTGCTCCTGCTCTTTCACCCTCGGTGCCTGTTGCACATGCGGTGGAGCTGCTGGCTGCTGTTTCTGGTCATGCACTGCCGGGCCACGCGACTGAGGAGGTGTATGGTCTTGGGCAGGTTTTTGAGCGGACTCACCGCCCCGCTGCGGTGGCTTAGAGTGCTGATCAGCCGGAGCATTTATCTGCCTTGGGTTTTTCATCTGCGGAGCATCCTGCCTTCCCCGCTGTGCAGGTGCTGGTGCTTTTTGTTCTACCTGCTGTTTGAGGTGCTGACGGACTGCTTTGTCACGCGGCTGGTAACGGTAACTTTGGCCGCGCAGCTCATGTTGTTGCTCTACCTGTGGGTACCGATCACCTGAATACTGCCGCTGATAGGCAGGCAATGGGGCGCGCCTCGGAGCAGAGGAACGATTCCAGCGGTCCCATCCGCTATGGCGTTGTTCCCATCCACCGCCCCAGTGCTGACCCCATCGTGGCGGAGCATTGGACTGCCACCCGCGGAAATACGGGGGCGGCTGGCGGTAGTAGCGCACAGGTACACGAAGGACGAACAGAGGTACAGCCTCTGGTTCTACAAATCCCCATGGGCCGTTGTACCAGGTACTCGCATACCAGTTATCATTCTGATAAACCCAGTACATGCCATCGTAAAAGAAGTAATTGGCATCCACCCCTGGAGCATAGTAAACCGGATAGCCCGGCACCGGGGCCAGTTCCGGGAATAACGGAAGGTTGATACCGATGCTCAAATTTGGCAGCCCGATACCGATGCTTACGCTGGCTGGAGCGTTGGTAACAGTGCACATCAGCATAGACAGCGCAATCAGTACGTAACGTATTTTCTTCATATCATCTCCTTTTTATAAACAGTAGTCTGGCAGATCAGACTGCGGAAATCCTAGTCCCGCCTGTTGTGTTTGTCATGGCCATTCCCGCGGCCATTATCCTCGTGATGTTCCTTCTCTTTTTTATAGTGCTTGCCATGTTTTCTTTTTTCCATATAAACTCGGCGATCTCGTTCAATATAGTATGGACGACCTCCGTCGATATGGACGTAAACGTTCGGCGGTGCTGGCTGGTAATCATTGATGCTGAAGCTCAGGTTGGGGGTACCTACCTGCACTGAAACTGCAGCGTTGGACTCATTTAATCCAAAGACCATTGTAACTGCCGTCAGAATCAGCAGGGAAAGAAGTAATTTTGTACGCATAACAAATCCTTTTTTTATTTAGTTAAAAAAATACCGGATACCGACCGTAGTGGAAAAACTCGTTGGATCGAAATCACCTACGTGATCACCAGTCTGACGGTCGGTTATTTTGGCATCGGGTGCTACTACCAGTTTAGCCTCTGCGGTCAGGGCCAGGTTTTTTTGCAGGAAGTAATCAACGCCCCCACTTAGGTGAGCTCCTACCTTCGTATCTACATCGCTTCTGTGCCCAAAATTTTCATCATAGTCAGTGAAAAGAATATCAAGTCCAACGCCAACGTAAGGAACTATCTGGCGCTGTTGAAGCACAAAACGGTACTGCCCGCCGAATGAAAGATCGGTAACGCCGAAATCTCCGGTCTCGGAACCGAAAGTGGCTCGCGTTGCCTCAATCTCAACGGCGATGTGATCATCAATGCCGTAGATTAAGCCGCCACCGGCGATAAAACCGACATCGGTTTTGTTATTGTAATAAGTCGGAGTGCTACCGGCTGTGTTGTCAGCCGGGTTTATTAATCCGACCCTGCCGGTAACGCCGAGTTTTCCCATGATGCTGTCAGCCATGGCGGTACCTGCTGTCATAGAAACGGTTGTTGCGAGACATGCTAATACGATGAGCTTTTTCATTGATTGATTCTCCCTGTTTAGTTGTTATGTTCACTCTTACGACCCTGTTTGGATTATATTGTAACTCCTGTAGTCCATTTGTAAAGTCCAGAAGAGAGGGTTATTGCACGGCACTCTTTCGCCGCCTGGAGTCTTACTATCGGGATAAATCCGTTACGGCTTGTAAAGCTCATGGGGCATGCATCAAAGCAAATGGTGTATGAGGTATATGTGACCTTCCCCCTGAATGCTCAACCATTGCAAACTTAGTGATTTCGGTCTAGAACCTCAAACAAGGAGCTAGACATGAAGAAACGTTTCACTGAAGAGCAGATCATCGGCATCTTGAAGCAGGCTCAATCCGGTATGAAGATCGTAGACCTCTGCCGGATGCACGGCATCAGCGATGTAACCTTCTACAACTGGCGTTCCAAGTACGGCGGCATGGAAGTATTGGTTCCATTTGGAGTTACCTCACTACGGAATGGTTCTCCCTGCGCCTCCCAGACAACGACAAAGCCGAACGGCGCACTATTCTTCCTTGGTGGCACGCTGTCCAGGAGTGCGGTTCCCTGTTTGGCGTGGATAACGGGGCGCGGCGAACCTTTGACAGTGATGATGTCCAGAGTATCAAGGAAATACTGCCGCATGTCTTTGGCCGGATGATCACCATTGCTGCCCTATCCGGCGTTAAGGATCGCATAAAATCGATCCATCACATGGCCAAGCTACTGTTTGATACGACCAATGATGCAAAGTTCAATGAGAAGTATAAGGAGAAGCTTATAAAAATGGGCTACCGTGGCAAGCTGGGAGGGTCTGACGATGAAGAATGAGCAATTGCCCGAACTGCTGACTGTCGAACAGTTTGCCCAACGCCTCCAGGTGTCACGCGCCACCGTCTTTGCCTGGATACAAAAACAGATTCTTGTCCAGGGTCGGCACTTCCTCAAGATTGGCCGTGTCCTCCGCTTCACCTGGTCGGATGATTTTATTTCCCTGCTGCTAAAAGAATCCGCTGCGGCCGTGGCGGTTGCTCCCCCTGCCCTTTCACCTGTCGTTGTTTCCAGAAAGAAAACCGGCAGCTCGTTAAATTGGGAGTACTGAAAAATGAAACGGATGTGCTATGCTCATAACCGGACTTTAGAAGGTGGGTATTTTGTAGCGGAATGGAGACTACTACCATGAAGCAATTACCTACTCTCGACGTGCTCTTTGACAACGAGGAGAAGAAACAAGGCAGCATCATCAGGAAAGCAGGCTCACGCAAGCTGTATGTCCTTTTCTATTACTTCAACAAGCGAGTAGAGAAGACCACCGGCCTTAACGACACCAAAAAGAACCGCGAAAAAGTGCGGCTCTGGCTTGATCGCATCATTGAACGCCGTGACGTTGGCAAATTGATCTTTGCTGAAGCTTTCCCAGGATCATCAGACAACGAGAAAGCATACTTTGCCAAGTTGGAAGGGTGGCAGTATTCACCTGAACCGAGGGATATTCTTTTTGAAGATTACGTTAAAGAATGGCTTCAGAATGTTTGGAGTCATTATGCCGAAGGAACCAAGAAAGATGATTACAAGCTGATTATCAATTCCTGGCTGCTGCCGCACTTCAAAGAGATGACTTTCTTTCAGATCAGCAGCGTGGAAATCCAGAAATTCATTTCCACTATCAAATGGCGGCAAGGGGCTAAGAAGGGGCAACTACTCTCAAAAGCCAGGGCAAAGAATATTATCATTCCGCTTCGTACAATCTGGAATGATGCCTGTGACCAATACCGCTGGATTCTGCACAATCCCTTCACCAATCTGAAAAAGCATCTTCCTAAGACTCCGGCTAAAAGAAGAGAAGGTTTCCGGTTCGATGAATGGACTGAATTTCTGAAACACGTTCACCCCTGGTATCAACCTGTTGTTGAATTGATGATGCTGACCGGTATGATTAATTCTGAAATAGCCGGTTTACGAGTAACCGACATCAAGCCGGATTATATTCTGGTGCAGCATACCATCGTCAGAGGGAAAGAAAACGACACTCCCAAGACCCTCTACCGGATCAGGAAGATACCGATCACCCAGGCCATCAGAAAACGGCTGGATATCCTCCTGGAGAGAAACTCCGGTGACAAACTGGTAACAACCAAGACCGGAACATATTTCAACCCTGCCAATTTCAGAAAAGACATCTGGGAGAAAGCTGGTAAAGCCTGCGGGATTACCGACAAAGTACCTTACTCCATGCGCCATTCATTCGCAGCCTGGGCATTAACGCTGCGGATTGATCCTAATCGCTTGGTACGGCTCATGGGGCATGGTTCAAAGCAGATGATCTATGAGGTCTACGGTGATTACATCGAAGGGCTTGACGAGGACTTCTGGCAAATCCTGGAATACTTCGGTCAGGACTTCGCTCAACCGAAAAAGAAGCAATCAGCAACAATTGGCTACGGTCAAGTTGTTCCTTACCAGATGCAACATCCTGATTTTCCGCAGATAAACGAAGCCCCGATCTACTACAAAAACTCATTTTAGTGAAAGTTTTAGTGATAGTCGGGGCAAATCGTAGCGAATCATAAATGATTCTATGTACTTAAATGGAGCGGGAAACGGGATTCGAACCCGCGACTTCGACCTTGGCAAGGTCGCACTCTACCACTGAGTTATTCCCGCTTGCGAGACCAGATTTATAGCAAATAGAGCTATTGGTGTCAACTTTTTTTAGCACTCAATGCATTTTTTCAATATGAGGACATATCTTACTGCAATGCCAGCAGCGTTCGGTAAGCTGAAACCAACTGCCTTGACCTGCTGTCCCAAGAATGTATTCTGATTACTCTCTCTGTGAGCCGCTCTGAAAGAGAAATCATAAGGTCGCTGTTATGTATCGTTGAAATAATCGTGTTTGCCAGTAAAGCTTTATTTCCATGCTCAACATATATCCCGTCATCACCGAGAATCTCCCGATTGATTTGATTATCAAACACAACTGTCGGCAGTCCACAAGCCATGTAATTGAACAATTTGCCATTGGCCTCGGTTTGTGACAATTTTGGCGACACTGCAAGGTCCCCGGCACTTAGGAAAAACGGAGCACGATCATAGCTCACACGCCCGGTGAAAGTGATTACATCTTCAATACCCATCTCAGCTGCCTTCCTCTGATAATCCTTCTCGGGAAAACCCATAAGCAGAAACCGTATATCCGGGGATTCTTTTCTGACAAGTGCGATTACGTCCAACAACAGATCAACACCTTGATATTGATTAAATAGGCCGAGATAAACCACCAGCTTTACATGGTCAGAAATTCCAAGCTCACGGCGAGCTTCTTTTCGAGGATAAGGTTTGAATATCTCCGTATCCACTCCATCAATCAGATTGGTTACCTTCTCTGATTCAATTCCCCAATCGTTTATCAGTTCCTGGCGCCCTTTATCGGAACTGGTGATTATATGATCGGCGCGTCGGTCAATAAAACGTTCAATCAATTTAAATATTCTCAGCAGCGGCGATGTCGCGCTGAAAAATCCGTGATTGAGGGATTCACCACTCAAACTACCCTGATAATCAAAGAGAAGTGGAATATGAAATAATCTCTTGAGAACAGAACCGATCAAAGTTCCTTCGTGCAAATGGGCATGAATCAGATGAGGGCGGAATGAGCGTGCTTCGGCAAGTGCCTTCCACAGCAGCAGAACATCAAGGTACGGCTTATGCCAGGAGGGACCAGCCTCTAGCTTGTTGTACCACGGCATCTGCGGTATTCGCAGCACTCTAACCCCCGGCATATCCCGGCCAAGGTGGTACGTCACAATACAGACCTCGTGGCCAAGCTTCGTCAGCGCCCGCGCTTCCTCATATATTCTGACATGACACCCCCTGTCGGCAAAATAGGGTGTTGGGGCGATCATCAGTACGCGGAGTGCGTCTTCAGTCAAGGTTTATCCTGTCTTTAACAACATAAATTGGCTTGCCTTGCGACTCAAAGTAGGTTCTTGCATTCAGCTCGCCAAGCAGCCCCAGTACAATAAACTGAACCCCCATAAAAAGCAGAAAGGCTGTCAGTATCAGCAGTGGATTCCTATTCATGCTGAGGTTCTCAAATATCTTCATATACAGGGTCATCGTTCCCGTACCCACTGCAGCAAACATGGTGTAAACGCCCCATTTCCCGAACAGCTGAATCGGCTTGGTGGAATAGGCCATCAAAAACTTGACCGTTAACAGATCAAGTACGACTCGCAGTGTTCTGGAGATGCCATACTTACTGACCCCATGCAGGCGAGGGAAGTGATTTACCGGCAGTTCCGTTACTTTGGCACCGAACTGGGAGGCCAGCGCCGGAACAAAGCGATGCATTTCGCCGTACAGATTTATGCCATCCAACACTTCACGGCGATATGCCTTGAGCGTGCAGCCGTAATCATGCAGATGAACACCGGTCTGGCGGGAAATAAGGGAATTTGCAATCATTGAGGGAATCTTACGGCTGATGAAAGTGTCTTTTCGATCACGACGCCACCCGGAAACAACATCATATCCTTCATGAATTTTGGCAACCAATCGCGGTATATCAGCGGGGTCATTCTGCAGATCACCATCCATCGGAATAATTATGTCACCTTTTGCATAATCAAAGCCTGCCGACATTGCAGCTGTCTGGCCAAAATTTCTGCGAAAGCGAATAACTTTAAGGGCGGTATCTCTGGCAGCAAGCCTTGTAAGCACGCTATATGACTCATCAGAAGAACCATCATCAACCATGACGATTTCATATGAACATCCCATTGCTTGCAATGCAGAAGTGATCGCAGAATATACCGCTTCTACGTTATCCTGCTCGTTGAACACCGGTACAACAATACTTATATCCACGTTTTTCTCCATCAATTAAGTACCTGCAACTGCATAGTTAATTGTTCCTTAGTCAGCAAGTATCGGTCGACTATTCAGGAAAGCTTTCCCCTAAACTCTTAATTTTTCTTATCCGTATGGAACTATCTTGAACCGGAGCCGGCCTCCCACACAGTAAACCCCACAGCAAACCGACTCCGTTCACGATATGCATAAGAGGATAAATGCCGAGCAGGAGTAAAGAAAACAGACGTCCGGTCCGCTGCAACACACAGAGCAAACTTACTGAAGCTGCGCAAATATATATCACGAGAGGAGAAAGCAGTATTAAATGTTTGATATATATCAGTGAGAGGACCAGATAAGCGACAAAAAAGAGCGGAATAAAGCTTGTTACCGAATATGAGCGAGTAATGAGAGTTTGTTGCCCCCTGCCACGTCCATAGTTAAACATCTGACGAATAAATGCCTTCAAAGTTTGGCGTTGACTGCGAAAGACAAGCATCGACGGAGCGTGGAGCAAGCTGTAGCCAGCTGATGTAACCCGCTCCATAAATTCATTTTCCTCGTTTGGGTACAAACATTCGTTAAATCCGTTGAGATCGATAAAAACCGAGCGACGAACTGCAAGGTTGCACAAAATCAGCTCCTTATCAGTAGTCTTGCGTGTTTCACCATAAGTGCGATAGCGATTGCTTACGGCACCGGAACCGAATTTAGAAGCAAGAGCTTGACCAAACAGCTGTTGAAGCCAGCTGTCTTCTACAGGTGTAAGTGATGGTCCACCTACAACAGCTACTAGAGGATCGCTCATTGCATCGTAGCAACAAGCCAGATTTTCAGGGATTATCAGCGAATCATCATCCAGGAAATACAGTATATCACCAACCGCCTCCCTCGCAGCCCGGTTACGCTGCTGACTTGGTGCACTCCCTTCAGCAAGAAGAATTTCATACCCTGGATCATCAGGCATGATCTTTTTGAGGTGCTGGCACGCAGCAACATAGCCACCCGGCTTTACTGGAATAATTATAGAAATAGTTGACATAGGCCCGCTACACAAAAACACCGGGCGTACCCGGTGTTTTTGTTTCTATCTGAAGAAGTTTAAATATTGAACCGAAGAATGCCCAAATCTATTTACCGCCGCCATAGCTATGAAGACCTGAGAGGAACAGATTGACCCCCAGGTAGCAAAAGATGGTGGCGGCGAAACCAATTACCGAGAGCCAGGCCGCGCGTTTGCCAACCCACCCTTTGGTGATGCGTGCGTGCAAAAAGGCGGCGTAGACAAACCATACAATTAGCGACCATGTTTCCTTTGGGTCCCAGCTCCAGTAGGTGCCCCAGGCATAATTTGCCCAAGCAGCTCCGGTGATTATGCCCAGTGTCAAAAGCGGAAAACCAATCATGATTGCACGATAATTAAGATCATCCAGTACCTTGAGTGGAGGAAACATGGACATAAGTCCGCCGGCCTGTGCTGACGAATCGGTAGCTTCAACGGCAGTTTTAATCAGATACATGATTGAAATTCCGCAAGCGACAGCAAATGCGGCATAACCGAGGAAGCAGGTAATTACATGGTAAAGCAGCCAGTTACTCTGTAGCGCCGGAACAAGCGGCTCAATGCCGGTGCTCATGCCAAGCTGTGCCCATGCCATACCCAACAGCGCAAACGGCACAACAAACGCCCCGACTATCCGATATTTATAACGAATATCGATGTAGGCAAAAAGCAGAACGATCGTCCATGAAAAAAATACTATTGATTCATACAGGTTAGACATTGGCGCATGGCCGACGCCCAAATCATAGGACTCCTTCCAGCGGAGCCCGATTGCCACAGTTTGAACAGCAAGTCCAGCGTACGCGGTAAAACTGCCAGCCAAGCCGAGCGACTTGTTTTGGCTGGCCAGGAATGCAAAAAAAGCGAGCATTGAGATTAAATATGTAAAAGTTGTAATGTTAAAAAGCAGGGAACTAGTCATAAACTGTAAACCTCCATTAAATTTTTAGATGCTGAAACTTTTCAGAAATGTCTTCAAACTGCATTTGGAATGCTGCCTGATTTTTATTTGCATTGCCATAAATATGGGCTTGCCCTTTTGATACGACTACCCAGACGCGCTTATGCGACATGAAAAAAGCGACGCCAATACCAATCACCATAAGGGTACATCCCAGCCAGACAACCCAGACGCCGGGGTCATTAGCCACCTGCAGGCCGGTATACATCTTGGCATCCGTGCCGATAAAAGCAAAGATCAGTTTGTCGCCCCGCATCTCGTCCAAGGTAGGGTTGTTCTTAAACACCTTGAAGTATCTTGGTTCTCCACCTTTTTCTTTCACGCCAACAACAGCGACCATCCCCTCACCTGGATTATCGGTCAGATCCACAATGGTTGCAGTGCGGCCATCCGGCAGGTCTGTCTGGGTGTCGGGACGCAGAGCAATCTGCTCAGTTTTGCCATTCTCCCGCTGCCTGACCGAAAATAAATAATTACTAGAATTGCTCGCCTGGCCATAGTTTGATTGATAAAAAGTGATCCCTTTGTAGGTCAGCGGCTCATTAACAATAACCTTTACCTGTGAATAACCGGGGACCGGTTTACCATTTTCCAAAACCGTCAAAGTACTCCTGAATTCCTTGGGTGCACCATTGGCATAAAACTCGACGTTAAACTTTTCGCAAAGAAGTTCAAAGCCGAGCGGCATCTGTTGACCGTTATGTTTTTGAAACACATTAACGCTGGTTCCTTCAACAATGGAGACAAACCCTTTATATCCGACTAAAGATCCAATTATTGCTCCTATAAAGATCACCAGAATGCTCAGGTGAACTACATATACGCCCAAGCGACACCAGGCAGTTTTCTGCGCAAAAAGATGATAATCACCATTATGCTCGGTGACCACCGGCGTGGAAAACTCTTTACTCAGAAATTCAACAAGTCTCTCTTTCCCTTTTTCAATGGATCCGGAAAATAATAGCTCTTTTTTTAACGGGAATGAGTTACGAAGCCCCTCCCCCAAAACAAGGGTTGGCTCACTGATAAATTTGAATACATGCGGCAGACGTTTAATGGAGCAAGAAACAAGGTTAATACTAAACACGTACAGCAGGGTAATGAACCACCAGGAGTGGTACATATCAAAGAAACCGAGTTTGGAGTATATCTGCAGCTTGGATTGACTGATCTGAGCGACATATTCTGGCGGCAGTGCACCCTGTGGCAAAACTGTGCCGATTATCGATGTCAAGGCCAGTGAAATCAGCAAAGAGAGTGTCAGTTTCAGAGAACAGAAAAAATCCCAGACGCTGTTAATAAAGTTTCGTTCAGTGGTTGCCAATGGAATCTCCAAACTTGAGTATAGTGTAAGCTGTAGGACAACATGCATTTAATCAATTTTGGACAATACCCCAAATTTCAAAAAAAATGCACCACTTTTTTCCATTCCCTATCGTTTTACTTAATTTTCATTCCAAGTGGCCTTAGGTAATGATCGCTTTCATTTTTATATTCATCGTGTATACTCAAAAGGCAATACAAATTATTTTTTTGCGGAGTGGTTATGCCAGTTATTCTGGAAGCAATTCTCATTTCTGCCGGTATGCTCTTCATATTCGCCCTGGCATTCTTGGCCTTGTTTCTGCTAGCGATCAGCATGATGCCGATCGAGCGTGGTCTATCCAAAATGGTCTGGGACGCAACAACACCTAAAAAGCGCGTTCCAACTCCGGCCAAGGGTTCTTTCCGTGATTTCAGTACCAAGCATTGATACGTTAATGTTGTGTCGTATCAACGAGACCTGATACACGGGACAAATGTGGTAAAGAAGTTTTTAACTATTTGCCCTAAACCCATGAGAATGATTTCTAACTTACTAAAGGCTTCTCGAATTCGGGCAGCCTTTTTCAATACACAACCCTGACAAACAGGATAAGTAGTTAACAAAATTTGGCTTTGCAAAATGCCGCAGAAACTAATCTTAACTTACCAAGCGGAGGAATTAACGTATGCTGCCACTGAAAGATCCGACCCTGCTGAAAAATCACTGTTATCTGGCTGGCGATTGGAGTAATGCCGACAACAATGAAACTATAACGGTCACTAACCCGGCTACCGATAAAACGCTCGGTACGGTTCCAAAAATGGGCGCTGCCGAGACCCGCCGAGCAATTGACGCAGCCGCAGCCGCCCTACCAGCCTGGCGGGCAAGAACTGCGAAGGACCGCTCCAGCATTCTGAGACGCTGGTTCGAGCTAATCATGATCAACCAAGACGATCTTGCAGTCATCATGACTGCAGAGCAGGGAAAACCGTTGGCCGAGGCAAAGGGTGAAATTTCCTATGCTGCCTCCTTTATCGAGTGGTTTGCCGAAGAGGGTAAACGGGTCTACGGAGATACTATCCCCGGTCACACAGCTGATAAGCGCATTGTTGTCATAAAAGAGCCGATCGGGGTCTGCGCTGCTATTACCCCCTGGAATTTCCCGGCTGCCATGATTACCCGCAAAGCCGGACCGGCATTGGCTGCCGGCTGTACGATGGTTGTAAAACCTGCCAGTGCTACTCCTTTTTCAGCCCTGGCTCTGGCAGAGCTCGGGGAGCGTGCCGGAATTCCGGCGGGTGTTTTCAGTGTTCTAACAGGCTCCGCCTCTGCAATCGGTAACGAAATGACCGCTAATCCGCTCGTCCGTAAACTAACCTTTACCGGATCGACTGAAATCGGAAAGCAGTTGATGGTGCAGTGTGCCGCCACCGTCAAGAAAGTTTCACTGGAACTGGGTGGCAATGCCCCGTTCATAGTATTTGATGATGCCGATCTTGATGCTGCCGTAGACGGCGCCATAGCATCCAAGTACCGTAACACTGGACAAACCTGCGTTTGCACTAACAGACTATTAGTACAGTCTGGAGTTTACGATCTCTTTATACAAAAATTATCCGCTGCTGTAGCAAAAATGCAGATCGGTAACGGCTTGACAGGGGATGTCCAACAGGGGCCACTGATAAACATGGCTGCTGTAGAAAAAGTTGAGGAGCATATTGCCGATGCAACAGCTAAAGGCGCCAGAATAGTATGTGGCGGCAAGCGCCACAGTTTGGGCGGAACTTTTTTTGAGCCGACGATTGTGGCCGATGTCACCCCGGAGATGCTGGTTGCCCGCGAAGAGACTTTCGGCCCATTGGCTCCCGTATTCAGATTTTACAGCGACGCAGAAGCTATTCAAATGGCTAATGACACAGAATTCGGCCTGGCGTCATATTTCTACAGCCGTGATATAAGCCGCGTATGGCGTATCGCCGAGGCATTGGAATACGGCATGGTCGGCATCAACACCGGCTTGATATCGACTGAAGTAGCCCCTTTTGGCGGAGTTAAGGAATCCGGGATAGGGCGCGAAGGCTCACACTATGGAATTGAGGAGTTCCTTGAGATCAAGTACCTCTGCCTGGGCGGAATTTGATCCTTGGTACAAGTGCTATTCCCCTTTGATTTGTGTTTATTGTGAAATTCATGTTGACAATTAACGTTCTTTCCTATAGAAATAGTAGACATGTTATCAAAGAAAACAAAATATGCACTAAAGGCATTGATAAATTTAGCGGGACAACCGGTTGACGAACCGGTTCTTATTTCCGAACTCGCCAGACAAGAACAAATACCGCGTAAATTTTTGGAAGCAATTTTGCTGTCACTTAAAAATACCGGTATGCTCCAGAGTAAAATCGGCAAGGGGGGTGGTTATTCACTCGCCAGGGAACCCCGCAACATCAGCATCGGCAGTATTATAAAGGTACTTGAGGGTGGTTACGCACCGGTGCAATGCCTGAACGACAACACTACTCCCGGATGCGATGAATGCGAAGACTCTTCCAGTTGCGGAATACGACTGGTAATGGCCGATGTAATGCAGGCAATCAGTGCGGTTCTTGAAACAACCACGCTGGCAGACATGATCGAACGTTCTGACAATGCTAAACGTGCCAGCTCAAAAATAATGGATTTTAGTATTTAATTTTTTTATCACTAATATCTACTTAATCTATAGATATTATTAAACCTTGAAAGGAGATACATCATGAGCAAGATTTATGCAGACAATTCGCAGTCAATCGGCAACACCCCACTGGTGAAATTAAACCATATTGTAGGCAACTCAAAAGCGACAATCCTGGCAAAAGTAGAGGGTCGCAACCCGGCTTATTCGGTCAAATGCCGCATCGGCGCGAATATGATCTGGGATGCTGAAAAACGCGGTGTTTTGAAGGCGGGGGTTGAGATCATCGAGCCAACTTCCGGAAACACCGGCATCGCTCTAGCGTACGTTGCAGCAGCCCGTGGCTACAAGCTCACCCTGACCATGCCAGAAACGATGAGTATCGAGCGGCGCCGAGTACTGGCTGCACTTGGCGCCAACCTGATCCTGACCCCAGGTACCGAGGGTATGAAGGGGGCCATCAGCCGCGCCGAAGAGATGGCAGCCGCTGAACCTGAAAAATATTTTCTTCCACAGCAGTTTAAAAACCCAGCTAATCCCGAGATTCACGAGAAGACAACGGGACCGGAAATATGGAATGACACCGATGGCGAAGTTGACGTTATTGTTGCTGGCGTTGGCACCGGAGGAACAATTACCGGGATTTCGCGCTACATAAAAAATACCAAGGGCAAAAACATCATCTCGGTAGCAGTCGAACCGAGAGAGAGCCCGGTGATTACCCAACATCTGGCCGGTCAACCGATTCAGCCGGCGCCGCACAAGATCCAGGGAATCGGCGCCGGATTTATCCCGGAGACTCTCGACCTCTCAGTTATTGATCGCGTTGAACTTGTCGACAGTGCCGAAGCGATCGAATTTGCCAAACGCCTTGCCCGGGAAGAAGGTATGCTGGTCGGCATCTCCTGCGGAGCTGCCGTGGCTGCAGCGGTACGGCTCGGCCAGCTGGATGAATTTGCCGGCAAGACCATCGTAGTCATTCTTCCTGACGGCGCCGAACGCTATCTTTCAACGGCACTCTTCGAGGGAATCTGATCAATTCCAGCAGAACCTCACCCGGTTTCGAGAGCTAACGGCGTTAATACACTTATCCCTTTTTGGCGCCAACTTGGGAGGACATCATGAACATCGCAACTCAAGCGGTACAAATCGGACTTGAATGGGATACTCGCACCGGAGCGGTTACAGTTCCTATTTACCAGACCGCAACCTTCAGGCATCCGGGGCTCGGTCAAAGCACCGGCTATGATTACAGCCGCTCCGGCAATCCGACCCGTCAGTCGCTGGAGGATGGCATCGCAAAACTCGACGGTGCGGACCGTGGTTTTGCCTATTCGTCCGGCATGGCGGCCATTACCAACCTGCTGCTGCTTTTCAAATCCGGAGACCACTTGATCGTAACTGAAGACCTCTACGGCGGCACCTGTCGTCTGTTTGACAAGATTTTCAGCCAGTATGGCCTCTCTTTCAGCTATGTAGATACGACGAACACAGATGCGATACGTGCAGCAATTACTCCCTCCACAAAAGCAGTATTTGTTGAAACACTCACCAACCCGTTGCTCAAGTTTGCCGATCTGCCTGCCATTTCGGCCGTCTGTAAAGAAAGTAATCTGCTGTTGATTGCTGACAACACCTTTCTGACACCCTATCTGCTCCGTCCGCTTGACCTAGGTGCGGATATCGCTGTATACAGCGCAACCAAGTACCTGGCAGGTCACAATGACACGGTGGCCGGACTGGTTACCGTCAAGGATCCGGTTCTGGCGGAACAGGTGTATTTTCACCAGAATTCTGTGGGTGCCGTACTGGGGCCACAGGATTCCTGGCTGACTATCCGTGGCATCAAGACCCTGGCAATCAGGATGGATCGTCAGCAGCATAATGCCGGACGGATTGCTGAGTGGTTGTCCGCCCACCCCCGCATAACTAAAGTATATTACCCCGGATTGGATAATCACCCCGATCATACCCTGATGAGTCGGGATGCCCGCGGCTTTTGTGCGATGATCTCTTTTGAGGTTGACAAGCATGAGCTGGTCGAGCAAATTCTGCTGAAAACGAAACTGATCTCGTTTGCCGAAAGTCTCGGGGGCGTTGAAAGCCTGATAACCTTTCCCGAAGTTCAGACCCACGCAGACATCCCGCCTGAACTGCGGGCCAGGCTGGGGATAAATAACTTGCTGCTGCGGCTCTCCGTTGGGATCGAAGATTGCTGCGACCTGATTGAGGATCTGCGCCAGGCGCTTGAAGCTTAAGGAGTGATGACCATGAAACTTGCAACCAAACTGATCCATGGTGGCCCGACTATTGACCAACAGACCGGGGCGATGGGGGTACCGATCTACCAGATATCGACCTACCGCCAGACTTCGGTCGATCATTTCAGCAAATATGACTATGCCCGTGGCGACAACCCGACCCGCGAAGCGCTTGAGGACACTATCGCCGTGCTGGAGAGTGGAACTCGCTGCCTCGCTTTTGCCTCCGGTATGGCGGCAATATCGACTACTTTGATGATCTTCTCGCCCGGCGACCACCTGGTCGTCTGCGATGATGTATACGGCGGCGCCTACCGGGTAATTTCAAACATCTTCAGCCGGATGGGAATTACTGCCACTTTTGTCGATGCCACCGATCTGGCGGCTATTGAGTCAGCCATTCGCCCGGAGACAAAGGGGATCTATCTGGAGACGCCGTCAAATCCACTCCTGAAAGTTACCGATCTGCGCGGAGCAGTTGATATCGCCCACCGGCACGGCATCATCACCCTGGTTGACAACACCTTCATGACCCCTTACCTGCAGCGCCCACTGGAACTCGGCTGTGATATCGTCCTGCACAGCGGCACCAAGTTCATCAACGGTCACAGCGATGTTCTCTGCGGTTTTGCCGTAGTCAGGGACAAAGAACTAGGACAGCGCATCCGCTATATTCAGAATGCCTTTGGAACCGGTCTCGGCCCGCAGGACTCATTCTTGACGCTGAGGGGCGTAAAGACCCTGAAGGTCAGAATGGATCAGAGTCAACAGAACACACTCAAGATTGTTACCTGGCTGAAGCAACATCCACGTGTCACAGCACTCCATTATCCTGGACTTCCAGAGCATCCCGGCCACGCAGTTCACGCCGGCCAGGCCGACGGACCGGGGGCTGTCTTTTCCTTTGAACTTGATTCCTATGAAACAACCAAGCGGCTACTGGAAAATTCGCACTTGGCGGCTTTTGCGGTTAGCCTGGGAGGGGTTGAAAGCATCATTTCCTACCCGGCAAAAATGTCGCACGCCTCAGTTCCCAAAGAAGAGCGGGAACGGAAAGGAATTACCGATACGCTCGTACGCCTCTCGGTCGGCCTGGAAGACCCGGACGATCTGATCGCCGACCTCCAGCAGGCGATCGGCTAAACCATGAAGATCCATATCAACGAAGAATCCACCATTATCGAGGATGGCCTAACGCTTGGAGCTGTTGCGGCACTTTACAAGATCGGTGCCGACGTACTGATACTGAACGGTTTCCCGGCCCCAGCAGATACTGTGCTGAGTGACGGTGACGAAGTTTTTTTGATCCGGCGTGGTGAAGTGCCGACGAAAGAAGAGCTTGAAGGAATGATGGCGTCACGACACACTCCCGGAGTCCACGCACGTTTGAAACAGGCGGTTGTGGGCATTGCAGGCGTAGGCGGTCTCGGTTCGGCAGTGGCGGTGGCACTGGCGCGGATCGGGGTGGGACGACTGTTGATTGCAGACTTTGACGTTGTTGAACCCTCCAACCTTAATCGACAGCAGTATTTCATCGACCAGATCGGCCAATTCAAAGTTGAAGCTCTGGCCTGCAACCTCAAAAGGATTAATCCGTACGTAACTGTTGAGGCTCATTGTTTGCTACTCACTCCGGAAAATATTCCGGCAGTTTTTTCCGACTGTTCGGTTGTGATTGAGGCATTCGACCGCGCCGAAATGAAGGCCATGCTGGTAAACTGTGCTCTTGAAACACTACCGCAAAGCACTGTCATTGCCGCTTCCGGGGTAGCCGGATACGGATCTAACAACAGCATTGCAACACGTAAAATTTCACGACGCCTCTACATGGTAGGTGATGCCATATCAGAAGCTGCGCCGGGCAACGGCCTGATGGCCCCACGTGTCGGCATTGCCGCGCATCACCAGGCCAACCAGGCCATCAGAATTTTGTTAGGGGAAGAAGAATGAGCAGAATAGCCGTAGCCATGAGCGGAGGGGTAGATTCCTCCGTCACCGCCGCTCTGTTGAAACAGCAGGGACACGATGTCATCGGCATCACAATGCGCCTTTTTGCACCTCACAGCAGCGGCAGCGGTTCAGCGGTCCATGATGCGGCTGCCGTTGCGCGGCATCTGGGTATCCCTCACCACGTTGCCGACTTTACCCCCGATTTTAACAGGCTGATCATCAGCGACTTCATCGAAGAATACCGTGCCGGACACACACCAAACCCATGCGTTCGTTGCAACCGCTATATAAAATTCGGCATGCTTCTGGAGAAGGCGCGTGAACTGGGGGCCGACCTTTTGGCTACCGGGCACTACGTCAGAAAGACCGTTGATCCGGACGGCACCTGTCACCTACGGGTTGCCGGCAACAGAAGCAAGGACCAATCGTATTTCCTTTACACTCTGACTCAGCAACAGTTACGTCAAGTTATCTTCCCGCTCGGTGAGATCGAAAGTAAAGACGAGGTGCGAACTCTGGCGCGCGAGTTCGCTCTTCCGGTAGCAGAAAAAAGTGACAGCCAGGAGGTCTGCTTTATACCGAATGACGATTATGTGGCTTTTTTGGAAGGGGGTGGAACGTTGGGCGCTACCGATGGCGACATCATCCATCTAAGCGGCCAGACAGTCGGACGCCATCATGGCACCCACCGCTACACGATCGGCCAGCGCAAGGGGTTGGGGATTGCCTGGAGCGAACCGCTTTACGTGACAGCAATAGATGCGGAACGGAATATAGTTGTGGTAGCGGAGCAGCAACATGTATATGCAGACAGGTTGCGGGCGGAAAACGTCAGCTGGATTGTGGAACCGGGTACAGAGGAGTTTGACGCAACCTGCAAGATCCGCTACCGCCACCAACCGGTGGGTTGTCTGGTCCGGTTATTGGCTGGGAACAGCTGCGAAGTGCGCTTCGACCAGAGGCAAAAAGCGATCACACCAGGACAGTCCCTAGTTTTCTACCGTGGGGATGAAGTCCTTGGCGGGGGAATAATCATCGGTTCATCAGTAAGCTAAAAGTTATTTCCAGGTGGCGTGCTCCTTAGGTGTTTTTATCTTAAACTCCAAATACTGCACCGCTTTTTTCAGTTTTTCATTTGGCATTTCCATATCCAAAAATATGCCGAGAGCATCAAGCACCCGTTTTTCCGAATTCTGATTGGCAAAACCATCCCCTTCAGCAATGCCCCGTAGATAGCTGAGTAAAGATTTTTGTTCATCTTCACTCTTAAGACGCTTAGGATCAGCAATAAAAAGCAGATAACGGGCCTTGTCCCGAATCGGCCCTCCCAATTGTTTTTCTTCCAGAAACGCCTCGATAACAGTCGCAATGCTCCCCTGCTCGGCATAATTCAAAGTTTTGTTCTCGAGATAGGAGGCCAGATATTCCAAGGCAGCCAGGCGACTTGCAGAATCTCCGACTTCAAACAGCAGCAGCTGTGCGGCCTGTAACTTCAGAACGTCCGGCTGTTCCGGATGAAGAAAACAGCGCAACATAAAGGCCAGTTTTTCGCGGGCCGACGGTGCCAGCGCAGCATCAGTTACCTTTGAACGGACCTGTTCCAGCAGCTCACGTTTGTTGTCATATTCGCCGAAGCGAATCTGGACTATCAGAGCACGAACCTGCTGATCTTCAGTAACATCCCACAATTCATCAACAGACTTCAGAATCTTGCCGCAAATGGAGTGGATCTTTTCTTCCTTGGTCGGCTCTTCCTGATTCCAATAATCCGGGTAGGTATCAAGGACCGTATCGGAATTTTCGGGATCCTTCATTTTTTCCAGTATGACCCTGAAGTAGTTCAGAATCTCTATCTGATAATGACTGCCACCATCCTTTAACGGCCGGAGGAGATCATCCAAAAAGGTGTTATTCAACCCGGAAGCACCGCTGCAAAGGTATCTATATACCCCCTCAGCCTTATCAACCTGTTTTTCGATGTATTTATGGCGCAGGGCTTCACCCAGATTGGTAGACTGGACTTTCTTGAAAAAAACACTTAGGAGGTTGGATGCCTGATGCTTGATATTGTGGTCTATTTCGTCAGACATAACAATATCCAGACAGGCATCAAATATTTTCACCTGTTCATGCTCATCGCGGGATGAATCAATATAATCCTCGACGATCGCCAAAATTTCGGACATATGGCTACGATTCCGGCTATTGAGAAGTGTAGTGAAAGTGTCACGCAAACTGCTCGAATCAACAATTCCAAACAGAAATTTGACAGCCGAATTCCTGCTTGAGGCGCCCTTGCCATCGGCAGATTTAAGCAGTTTTAAAATACTTTCTGCCGGATCGGTCACCCAGTCAGGCACCAGATCCTCCATAAAATGCTCAGCTTTTCTGCGAACGACAGCATCCAGATCGTAGATAAAATAACGAGCAACATCGATACGGAAGTCACGAGTGGCTGCGGAGGAAGAAATTACATCTAAAGCTGCCGCCTTGTCTTTGGCCGAAAGCCTGGCAATATCCTTCTTTGCCTTGGATGAGTCATTGATTTTTACATAAAAATTGACTATGTCTTTTACCGACACTTCCGCATCAATATCTATATCGTTTTTCATTTAAGACACCTTTCTGAATGTTTTGCGCGAGTATAACCGTAAGAGGTGTTATGCGCAATACCATCTCAATCATGCCTTAAAAAACTAGCCGCGCCAGGCTTGGAGGAAATTATATGCGCACCAAACTTATCTGCATCTGCCTCATTGTTTTTTCAAATAACTTTGCTTTTGCAGAGAACAAAATCACCTTCTACCGGGATGGCGCTCTTCATCAAGTGGAAGCCATAGCAGTAAAAGGGGTTGTAGATCTGTCACTTGAAGATGGCTTGCTGGAGCAGACTCTCAAAGTTTTTCCAGCACCTGGCACAACTATTCTGGGAGTTGAAATACGCAAGAACGAGCCAGGAAATGCATCTGACAATGAGTCGGAAACGCTGACCGAGCAGCGGCGGCGACTTGAGGACCGCCTGCAGGCACTAGAAACCCGTGAGGCTATTTTTACCTCTGCGGCAAAAGCGCAAAGCGGTAAGGCACCTCGCAAAAGCAAGGCAAATCCCGATCCGATGCAGGCCATCCGTCAGGGGACAGACTTTGCGATCGCACAACTGGAAGCTGTCTATACTGCACGACGCAAGACAACTCAGGAAATTCAGAAAATTGACGCCCGCATTGCCAAAGCCAGAAAGGGCAGCCACTCTGCGATAAGTTCCGTACGGATAGCGGTCACACCACCTCGAGGCAAGGTAACACTCCGCTACGCAACAGCAGAACGTGGCTGGCAACCGCAGTACAACCTGCACATGAATGGTGATGGAATGGCCAGACTTCAGCTTACAGCAAAAATTCTGTTGAGCACTAGGGGGTATCAGATTCTGGTTTCATCCGGATCTATTGCCGACAGCACGTCTGCAACCGCTCTTACGCTTCAGGCGGGGAAAGAAGCTATACTGGCCAACTACAAACTTCCGCTTACAGATGAGCATTTTGGCGATGGTATTTTCAATAAATTTTCCGGAAAAGTAACTAATTCAGGCGTGAACTATCTGCCACCCGGAGATTCAGGGCTTTTCAGGAATGGTGTATATCTGGGGAGATTTAGATTTGAAGGACTTTCATCAGGGCAGAGCAGAGTTATTTCACTTGGGAAGTAATTATCACAGACCGGCTATCCTCAACGAGCATAATCACGACATTGATTCAGCTTTTATGTTCCTTGTAAAACTGCGCGAAATCATCTGCCGATAATGGCCTGCTGAAGTAAAAACCCTGTATAACCGAACAGCCTCTTTCCACAAGATATGCAAGCTGCTCCTCAGTTTCAACCCCCTCTGCAACCAGTTCCATATCCAACCCTTGCGCCATGGCAATGATCGTATTAACCACCGCTGCATCATTTCTAGTTACCAGCATCCGGCGGACAAACGATATATCTATTTTCAGCTCGTTAATCGGCAAGCGCCCCAGGTATTCAAGCGATGAATAGCCGGTTCCGAAATCATCCAGTGACAATATGACACCGATCTCAGCCAGTGCCGTCATTTTTTCAAGAGTGCGCGCGCTGTCGACCATGATTATGCTTTCGGTCAGTTCCAGACAGAGGTAACGCGGGTCAAGACCGGTAACTTCGAGTACCCGCTTGACTGTAACATCAAGATCACTGCGCATGAACTGCAGGGCCGAAATATTAACCGACACGCGCAATACCGGAAGACCAAGCTTCTGCCATTCAACGGCTTGCGAACAGGCCTGCCATAATACCCATTCGCCAACCGCCACAATCATGCCGCTCTCCTCTAGAATCGGTATAAATATGCCTGGTGGAACGCGGGCTGCACCGGTCGGAGTCCAACGCAGCAAAGCTTCCACACCGATCACAGTTCCATTAACATGGTCAATCTGTGGCTGATAGTTCAGGCAGAATTCACCAAGGTCAAGTGCTTTATGAAGCTTTGCCTCCAATTCAAAACGCTCCTCCAACTGGCTGTTCAATTCACGGTTGTATAAGCAGATTGAGTTCTTACCCTCTTTCTTGGCCTGGTACATGGCTGCTTCGCCATTTTTCAGAAGGCTTTCCGCACATTCGCCATCCTCCGGGTAAAGAACCACACCTATACTCGCAGTAGCAATGATCTCCGTGCCTCTTATGGTAAAGACATCGTTCATGGCACCGAGAATTTTCTCGGCACGTTGCCTTGCATCATCTGCATCTGTTGACAACGGCGGAATTATCGTAAATTCATCCCCAACAAAACGTGATACTACGGAGCTGTGCCCACAGACCGTTTCCAGGCGGCGGGCAATCTCCTTCAGCAAAATATCCCCGAATTTGTGCCCAAAGGTATCATTTACATATTTGAGATTATCGATATCCAACACCATCAGTGTCAGGTACTGGCTATCGCGGTTGATCAACTCCATCTGCATCTCGAGATACGTCTGGAAATAATATCGATTCGTCAAGCCGGTCAGAACATCGAAATTTGCCTGATAATAGAGCTGCTCTTCATGGAGCTTGCGGGCGGTAATATCCTCTTTTATAGCAACATAATTGGTAATAATGCCGTTCTCATCCTTGATCGGGGCAATACTGTTAAGCTCCCAGTAAAGCTTTCCATCCTTTGCCTTGTTGCAAAACTCACCCTGCCACTCCTCTCCGGCGGTAATCGTCTTCCACATATAAACGTAATAACTGTCTGGTTGCTTGCCGGATTTAAGGATACGCGGGTTCTGTCCGATCACATCTTCACGGCTATAGCCGGATATCACCGTAAATTTTGGATTGACGTATTCAATATTCCCGTTGATATCGGTGATAACAACACTGTTGGCGCTCTGCTCCACGGCAGTGTTCAACTTGCGCAACTCCGCCGTCCGCTGTTTGACCAGCAGCTCCAGATTTTCATGATAGTCCCGGTTTTCCTTCACCAGCCTGGCTCTCTCAATACAACTGGCAACCATCAACTCCAGCTCAACCATATCGATAACCGGTTTACTCAGATAATCCCAGGCACCGCGCCGCAAGGCCTCTATCGCATCCGACAGCACACCGGTACCTGACAGGACAATTATCGGAAGGTTGTCATCAAGTCTTTTGGCCGCTTCTACTACCTCAATACCATCCACATTCGGCATGCGCAGATCAGTTATGACAACATCCGGATGCAATGTAGATATCTTGTCAATCCCCTCTTGACCATCGCACGCCTGCAGCACGGTAAAGCCGCAGTCTTCAAAATAAGCCGCAACGCTGCTTCGGACTGATTCTTCGTCGTCAATGGTCAATAACACAAGATTGCCAGCTTGCAGTTCCATTAAAATGGTCTCCCTTTTGCGGCAACAAGCTTGATTTTGTCAACCAGCTTAGACAGATAGTGAATCGGCTTTAATATAACGTCATCAGCCGTCATGCCAATAGCTTGCAGTTCCTCTGACAAAGTGTACAGCATGCCAGTATGAAGCATAAAGCCTGTATAGGGGCAGAGAGCATAAGCAGAGACAATAAACTCCTCACCGTTCATACCAGGCAGACCCATGTCGGATATACAGACAGCCGGGCTTATAGAAACGATTGACTCCAAAGCTTCCTCAGCGCTGGCAGCACAATGCACACTAAACCCCTCATCCTCCAGATAAGCTGAAACACAGTCGCGAATCATTTCTTCATCATCAACGAGCAGAACCTTGATATCAGCGTTGTTCATTGCCCCCTCCTCTACAAGGAAGCTTAAGCGTAAAACAGCTCCCCTCGCCAAGGCACGACCGGACATCGATCGAGCCGTGATGACGATTGGTAATGATGGCATAAGCAACAGATAGCCCCAGACCGGTACCGACGCCTACCTCCTTGGTAGAAAAAAACGGTTCAAAGACCCGCTGACGGGTGGTTTCATCCATACCCGGGCCGTTGTCTTCAATCTCAATCAGAGCCATACCTTCGGACAGCCCGGTTCGCACTGTAATTAGCGGCTGCCTGTTCATTGATGCAGAAGAGATAGCCTGAGCAGCATTTTTAAGGATATTCAGCAGTACTTGCTCTATCTCCGCCACAACCATCCGTACCGGAGGTATACCAGCATCATAGGAGCGTTGCAGCCTGATCAGATTAAAATGATATTTTTTCTTCATGTCATAATCGGTGCCGGCTAACTTCATCACTCTATCCAGTAAAACTGAAAGATCGACGTATTCGACACCGGAATCACCCCGGCGACTGAATTGGAGCATATTTGATATAATATCGGAAGCCCTCATACCGGCGCTACGAATGTGACCAATAAAATCAAAGACCCCCCGTTTTTGCAAGTAAGCGCGCACCAGATCGAGACTGACACCAACCTCGGAAGCAGCTTTATAATTTGCCGGGATATCAGTGGATACCCGCCGCTCGATGTTCTGGGCATGCTGCAAAATGGCCCCGAGCGGATTATTGATCTCATGCGCCATACCGGCCGCCATACCGCTAATCATGCTCATCTTTTCAGTCTGAGTCATAAGTTCTTCAATGCGGAGCCGTTCTGTGACATCCTGGCTAATGCCGATAATAGTCAAAATACCGTTTTCATCAATATGCGGTGTCCCGCGAGAAGTAAACCAGCGCCAACCACGTTCAGCATGTCGGATACGATAAGTAACCTCCTGAGTAGAGTTGGACTGTATCGCCTTCAAAATAGTTGTTTCGCAGCGAGGAATATCTTCTTGATGGACAAACTCACGGAAATTGTGTCCCACAACTTCAGATGGCACATGCCCGAGAATCTTCTCCCAGGCAGGGGAAACATAGACAAAGTCGCCCTCCGTATCCAACGAGAAGATAATGTCACAGGAGTTTTCCACCAGCATCCGGTAGCGCGATTCACTTTTAAAAAATGTTTCTGATGATTTTGGTGGCATAACTTGTTCCTTAGGTTTCGACTCCGCTCAGCCAACAGTCAGGGAGAAGGGTGGTCCCTGAGCGGAGTCGAAGGGTTACAACTTGAACTGTCCGACAAGCTCTTTCAACTCTTCCGCCTGACGGGAAACATCATTGGCGGCAACTGCAGTTTCATGCAGGGCGTGGTCATTTTGCTTGGCCAAATCGTTCAGGTTCATGACGTTGCTGCTGATCTCGCGGGTCGTAGCGGTCTGTTCTTCGGCAGCGGTTGCAATCTGACTGATCTGCTCGGTTACATCGTTGATGATGTCGAGGATTTCCTGTAACGAACGACCGGAGTCAGCAGTATGGCTGGTCCCCTGCTCAACCTGGGTCACACTCTGTTCCATTGAGGTGACCGCATCTTTGGTTTCTTTCTGAATGGCCTTGATCATTTCGCCGATCTCTTTGGTAGCACGGGTGGTACGTTCGGCAAGGGCACGCACTTCGTCGGCAACAACCGCAAAGCCCCTTCCCTGTTCGCCGGCACGGGCTGCTTCAATAGCGGCATTCAGGGCCAGCAAGTTGGTCTGATCGGCGATGTCTTCGATAGTGCCGATGATAGCGCCGATCTGTTCTGAGCGGACTCCAAGTGCGCCAACGGTACTGGCGGCATTTTGAACCCGCTCAGCGATTGTGCTCATTACGGCGATTGATTGGCCGACGACAGCTACACCCTGGTTAGCTTTCTGGGTTGCGCCATTGGCGTTGGTGGCAGCGTGGTGACAATTATTGGCGATGTCGCCGGAAGTGGCCGACATCTCTTCACCGGCGGTTGCCAGTGAGGTGGATTGTGAGGAAAGTTGAGCAATACTATCGGTCATCTGTTTTGTTGTCTGCTGAAGCTGCAGTGAAGATGAAGCCAGTTGCAGTGAGCTGCCGGAAACCTGGCAGATAATGCCGTGCAGTTTGCCGATAAAGGTATTGAACCATTCGCTCAGTTCGCCGATCTCGTTCTTGCCGAGGACCGGCAGACGGCGGGTCAAGTCACCTTCACCCTGGGCGATGTCCCTGATGGTATCGACCACAGCCTTGATCGGACCGGTAATGGTACGGGAGACCAGCCATGCAAGCAGTATACTGAGCGCCAGGATGCCAAACAGGGCAATGCCGATACCGATCTGGATCTGACGGACATGGGCGGTCACATCATCAACGTAGATACCGGTACCGATCACCCAGCCCCACGGCTGGTACAGTTCAACATAAGAAATTTTGGGTACCGGTTGAGAGTTGCCTGGTTTGGACCAGGCATAATCAACAAAGCCTTTCCCTTTGTCCTTGCATACCTGGACCATCTCCACAAATAGCGCCTTACCGTTGGGGTCCTTGTTTTCGCTCAGGTCCTTGCCGTTCAGTTCCGGCTTGAGAGGGTGCATAACCATTTTAGGACCAAGATCGTTGATCCAGAGATAGTTATTTCCATCGTATCGCATGGCGCCAATCCGCTCGGCAGCACGCTTCTGAGCTTCTTCTTTCGTGAGGGTTCCAGCTTCCACCTGTTTTTGGTAGGAAAACAGCAGACTGGTTGTTTCCTGCACCAGATAGCTGACGGTCGCTTTTTTCTCTGCCATGATCAGCCCGCGGATAAAAGGCACCAGCGCAAACATTGTAGCGAGAACCAACACCAACCATGTCAGCAGTGACAGGCTCATTATCTTCGTAAAAATACCCCAGTCCTTGTACGCCTTGAATTGCATATTGCCTCCTCGTAATACCAACGCTCTTGATACGTATAGATTGTAGATTTGTATCTAGATCAGAGAGCAGAGAACGTGCCAGAGGAATGAATATTAATTTTCAGTAAATACGGATAGTTATGAGTTTGTTTTTGGATGGGGGCTGCGACATAAATTGACTGATGCAAGCGCATTGTGTGGTTATATCTGATTTATCGGCATGTTACAGGATGTGCCAGATGTTGCAGCAGCAACTTTTGTCGCAGGGGGAGGATTCCCGCCAGCTCATTATCCCTGCCGCGACAACCTTTTGTTAAGCGCCTGGCGGGTGATCCCCAGATATGCAGCGGCCAAACGCTGATTATTGTCAGCCATACGCAACGCCTCGGAGATCAGAAGATCCTCAGCCACCTTTAGAGTCGGGAACTTTTCGGCGAAAGGGCAGACCGGACAAAGGCTGCTGACCGGGACAGAAAATACGTTGGGGCGCAGACCGCTGTCGATCGCTGTCACTATCGACTCCAGCGACAAAGTGTGACTCACAGAACGGGCAACGGCATCATGGATTATCGCTTCCAGCTCGCGGATATTGCCGGGAAAACGGTAGGCAGCCAGATAACGGTTCAATTCAGGCGGAGCGTTCGGAGTCATTTTACCAAGCAAAGCAGATGCCTTCTCCATAAAATGCGCCGTCAGCAGCGGTAGATCTTCGGGACGGTTACGGAGCGGCGGAAGCTCCACACGGTGGCTGCAGAGCCTGTAATACAGATCAGGACGAAATGTGCCCTGTTCCATCTTGAGTTTCAGATCAGCATGAGTGGCCGCCACAATCCGGACGTCACTCCTCAGCACCTTGTCGGCACCGAGCGGCAGGTATTCGCCCTCCTGCAGCAGCCTCAGAAGTTTGACCTGTGAACCGGGCGCCAGATCGCCGATCTCGTCCAAGAAAAGTGTGCCGCCTGACGCCTGGCGTATCAAGCCCTCGCGGACACGGTCAGCGCCGGTAAAGGCCCCGCGCAGATGACCGAAAAGTGTGTCGCTGAACATACTGTCATCCAACCCGGCCAGGTTTATCGCCACAAACGGACCACCCAGTCCGCTTAAAGTATGGACCGCCCTTGCAATCAGCTCTTTGCCGGTACCGGTTTCTCCGGTAATCAGGACCGGTTGTCGTGATGGAGCGACAGATTCAAGATACAGAAAAATAGCGCGCATCCGGGATGAAGACGTGATGATGCTGCTGAAAGCGGACTCGTTCCCCAACGTCCCGTCAGAAAGGTGGCGACGCAGGCGCTCCAGCTCATATTTTGTACGGGCTCGTTCAAGAGAACGTTCCAGCATGATCTGCAGTTCTTCAAGATTCCCTATCGGCTTGGAAAGATAATCCCAAGCCCCCAAACGCATGGCCCGCACCGCCTCATTGACCTCACCTACTCCTGAAACTACCACAATCGGCGTGAATTCAGATTCTGCCGCAATCGCTTCCACCAGTGCAAAACCATCCATCACCGGCATCCGCAGATCGGTCATGACAATGTCCGGACGCTGGTTTCTGAACTGTTCCAGCCCGATTTGGCCGTTTTCAGCTGACAGAACCCGGAAACCCATGTCGTCGAGAAA
This sequence comes from Geobacteraceae bacterium, assembly GCA_025355965.1. Lineage (GTDB taxonomy): Bacteria > Desulfobacterota > Desulfuromonadia > Geobacterales > Pseudopelobacteraceae > JACRCG01. The sequence continues at coordinate 50,373 of JANXYR010000055.1, forward strand.
AACCGTCAACGACTCCCGGACATACCGTTCATCTTCGACCACCAGGATAGTCGGCTGTTTTTCGGTAAATGTTTTCATATTTGGCTCGTAACCGTCTTCCTTGACTTATTGCAGCATGAACGTTTCGTATTCCAGACTGGTCAAATCACGATCCAGAACAAAAAGTCCACACATTATGGTTATACAGAGCGAGACGGCAAAACCATACCCATAATAAAATGGTCCCATCCTGATTGACAAAAGGCTGAGCAGAAAGTTGAGTGCCGTAAACAGCATCGTCAGGGACAATGCTCGCCTGCGCCGGTCCAGATAAAAATAAATATTGAGAATACCCAGTAACACGACCTGAAAACCTGCTCCGGCAACATCGATGTAGAGCAACGGCAGGAATACCGTGGGAATACCCAGCATTCCAAGCAGAGAGCGACCCATAATAAATACGGCAATAGTGGCAATGGCCTGTGTCTTGATGATATCATAAATACCCTCTCGCGCCATGCGTACCATTTCGTCCTTCATCTCTTTGATATATGAAAGTGAGCCCCCCTCACGCACAGCATCGTAGTAACGGTCGTAGTATTCGACAAAGTCTGTCTCCATGCGCACAAGGAATACTGCCATGCCAGGCAAAATTGCCAGATACGCCAAAAATACCGGCAAATCGTAAATTTCAGAGGCGTTCAAAGGGCCGATGACATTGGTCCCGGTATAGGGATGAAACCAGAACACAAATTTGTCTGCCCAGATGCCAAGATTATAAAACAGGCCGATAAAAACCAACGCCGGATAAATCCGCCCCTTACGCAAAAAGTCAAACTCTATCATAACTCGTGAAGGGTAGTTTTTGAAGACGACAATCAGCATCCCCATAAGCAGTACAAACTGACCTATCAGAAAGGCCAGCATAAGCCCTTCAAGACCCCACACCCTTAAAAACAACACCAAAATAAGAGAAGTGCCATATCCCGCAGCAAAATTCAGAAGTATGGCTTTGTATGCTTTAAGTCCGGAAAGCAGAATTGCTCCAATCCAGACATCTGAAAGAATAACAAATGTTGTGGCAAACAGCAGCCTGAAATAAAGTGAATTCTTCGGGAAAAGGAAGTATGTCATTGGAAATGCAACCATACCGCCAATAATAGTGACCAGGAACAGTAACCCTATCAGGTTCGGCATCAGGCGGTAATGCTCTTTTTCAAATATCCTGTCGGCACAATATCTGGTAAAAGCCAACTGGGTCAGGCCGGTATAGATAAGCGACATTGCAATAAGATAGGTGATACAGACCTGAAAATGTGAAACCAATATATTCGGGATAACCATCGGAACAGAGATAATGCCGATAATAATTACTGCCAGAATAGAGAGTATCCATGGGCCGGAACTGATAATGCCGGCGTAAGCATAGGTCTGCAGCAGGGAAAAATAGGAATCCCGCTTGAGAAGCTTGCGTAGTTCGAAGCCGATTCCGGCCATCAGTTCATCCCCTTCCGGTAAAGTTGGCGATAGCTGTCAAACATACGCTCCTGCGAATAAAAACACTCTACGCGTGCAATTGCTGACCGGCGCGCCCGTCGCCACTCTTCAGGGTTGCTCAGAAGTTGCAGAATCTCCGTTGCCATGGCCTGCGGGTCGTTGATGCCGACAACCCCACCGGCAGCTCCGATAGCTTCATCTTCTTCTCCAAACCCCATAATCAGTTGCCTGCAGGCACCAACGTCGGTAGAGACCACCGGGAGTCCCGCCGCGAAAGCCTCCAGAATAACAAGTGGCAGCCCTTCACTGACGGAGCTAAGCACCAACACTCCGGTTTTAGGAAATATTTCCACCGGATTCTGAAATCCCATAAAAATGACCTGATTATCAAGTACAAGACTTTCAGTGAGCGACTTGCATTCAGCAGCGTACTCCGGGTCTTCGTCCTCAGGACCTATTATCCACCCCTGAACTGTTGGGATATGGTTTGCGATGATACGAATAGCACGGATGAATGTTTTGATATCCTTGATTGGAACGACCCTGCCAAGCAGTGTCAACACCATCGGCGGCTCCTCCGGCTGATCATTCCTTAACGGGGCATAGCGGGCGATATTGATGCCATTCGGTACGACATGAGCGCGTTCAGGCAGTGCACCATCGGCTATTTCACGTTCTCTGGCACCATCATAAAGCGATATGATTGTGCCGGAAGCGTTATAACAGAAGCGGCCGATAGTCTCAAAAAAACGGATCCAAAGGTCACGAAAAAAGCTGATCTCAGTTGGATCTTTTTGAAGTGCATTACGATTATCCTGTATCCAGCTGCTCTGAATTAAATCAATGCGGCGCTCTTTTGTATAAATGCCATGCTCGGACAATATCAGAGGGCGATCGGCACTGTAATGCAGCAATGACCCGAGAAAGCCGGCATACCCGGTTGAGACTGTGTGATACACCCTGGCCGGGATCAGATTACTGGCTATTTCGGCCAAGAGCCAGATAGGAGCGTGCATGTTGCGGACTGTCCAGAAATAGTCCACAAATGAAGGATCGGTACAACGTTCCTCAAAAAGTTCTGAAATCAGCTCCCAGGACTGCCTAGAATAAAGAAACTGCCTGTAATCGATCCCTTTGTCCGGATTCATATAAAAGTCCAGATCCTTGATCGAATGACTGAGAGTACTTGCATCCGGCATAAGAAACCAGGCATGCAGATCCCTGATTATTTTGAACACTTCCTTGTTACCTTCATGGGCAACAATCTTCGGTTTTGTCCGGGGATCCTGCAGATAATGGACTTCCAGATGTACCAGGTTTTCAGGAAGTTCATACTTCATGCCACCATAATCCTCACGGCTGCTGCCGATAAAGACAGCACCGAAGCGGTATTCCGGAAAGCCGCGGATAATCTGGTTTACCCAACTTGAAACACCACCGCTTACGTAGGGAAATGTTCCCTCGAGAAGCAGCATGATATCAACCTGGTCTGTTTTTGGAAAATTATCCATCCGGTTATTCCATCCAGAACTTTGCTATCGGGCCAATACCCGGTTTATGGCGTAACAGAGGATCATCTGCAAAAAACTGTTTCAACGCTTTAAAATCCCTTTGACGATAAGCCAGCTCTGCAAGATAGGGTATTACCCTGTCACGATGCGCTCCACGCACCAGCCCCAGGTTTATGAATTTTTGTGCCAGCTGCAAGTCCCCTTTACGCAAGTGAATTTTCCCCATAAGTATCAACAGTGAGTGGTCATCAACCTCCGCATTGTATGCCTGAGTGGCATATTGCAGTGATTGATCGATAAAAAATTGCGACAGGTCATTGTTCAGTTCGTTAAAAACCATCTCCCAGTAGGAGAATGCCAGTGATCGATATAAATGCCGCCTTTCATCCGGGTCATCCTGGTCATCAAACTCACGAAGTTTATGCAGGGCTTCAGAGATCGTAGTGCCTATAACCTTTTCACGCTGGTCGTAAAGTTTAAATGCCAGCAATCTGATTTCATCGTCACTGTCACTGGTAGCCATCTGCAGCAGTCGACTAGAGTTGGACCCACCACCGGCGTTGACTGCCAGAAGCGCCTTAAGGCGCATACCGCGCGGGAGCGCAGGGGTGCGAAGACGAGACCATGCACCCCCCTCTCCCATTCCTTGCGCCAGACCTCCTGATTCAGCCATAAACGGAGGTGTACTAACAGTATAGAATTCAGTCCTCTCCTTGAAATGCTGGAAATAACGGAAATAGATCAGTATCACGAATATCCCCAGAGCCCCCAGCAGCGGAACAAAGAAGATAAAAGCGAAGAGAATGATCACGGCGTAACGCGGGCGAATGTCGAAGCGCCCAGGAATCATTACAACCAGTATAAATGAAAACAATGCCGAAACAATGGCATGCCCTGCCAGGAAGAGTATCAGCTGATTTGTGCCACTCATGCCACATCCACAAGCAAATCAGCCAACTGATTCAACGGGTCATCAGCCGCCACCATAAAAGAGCGTGACGATACACCACCTTCACTGATTTTCACCCCGAAATCTTTACGAAACATCTCGTTCAGCCTTGCCATGTACCCCTCTACAGCTGCAGGCCCGGAGAAAGGCATCAGGGTTGCAAACTGAACTCCCCATCCCAGATCCCGGCGCCATCCGTGATCAAGGCCCCGCTGCTGCCGTTCAAGCGCAAGACACATGTCGTGCAGCCTTGCCGCAGGCATTACATTAACTACAACCAATGCGCTGGTAACATCAAGTTCGCGCCGCAGTCGAACCATCTTGTACAATTCTGCGGCAAACATTGTCGGACAGTCCGGAAATACAGTCAGCAGACTGCGGGCTTCATAGGCAGCCTCGGCATGATCAGTCGCATACGCAAGCAAAACACCCAGTATCTGAAGCGTTTCACGTTTCAGTGCGAGAAAAGGCATCTCACTGACCAGCAGGATTCCTTTCGTGATTCCAGCGCTGGTACGCAGAGGAGCTGCCACCAGATAAGGGCTTTTCTCGTCTACAGCAAGACGGTTTATCGACTGGTAAGAGGCATTTCCTGTCTCGATGGCAGATCGGAGCAGAAGGTCATCCGCTTTGAAGAGTGCTCCGCGGCCACACTCGGCCACCGGTTTTTCCTGCATGCTCCCGTCATTTTCCATCAAATATATTGCGGCGCTCTCAAGGTTGCAGTAATGCACCAAAATTGAAATCAGCGCAGAACCGGTTTCCAGATCCAATAAGCCGCCATGTGAGGCCAGTATGCTGCGCAGGTCGATTAAGGCGTCCCGAAGAGTCACCGGTCTACTTATCAGATTCTGCTCCAGGCGGTCGTGAGACAGGCGCACCATAAAATAGGACCGTGACAACTGTTCGAACCGCTCACTTGCATGGCGGCTCAACTGGTCGGAGCGCCGCAAACGCGTACTCCAGACAGTACTGAACTGGCCGCAAACCATAGTCATTAGAATACCGCCGAGCATGAAAATCGTCGGGAATTCACCATTTAGAAGCCCCATCCTGAACAGGGACAGATAAAGCAGGCAGATTATGGCAATAGAAACCATACCTGGAGCAATCCCGTAACGAAGCGCTATCAGCAGCGGGGCAAACAGAACCCACTGAAAATCCGCCTTGATGAAAAATGGATCGGAGCGATTGAGAAAATAACCCCCGGCAAGGATTATAGCTGTTATGACAAGCGTCTCCAGCCATCTTTCCGCTCTCTCGGACAGATATTTATTAAGCTTGAAACTCATTTTTGCGGATTCTTGGGACGTTCTTCAGGGAGCACACTGATTTCTCCCAGCAGGCGTTCCAACACCTGTTGGGCCACTGAACTGACTGCATCACGGCTCCAGCCGCTCTTGCCGGCAGCGCCGCTCCAGACAATCTTCCCCTCCGGCAATTCTATAAGTTGCAGTGTGAAGGCGGCCACCGGTTCGCCGTCCAGGCCGACTTTGTAGCGCCATTCATTAACAGCACCGGTCAGCACATAGCGTATTTTTTTCTGCTTTGCCAGTTCCATTGCTTCACGCTGACGCTTTTCACCGCGGTCCATGCCCAGCTCTTCCGGTTTTGCTTCAACCGCAATCCGTTCCAGATGCTGTACACCACGTGCATAAAGCAGTGCGGCAACAATTGACTCACACCGTTCGGCGGCATAAGGTGTTTCTGTGTTGTTGACAAATGGAACCAGGCCCCAGTTTTCCTGGAAGGAGACCGCTCTCCCACTCTGGTTCAAGGTTACACAACCAGCCAAGCTGAGAGTTACTGCAATTAGAAGCATTGTTATCAAATGTTTCATAGTTCCTCCTCAATCATTCGAAATAATAGCGATACAGCAGATCTGCACGGGTTGTTAGAGCGCTGATACCAAAAGAACCGCTATCTTGTGAAAAAGACAGCTCCAGCTTGTCCAGACCAAATACCGGACCTACCAGCCCAAAATCGTAGTGAAATCCGGTACCAGTTGTACTGGTCCAGCTTGCATCAACAGAAGTAAAGGGTTGCCATTGCCTCACGTAATTTGCACGCCCATCCCGCCCGATACTTATGCCGACGCCCGCCTGGGTAAATGTTGCGGGGACATAATAGGATGGATTGGCAACTGCAACAGGTATCAGCGAGAGTGCCTTGCCGACCGGTGTGCCGGTTCTGTCATAGTAATGATACCCGGCAAATGTCCGCAGATTCGTATCAGGCCAACTACTTAAAAACCGGTGAGTCAATTCACCTTCAAATGCAACCCCTCGTCCCAACTCTCTACGCTCCTGATCACGCAGGTACTGCCCGGAAACGTGCAAAGACAGCATATCACGTGATGTAAGAGAACTCAAAAGACCGATTTTGGCCTCATCCTTTATCCCGCCGATCTTCATATATACATCTTCTGTCCCGGCTGTCCCCATCAAAAGTGCAAAATCTATCGTCAAACGATTGTTCACTTTCAAGTCACTCTGTATTGACGATGATAGATAACGGGAAAGAGAATCAGTAACACCTGCCGTAAACTCGGCAGTTCCCCGTTCATGGCGCATTAGGAATCCAAGTTGAGCATTCTGCGCACTACTGACATGCTCTCCAAGAATACCGGCTCTCAGGTGCCGAATATCTGTATTGCCGACCTCAACACGCAAAGAATAGCGTGGAGTAACTGTAAAGGTGTGAGAAAAGCGTTGTTCCAGAAATCCTACACCGTCCTGATCCATCAGGCTCATGCGATAACGGAATCCGCCAGGGCGACTGCCGTAGAGAATCCGTAACTGCTGATCCAGCAGATGGTCGCGGTCATTGATCTGAAAACCTTCAAAAGCTTGGGTCTCTGCAACTGGAAACCACCCGACACGCGATGCACCTTCAACCGCGTCCCTGTATGGCAGGCGTTGCAACTCTTTTTGCAATAGTCCCATAATACGGGGGCGATCGTTTTCGTCCAAAGCAAAAGACAGCTCCGCCCAAAGCGGTCGCTGAGTCATGCGAGTAAACTCTTTCCAATACCACATCCGCCCGAAATCACTCCTGCCACTAGACAGAGCCCAGGCAATAACCAGTTCACGACTGGCCGCATCCTGTGGAGAACGCATTATTGTCTGCATCTGCCGATCAAGTGGCTCGCCCGGTTCTACCCGCATTGCCAGAGTGGCATAACTGTTTAGCAAAGTACGCCGCTCTGTTTCTGATAAAGCCTGACCGCCTTTCATCTGTTTACGTACAAGATGAAGCGCCCGTAAACGTTCGAGAAAAGCCGGTTCCGGCCACCCGAACTGTTCCATGGCATCAGCGTAACCGGCCAACCAGGAGGGGTCATTGCGCATTTTACTGTAACGCGCCTGAAAGTAGATCAGCGACTCGCTATATTCTCCCAGATATAAGTAAGCCGCAGCATAGGCGTCAAACATAACCGGCATTGATTGCACTCGTTCTTTCCAGCCTTCGAGTGTCTTTTGCAGTTCTTCTCTTTGCCCTAGATCCAACAACAGCCAGATATATCCTTCAGCCAGAGAGAGATCGTGCGGCGCAAGTACAAGTGCGTGCTGATAGCTGCGCATACTTGCGAGCGAATCTCCGGCACCTTGATATACCTGCGCAACAAGCCGCCAATAATAAGTTGACTCCCCCATGGACTCCGGTAATAAAGAGTGCTCGGACTTCTGTATAAGGGTTATAAGCTCCTTGTAACGTTTCTGTGTCGTTCCAAGTTCCAGCAGAGTAATCAAATACCCCCCCTTACCCAAACGTTCCCAAGCTTCCATAGCCAGATCATAAGCCCGGCCAGGATTTTTTTCTCTGGTCAACAGGACCAGACGCTGGTAATCCACATCACGCCCAACACCGGCATCCACCAGCAATTGCGCAGCCTTTTCCGCAGTGCGTAAATCCTGTAGCGCCCAGGCCAAATCACCGAATGTTTGCCAGTATTCCTGTTCTGCAGGAGGGGTCTGCTGTTCGCCGAGAGCCAGAATGTTATATGCCGCCATAACATCCCTGGAACCGTAAGCCAGTGAGGCCGCTTTGAGCAAATCTGTCGCTGACACGCCATAACTTGCAGTTTTATCAAGCAGAGAATCAATGGCATACTTATGTTGACCAACCGCTTCATATAATCTGGCAAGTTGTTCCAACACATACTTCCGGTCCGCCCCACCCCGCTGATTTTCCAATGCCGCAATCGCATCTTCGGGGATACCTAACAACTCACAAACAGCCACATACTCCCTTAGTGACGCTGGACTACCGGTAAAGCCACGCATTTCGAGCAGAAACTTGAGCCGGACTCTGTCTCCAAGTGCCCGTGCCAATCTTAATGATTGATCAACTGCATCCTGCTGATTAAGCTCCTTGGCAAGAAAAAGCCAATGTTGAAGAGCCTTGGCTGAATTTCCTGACCATTCACCACTCTGTGCCGCTTTGCGACGCCATACCGGGTCACTCGGCCTTGAGGCAACGGCCTTTTCTGCCAGAAGGAACGCTTCAGCAGAATTGCTGTTGGCAAGAAAAACCTCATAACTGAGCCCATAAAGTTCCGCATCAAAGGGTATTCCGGGGGCCATCGGCGGAGGTGCCTCTTCAGCACGGCACGATATGGCAGCACCCAAAGGCGTCACTGCCAGCAGAAATGCAGCTATCCAGCACAGAACAGGTTTCACTAAGCCCCCGTCTGATGTTTAGGCGTTTCCATACCAAGAGCACGTCTGACAAGGCGCTGAGCCCGTGCCGGCTCCCCGGCAGCCAAACCGACCCTGGTTAGAAAAATCAGGGTGGCGCGGTCTGACTTTAGTCCGTCGATGTTCCGTTCGCCCGCTTCAAATGCCTCCTTTGGCAGGTTGCCAGCCTGCAGCATACGCACAGCACGAAACAACAGCTCCCTCCGTTTTGCAAGCGTATCGGCCTGTTTCATCAGCCCAAAACAGATAGCAGCACCTCTGCGGTAATCGCCAGCTATCTGGGCCTTTGCCGCTTCATCGTCCGGCTGTGTGTTCTCCAGGGTTTCCTTGGCAGCAAGTTTCTGGTTATATTCCTGCCATAATTCCAGATCTCCGGCTTTGCGTGCATCGTTGGCAAAATCCCGCAAACGCCAGGCCGGTGGGTTCTTTCCTCCCAATTCATTGGCAGCCAAAGCTACAAGAGGTTTCAGACGACTCCACTCTGCGCTACCCGGATTAGACTGAACAAACATGTTTTTTAATGCCATATATTTAAGCTCGATCAGCAAACGTTTTTGAGCCCCGGTAATCCCGGTTGGAACACCCGAAAGCACCACCAAGGCCCTGCGAGAACCACCGGAACGCACCAGCGAGGCTGCCACCCTGAAACGCAACTCCGTATCATCCGGACGTATGCGCAGTAGCGCCTCCCGGTAACGAATTGTAGTTGCATCATCACCAGTGCCAAGAACACCCAGCAGGCCCTGCTCCGGATAAAGGAGAACCAGCACCAGCATAAAGGCACAGAAAATCGCAATTACACTTAAAGGCGTAGCAAAGCGCTCCCTCTTTGCTGTTTCAGGATTACCGGCAGTCGACTGTGAACGCATGCTTTCCTTCAGGCAGCTCCGCTACCAGTTCATTAATATTTCCGCTTGTCACGGCTTTGATGCCTTTGGAAAAACGACACCCCTTGGCATTACCAATATGGATTCTAAATGGTGTATAACCATGCAATCCCAATTTCAAACTATTGTTACCCCGTTCGAGGTAGTCAAGAAAACCTCCCGCAGACGCAAGATACGGTTCAGCAGGGGATAATTTTTCAAGCTGCACCCGAGCCTCACCGCCAGGCAGAAGATGCAGGTAACGGCTGTCACCATGATCGTTAAATCCAGCTACTTTATTGCTATTTTGCAGATCAGGATATCCAAGAGTGCGGGGAATACGGATCTGGCGCATTTGCCCGTTATTACGTATCAACCAGCCGGAACCATCCCAGGCAATTACCGTTCGATTAAAGTCAAGTACCTTCTCAATATACTCTGATGTGTAAATAGCAAACAACCTCTGCCCAATAGCCCAATCATGCACTTGTTTAAGGGCGTGTAGTGATGCCTCTTTGGTTGCGGAATAAAAATGATAGTAGATATCAACCGGTTTAAACCGTATTGGTAAATCCGTTAATCTGAAGGTTTCCAACACTCGCTTATAACCATAGAACGGTCCGGTCCAGAGATTTGTATAAACATTTTCGTTCTGATTAGGGGCAAAAACTTGAAAAAAGTCCCCTCTTGGTATGCCTAGTGGAGCAACACTACTAATACTACGATTCGATCCGGTGATCAGCGTATTGCCACCGTTAATATTAAGGGCACCAGCTTCGTAGGTCATCCTGACGGCCTCTTCCCCCGGAACGCAATTGCCGGTCCACTGAAAAATGCGGGCCTTTTTTCCCGGAGGCATCAAGTTCAGGTTGATGTAGTCCAGCGAACCGGCAATTTCATCCTTCAGGTTGAAGGAGTACCCTGGAATTTTGACCGCTGGCCAGACCTGCGTTCCTGTTTCCGTCTGATCCGGCTTCCATCTAAATGGATGCGAGAAGGAATGACTTGCTCCTTCAACATTTGAAAGTGCCAAAATACCTCGGGCTATATTCTCCAGCTGCGGCGCCAGAAGCGGTTTTATACCGTTTTTGGTAAATGAGCTGGTGATAAGCGAGATGGTTGTCGGTATGCGGTAGCGTTCCAGGATATGCTTACGCAGTTCCTCAGCCGCAAACCTTCCGCCGGGCCACTCAGCGCGACTTTCGAAGCCGTCACCATCCACATGGGACAGTAGTAGTCGTACACCATTCTCTGTAGTGACATCCGGAACAGGCATGTCCCGCAGACGCAACGCATCCTTGAAAAAGCTTAACGGATTCACCACCCACGCAGTCTGTTCTCCAAAAAGAGGCGCCATTACGTACGGCTCAAGCACATAACCACCCCAAGCAGTTATCGCTGCCGCATCACTGACAATCACATTGCCTGACAAGAGTTGCAGCAAAGACTTCCCGGTCGTCAACTTTATCGGAACAAAATCGTCAGCATGCGGCAGTGGTTGCTGTTCAAAGCCAATACGCTGATCTTTCATAATGACCTTGATCGGCGGAACAATCTTTTCTGCAGGCACCGACTCCAAGCCAAGAGAAGAGAGGTAACCGGCATCAAATGTCACACCGAAACGATCCAAAAAAACAATTGGTACACCTTCGGAAATACGCCGTAATGTCCAATCCTTTAGTCCTTGCTTTTCCCCGGAACGACTTGAATATGGCCACACAAGCACGCCTGCATAACGTCCTTCAAGAATCCCTTCCGGCAACGGTTCCCTCAGGTCATGCAGCTTCACCGTATATCCCATGTAATTCAGCGGCATTACCGCATAACGCTGGAGATTGGTAAAGAAGGCGTCCCCATTCCCTTCGGCACCGTCATAAAGCCCAAGAACCGTTCGCGGCATAACTTCTAGCGACCCGACCCCCAAACTGGCCAGATCCTTATCTGCCACCCAAGGGATAAAGCCCAGTGCTTTGATTTTTTCTGCGGTCTGCCTTGCAAGATCGCGCTTGCCCGGCGGGACATAGTCTATGGCAATCACCGGCACGCCGGCTCTTTTGACCTCGTTCAGCCTCGCAGTCAACCACTCCCGGTCATTAGGCGCCACTTCGCTGTATTGACCGGTGGCTGGGCTGAAATTTTGGTACAGGGATTCCGCTGCAACAGCAAAAACAATGTCTTTAATCTTGGGGAATATCTCAAAGCCTCGATTCAAGATCAGGCGAGCTTCCGGATGGCGCTTTTTGATCGCACGCACTGTCTCTGCCAAACCAAATTCCATAGCAGCCAGCCTGCTTTTATCGGTTGACAACTGATATGAATCCATCGTGTCGAGAAAAAAACCCCTGTACCCGGCACTCCACAGCGGTTCAACCACTTTATCCAGAAAGAATTCGCGCCACTCAGGGCTTGAAACATCAATAACCTTTGAATTCCAGTCCTTGTTCTCGCAAACAAACCATTTCCGATCCATCTGCTTCGTATAATTGCGATTCGGGTCTGCCTCTCCGATACTGACATAGGCGAACAGGCTACTCGGCCCTGCACCATAGACTTCCGGTGCCAGCCCGCTATCCGGATCAACTACAACAGCATCAAATACCTTCAGCTCATTAATCGGGGGATTCGGAGCATAATAAAGGGCTACGCTGAATGGCTTTTGTGAAGAAGCACCACAAGCCGTTCCGCAGAGGACCAGAACCGTAATCAATATAATCAGACGAATACATCCCTGAATCGTCATACCATCCTCTCAACACATTAATTACATCAATAAAAAAACGTTGTTTTCAAAGGGTTCCAAATTGACACAACAGTGCCCAGCTACCGCAATGCATCCGCCACTGCCCGGCTCAGTTCACTACGGTTATACGGTTTTTGAATAAAGCCGCGGGCGCCCAGCGCTAGCAACTCTTCACCGGTTCCTTCGCGGTTGAATCCGGAGCAGAACAGCACTCTCACTTCCGGATCCAGTTCACGTAACCGTAGAAGAACCTCCTTGCCTCCCATCTTCGGCATAATCATGTCCAACATAACCAGCAAGATATCGCCCCGATGGGCGGCAAACACCTCCAGTGCCTGTTCTCCATGTTCAGCCAGATAAACCGTATAACCCAAGTCTTCGAGCAAATTTCGACCAACGTCACGCAGAATTTTTTCATCATCAACCAGGAGAATTCCGCCTTTTCCGGCAACAGAATCTTCATTACATATTGGAGAAACCGCTCCCCCTTCTATCATCGGGAGGTAGATTTTGAACACCGAGCCGACTCCTGGTTCACTCTGTACATACAATTCGCCTTGATGGCTCCGAACGGTTCCGTAAATAGCCGCTAAACCAAGCCCGGTGCCTTTGCCGACCTGTTTTGTGGTAAAAAACGGTTCGAAGATATGTTCCATAACTTCTTTTGTCATGCCGACCCCGGTATCTGACACAGCAATTTCAAGATAACTGCCTGGTGCCAGAGATATGCCCATCAACCGGCAGGCGGACTCATCCAGCGTTTTTACGGCGGTTGCATAGGTTAGAGTGCCACCATCAGGCATGGCATCACGGGCATTAACACCAAGATTAAGAAGTGCATTCTGTAACTGGGTCTGATCGCCCAGCACAAAAGGATTACCACTATCCAAGTTGCGTGTAAGCTCTATCTGCTTGTCAATAGTGTGCTCCAGCAGACTGATGACGACGGCAATGGTGTCATGGATGCAAACCAGGTTTGAAACCGCTGTTCCTTTGCGGGAGAATGTCAGCAGTTCGCGGGTCAGGTCTGCGGAACGCGTCGTTGCTTCGATGATGATATCCACCATCTTATGGTTTTTGTCATCACAATGCAGACGGCGCTTCAGCAATTCGGCAGCGGCCATGATCCCGGCCAGCATATTATTAAAATCATGGGCAATGCCGCCGGCTAACTGACCAACTACATCCATCTTTTGCGACTGAAGCAACAGGTTTTGGAGCCGCTTTTGCTCCGAGATATCCATAATTGCGGCCAAAACAAACGGGCGGTCACCTATTTTCAGCAGGGTAGCGGAAACAATCGTATCAAATTCCTCGCCACCCTTCCGGCAGGCTCCCACTTCAATGTTGTGAACATAGTCGTTGTCCTTCAACAATTGCAGGTAGCGGTTTCGCTCTGATTCATTCAACCAGATCCCCAGCTCGACGGTTGTTTTACCAATTGCCTCTTCCCTGGAATAGCCGAACATATCTATGAACGCCTGATTAACTTCGCTGAAAGTCCCTTCCGGTAAACTGGTAAGAACAACTGTTATCGGTGAGTGTTCAAAAACTGCCTTGAATTTTTGCGAACTCTCTTCAGCTATTTCCAGCTGAACCCGCAACCTCTCTTCGGTTGCCAGCAGTTCGTCCTGACTCTGAATATAATCGTCGACCTGTGCCCGCAGCATCTCTTCGGTCGCCAGCAGCTCCTCCTGAGATTCCTGATATTCGTCAATCTTGAGGCTTAGTATTTCCTCAAGACGTCTGCGTTTGCGAATATTCAGAGTCAGTACCATCAAGCTGGCCGAACAGAACAGAATAAAAAACCCGCCTAGCCAGACTGCGGTCTTGTTTATGGCAAAAGTAGAAGGCCGCTTGTTGATTATAACCGCATCGGCAGGAAGCTTGGCAGGGTCAATGCCAAATTTTTCCAGTACACAATAATCAAACATCGGGCGTGAAAGATCGTCGGTTATGACCGGCATCTTTTCTGGAGGTTCCCCTCCGACAATTCGCACAGCCAGCTCTGCCGCCTTCCACCCTTGTGTCTGCCCCTTCATCATCAGACCACCGACGACCCCGGATCTCAATTGTTCCGCATATACTGAATAGACCGGAACCGGACTGGCGCTGCTGATCAAACTGGCCGCTTCGGAATGGCTGAAGGTTCGTCCACCTTTTTCAACGGTGTACGAAAGCATCAGCACCAGATGGTCGGGAGATAAACTCTTCAGCTTTTCAACGACCTTCTCCAGAGGTAACTCGTCCAGAAATTCAAGCCTGATGCCCGGATAACGAGCTGCAGATTTTTCCAGTTCATGGCGTATGGCAAGACCGGTATCGGTATAATCGTGAATCAAGACTACATCTCGAATCGTAGGATGCAACTTGAGGGCTAATCCCAACGTACCGACAGAGTCGTGATATTCAGCAACGCCGGTAATGCTGGGCTGTCTGGAGATCATCGATGGTTCGTAGTTGTTGATGCCACAGAAAACCAGAGGGGTACCGGGAGAAATACGCTGCCGGTACTGCAACGCAAATTCTAGCGCTGCATTATCCATGGCGATGATTACATCAAGCTTACAGGTTGAATACTTGCCTTCAAGCAAGTCTGCCAGGTGTGGGAAGTGTTTTTTTGTATGAAAGTTTTTTGTGTCGAGATATTCAATGAAGAGTTCCGTACGCGGGAAAGCCTTTGCAAGACCTTCTCTTACCCCCAACGTCTCATCTTCCGACCAATCATAGCCGACATTATATGAATTTAGGACAAGAATTCGCGGAATATTAACAGAGGCAATAAGTGGTGTTTCAGCGAGAGATGGTAGAGCCCAGGCCATACTGATGACAATTACTACACATGCCAGAGAAAAGTGGCGTAGCGAAGTTCTCATAAAGGCCCCGTACCTAATCAAAGATAAATGTTGCTGATGGTCAAAATACACATGTAGATAGATACACCTCTTTGGCAAATAGCGTTCATATGCATTACCATATCGACCACAACTGTGAAACACATTAGTTTACGCCCTGAGTTTCCAGACAAAGACTAATTAAAACGGCCATCCGGAATAAATCCTGACGGCCGTTGAAACTCGGAAACGAATAAAATCGCAGCCGATTTATTTTAAAAGGATCTCAGTCTTGGCGCTTTTTCTGGCGTCTGCAATGTATTTCTGGATAGCATCGTTAATTTTCTGCCCAGTAAGAAATTCTTCTATCTTTGCTTTTGCATCTTTAAAAGCAACCGTCTCAGCCGCTTTTTTCTCAGTCAGCTTGATAATGTGATAGCCAAACTGGGTTTCGACAACATCGCTGATCTCACCAGGTTTGAGAGCGAAAGCAGCTTTTTCAAATGCGGGCACCATCTGCCCTTTGCCAAAGTAACCAAGATCTCCACCTTGCTGGCTGCTGGGACAAGATGAATTCCCCTTGGCCAAAGTCGCAAAATCAGCACCACCAGTCAGTTCCTTTTTTAATTTTTCGGCTCTTTCACGCGCTTTTTTCTTGTCTTCAGCCGATGCTTTTTCATCAACACCAACCAGGATGTGGCTGGCTTTAGCACTTTCTTCCTGTCTGAATCTGTCCGGGTTTTTATCGTAAAAAGCACGGGCTTCAGCCTCTGTAACAGTAGTTGTTTTTACAAATGTAGTGTCAACGAAGCGTTGGATCAAAAGGTCGCGGCGAGTATAATCACGCAGATCCTTTTCAGTCATCTCCATATCCTTAATGGCATTTTTGAAGGCCTGCTCATCCTTGAATTTGGCTTTACCCAAAGCAATCTTGGCATCAATCTCTTTTTCCAGATCCTTATACTCCAGTTTCGCAGCAGCTTGATACAGCAGTTCAGCAGATATCAACTGTTCAACCGCCTGCTTGTCGACTGCAGCCTGCTGTTCAGCCGGCACCGTCTGCCCACGCAACATAACTTTTTTTGCCCGGAGCAGTTCGACAGCATCGATAGCAGTTCCGTTAACTCGCGCAACTACGCCCTGCGGTGTAGCGGCGGCAGCTGACACAGGAACAGTGGGACTCTCTTTTTTTGCTTCAGGTTCGGCAGCTGCAACAAAGCCGGCAGATGCAACGAGTGCAGCAACCAGGAATCCTTTTAACAACAATACTGATGAATTATTTTTTTTCATTGTACCGGTTACTCCTTGATATAAAATTTTAGCGAGTGTAGCACAATAAACATCAGCTTGAAAAGCCAAACATACTTTTGACATTTGTTATACTTTCAGATACATTCCCAAGCTAAATTACACACCAACCAACTTGTTTTGCTCAGTCTGTTTTTCAGCCAGTTCATCAGGAGGAAATGTGGAAATGAAAAGGGTTCTCGTAGTAGATGACAGTCTCTCAGTAGCCCGCCAGCTTGAGAAGATAATTTCTGAATCTGGTGACTTTACCTGCGTCGGCCACGCCAAAAACGGCGCCGAGGCGATCAAGATGAACCATACCGAAAATCCGGAGATTATCTGCATGGACATGAACATGCCCGGCATGGACGGCCTGACGGCTCTGCGGACACTCTCGGTTATGGATAAAGAGGTCAAGGTTGTCATGGTGACGTCGCTTGGCGGAGTTGGCGACAAGTTTACCGAGGCGCTTAAGCTTGGCGCCAAAAATGTCATTTCGAAGCCATTCGAAGCAGACAACGTCCTGCGAATCCTCCGGGAACTTTGATTTATCAAATTTATGATTTAGCAAGTTAGAAGTGGCTTATTGAAAGAAAATAAATTAGTTAACGCACTTATCGCTATTTATCAAAACTAGACAAGGGGCGGTTATATGGCTGTTAAATTTTTTGGACAGTTTTTGATAGAACAGGGCGTTGTCACAAGTGAGGCGCTGCTGAACGCTATTGATCTTCAGGACAAGAACAACCTGAAACTTGGTGAGATGGCCGTTACAATGGGCCTCATTACAGCAGCTGACATCCAGCGTGCCCACAACGCCCAGATGTCCAAAGACATGAAACTGGGTGATCTGCTTGTAGAGATGGGTTTTTTGACACTCGTTCAGCTGAATGATGTCATCACACGCCAGAAGAATACCCATCTGTACATCGGTGAAGCGCTGGTGCAGATTGGAGCGCTGACAAGTGACAATCTTCAGAAGCAACTGGATGCCTTCAAGGCAGATCAATCCCAGTATGTTTCGGACGTCATCGAGCTTCCGATCGCTTCCGCCAACGGTAAAATTTGGGAAATGACGGCTGACCTTACCTACAAGATGGTTACCCGTGTACTCAACCTGCGGTTCCGACCAGGCAAATGCATCATTGTAACATCTATCCCCCATAACTTCATGCTGGCAGCTATGGATTTTGCGGGAGATGCGGAGGCCCGTTTTCTGCTCTCAGTATCAGAGAGACTGCAAAAATCGATAGCAAAGGCAATATTAAATGAGGAATCGGTCGATAACGAACCTGCTGAAATACTGGAAGACACCGTCATGGAGTTTATCAATGTTGTCTGCGGCAACGTAGCGGCCAAAGCTTCGCAGATGGGGATTATCATGAACATCAACCCGCCGGTTACGGTTCACCCGCCACTGGGCGGCATGCCTGTTCCTGAAGGCCATAAGGCACTCAGCTTTCCGATTCACATCGAAGACGGGGATACGATGGAGTTGATTCTACTGATCAAGGATTGATAAAAAACTACGCATAAACCATCAAGCCTCCGGGGTTTTTAAACCTCGGAGGCTTTTTTATTTTCACTGACCTCATCCGCATACTCCCCATCCATATCCATACCCCGCACGAACAACGGTGTCTGCACAACCGGCTCGCAGCGTCTTCCTTTGGCCAATTCAGCCATAAACATGGTTGCCGATGACTCTGCATCGCTGTGAATCATCCGCAACCGCAGCACAGACAATTTCATTTCTGAGGCGAGCGCCATGAATTCAGGCAAGCGCGACGGAAGCTGGATGAAGCAG
>JANXYR010000064.1 GCA_025355965.1 Geobacteraceae bacterium
CATCACCCTGGTCACCTTTGTCATGTCGCTGACCGGCACCAACACGGAACCGGCCTGGTTTACCGGCAGTGTCACCGCCTGGCTCTGGCTGACGGTTATCTTCTCCACCTTTGCCGAGGCGTTGGCAGAGGGACGTGGCAAGGCCCGCGCCGCAAGCTTGCGCAAGAGCCGAACCGACATTACCGCCAAACTCGTTACCAAACCCGAGCTCAAAAGCAACTTCACCACGGTCGGCGCCAGCCAGCTCCGCAAGGGGGATCTGATCCTGATTGAAGCGGGTGAGATGATCGCCGGTGACGGCGACGTAGTGACCGGCGCAGCCCTGGTCAACGAGTCGGCGGTGACCGGCGAGTCGGCCCCGGTGATCCGCGAATCAGGCGGCGACCGCAGCGCCGTCACCGGCGGCACCTCGGTCATTTCCAGCAGCATCATCGTCAAGATTACCGCCAATCCGGGCGAAACCTTTTTGGATAGGATGATCGGCTTGATCGAGGGGGCCAAGCGACGCAAGACCCCAAACGAGATTGCTCTGGAGGTGCTGCTGATCGCATTGACCGTAGTCTTCCTGCTTGTCTGCGCCAACATCAGCCCGCTCTCGATCTACAGTGTCAAGGTGGCCGGTCATGGCACGCCGGTGTCGCTGACAATTCTTGTCGCGCTCTTCGTCTGCCTGGCGCCCACCACCATTGCCGCGCTGTTGCCAGCCATCGGTATCGCCGGTATGGACCGGCTGTTTCAGAAGAACGTGATCGCGCTCTCCGGACGGGCAATTGAGGCGGCAGGCGACGTTAACGTGCTTCTGCTTGACAAGACCGGCACTATTACCTACGGCAACCGTGAGGCGGTGGCATTTGTCCCGGTTGGTGGCCATACCGAGCAAGAACTGGCCGAGGCGGCTCTGATGGCATCACTGGCCGACGAGACCCCGGAAGGGCGCAGCGTGGTTGTGCTGGCAAAACAGAAGTACAGCCTTAGCAGGGAGACACCGAAGAAAGCCGAGCTTGTGGAATTCAGCGCCGACACGCGCCTCTCCGGTATCAACATCGAGGGGACGCTTTACCGCAAGGGCGCCTCCGACTCGACGGTCGCATTTGTCAAAAAACTTGGTGCGACAACTATCCCCCGCGATCTCGCCGATGTGGTAGACAAAATAGCCCGCGCCGGGGCAACGCCGCTGGTTGTCTGCAAGGACAGTGAGATTCTTGGAGTTATCAACCTTAAGGACATCGTTAAAGCCGGTATTCAGGAGCGTTTCCTGCAGCTGCGCAGCATGGGGATCAAAACGGTGATGATCACCGGCGACAATCCGCTGACCGCTGCGGCCATCGCCGCCGAGGCCCAGGTGGACGACTTCCTGGCCCAGGCCAAGCCGGAAGAGAAGCTGCGGCTGATTCGCGAGTATCAGGATGCAGGATACATGGTGGCCATGACCGGCGACGGCACCAACGATGCCCCGGCCCTGGCACAGGCCGATGTGGCCGTGGCCATGAATACCGGCACCCAGCCGGCTAGAGAAGCGGCCAACATCATCGATCTAGACAGCAACCCGACCAAACTGCTGGATATTGTCGAGGTCGGGAAGCAGATCCTGATGACCCGTGGTAACCTGACCACTTTCAGTATCTCCAACGACATCGCCAAGTACTTCGCCATCATCCCGGCGGCGCTGTTATCGATCTACCCACAGTTGGGTGTGCTGAACGTAATGCATCTGACCAGCCCGTTTACCGCAATTCTCTCAGCGGTCATCTTCAACGCCATCATCATTCCGATGCTGGTGCCGCTGGCCCTTAAAGGGACCAAGTTCCGCCCGATGCCGGCTGAAAAGCTGCTTATCCATAACCTGCTGATCTACGGTGTAGGAGGGATCATCGCACCGTTTGCCGGGATCAAGTTGATTGATATGGCTATTGGGATGATGGTGTAGATAATTTAAAGGAGAACAAACCATGAAAGAAATTAAACCGGCAATTCTACTCTTCATCATTTTCACCGTCATCTGTGGCGGCATCTATCCGGCGATAGTCACCGGCATCGCCCATACCGTACTCCCCAAACAGGCTGAGGGAAGCTTTATCACTGACAAGAGCGGTAAGAGAATCGGTTCGATCCTGATTGGGCAACCATTCTCCGATGCAAAATACTTCTGGCCGCGCCCCTCCGCTTCCGGTGATTTCGGCAACAATCCCATGGCTTCGGGTGGCTCCAACTCCGGCCCCACCAATCCGGATTACCTGAAGACGGTGGGTGACCGGGTCAAGGCGCTCCGCGACAGCGGAGTGACCGGCCAAGTCCCGGCCGACCTGGTGCAGGCCTCAGCCAGCGGGCTAGACCCGCACGTCACGCCTGAGTCGGCCCTGCTGCAGGTGCCACGGGTCGCCAAGGCGCGCGGTATCAGCGAAGAGGAGCTGAGAAAAGCTATAAACAACCACATCGAAGAGCGTCAACTCGGATTTTTGGGGGCACCGCGAGTGAATGTGCTTGTGTTGAACCTGAAATTGGATAGACTGTAACCATGACCGATAACGACGATACACGCCCCTCCCCTGAGGCGATGCTCAAGCTGGCCCAGGCCGAAGAAGTTACCGCCGAGCTGGGCAAGCTGAAGATCTTTCTCGGCTATGCGGCCGGGGTCGGCAAAACCTACGCCATGTTGGAAGCGGCACGTCTGCGTAAAAAAGATGGCCGGGATGTGGTGGTTGGCTACGTCGAATCCCATGGCCGCGCCGAGACCGACGTCCTGATGGAGGGGTTGGAGGTTCTGCCACGCAAGGAAGTTCATTATCTGGGAGTTGCGCTCCCGGAGATGGATATCGATGCGGTCCTGGTCCGCAAGCCGCAGGTCATCCTGGTGGATGAACTGGCCCACACTAATGCCCCCGGATCACGCCACGAAAAACGGTGGCAGGATGTGGAGGAGATCCTGGAGGCCGGGATTGACGTCTACAGTACGGTCAACATCCAGCACTTCGAGAGCCTGAACGACGTAGTGGCCCAGATCACCGGCATCATCGTGCGTGAGACCGTACCGGACCGCCTGCTGGATCTGGCCTTCGAGATCAAACTGATTGATATTCCCCCGGAGGATCTGCTGCAGCGACTCCACGAGGGGAAGATCTACATCCCGGATCAGGCCGCCAAAGCGATCGAAAAGTTCTTCCGTCCCGGCAACCTGATGGCCCTGCGGGAACTCTCCCTGCGGCGCACCGCCGCCAGGGTGGACGACCAGATGCGGGCCTACATGGAGACACAGTCAATCGCCGGGCCGTGGCCGACGGCGGAACGTCTGCTGGTCTGCGTCAGCGGCTCCCCATACAGCGAAAAGCTGATCCGCGCCACCTGCCGCCTGGCTGAAGAGTTGAAGGCGCAGTGGACTACGGTCTACATCGAAACCCCCGGCAGCGGCCGACATGTCAGGGAAAACCGGGAGCGCATCTGGCGCGACCTGCGTCTGGCCGAGGGTCTGGGTGCCCAGGTTGCCTCCGTCACCGCCACCGATGTTACCGACGCGGTCATGGAGTACACCGCGCGCCACAACATAACCAAGATCGTGATAGGCAAGCCGAACAAGCCCCGCTGGCGCGAAATTCTTCACCCTCCTGTCGTCGATCAGATTATCCGCCGAAGCGGTGCCGTCGATGTCGTCATCGTCAGCTTCGAGCAGGATCAAGCCGCCAAAGCTGCCATCGTACCGAAGCACCGGCGGCCATTTGAACTGCGCGGCTACGCAGCCAGCTTGACTCTTATCGCTGCCGCCACCCTGCTGTGTGAGCTGCTGCGTCCCTTCCTGGCACCAACCAATATGGTCATGTTCTACCTGTTGGCCGTAGTCGTAGCCTCGGTGCGGCTTGGCCGCAAACCGGCCATTGCCACCGCTTTCCTCGGCGTACTGGCCTTCGATTTCTTTTTTGTCCCCCCACGTATGACGTTTGTAGTGGCCGACACCCAGTATCTTATGACCTTTCTTGGACTGTTTGTAGTGGGGGTAGTCATCAGCACCCTGGTGGCCCGTTCACGGGAACGGGCTGATGTGATGCGGGCGCGCGAGGTGCAGACAGCCAGCCTTTACTATCTGAGTCGCGACCTGGCAGCCTCTGTTGATATCACTGCCGTGTTGACGGCTGTCGTCAGAAATGTGGAAGAGGCTTTGAACGCCCAGGTGGTGATTCTTTTGCCTGAAGGTGAGCGACTCGACATTATGGCGACCAGCGAGGGGTTTGGCCTGGGCGTCAAGGAGCAGGCCGTTGCCGATTGGGCCTTCCGAAATAACCACCCGGCAGGGCGCGCCACGGATACGCTCGTATCCGCCGATCTGATCTACCTTCCCCTGCAGACTCCGGCCAGTGTGCTGGGTGTTATGGGGGTCCGGCTGGAAAGTGAACATGAATATCACTCCCAAGAGAACCGCCGTCTGCTGGATGCGTTTGCCACCCAGGCCGCAATGGCCATGGAACGGATTCAGTTTTCGCGCCAGGCGGAACAGACCCAGATACTACAGGCGAGGGAGAATCTGGAACGAGCGTTACTCAACTCCATTTCCCACGATCTGCGCTCTCCCCTCTCCACAGTCACCGGAGTTCTCACCAGCCTGAAGGAGGAGGGGGAACATTTAGGTAACACTGCGCGTCGGGAGCTTCTGGAGACCGCCTGCAGCGAGGCAGAGCGTCTGAACCGTTTTGTCGGCAATCTGCTGGACATGACTCGCATCGAGGCAGGCGCTGTCAAACTTAACCTTGAACCGTGCGATGTGCAGGAACTGGTGGGATGTGCTCTTGCCGTCCTGGAGACACGCAGCGATACCCGTAAGGTATCGTTCCAGATGCTGCCCGTAATGCCGCTGGTACCGATGGATCTGGTATTGATGATCCAGGTGCTGGTCAACCTGCTCGAAAACAGCCTGAAATATTCGCCGCCCGGTAGTCCGATCGAGATTATCGCTACAACTGATGCATCATGGCTGCTGCTTGAAGTGGCAGACCGGGGACCGGGCGTTCCTGAACATGACCTGAAACGGGTTTTCGACAAGTTCTACCGTATTCCGATTCCAGAGGGGGCAGCTGGGACCGGCTTGGGGCTTTCCATCTGCAAGGGGATCGTTGAAGCCCACAGTGGCAGGATCACGGCAGAAAACCGGAGTGGCGGCGGCCTGAGTATCGTGGTACGGTTGCCGTTAGTAAGTTAGAAATAATTTCTGAGGTCTTTTTCAGAAATTATTTCGTGAACGCACTATCCAGTTTATCCGGGCAAAGGGACAAAACTTATGACAGCAGAACGAACAACTGACAATGCACCCCGCATTCTGGTTATCGATGATGAACTGGCGATCAGGCGCTTTCTCCATACGGTATTGTCCAGCGAGGAGTTTTTGCTGCACGAGGCCGAAAACGGCCATGCCGGACTGGCCTCGGCAGCAGCGTTCAGACCGGATGTCATCCTGCTTGATCTGGGGTTGCCCGATCTGGACGGCATTGAGGTGATCAGCCGAATTCGCGAATGGTCCCAGGTGCCGATAATCGTCCTTTCAGTGCGTGACCGCGAAAACGACAAGATCGCTGCTCTGGATGCCGGAGCCGACGATTACCTCACCAAACCGTTCGGTGTCGGTGAATTGCTGGCCCGCATCCGGGCGGCGTTGCGCCGCACACTGCAGGAGATCCCCGAACCGTTGTTCATCAGCAATGACCTGCAAGTGGATTTAGGCAGCAGACGGGTAATGGTTCATGGCGCAGACGTCTCGCTGACACCCACCGAATATGATATTCTGCGCCTGCTGGTCTCTCACGCCGGCAAAGTCATGACCCACACTCAGATTCTTAAGCAGATCTGGGGAATCGCCTATTTGGAACAACCACATGTTCTGCGGGTCAACGTCAGCAATCTACGGCGAAAACTGGAGGCAGATCCCTCCAGACCACAGCATATCATCACCGAGCCGGGGGTCGGCTATCGCCTTAAACTGCCATTCTAGAAAGTGATTGAGAACATTAGCCCACCGGTGTATAAACGTCTCTTTAATCTTTGGAGGCGTATAAATGAAACATGGCGAGACCGACTCCTTCTGGGGCGGTATCATTAAATCAATGGGCCTTGTGTTCGGCGACATCGGCACAAGCCCGATCTACACCCTGACTGTCATAATCGCCCTGACCAAACCGACTGAGGAGAATGTGTTCGGGATCATCTCTTTGATCGTCTGGACTTTAATGATCCTGGTCAACATCGAATATGCACTGCTTGCAATGAGCCTGAGCCGCAAGGGCGAAGGTGGCACCATCGTCCTCCGCGAGATCCTGGTGCGTATGATTAAACCGGGACGGCAGATGGTTTTCATAACCTTCCTCTCCTATCTGGGTGTGGCTTTGCTGCTCGGCGACGGTGTCATAACTCCTGCAATCAGTATACTCTCCGCCGTGGAAGGTGCCCTGCTGATTCCGGCTTTAAGCGGACTCAGCCAATCAATGTTGATCCTGATTGCCGCTATCATTGCCGTTTTCCTCTTTGTTTTTCAGTTCAAGGGAACCGATAAGGTAGCAAAAGCTTTCGGACCGATCATGGTGGTCTGGTTTGCCGCTCTGACGATATCCGGCATTATCGCCCTGTTCTCGTTTCCTGGCATCCTTGCAGCCATCAGCCCCCATTATGCCATCGGATTTCTGGCTAAAAACGGCATGGCCGGATTTTTCGTGCTCTCCGAGGTAATCCTCTGTGCGACCGGCGGCGAGGCACTCTACGCAGATATGGGCCACCTTGGCCGCAAACCGGTCAAACGCGCCTGGTATCTGGTCTTTGTTGCACTGGTAATAAACTATCTCGGGCAAGGCGCTTTCATACTCAACCATCCGGATGCAAAAAACATCCTTTTCGGCATGGTACAATCGCAATCCACCTTGCTTTACATTCCCTTCCTGATCCTAACGATTATGGCCACTGTTATTGCTTCACAGGCGCTTATCAGCGGCGTGTTCTCCATAGTTTATCAAGGAATTACGACCCGTATTCTGCCACTCTTGAAGGTTGATTACACTTCTCATCAGCTCAAATCCCAGATTTATATCGGCGCGGTTAACTGGATTTTGCTTGCCCTGGTGATCATGATCATGCTGATCTTCCAGAAGTCGGAAAATCTTGCGGCAGCTTACGGTCTGGCTGTTACCGGAACGATGACCATTACAGGCATCATGATGGTCATGATCTTTTCCCGTACGACAAAAAAATGGAAAGTTCCAGTCGCCCTGTTCGTCACCATCGTCGATGCCGCCTTCCTGATTTCCAACCTATACAAACTGCCGCACGGTGGCTACTGGTCACTGATTCTCGCATCCATTCCACTCGCCGCTATTTTGATCTGGACTAAAGGGCAGCGGGCACTATACAAAGCGCTCAGACCGCTTGACATTGAAACCTACCTGATCAGCTATGAGCAGATCTACAAAAAAGGGCATATCTCCGGCACCGGTCTGTTTTTTGTCAAGGAGTGGTACACGATTCCGCCTTATCTCGTACATTGCACAATACGCTCTAATATAATCTACGAACGTAATGTCCTAATATCAATCAATCGTACTGACGAGCCATACGGCCTTGAAAGCAGCCTTGTGGCCTCGATTGGAACCGGACTGGATGCCTTTGAGATAAAAGCCGGTTACATGGTGATGCTTGATATCGAGCAACTGCTCAAAGATAACGGTATTGTGGAGAAGGTCATTTTCTACGGTATTGAGGACATCGCCACAGGAAATCCGGCTTGGAAAATATTCTCCAGCATAAAGAAACTGACCCCCAACTTCGTGCAGTTCAACAAACTTCCGGCTGCCAAGCTGCAGGGCGTAGTAACTAGAGTGGAGATGTAATCATGATGTACTGGATATTATTACTTGTCGCTCTGGGGATCATTCTGCTGGGGGCAACAGTTTTCACCAACGGACTGGAATGGTTCGGCAAGAAAATGAAGCTATCAGACGGCGCTGTTGGGAGCATCTTTGCGGCGGTCGGCACCGCCCTGCCGGAGACTCTTGTTCCGATTGTGGCCATCATGTTCGGAACACCTGAGGCGGGCCACAAAATCGGTGTGGGAGCAATCATCGGCGCCCCATTCATGCTGGGAACCCTGGCTTTCTTTATCAGTGGCCTGGCGGTGATCTTCCATCGCAAAAAACGGGACGACTACCCGATCATGCGAGTTGATACTGCCGTTATGCGGCGCGACATGGAATATTTCATGGTTCTGTACGCAGTGGCAATCACCGCATCGTTTCTCGGCGGACACCCGGTGGTCAAAACTTTCATCGCCATGTCACTTTTTCTGACCTATGGCGGTTATGTGCTGAAAACACTCCGATGCGATAATGACTTATGCCGTACCGTTGAGGAGTCCGACCTCGACCCCTGCTATTTCGCCCCCAAATCACATGACCCGCAGATGGCGATTATCGCCCTCCAGGTTTTGAGCTCACTTTTACTAATCGTCTGGGGATCCTACATATTTGTGGAAAAGGTACAGATCATCTCCGTGCAACTGGGCATATCCCCCTTCATTTTGGCCCTGATAATCGCCCCGATAGCAACAGAACTGCCAGAAAAATTCAATAGCGTTATCTGGATCGGCAAGGGGAAGGACACCCTGGCGATCGGCAATGTCACCGGCGCCATGGTTTTTCAGGGGTCAATCATCACCGCTATTGGTATCATGATGACCGATTGGCAACTAAACACGGCGGCGCTTCTGACTGTGGCCCTGACATTCGCTTCGGTCGGTGCGGCTTATCTGCAAATTAGGATTAAAAAACATCTGACACCTGGAACGCTGCTGGTGGGAGGGGTATTCTACTTCATGTTTCTGCTGTTAATTTTTACGGGGAAAATCTAGACCCCTGTATCGTCCCTCGATGCTCCATCTCTGCATCTATCAGGTTGAGTACTTCAAACTTCTTCAGCGACCATAGTGGCGCCACGAGATTATCATGTCCGCCGTCGCCGGTCAGGCGATGGATCAGGATGCGAGGGTCAAGCAGCTCCAGAAAATCACAGACTAATCCAGCATAATCATCTCTGCCCATCATTTTTACCTCACCCCGGTCGTACATTTCAGCCAGCACAGTTCCCTTCATGACGTGCAACAAATGCAGCTTGACCCCTTCCACGCCGAGACGGTTCAATTCGCCAGCCATAGCCAGCATCTCCTCACGTGATTCACCCGGCAACCCCAAGATGACGTGGGCGCAGACCCTTAGTCCTCGCAACCTTGCTCTTTGAACAGCATCTACAGAACAATCGTGGTTATGACGACGATTGATCAGTTTCAGGCTACCGTCATGCATAGACTGCATACCAAGCTCAAGCCAGAGGTAGGTTTGACCGGAAAGTTCCTCAAGATAATTAAGGACATCATCCGGCAAGCAATCAGGGCGGGTTGCGATAACTAACCCGACTATTTCAGGTACAGAAAGTGCCTCGGAATAGAGCGTCTTCAGCATGTCAAGCGGCGCATACGTATTTGAGTATGCCTGGAAAAAGGCTATGAATTTTGAAGCCCGGTACTTGCGACGCATAACCTCTTTGCCATCTTCCAGTTGAGAGGCTATGCCCAGATCGCGAAGAATCCCGTAAGATCCGGAACCATGGCCGCCACAGAAGATACAACCTTCCGTATCCAGAGACCCATCGCGATTTGGGCACGTAAATCCTGCATCTATCGAGATGCGCTGTACCTTGCAGCCAAACACTAGCTTCAGATCATCAGAGAATGTATTGTAGCGTTTTACTAATGACATTGTCAGGTTGCCCGGCATGCAGGTAGCATACTTAATTCACAGTGGATTTTGTCTGGCAGATACCACAGCCTGTCTGCGATATTGCTATTGCTTAATCTTGCGGCCACTCATTATTCCGGCCCCGTTAGGAAGTTCCAGTGCAACCCTGCGGACATCAGACAGACCGGCTTCTGCCATCATATCCGCAAGTTCACTCTCGGAATATGACTGCCCCGCATCAGTTCCCAACAACATATTGAGTGAGAAAAGAGCCGGGAATGGGGGGCCATCCTTGGCATTTTCCAGAATAAACTCCTGCACCATCAATATACCGCCAATGTCCAGAGTTGAAACCGCTTTACGCAGAAGTGTCGTACAGGCATCAGGAGAGTCTGAATGGAGTACGTGAGACAACCAGGCAACATCAAATCCGGTCGGCACAGGATCAGCATGATAATCACCGGGTGAGAAGACAATTTTGTCGGAAAGACCGAAGCGGGCGATGGTACCTTCAGCAAATATCCGGGTAGTGGGAAGATCATATACCACAGCTGACATTTCAGGGTTGGCTAGACAGAAGTGAATTGCATAAGTACCGGGTCCACCACCCAGATCAAGTAAACGGTAGCGACCAGACAGGCCAACAGTTTGAGCGATCCGGGGTGCCAGCAAGCTGGCCAGATTGAACATTCCCATAAGGAAACTCTCTCTTATTGTCTCGTCATTGCCATGCGAAATACTATCCCGGATCGGGCCGCCGGTTGTCACTGCCTCGTCCAGCCTCGACCAGCCTGACATCAGGTGGTGATGATGCATGATGATGTGCCCGAGGTATCCGGAAGAAGCTTTCGAAAGATTGGTTGCTGAAAACATTGTGGCAATATAGTTACTGTGCTGTTTCTCCAGTAAACCGATTGAAGTCAGCGCGTCCAGCAGCATAGCGGTTGCACGTGGATTTAAGTGCCGCAGTTCAGCAACCTCAACAGCCGAACGGGCGGCGCCATCCAGAACGCTAAAAATATCCAGTTTAACAGCGGCATGCAGAGCACATGTACTCCAGTATCCTCCAGACAGCTGTAACAAATCAGGTATTGTCCACTTCGTTGTATTCATAAATTCACCTCAAGAAGGTTTTTTTCTTTTTGTTAAAAAACCAAGACCAAGATGGCCAAGGGAGCTTGAGAGGAAGTTTAAAAAGGTATCTATGTTTCAAGGTGAGGTGAGATTCTCATCTCTTTAATGTTCAGGTAACATTATTACAAATGTCAGAGAGATAAAACCGCAGAAACCTTTTTCAAAAATACCTCCGAAGTAAATGGTTTTGCAATAAAATCTACTGACTCAACAAGTGACCCGTGAGAAATTTCGACACTACCGGGATAACCCGACATAAATATAACTTTCAGCTCCGGCCTTGTTTCAAGCAGATGCTCATACAGCTCAGGACCGCTCATCTGAGGCATAGTCACATCTGATATGAGAAGGTCAATTTTTTCGTTCTCCCGCGCCATAACAAGTGCATTTTCAGGAAAATCCGCAGCGAGAACCGTATACCCCTGTTCTTCAAGCAGCAATTGAATAAAATCCAGTAGAATCCGATTATCCTCTGCAAGTAGTATCGTTGCAGCAAATCTCGACGGCTCCGTTTTCTCCGACAACATCTGCGTATTTTCCGTAACACCGTCCTTATCCTCTTGCAAATAGATGCGGAAGGTGGTGCCAACGCCTGCACTGCTCTGTACATCGACAAAGCCGTTGTGCTGTTTGATAATACCAAATACAGTAGAAAGTCCCAGGCCGGTTCCCAGCCCAACAGATTTAGTGGTAAAAAACGGTTCAAAAATATGGGAAAGTACCTCGTCATTCATTCCACAGCCAGAATCCGTGAAAGCGAGAAGAACATAGTTCCCTGCCTGAACACCAAGATGGCTCCGGCAAAATTCATCGTCAAATACAACATGACCTGTTTCGATAGTAATGACGCCGTTGGCACTGATAGCATCCTGGGCGTTTACCGCTAGGTTAAGCAGAATTTGCTCTATCTGGACACGGTTACTCTGGACAAGGCACGGGGTAGAACAAAGATCCATCCGAATTGTTATGTTTTCTCTGATAGAACTTGCAAGCATCTTCATGAAAGATACAACAATCTCATTCAGGTCGTTGCACTGAACAACCAAGGTCTGGTTTCTACTGAAGCACATGAGCTGCTGAATCATGTTTTTTGCTTTGTTGGCCGCGTCAATTATTGATCCGGCAAAGCCATATATTTTGTCATCGGGGTCCACCCTGCTCATGATCATCTCGGAATAGCCGAAGACAGGTGTAAGCATGTTATTGAAATCATGGGCTATTCCGCCTACTAGCTGCCCGATACTTTCAAGTTTTTGCTGTTGAATGATCTGATCACGCAGTTGCCGCTGTTCTTCGACCTGCTCCATCAGAGCGACCTCTGCCTGTTTGAGAGCCCCAATCATCTCATTAACGGAGACAGCAAGATCTTGTAATTCAACAAAATCCATAACATCTGGGTCTATTTCGTCCAGCTCAACAGTT
This sequence comes from Geobacteraceae bacterium, assembly GCA_025355965.1. Classification (GTDB taxonomy): domain Bacteria; phylum Desulfobacterota; class Desulfuromonadia; order Geobacterales; family Pseudopelobacteraceae; genus JACRCG01. The sequence goes on from JANXYR010000064.1 coordinate 12,306, forward strand.
GCTCTTTTAAAAAAAGCCAAAAAGGAATCAAGATTTTTCTTGGTTTTCCTAGAGAGAGCGACTGCGACAAAAAACACCACCGCAACGAGTCCAGCCAGAACCAGAGCAATCTTTATCAAGTGGCTGATGATTTTCTGTTCAAATTCCTGTTTATTCCTTTCAATAGCAGTTTCAATCTCATCTATGTATATCCCGGTACCCACATACCACTTCCACTCAGGCACACCAACCACGTAGCTTAGCTTTGGCGCAGGCTTCTTGGATTCGAGTTTAGGCATGACATACTCAAAGTATCCACCCCCCTCTTTTGACAGACGGATTAGTTCCTGAACAAGTTTCTTGCCATTGCTGTCGGTAATATCCCACATGTTTTTGCCTTTTGCCGGTCCTGACAGTGATTCACCATCCCATCGACCCGCAAAAATATAGCCATCATTCTGGTATTTGATCTGTTCAATATAGCTTATTACTTCCTTCTGAACATCGCTTCCAATATCGTCAAGGTACTCACCAGTCCCAATGACCCATCCAAAAGATTCAAATAATTTCACATATGCAAGTTTTGGAAACATTCCTTTCAAGCCCGGCTTAGTCCATGTATATTTGTAAAAACCTTCACCACTCCTTTTCACAATATCAAGCATGTCCCTGACAACATATTCTCCCTGTGCACCCTGCACTGGAAGCATATCTTTTCCTTCCATCTCAGGTTTGTCAGCATTAAGTGCCTCGATTCCGCGAAGGCTGAAAGCAAAAAAATAGCCCCGGCCATTGTTGAAACTTATTGAGCGCAGGGTGTCTTTTACCATGTCCTGTATTTCGGCAAGGGATCTTTTTCCCCGATTCTGTTCGAAGATATTCAAAGCGATTGCATGCGCTTCATTCACACGACTCTGAACTATTTCTCTCGAACGAGGCTCTATATGATCTTTCTGGTATGCAATATAAGAGGAGGCTTTACTGACTTCTGTTTTTAACTGTTCCTTATAAGAAGTGAGAAGGTCCTCCCTGATTGCTATTGACTCTGCTTGGTAAGCCGAATATTCACTGCTTATCCACAGCCCCCCGAATAGGCCGGTAGATAGCAGAGTAGTCAGCAGCATGTTTAAGAGTATGCTCCGACTCAGCTTTGGCTTGCTGTCCCTGATAGTCATAATAGCAAAGTATATAGCTGAAAGAACTATTGTCAATTGCTTTAATGAGAGGGTACATTACGATGAATCACGCTAAATGGATACTTTTGGACTATTCAAGAACTAAGTAGTCAATTTTTGAAGACAGCGTTTGTTTATGAAGCGTGAGTGTAGGATAACTGGAAGTAACAAAAGTTGAATAAGCTTGTATTTACTGGGTGTTACAAACAAAAAGAGCGACATCGCTGTCGCTCTTGAATTTTAGATAGTATTTAGTATGCCGATAACTTTACTTGCGGACACCTTTACCAGCAACCTGCATGCGGATAATTGCACGTTCCAGAGCGGCTTCATAAACCTTGAACTGCTTGTCCTCAGAGGTCAGTTTCTTGAGTGCCTCTTCTGCACGGCCCAGAGCAGCCTTGGCCCGCTCGACATCAATATCGGCTGCGAGTTCTGCTGTTTCTACAAGTACAATGATCTTATCATCACAAACTTCAAAATAACCCCAGTTGAGAGACATATGCTCAGCAATACCGTTGTTCTTGTAGACAAGTTCACCGATTTTAAGTGAAGTTAAAAAAGGAGCATGTCCCGGCAGAACGCCGAATTCACCAAGCTTACCGGTTGCAGTGACTTCCTCAATCTCAGTCTCAACTACTTTTTTGTAGGGGGTAACAATTTCCAACTTCATCTTTTCAGCCATATATCATTCCTTGAAAGGGAGATTTTCTCCCGTAAGGTTAACTTATACTGCAGCTAGTTTGGCTGCCTTCTCAATAGCTTCTTCGATCGAGCCAACCATGTAGAAAGCCTGCTCCGGCATACTGTCATGCTTACCGGCAACTATCTCCTGGAAGCCCTTGATGGTATCCTTAAGCTCTACATACTTACCGGGTGAACCGGTGAAAGCCTCAGCGACAAAAAAAGGTTGGGAGAGGAAGCGCTGAATTTTACGGGCGCGGGCAACAACCAGTTTGTCCTCCTCGGAAAGTTCGTTCATGCCGAGAATTGCGATGATATCCTGAAGATCCTTGTACTTCTGAAGAACATACTGGACCGAACGTGCAACAGCGTAGTGCTCCTCGCCGATAACCTGTGGGTCAAGAATACGGGATGTAGAATCGAGCGGATCAACAGCCGGGTAGATGCCGAGCTCAGCAATCTGACGGGAAAGAACAGTTGTTGCATCCAAGTGAGCAAAAGCGGTGGCTGGAGCCGGGTCAGTCAAGTCGTCAGCAGGAACATAAATAGCCTGAACCGATGTGATGGAACCTTTTTTAGTGGAGGTAATACGTTCCTGCAATTCACCCATTTCAGTAGCCAGCGTAGGCTGGTAACCAACGGCAGAAGGAATACGACCCAAAAGTGCCGAAACCTCGGAACCTGCCTGAGTAAAACGGAAGATGTTATCAATGAAAAGAAGAACGTCCTGCCCTTCTTCATCGCGGAAGTATTCGGCAACAGAGAGTGCGGTCAGTGCAACACGAGCACGGGCCCCTGGAGGCTCATTCATCTGGCCGTAAACGAGAGCTGCTTTGTCGAGAACGCCGGATTCTTTCATCTCCATCCAGAGGTCGTTCCCTTCACGGGTACGCTCGCCAACGCCTGCAAAAACGGAGTAACCACCATGCTGCTTGGCGATGTTGTTAATCAGTTCCATAATAAGAACCGTCTTGCCTACTCCGGCACCACCGAACAGACCAATCTTACCACCACGTGCATACGGTGCGAGCAGGTCAACAACCTTGATGCCGGTTGTGAACGCTTCTACCTTGGTTGACTGGTTTTCAAAAGAGGGCGCCTCGCGATGGATGGCGTACTCTTTCTCGTTTCCAATCGGACCCATTTCGTCAACCGGCTCACCGATAACGTTCATGATGCGGCCAAGAGTTTTAGCGCCTACAGGTGCACAGATCTGTTTACCAGTATCGATAACAACCTGGCCACGCTTAAGTCCGTCGGTGGAGTCCATGGCGATGGTACGTACCGAGTTCTCACCAAGATGCTGGGCAACTTCCAGTACCAGATTGTTTTCACGGTCATCAATGGCCGGATTTGTCACGCGCAGTGCGTGGTAGATCTCCGGCAACTTGCCGGGCTCAAATTCAACGTCGATAACGGCGCCGATGACCTGCGATATTTTACCTGTATTCTGACTCATGGAACGGTGTCCTCCTGCGGCCCTGCGGCCTCATATAGTGTTACGTAATTAAGATATTAACCTTTAATCGATTCAGAGCCGGAGATAATTTCCATCAACTCCGTTGTAATAGCAGCCTGACGCGCCCGGTTGTACTGGAG
>JANXYR010000002.1 GCA_025355965.1 Geobacteraceae bacterium
GCTCTTGAACCATGTCAACGGCAAGGAGACGGTGCAGAACCCCGGTGGCATTACCCCGGAGATGATCGACCAGGCCCGGCAGTATCCCATCACCAGCATCATCGCCTTCCCCAAGGGAAGGCACCGGTGCTGTCCGTTTCATGAGGACAGTAATCCGTCAATGGCCCTGTATGACAACCATGTCCACTGTTTCGTCTGTAACCGGTCATGGGATTCCATCAGTGCTGTTATGGCGCTGGATGTGGTGAGCTTCCGGGAGGCCGTATTGGCGCTCCAGTAACCTGAATCAATAACAATCAACCCTATGGGGGCGGACACTGCCCCCGGGGTGGTCCGCCCTCAACATTTCAGGAGGCGGACATGAATCTCGATCTCTTCGGAGAACCAGTAGTACCGACAACAAAAAGAATCTTCATAAAATCAATCGAAGCCCGTTACCGCAACGAAGTTGTCAGAGATGATGCCCCACAGTGGGTGTCAATGCGGTTTACGCAGCCTCAACAGGTATTCGAGATGTTCCGGGATCTCCGATTGGAGACGAAGGAACACTTTATAGTTCTGCATATGGACGGCAAAAACCGGATTGTCTGCTTTGATCGCGTGTCGATCGGATCACTCAACCAGGCCATTGTCCATAGTCGCGAGGTCTTCAAAACGGCATGCCTCTCAAATGCGGCGGCCGTGCTCCTCGTACATAATCATCCGACAGGTGACCCGAACCCAAGCAGTGAGGATATTGCCATCACCAGGCGTCTCAAGGAAAGTGGCGAGATTCTCGGCATCAGGGTTCTGGATCACATCATTGTTGGAGATGACCAGTTCCTGAGCTTTGTTGAACAGGGACTCTTATAAATAGCGGGGGAGCGGCGCTTCATGCGTCCTCCCTCGACTCTTCCCCCGGCTCAAGAGGGTTCCTTAGAGCCACCGCTTTGGCGGTGGTTGTCGGGAGCCCTTTTGGGCCACCAACAAAACATCAAGGGGGATAGAGTCATGTCGGTCAGAGCACGTATCAACGGTAGGGAATTCACGCTGAGCTGGGAGGAATTTGAGAAGGCGCTGCACCGGAACAACATTGTCGGTGGCGAATTCGAGGTTCTTGCCATATATGCCGGCGGGAGACCCTGCTAAAACATCTTCAGGCCGGATACCCGTCCGGCCTGGATAGAGGCGGCCCTTGTGGTCGCCTTTTTTAATTAATTAAGAAGGAATGCCCCAGGAATCTTGCGAAGGGAGAGATTTGCATGGCACTACGTTATTCATCAGATTCGTGATATTCCGTAGTGAAGTTATCCCCTTCAAGAAATTCCACTACGGACGCTCCAGGGGGATGCGGTTTAACATGCACATGCAGGAATGCATCGAATGATGGGTAGATACCTAAGGTGCTGTACCCCTCAATATTTGTCCCCTTCGAGTTGACATCAGTTCTCCAACAGGTCACGACTTGTCCGGTGTGAAAAATTACACCATCCAGCACCCTGCCTGTGCCACTTATGCCAGAAGGGTCTACATTCCTGATTAACGTGAACAATCTTGGGTTGTCACTCATCGTATCACCTCATCCGTTTGCATGCTCGTTTATGGTCAGGGCATAGACAAAACCGCCGTCTTTGCCAATGAAATCATAAACCTTAATTGGCGGGTCGCATTTCGGCAGAAAGGCACGCCCACACTCAACAGAAACAGGAGCTGGAGCCGCACAAAATAAATGAATTTCGGTGGAGTGCCCATTTATGCAACGGATATCCTTCAACAGTTCCCTATAGGCCAAACTTAAAGCCTTCAGCTTTGCCTTGCTTGAAAGAAAATCGAGTCCTGGTTTTGCAGCTCTGATTTCGTACAGATTGCAATCGCCACCTAGTATCCCTCGAATATTATCCTTATCGGCATCCCCACTTATAGAAATTACGATGGCAGTCATTTCAGCAGCATTATGCTTTTCCGGCCCTGAAATCTGATAGAAATCACCATCATCTTCAGAATCATCTTTCCAAGTCCATTTGTCGGTACTTCTGTGCGTCTGGTATAAATCTACATTGCTTATATCGCCTATCAGACTGCCAAGGTAGACCAGCAAGGGAATTGGTGCCAGGGCAAATATTGATATATGGTGAAAGTCCTTTCGATTCGCTCCATTTTTGAAGATGTCCTTAAATTTTTCATCGATAGTTTGACACAGGAAGGGCCAGCCCTCCTTTGTTTCAACCTTACAGAAATCGGTCAGATCAATCGAGTAGGGATACTCCGCTGATGGGTATCTGGGATGCAAAGCTTGAAAAATCTGATTTTGGTCGATATTGAATGTTCTGCCGCCGATTGGGGCAAAAAACAACAAAACATGAGTTTTGAAATCCTCTAAAACCCCAGTGAGTAACTTGATTCGGTCTTCATGTTCCTTCTTGTATTCTCGTAACAGCTCAACCGAATACTTTTCTTCATATTCCTTGCTGTCGATAATCTTCCCATGGTCTTTACAGGTCAGCATGAGATTGGTGATATCAATCTTGAGCTGGTCTGAAAGTGTTTCATGACCTCGTGGACCATCCTTCTCGTAGGCAATGATATGAGAAATCACCGACAGATTATCCTTAAGCTTTGTCAGGTCATCCGTGAACAGAATCTTGTTGCATCCACGGAATTCACACCGGCCTGCGGCCCTAGCCCAGAGTTGATTTTGCACCTTCTGGGGTATAGCAACCCGACCAGCTTTTTTCTTTTCTTCAGGAGCAGTTGCCACAATCCCTCCATCAAACCCTATTCAATGCAGTAATTGAACTCGTATGCTTGTTGCCTTCCCACAGCCGAATCTCAGCCGTGCCCACAATCATAAAGAACAGATAGTCGCTGTCGAAAACATCCTGCTTCATCTTCCGTTTCCAGTCATACTTGTCATCAAAAGACGGTGATGGAACCGGTTCCGGGTGGGTATGCCATCCCCCCAAATATGTACAGGTAAAAAAACTGGCTTCCCACTCCCGGTCAACAATCTTCTGATGAGATTTCTTGTTGCGAAAGAATGAAAACCGCGAAGATTTATCCCCAGGCATCGGCAAAGTGATTTTATCTACAACGATATCATCACAATCCTTGATGTATCGCCCCATGATAACGCCACCGGCTTCAGTCTTGTCCCATGAATCCTGAACATATGGAGAGATAGTCGCAAGAACCGCTTCTGGAATCAAGACACGCCCACCATTAGACCGTGCATAAACAATCTGGTTTATCGGTACATTATCCGCAACAGACATCGCAATCCTGTCTCACGAAATGAGTATCGTCTCCAATAACATGCTCAGTTGCCCCTAGATACCGGTCTGAAAGCTTAAATCCGTTTTTCACAAACTCCCTTGAATCGCCTCTCCATGACCAAATCTGGTTTCTGGAAACCTCACCCCTCAACACCTCAATAGCAAGGCGGGTTGCCAGTTCTGAAGTTCTGACGGCATCCAACGAACCGAACGGGGTGAATACACTTCTGCATCCATCGATGTTTTTTGCAAAGACCTGGTTCCTCGCCGCAAAAGCCGCACGGCAGTAGGTTTCACCCTCATCCTTACCATAGAGGCAAGAAAGACAGCCCCTGGCTGTTGAAGGCAGGTTTGTCACCAATGCATGACCACCGATTCCAAGCGGCTCAAGCCATGTAAATAGTACCGGAGGAGCTTCCACCTGCCGAATATGTTCGTTAAAAGCCAGTTCCTCAGTCGGACTTCCAAGTGCCGATATGATTAAATCGAAATCCGAAAGTTTTGTATCGCCGGATTCCAGAGCGTCACGTAACGATTTACAGACCGCCGTAACAGTGGTGAACGGCAACCTGCTCTCGATGTCCTTCTTGATGCCTTCCACTTTCGGCTTGTTTATGTGGTTTCTTCCCAGCACATGACGAAAGATGTTTTCATACTTCAGGGTATCCATATCAACAACGGTCATGGTTGAGATTCCGGCACGAGTGAGTTCTGTGGCGATAAATCCGCCGACAGAACCACATCCCAGCAACAGAACCCTCTTTGATCGGAAATCATTAGTACTGCCACCACGTGGCAGCATATGTTCCTTGTCGTACCGCTTTACGACCATCGGGACGATTTCATTTGCTCGGCCATCGAACAGCGGGTGTATTCCATTCGGGATACCCCGAAATCTGATACAGAATAGGGTTTCTCCGACAGACAATCTCGGCAAGGAAAACAACACCACCTCATCATGCTTGGACTTCTTCAAAAGGGTCTCAAGCATAGAGCGTTGCGAAGCTTCGATATTGTCGAAAACCAATTGGCGGATATCTGGGAGAGTCCAGAAAGCTTTCGGGTGAGGCGGGATAAGGACTGTACCCTTCTTTAGCGGGATATAAATTCCGTGAACAGCCTTGACAGTTTCAATTGTCCTATGAACCGGGACATTGAAAAATTTCTTAAAATCACTCACGTCATCAAGAAGATTCCACTTCTTGTCGTTCTTCACAATCTTGATTGGCTTTACGGTATCGGATGGGGCAACAAATGAATTTATCGTCTTGATTCCGAACTGCCGGTCCCAATAAGCGCCGAATTCATCCAGAAAATCCATCTGGTTCTTGCCCGATATCCCATCAATCAGCACGTTGATTGCCCTGGTCAGAGACTCCTGAACGATACCCTCCACATTTTCGGATATCAGCAACAGTCCTTCCTCCTGAGCAAAGCATATATAACCATCATCTTCCACATGAGGGATTATTCCGAACGTGTCCCATGGGGTCAGAAAGATGCAGGGAAGGGATTTCGGGAAATTAGCGTTGATGCCAAAGATAAGGGTGACGGTATTGCCGGTCATATCAACCTCAAGTTGATAAGCCTCGACAATGCCGCGTCCTTTGGCCCAATCCGCAGATAGCTGTTTCTTATGAAGTTCTGTAACAGACGTAACGCCAGAACTCGAAGTCAGAGCTTCGACAATTCTCGACTCGACAGAACTCATCAGGCCGATGCACTGGAAGTGATTATCGCTGGTCCCTTTTTCTGAGCTGTATCTGATTTCTCTGGAACAGGGAAGTCATCCCCGAAAATCTTTTGCAACGTCTCACAGGCAGTTACCGGGTCAACTTCTTCCTCGGCAGAATTCAACGCATCCAGCAAAGCGTTCAGCTGCTTTTTGAAATCCGCCATCTGAATATCGGTCATCTTTACAAAGACATCGCAACGTGGCTCAACGGGCAGATAGGTCTTGAGCCGTTCCGAAGAGGTGCCACTGTCATAGTAGGTGGTGAAACTGTTAATCATCCTGCTGACGACATATTTCAACGCTGCCAAATCGTTGTAGTTGTACTTGCTGGCAAATGCATCGACCAAATCCTTCTTCGGCACATAGTAGTCGTAAGAAGCGACGGTCAACCCGATTCCAACGGGTGCTGCGTTGCCATCAATCTTGAAGTTGTTGTCCTTCCACCTCTTCAGGCATCTGATGACCCTGACGAACTGCTTGTGGTCATCTCCTGAATAGTGGTCGTTAATAAGGTCCGTCAACTGGCAGGGTTCGGAATGCTCCCAGATCTTGTTGTCTGAAGATGAGTTGAGATTGCCCTTCGCCAGATACTTCTTCTTGTCAGAGTTGCATTCCTCATCGGAATAAACCGCCAAATCGACGTGGTATTCTGTTTCCCCCTCTTTCTGGTAAAAAACCGTTACACAGGGCCGTCTCATCTCAACTCGCTTGGTGTGGCCGTCCAGTGCTTCATAGACCCATTTTTTCACATCTACCGGGTCAGAATAATCGTCCTTTGCAACCTTGAACGAGATTCCGACATCAATATCATAATCCCCGTTGAGCGGTTTGATGCCGGTTCCCATCTCGTAGCTGCCCTGGTTGAACTTGTTGTACTTCGGCACTGGTTCATTTTTTGCCTCAAAGTTCTTTTTCAATCCTGCATCGAGCTTGTTCAGGATAATGTCACGCTTTTCGACCAGCGTGCTGTTTTCTTCGAACCGTTTCAGCTTGATTGCCTCGTGAAACTCTGCAAACTGCTTCTGGATGTCAGCCATGGAAATTCCTCCAAAATTTTTATCAAACTTATAGCATCAATATGCGACATAATAAGTCACATGATAGTTGCGGCATAAAAATTATAAAGAATATAGGTATCCACCAGAAGTATTTCAAGGCACTACTACTTATTCAATGAGAGGTTCGTCAACAAGCGTGAAGGCACTACTCAACCTAAAGTGACATACGCGAGCTTTTCGCTTTCTCCTCACGATCAATCAACCGTTGCGCCCACTCCCGGGCGCGCTGGTAGCGTTCAAGCTGGCTTGCCGTCGGCAACTGTCCGCTGGTCATGGCGCTGGATGCTTCCAGCAGCTCCTGAAGGGATGCCAGCAAATCTTCATAATCAACCACAGAATCCTCCGACAAAAATTATTCGTTACATTGAATGCGACTTGCCACGTCACGGAAAAAGTCGTGTGACCAGAGTGCAAGCTGCTCTTGATCCTTGACAAACGGTGCAACATCTTTACGTGCCTGGTTCACATCAAGCCAGTCAATGGTCTCGAACAGCAGGTCTCTGAAAGATGTGAACGACAAGGGTTTCTCCCCGCTCCAATGGCCGGTCTGGAGCATCCTCTGCTCAAGATGGGCGAGGTGCAACTGAGGATGATTGGCGGCATACCAGACCAGATCATACCAATCTCGGCCTTTGACACGGTTCTTCCACTTGCGGAAGAGGACTGCATGCATCTTGCCGGCAAACAGATCCGGGAGCGAATAGCTCCGAACGGCAAAGGGTATCGGTTGCAGCAGGTAACGGGTCGAGGTGGTAAATCCAGCAGGCGGATCGGTGTCCACCTCGATTTTCACCTTCAGCACCTGGCCAGCGGAAATCTGTCCGGCAAGTTCTTCCCCGGCTTCGATAACCAGGAGTTCATTACGGGTATTTGCCTTGAGAAAGGCAGATTGCACCGCCGATTCTACAGCCTTGTCAACCATCTCCACCCGCACGTTGAAGCCGAATGCCAACAACTCCTCTTCTAGCGATGCCGTGAACCGCGCCAGGTTGAAGTTGTCTGACGGCTCCAGTAGTGAAAAATCCAGATCCTCGGAGAATCGGTCGAGTCCGTACAGGATGCGCAGGGCTGTACCACCGTAGAATGCAGCGTGCTCAAAAAACTTGGCTCGCCAGAGTCCGAGCAGCGCCACTTCCTGTATGATCTCCCGCAAGGCCCTGACGGAATCGTCAACGCTCTTCGGTTCATATTTGGCAAGCATGCGGGTCACGGCCTCATGCATTATCGTGCTCCTTTACTCAGGCGGGTAATCAGATCGGCCAGTAGTTTCACTCTGCGGGATCGGTAGTGCCGGGCAATTTCCG
>JANXYR010000007.1 GCA_025355965.1 Geobacteraceae bacterium
TTTTCCGCCGCTGCGTACCGGAAGTAGTTCAACCACCCCCGCAGCTTTGGGTTCACATCTGTTATGGTCTGGCGCAGGCTTCTTCCTTTACCCTTCCGGCAGATTTCTTTCAGGGTTGCTTTCAGCCTTGGCAGTACTTTAGAGAGCAGGCTTCACCCTGCCCTCCCTCATCAAACCGTGCATACGGTTTTTCCGCACACAGCTTACCGATGTTCTTCACTTCAGGCATGCGCTTTTGCCCAGCCCGCTGATGTCTGCATTTTGTGCAGCCCGTACTTCTCGTACAGGGTTCTGTTGCGAAACATGACATAGCCTCTTTTCCATCGTTTGCCTTGTGTCATGCTATTCTCCAAAAAACAAAAAAGCCGCTCCGCCGGTTAAATACCGGCACAGCGGCTTCTGTTATCTGTTTTTTATCCACTCCATCGGCAATCCCATGACACAAACATAAGTGCCATAACATAAAAGATTGCTCACACTACAGCGACAGAGTCTGGTTGTCAATGAATTCTGGATTGAAGCTGGGCGGCGTGCAGCATCTTCCTGACCGCAATTTCCGGCTTCGTATCCTTACCCTTCCTTCGTCCGGTACATGATGACCTCAGCCTCGGCCATGACCCTGCCATCACTGGAAGGTTTCGTCTATCCGCACCCTGGTTTCCGCCCGTCGCCGTTCGGGATCTATCATGAATTCGGCCTTGAAGCCGATCGGGTTATCCTTGCCGCAGATGAAGCAGCGGTTGTCATCAAGTACCTGCACAATGATTCCTTTCTTCATTTCTGTTTCTTCTGCTTACGGCATGTTTACTCTTTACCGGAGGCAACCGAGGCAAACAGCGCCACCATCTCGTCATGGATCAGGCCGTTGCTGGCGACGATCCGGTTGTTGAAGATATCGTAAGCGGAGCCGTCGAAGGTCGTTACCATGCCCCCCGCTTCCCGCACCAGCAAAACCCCGGCCGCCACATCCCACGGTTTCAGCTTCAGCTCCCAGAAGCCATCCAGCCTTCCGGCGGCCACATAAGCCAGATCCAGCGCGGCGGCACCGGCACGGCGGATACCCCGGGCTTCCTTCTGGAAGACCATAAAATTGTCAAAATTGTTAGCCGGATGGGTTGCACAGTCGTAGGGGAAACCGGTGCCGAGCAGAGTGTTTTTCAGCGGAGTGCGGGAGGAGACCGACAGGCGGACACCGTTCAGGAAGGCACCGCCCCCTTTGGTCGCGGTGAAGAGTTCATCATACACCGGGTTATAGATTACCCCGGCAACCAGCTCTCCTTCCGACAGCAGCCCGATCGAGGCGCAGAACCAGGGAAAGCCGTGGGCATAGTTGGTGGTGCCGTCAACCGGATCGATGACCCAGCGGAACGGAGAACCGTTTTGAGGATAGATGCTTTCTTCGGCGACGATGTCATGGTCCGGAAAGCGTGAGAGCAGATGCTCAACGATCTGCCGTTCCGATTCCTTGTCAACCTCGGTCACCAGATCCTTGTCACCTTTCATCTCAATATTCAATGCTGACGCGAAACGGTACTTCTGGTAGCGTCCGGCGATCCGGGCGGCAATTACGGCTTCTTGCAGATAGTTATCGTACGTACTCATGTAATCCCCTTGTTTCATTCAAGCCTGTGTATCAGAATTCACAATGCCGCGGCGTACGCGCAAAAGGGATCACATCGCGGATATTCTCCATCCCGGAGAGATACATGACGAGTCGCTCGAAGCCGAGCCCGAAGCCGGCATGCGGGCAACTCCCCCAGCGGCGGGAGTCCAAATACCACCAGAGCGGTTCCTTCGCTATTCCCATCTCACTCATCCGCCTTTCAAGACGATCCAGCCGCTCCTCGCGCTGGCTGCCGCCGATGATTTCACCGACCTTCGGCACGAGCAGATCCATGGCAGCCACGGTACGACCATCTTCGTTCTGCCTCATGTAAAAGGCTTTGATATCTTTCGGGTAGTTGAGAATAAAGGCCGGGCCGCCGACTATCTGCTCGGTGATATAGCGTTCGTGCTCTGTCTGCAGATCCAGACCCCACTCCACCGGATAGGCAAAAGTGGCTCCCGACCGCTGCAAGCGCTCAATCGCTTCAGAATATTCCATGCGCACAAAATCAGCATTAGCGACCCTGCCGATGCGCTCAAGCAGACCATTTTCAATATGCTTGTCAAAGAAGGACATATCATCGGCACACTCTTCGAGAGCAAACCGGCAGAGATAGCGGACAAATTTTTCCGCCAGGTCAGCATCATCGGCAAGCGTTGCAAAAGCCATCTCCGGTTCAATCATCCAGAATTCTGAAGCGTGCCGGGCGGTATTGGAGTTTTCTGCCCGGAACGTCGGACCAAAAGTGTAAATATCGCCAAAAGCCAGTGCAAACAGCTCCCCTTCAAGTTGGCCGCTGACGGTCAAGCCGGTTTTCTGTCCAAAGAAATCCTGGCTGAAATCAGGCTCTCCATCCAGAACGGGAGGATCAAGCGCATCAAGTGTACTAACGCGAAATAATTCGCCGGCCCCTTCACAGTCGCTGGCAGTAATAATGGGTGTATGGACGTACAGGAAGTTATTTTCTGAAAAGAAACGGTGAATAGCCTGAGCCAGCTTGGATCGAAGGCGAAATACCGCTCCGAAAGTGTTTGTACGCGGACGCAGGTGAGAAATTGTTCGCAGGTATTCGAATGAGTGTCGCTTTTTCTGGAGAGGGTATGATTCTTCTGCTACACCGACAATTGTTATGATTTTTGCAGCCAGCTCCCATTTCTGACCGGCTGCAGGAGATTCAACCAGAGTACCTTGCACAGTAAGTGCTGTTCCGGTCCCAATCCGGCAGATATCATTGAAATTATGTAGAGTAGACTCCGCTACCACCTGAATACCATCAACTGTTGATCCGTCATTTAGAACAATGAAACAGACCCCCTTTGAGGACCTGACTGACCGCACCCATCCTGAAAAGGAACAGATTGAAGAACTTGCCCCCTGCTCAATAACTTCTTTTATTCGTGTCCTCATACAACGCTCCTACCAGTTTGTTTGTTTGACCTTGCCGACGGCAATATGATAGATACTCTGGTAAATAACACCTGTATTGCAAGGAGAATCTACCATGATACGACCATTATATGCAGCTTTGGCCATAACCCTGATCTTCCACGCTTCATCTGGTGCTGAAGGGGCTCCACAGAGCAGACTGAACCCTGCGAAAGCCGTGGCGGCAAAACAATATCCACAGATCGTACTTTATTCGGTCGCCTGGTGTCCCCGCTGTCGTGAAACCAAGGAATATCTGGCTAAAAACGACATCCCTTATATTAACTATGATGTCGAGATTGATACTAAGGCTATGCAAGATTTAACCATCAAGTACAATAGTACCGGAGTGCCGGTAATTATTTTCGGCAAGGGCAATGATGAGATAATTATGAAAGGATTTACGCCGGAACTGTTTCAGGAAATGTTACAAAAAGCCCGCTTGAAGTAAACATTGACGAATCAATCGCCAGTAAGAGTCATGCATACATCTTGAAAAGCTGAAGAACCAGCAGCGTGATCCCGGAACCTACACATGCGCCTATTATAATTTCGCGCATGGTATGTATTCTCATCAATAAACGTGAATGACTTACCATCGCTGCCAGCAGTAGTGAAAGCAGCGAAATTAGTGGATCGCGGGTATTAAGCGATACAGCAGTGGCTATTGAAAATGCGACAGCAGCATGTCCACTCGGTATTCCGCCATAAAGAGGCGTACCGGTTCCGGTGGCACTCTTTACGACAACAACAACCATAACCACAATCAGTATCGATACAACCGTACCCATGTCAGACGCAGTGCCAAACATCGCAAGAACCTCCCCGTAGTACGGCATAACGTATTTTGCCAAAATGAGGTACCCCATAATGGCAGCACCGCAAGCTGTAATAAACACGGCCCCGGCGGCCGTATCTTTTGCAATTTTTGCCAATGGGTGGTAGCCGGGAGAAACGAGATCAACGACCGCTTCTACTGCGGTGTTAAACATCTCGGCACAGAGAACTGCCAGGATTGAAAGCGCAAGCAGCGCAAATTCCATAGCACTGACTTTAAGAAACAAAACAACCAGCAACACTACAATTGCCGCAATGAAATGAATACGCATATGCTTTTCAGTGCGGGCTGCGTGCAAAATTCCCTCAACAGCGCAGTTGGCTGATTCTATAAACCGGTCGGGCTTAACAACCCTTCCTTCTTCAGGATTCTGAATATCTGCTGCTCCTTCTGCTCCATTTTTTGTGCTTCCGTCTCACCGCTCCGCTCATGATCATAGCCACACAGATGTAATATCCCGTGCAAAACAAGAAACGACAAACGTTCAAAAAACTCCATCCCACCCTCTTCTGCCTCCCGGGCAGCGGTATCAGCCGAGATTATCACATCACCCAGCGCGTGCGGATTTATCCCTCCGCAGTCCCCTTCCTGCAGTGAAAAAGATATCACATTTGTCGGGCGATCCTTGGCAAGATATTCACGATTAATAATCCGAATCGAGCGGTCACCCACAATCGATACGGACAGCTCCGAATCCTCATGACATCCCAAGGCGCTTAATATTCTCACTGCCACCTTTTTGAGCTGCCGACTCTTGAAGTGGTGGCGTCTCTGGCGATTGTTCAACATTATCAACATGCGGCAAGGCTCCATATTCCGTTTTAGTTAGATCCCGGGGTTCCGTCTTTCTGGGACTGTCGCCCCCTTTATGGGCAGGCTCTGGGTAATCAATCCGCTGATGAAAGATACCGTTCAAAATAGCGGTAAAACTCTTGGCAATTTCATGCAAATTTTTAAGAGTCAACTCACATTCATCCAGTTGACCATCCATAAATACATTATTAATCAGCTTCTGGACCAACCCCTGAATACGGTCAGGCGTAGGATTCACTAAAGTGCGGGAAGCAGCTTCAACACAATCCGCCAGCATGACAATGCCAGCCTCGCGTGTCTGCGGCTTGGGGCCGGGATAGCGGAAATCCTTTTCCTCAACGATCTGCCCGCTTAACGCAGCCTGGCTCTTGGCGCGCTCGTAAAAAAACTTGATTAACGCAGTGCCGTGGTGCTGACGGATGATATCGATAATCGGCTGTCCAATCCTGTGTTCACGGGCCAGCTCGGCTCCTTCCTTGATATGCGAAATCAGTATCAGGGCGCTCATGCTGGGCGTAAGTTTATCGTGACGATTCTCTTCACCAGACTGGTTTTCAATAAAATAAAGAGGTTTTGAAACCTTGCCAATATCATGGTAGTAAGCCGCAACTCGCGCCAGCAGAGGATTGGCGCCAATTGATTCGGCGGCAGCCTCGACCAGGTTGCCGACAACTACACTATGATGATATGTTCCGGGAGCCTTGACCATCAGCTCCCGAAGTATTGGAGAGTTGAGGTTTGCAAGCTCCAGCAGTTTTATATCGGTAGTATACTGAAAAAATGTTTCAATAAGCGGAATAAAACTTGATACCAAACCGGCGCTGATAAATCCGCTGAGCATTGCAAACAGGGCTACGTAAAGGGTTTGAGCTGTAAAGATGGCATTATTGAAGGTTTGAAACGACAGCGCAAGAGCCAGATTTACAACTGAAACCTTGAAGCCGGCGACATAAACGGTTCCGCGACTGCTGCAGTGCCGAACGCCATGAGCTCCAACTATACTTCCCAGCAAAGAATAGATCACCACCAGCATATTGTTTTCGAACATTATCCCAAGCAGCGGAGCCAGAATGGCGCAATAGACCAAGGCAACCTCTGAGTTGATGAAAATCCTGACAATCATCGCTCCTGCAGCAAACGGAAACAGGTAGAAATAGCTTGAGGCATCAACGGATGGAAATACCGGCCCGATGTTATGGGTTATTTGAAGAGCCGTCTTGAAGCAGATAAAGCTTATGGATATCAAAAGGGAAATTATGAGGACATCTTTGTTGGTCGGATTGAATTTTCGAATATTCTTGCAGGCAAACCG
>JANXYR010000048.1 GCA_025355965.1 Geobacteraceae bacterium
AATTGCTCCACAAGCTAGCGTCATCACTTGGGTTGACAATGCCGGTGTTAATTCCGGAGCGCTTGGCCTCACAAATTTGCCACTCCCTAACAACAAGATTAAAATCATCTGGGGCGACGGCAATTATGAGTACGTAACCACGAATAATGCTGATTCAGTTCTTGCTAAGGCTCATACCTACAGCACTCCTGGAAGCAAGTTCGCACAGGTTTACGTATACCAGAGTGGTGTTCAGAAGGGCTACTTCAGAACTAATATCACAGTAGCACCGTAGTTAACTAGAACTACCTGAAACAATGCAATGCAATAGAGCCATGGGGAATTTCCCCATGGCTCTAATTTTTTACTTCAATAAAACGAAACCGCCGCAGGCGCTAACGCCAATTATCAAGATCGATCAGCCCTAATTTTGCGGCATATTTGACAAGTTCCATTTTGCTGTGAATGTTCAATTTTTTCATCAGGTTTGCCCGGTGGTTCTCAACCGTCTTGATGGTAAGGTTAATACTCGTGGCAATTTCACGGGAGGTCATTCCTTCGGCAACCAGTCTCAGCACCTGCTGCTCGCGAGCGGTGAGTAGCCCATAAAGTTCGTCCTGTATTACTGCTTCGCTTGCCGAACCTGCCATAAGTTTCGCTACGATGTCTTGGGAAACCTGGCCGTCAACAAAAAATTCACCCCTGCAGAGGGTGTCGAAAGCCTCAATCAGGCGGGCACTGGTGGCTTCCTTGACCACATAGCCCCGCGCGCCGGCTTTGAATGCCTCGGAGACATAATCTAATTTAGGATACATGCTGAGCATGAGAATCTGGGCCGACGGATCAATCTTCAAGATCTCCCGAACCACATCAATACCGCTCATGTCCGGCAGAGACACGTCCATGGTAATCAAGTCAGGTTTGAGTTCAAGAGCGAGATTCATGGCCTCTGCGCCGCTCCCCGCCTCACCGATGGTTTGGTAGTTGGCGCTCCTTTCCACCAGGCTTTTCAACCCATCACGAAACAGTGGATGATCGTCAACGATTAGTACCCGTTTTTTGTTCATGGTAGTGTCCTTGTGTTAAAGAATTAGCCAATTATGGCGATTTTTAATTGAGACACGGGATCTCAACTACAATACGTGTTCCCTCACCAGGTCGGGAGACCATCTTGAAAGTTCCGCCCAGAAGATCTACCCGCTCCGCTATGCCAACCAGGCCGAGTCTATTGTTGTTTTTTGCCATGCGTGCCAGGATGTCAAAACCTTTACCATTGTCCTCAATCCTCATCCTGATAATGGGATGTGATGCGATGAGGCTGATTCTGACCTCGCTTGCTTGGGAATGCTTTACTACATTGTTGAGAGATTCCTGAAAAACACGGTAGAGATTGATCTCTGCATCACTATCTAGGTTGACCTTTTTCATGCCGGACGATTTTAAATCAATTTTAAGGCCATGGACCGCGGTAAGATTGGCGCAGTCTTTTTTTATAGCTTCCACTAAACCACTCATTTCAAGAGAAGCCGGACGCAAGCCGGCACAAATGTTTCTGACAGAGTCAATGGAATCTTGCAGCACCTTGGAAAGGTTGCTCACGTGGTCATAAATTTCAGGAGGGAAATTTGCAAGATCTTCGGCCAGCGTGTCGACTCCTATTTTGACCGCATTCAGACGTTGCCCGAGGTCGTCATGAAGCTCCCGTGACAGCCGTTTTCTTTCATCCTCATGCACATTGAGGAGACGGTGTGAAAGTGCACGGATCTGTTCTTCCGACTTCTTCCGGTCGGTGATGTCGCGGGCCACTGCCAGTTTGGCCGGTCGGTTGACTCCTGGCATACGGATGGCAAGCTCAATGACCGAGTACCATTTATGGGTAAGATCGTTATAAAACTCCTTGTACATTGGTTTGTTGGAATTGAACACCTGTTCGGCCGAACAGTCCACGCATATTGAATCAAGTCCCCGGCAGACCTTGTAGCACAACTCTGTATTTATATCACCGCAAAGAGTTGCCTTCATTTTTTGGTTGGCATAAACAATTTTCAGGTCGTCGGTAACCACGTAAACCCGGTCCTCCATAGCGTCTAGCAGCAGGCGGAGCGTTTCCTGGGAAACAAACATAGCCTCGCCGATAAGTTTGCAGTCGGTAAAGTCATGAAACATGCCCATGATGGCCGGTCGGCCATTCAGGGAGATCACTTGTGCTTCCACCTCCAACCAGATGGGTGTGCCGTCGCACTTTGCTGAGGCTTGCCCCCAGGCAGCTTTTGTCTGGCCGCTGGCAAACATCTGGTCGTGAACCCCCCGGAAAAAATCGACCGTCAAGCGGTCCGGATAAACCGTCTCATACATGTCGCACATGAGTAACGGTTCGAGAGATTCATAGCCGAAGATCTCACCGAAGCGCTGGTTAAGATAGACGGCACGGTTATCCTGAAGAACATAGATACCGTTTGAAAGGCTTTTGACAATACTGGTAAATAAATTAGAGCTCATCTTGATTCCTTGTAAGTCATCCAATGTACTGGTGTGACGACATTATTACTCCGGTTTCCAAATAGTTATCTGATTGAAATGTCGCATCTGGATGCCGTGTTGGAGAAAAATAGTATTGAAACACGAATAGCTAGAAAGCATTTTTACTGAAAATGCAAGATTTTTTTTATGTCAAGAAAGCTGTTGCATTAATTAATTTTGTTTATGGGTTATATCAGCACTTTTATATGTGGGTGATATCACCCATTCCCCGAAATAGTATTGGAAAATTATTCGGATTCCCCTCTATTAACTACCTATAAACTGGGCTGTTGGCCCTAGGTATCGCAGTGCTGTACCGATAAATACTTGAAAAAATGCACTTCGGCTTAAAAAATAAATAGCTATTAAAAACAATATGATATATATACTGCCACCCAATTTTTTCATTGATTTGAAGGCGATTTGTGCAATATTTCCCTACATTAGTCGAAACTTGGTCCCGAACTTGCTATATAGAAAACAGCTCTCTTCATCATTGTTCAATATTGTACCCCCATACAGGTTGAACAGCACCGTAGTAAGTTTGTGTGTAGCAACATTGTTTGGTGCAAAAAACAAATGATCAGAAAAGGAGATTAATAAATGAAAAAGCCAAGAGTTAGACCAGGCTTATTGACAGCAACAGCTGCTGCCAGTTTGGTCCTGTCAGCGGGCGTTTCTTTAGCCGCTCACCCACCAGTCACTCTCTATACGTTCGAAGAGATTGCCATGCAGATGGGCGCACCTAAAATACCGGTTCAGGTTGATGCAAACGGTAAGGGTATGCCTTACAGCCCGAAGCAAACCTGCGGAACAGCTGGTTGCCACATTAACAAGACAACCGGCATTGATCAGACGTACGACAATATTTCAGACCACGCTTTCCATTCGGCTCAGGGACGCAATGAGTATCCAAATTCCGTAGCCGGAGATGGTAGATTTGATACATCCAAGGCCAAGCCTTGGACCCAGGCGACCGCAATGGTCGGCAAGTGGTGAAGCCCCTCGCTTCGGCAGGTGCCGAACTACTTGAAAACAACAGCAGGAGCTGACATTAATTATGGAGCTTATACCGGTCCAGGCTCTGCAGGACTACAGACTATGCTTCAAGGTACTAATAGTTTCAGTACCGTTCAGGGAGCAAACCCGCTCCTGACCAAGGTTGACATCACCGCTTGGGACTTCGCACAGTCCTGCGGTTCCTGCCACGTTGGTGGCGGTTTTATAGAAAAGGATCGTGATGGCGTGCGTTTCAGTCAGAGGACTTTTGCCACTGGCCTCTCTCCTTACAACATGTCTATGTTTGAGCGTTATGACCCTATGAGCGGTCTGCCGAAACATACGGTTGAGCCTGCTCCTTGGATTTATCCGATCTGGAACGGTTCTACTCCGATGACCGCCCCAGGCGGTTGGGGTACAGCTCAGACTATGACCATGCCTGACGGCTCCCCTATGCCGATTGTTGCAGGTCAGGTTATGATGCCGAACGTAAAAGAGATGGACTGCCTCATGTGCCACTTTGACGGCTACAACAACATGATGTCTTCAGTCATGGCCTACAGTGGTGCCCATAATGCTACGCCATCTTTCGGCGCAGGTTTCATGAACATGTTTACCGAGGCATATGATTTCACAACAGGCATTCTGCAGAAAGACGGCAGCAACGTTGTCTCCCTGTCAAGCCTTGGTATGTCCAAGATGAAGTACGATCCACCTACTCAGAACTGCCGCAATTGCCACATGCCGTCCAACCTCAAGGACATTCCTGACATGTTCAGGGACTTCCTCTCTTCAGCGCCAATGATCTACACCGGCAAATTTGTCAAGTCCTTCACCGGACTGGCTATGCCGGCGTTCGATATGAATGCGCCGATGGGCATGACATGGGATATGAAAGTAGGGCCATACCCAACTTCGCCAGTCCTGTATATGACCCAGACTGGCATCGCCAGCACCACGCCAGGCTTTAATACCATGATTCCTGCCGGTTGGCCATCTGCCATGGGCATGTCTGAATTTAACAAAGTTGCATTTGCCAACTTCACTTCAGCAAATCATGGTATGGCTCCGTACTTCATGGGTGGCGGCAACACTACCCCCAGCGGCCCTATCTACTATCAGGCCACAATCGGCGCTGGTCCATACCAGGACCAGAACGTCCTCAAGAAAAGTACAGTGCCTTTCCCACGTGCTGAATGGTTCAAGCGTGGCGATATGTGGGTAACTGGTTATGACGTTCACCTGGGACTGGACTGCTCCGGTTGCCACATGAATACCAATACAAGCAAGATCAACAGTGCTACATTTGACGGCAAAAGTGCCGGCGATCCGGGCCGTGGTTTTGACAGCGCCGGTGGAGTTGAAGGCAATCCAGCCATGGTTAATACCGTCAACAGCCAGAACACAGTTAAATCTTGTGTTGGCTGCCACGTTACCGGCAAGAACAACGATGGCAGAGTAATCGATACATTCGGTGCTCCAAATCCGAATTCCGCTCACCAACAGACCGGCCTCCTTGCCAACCTCACCAAGTCGGTTCGCTTGAATGCAACTACCGGCGCTGAAGAGAGCTTTGTCGGCAACCATATGGACGTTATCGACTGTACAGTTTGTCACTTGGAGCGCAATCAGATGGTTGTTCGTCTCCTTGACTGCACCTCAGGTAATCGCTACCCCAACATGCTCGGCTTCAAAAAAGAACGCGGCGTGATGGGTATGTTCAGCGATCCTATGAGCATGGGTACTCCTGTAGGCGACAACCTGGAAAAATGGGTTCCGCTTTACACCTGGCAGAAAGGTGGCAGCGATTTCAAATTCAAGAACATGACCACCACCCATCAGAATACTGGTGGAGTTAACACAGAATGGCGTCGTAAAATGTACGCTGTCAACCTGATCACTGCGCAAATCTGGAACAACGTTAGCGGGACTGTAGACGCCAACGGTGATGGCGTACCAGGACGTGCACCAAGCGTTCACACTGGTGTTGCGGCTGAAGTTCTTTCTAACAGCCCTTCAACCAACTATGATCCATGGATTACCCGCGATATGAAGGCCGGTATGAACTTCGGTCCTTCCGGTTTCGCTCCAATCCCTATCGGTTTCGGCTCTGGTGCTTACCAAGCTGCATTTGACCTGACAGGAGCTTTCACCGGTGCTATAAAATACGTAGGTGTCTATGGCGGCAACGCCATGTTCTCCACACCTGAAGAAATTACCGCGTACAAGACTTATCGCACGCAAATCAGTGGTATGGTTGAAGCGAACGATGGCGGAGCAACTGCTCCAGCTCCTGTCGTTAACAAATCGTGGGCTGGAACCCAGCTCGCCTTCGTGGCAGGTCCTTACAAACTGACCCACGGCATCCGCCCGGTCAAAACGTTTGTTCTTGGTAGTGATGGTAACCAGGGTACATCATGTACCGACTGCCATTCAGCTACTCCAAAAGTGCCAATGTTTGCAGGCACAATGAACATGCTCGGTACCGCAATTAATACAGTAACAGCTAAAGCTGCTGGCCTCGGATTTATGCCACAAGGGCCGTCACCTGCCCACCCAATGGGGCTGCCAGCCGCACCTGCAGAGAACATGGTTGTTGTTGGTCTTAACGCTGACATCGAGACCGCTGCTGAAGTTTCAACCAAGGGTGGTGGAGCTGTAGAAGTCAAGTTTGATGAAGAAGGCACATGGAGTGGTGGTGTATTTACTCCTGGTGGCGCAGCTACCCACAAGCGTGTTACTGAGCTCGATCGTTCTGAAGTGCTGTATCCTACAGCTAATGGCGTGAACTTTGTAGACGTAAATGGTGTTGACCACTTAAACCGTGCTGCATTTGTAACCTATATGAACAGCATTACCCAAGCTAACACCGGTATCGGCGTGAAGCCGTTTGCCAACTTCTCAACAGCAGCTTCAGTTGACAAAGATCGTCAGTCTCCTGGCGTTCAGGTTTACACAAATGCTCCTCTGGCACTGATAGCTGATGTTGCAAAGCCAGGTGTAGTATCCTACAACTGGACTCTCACCGAGAGAACTGGACTTCTCGACAACCCTGCAACTCTTACAGTCGACGAAGCCTTCCTTGTTACTCCTCTCCCTAGCGGTATAACCTCCACCGTGACCTTTACTACCCCTGGTGTGAAGATCATCGAACTGAAGGCTATCGATGCGGAAGGTAATATTTCAAGGAAAACACAAGAAGTTGAAGCCATTGTTCCACAAGCTAACGTCATCACGTGGACTAACAATGCTGGCGTGAATGCCGGAACACTTGACCTTGTGAATTTGCCAGTTGCTAACAACAAGATTAAAATCATGTGGGGCGATGGCAATTATGAGTACGTAACCACGAATAATGCTGCATCAGTTCTTGCTAAGGCTCACACCTACAGCACTCCTGGAAGCAAGTTCGTACAGGTTTACGTGTACATGAGTGGTGTTCAGAAGGGCTACTACAGGACGAATATCACTGTAACACCGTAGTTAACTAGAACTACTTGAAACAATGCAATAAAATTGCCCGGAGGGTTTTCCCTCCGGGCACTTTTTCTTGGTTGCTGGATCTGAATTGCTTATGCCAAAACGTTGTAAAACTGTGATCAACAATTGCAACTGAATATTTCAAACCATGCTGCAATCTACTTCTGAGGTTTTAATTCCTGACATATCAAGACCAGCAGTTTATCTTCAACGCTGCCTTTTACAACTTCTAACCAGTCAGTTTTATCAAGATCAGCTTTATTAACTTTTTCAATGGACATGCCAGTTATAGTACGTTTTTTCTTGTTCACGCAGTCATACTCTTCATATGCAGCGACCGCCTTTGTCCCTTTTGACATATCGGCTGATATTTTTTCTTTTTCCATGGCAGCACTGTCAACGTTATATTCGGTCTTAGTCCAGACACTGACGATAGAACCCGCAGAAACTGAAAATGTTTTCGGATTATAAAAATATCTGGTAGAAACATCGTAGTCACCCAAATGTTTCCACTGTTGTGCCATTGCTGATGATGCTGTCATGACCAAAAGAGCTGCCAGTAAACTTGTTTTTTTCATTCTGTACGCCTCCAATTCAGGTATTATTATTCCAGCCACAAGTGCAGGCTGGTTACGACTGCACATAAAAAACATACTAAATATTGATGAATTCTGTTATACAAAACTAAGAATAAAATAGGAACAATAAAATAGTTATCAAAGTCTCATATCCATTACAATATCCGGGAGGAAACCTGTTAATGAATCATTCAAATCTGTTGCTGAAACTTGTGATCGCTTTATCGATGCTTGCGCTGTTAGTTTCAGCATGTTCGATCGGAACGTCGAATGTGACACCACCATTACAACCCAGTGAATTTTCTTCACCTGAACTTAAGAAAGCGGTGGCTCGAGTAAATGGCACGGAAATTACTTTTGGTGAACTCAAACGGGCCGAAAAAATATTAAAGGCAAACCAACCCGGTGTGGAGATTCCAGCCAATCTTAGACAAGAATTTGTAAAACAGGCCCTTAATCAGCTGATTAGCTCAGAGCTGCTTTTCCAGGCCGGTCAGAAGATTGAATTCAAAGACCTCGATAAACAGACCGCTGAAAGATTTGAAAAAATCAAGGGCGGGTTCGCTGATGCGAATGCTTATGCCAAAGAGCTCCAGAATATTGGTATGGATGAAAAAATGTTACGCGACTATACCCGTCGTGATGTTATTATTGCCAATTTCGTCAATAATAACATCGCTTCCAAAGTTACGGTCAGTGAAGCTGAGATCAAAACGTTTTACGATCAAAATCCTACCAACTTCACCAAGCCCGAGCGGTTGAGGGCGAGCCATATATTGATAGGTGTTGATGGCAAAGCGGCGGTTGAAGATAAGAATAAAGCCCGTGAAAAAGCGGAAAAACTGCACAAGGAACTGGCAGGCGGAGCAGATTTTGTGACGCTGGCGAAGGAAAACTCCACCTGCCCAAGCAGTAAGCAGGGTGGCGATCTGGGGTATTTTACCAAAGGGAAAATGGTCCCTCAGTTCGAACAGGCAGCGTTTGCTCTTGAAGTTGGAAAGATGAGCGGTGTGGTAGAAACACAATTTGGCTTCCACATAATCAAGCTGACGGATCGGATACAAGCTGAGACGGTCACACTGGCTGCAGCCAGTAAAAATATCGCTGAATATCTCAAGGCACAAAAGATAAATACAGCCATTGGTGACTTTGTCGGTGAGGTTCGCAGGAATTCTAACACTAAAATAGACATACTGTTGCCCGAATCATATAAATAGTTACCCCACTGCTTCTGTTAGGGTGATTAATTATCACGGAATCATGGTTTTAAATTATAGCTACGAGAGGAAACACAATGAGGAAATTATTTTTCGTTGTATCGATTCTGTTGGTTGCTGTGGGTATTGCATGGGCTCAGGGTGGGCTGAAGAAGAAAAAACCTCTTCCTTATGAATTTGGCAGCGTTACCATCAATAATTATTCCCAACAGGCGGGAATGCCGCCTGTAATGTTCGACCATTGGGTACATCGACAAAACTATACGTGCAGGCTCTGCCATGTTGATATCGGATTCGCCATGACCGCCGGAGCTACCAAAATACGCTCAGCAGACAATATGAAAGGCTATTTCTGCGGTACCTGCCATAATGGCAAGATGGTACATAACAATAAAAGAATATTTGAATCATGTGCCAAGGAATACAGCCGTGAAGAGTATAAAACGTGTGCAAAATGCCATACGCTTGAAAGAAGCGCCGCCAAGGAAGATGAGTTTTACCGGTTTTCGGAAAGAATGCCGGGTGAAAGGTTTGGAAACAAGATAAACTGGGAGTTGGCGGAAGAAAAAGGCCTGATCAAGCCGATCGACTTTCTGGAAAAGGTCTCTTCTAAAAAAGCGAGTTTGAAAGTGAACCCGGATTTTGCGATCAAAACTAAAGTAGAAGGGATGCCCGACATCATCTTCTCTCATAAAAAGCACACGGTATGGAACGGTTGCGAACTCTGCCACCCGGATATTTTTATCGGAGTCAAAAAAGGAACTTCCAAGTATTCCATGACTGAAATATTTGACAGTAAGTATTGCGGTGTATGTCACGAGAAGGTTGCCTTTCCGCAAACCGATTGCCAGCGTTGTCATACGAAGCCGCCACAAGGGTGAAAATAATCATGAGAACTGAGAGAAGATTAAAACTTTTGCTCATGGCTGGATGCATAAGCCTGTTCATCTCACTTCAAGCGGCCTATGGCGAAGAGGTCTGGCGAACGGATTTTGACGCATCTTGTGCGCAATCCAACGATGCCATGTCGCTTTCGATGCCAGAGCTTAAGAAGCTGATAGAGCGATGTGACGGTTTACAGAGAATTATTGAAAAAGAGGAAGAAACAGTTCGAAAAGTTTTTCTGAAAAGGCTGCAGATGTGCAAAAACTTTTACGTTTTCGTTCTGGAAACTAAAATGCAGGAGCAAAAACTGAAATGACCCGGTAGACACTTGCCGGACTGAGATTCAAAGCTGTAGGGGGTACGCATGGCCGTCAGATTTTTAGTCATATTACCACTGATAGTTCTGACAGTGTTGTTGTCGATTGGCTCCGGGCAGTCAGAAGACCGGTCAGAGTTAGGGAAAGTCCTTCATGCTATGCCGCCTAATGGCCCATTTTGGAAATACGGCAATGTTGTTATGCGTCGTAAAAGCAAAAAAGCGGGAATGGCCCCGGTTGTTTTTTCCCACTGGAACCATCGGGCAAAATATACCTGTCGTGTTTGTCACCTTGAGTTGGAATTCGGCATGCGTTCGGGTGATACCGGGATTACCCGGGCGCAATACCTTGCCGGTAAATACTGCGGTGTCTGCCACGATGGGAAAACCGCATTTTCCGTACTGGATAAAGACCCCTCAAAATGTGTGAAATGCCATATGAAGGACACCAACGCCTTGGAGGAGCGGTTTGAAAAATTTGCCGAGAAACTCCCCCAGTCATCTTTCGGAAACGGCATAGATTGGGCCAACTCACTGAATAACGGACTGATTACCCCTGTCAATTCAATCCGTGCAGAACGTTTAACAATACAGTTCCCGGATAAACTCAAAGAACCGCTGAAGTTGGGGACAACATCACCACGTAGCGATGTTACTTTTTCCCATGAGGAACATTTTGCAGAACTGGACTGCTCAAGCTGTCACCCCGACACATTTAAAATCAAAAGGGAGGGGACAGAGTCTTTTTCAATGAGGAACAATCTTTACGGTAATTATTGCGGTTCCTGCCATATGCGTGTGGCCTTTCCGATGAATGACTGCAAACGGTGCCATCCGAAAATGAGTGGCTCTTCTGGATATTAAATACAAACATTAATCATCCCGGCAGCTGTCTCGTTGGATCAATTTTCTGATGTCGGTCATGAACAGAGGAAGCAGCAGAACTACTGGCGTTTCCGTAAAACTCGTTTGTCTCCCACCCTGATGGTAACCTTCTCGCTGTCGAAATGTTCAAGCAGCGGAATCAAAAATTTGCGCGATAGTCCCGTAAGTTCGCGATATTCTGGCGGAGTTATTTCTTTATTTTCCCGAAGATGACACATCAATTTTTCCCGCAGGCCGTTCAGTGCCTCGCTGGCGTAGAACAAATCACTGGATATACGCACCGCATCGCCATTTCTTATCAGGATGGCAATATTGTCGCGGACTGACTTTTCGTCGCATTGGAAATGTTCCATTAGTTCTTTTATGGTGGGAGGTTCAAGCGCTTTTTCCCGCAAAAATGCACTGAAGGCCGATGTCAGATCTTCTGCCGAAGCGGTTGAACGCATGACATGACCTGCCAGCTTGACGATGTCACGCTCGGGGATCATCACCCCGTCTCGTTCCAGCGCCGAGAGGAGCGGAGTGAAAAACCTCTGGTCACTTCGCTTTGGTAGTCGTGTTTTAAGTTCTTCCTTTCCCATCCCATGCTTGAGCGGGTTGGCTGCTAAAAAGGCACTTACTTCATCGGTCAGTCCGCTTTTGAGCGATTCGAAGGCATCCCTGGCGATAAAAATGCGAGGTTCACGAGTCATTTGAAGTATGTCGCCGGTACCCAGAAGTATTGCAAGTGTCGCCTCTGCGGCCTTACGAGAGACACCGGAACGCAGGACAATATCCTCGAATGAAATTCCGGACAGTTTGCTTTGAGCAATTATCAGGGCGCATACTCGTTGGTGCTCCTGACTTTCAAGGGACTCCAGCAACATCACGGCCTCTTCGCTTCGGCGCCTACGGCGGGGAGGGAAGGGGTCAAGCACCACTCCACCGCCAATCGTGGTGGCGGGTGAGGCTATCCTAAGAATGTAGCTGTCACCAGAAATGAGCAGCACCGGTTCGCTTAGCCGTAACTGTACATAAGTGCTTTCTCCAGGTTCGATTGTATCACGGTCCAGCAGGACAACCTTTGCTTGAACCTCATAAGTGGCCGAATGAAGGTTCACACTGGTACGGTGTTTCAATTCACGTGGAGCTGTAGATAGATGGTCGAGGCGGACATCCACAGCGCGGGTTGTCTGAAAAAGATTACGCGGAACAACTACGTCTCCCCGACCCACCTGATCCAGGTCCACCCCCTGTAAGTTGACCGCCAGGCGCTGGCCTGCCAACCCTTTGTCCACTTTGCTCCCGTGGGCCTGAATACCGCGAACCCTACCTAATATGCCAGATGGAAGCAGTTCAATATCTTCTCCCACAGAAATCTCGCCTGAGAGAAGAGTTCCGGTTACCACAGTTCCGAAACCGGTCATGGTAAAGACCCGATCCACCGGCAGACGGAAGTGTCCCTCACTGCGTTTTTCGGCAACTTCGTTTGCCAGGTGTGACAAAACCTCCTTCAACGCATCAAGACCTTCTCCGGTTCGCGACGAAACCGGCACGATCGGGGCGTTTTCCAGAAAACTGCCGGACACGAATTCACGCACCTCCTCGGTGACCAGATCCAGCCATTCCGGTTCGACCATGTCGCACTTGGTCAAGGCTACCAGGCCATTTTTGACCCCAAGCAACCTCAAGATGTCCATATGTTCCCGAGTCTGCGGCATAATACCTTCGTCAGCGGCGATTACCAGCATAACAATATCCATGCCGCCCACACCTGCAACCATTGAGCGTACGAATTTTTCATGTCCGGGAACATCGATTATGCCAAATCTGATGTCTCCGGAAAGTTCCAGGTGCGCAAAACCCAGTTCAATGGTAATTCCTCGCGCCTTTTCTTCCTTTAATCTGTCTGTGTCGATGCCGGTAAGGGCTCTTACTAGTGATGTTTTACCGTGGTCGATGTGTCCGGCTGTGCCAAGAATGAGATTTTTCATGATTGAAATGCTTTGGGAGTATTAAGAGTTACACCGGGAATATTTCTGTGCTGTTTTAGAGGAACTTCACGTTTGTTACAAAATACCACGCCCACCTCCATGTCGATCTTAGGCCGCTATCCAGAAAGACCTATTAATAGTACTATCAAATGGCGGAAGCACATGGGAATCGAACCCACCGGGGAGATTTCTCATCCCCCCCACTGGTTTTGAAGACCAGGCCGCCCACCAGCGACGGACGTGCTTCCAAAGTTGAATATTGTTAAATATATTCTTAAGCGATTAAATAACAACAGTATTTTCAGGGGTATTAAAAGGTGACTGCAAGTTGAAAGTTTGAAAGACGGACTCAATAAAATCATTGACTAAAGAGTCATTAACCCGGTTCAGGTTACAGGCTAAGGAACGTGAACGGGTATTACGAAATTCAGGAATAATGTGTTCACGGAGATCTCCAGTGTAAATGTGGTCACTAACCAGATTTCTAGATACAAAGGCGACACCTTGACCCTTAAGGGTGGATTGTATTAGGCTTCTGAGATGGTCGTGAGTAATCATGCCCTTGAAATTTTTTACAGTGCTGCCTGTTCTGTTTAAATTGTCATTGAGAAGTTGACGTGAACTACATCCTTCTCCTCGTGATATTAACCTATGTTTAAAAAAAACTTCCAGTCTTGTTTCCCCGGTTGGAATCCCGAGCGATGGTGATGAAATCATGACCATCTCATCATTGGGCAGAGGGAAGAACGCAATGTTATCTTTTGTAAATTCAACGCAGTGCTCAAAAACAATAACGTCGAGCTTTTTATCGATAAGTTCCTGAATTAAATGTTCTGGTTGTTGAGATACGAACCTGAGATTTATTCCAGAAAAGTTTTTATTCAAGAATAGATCTAACACATTTGGCAAGAAAACAAAACCGAATGTCGGCGTAAATCCTATTGTAAACTCCGATTTCTTCCCTAAATTTTTTACAGCCTCTTCGATATCCCGTACGGCCGTCAATATCATATTTGCTCTGGCAAGTACTTTCACACCTTGAGATGTTGGCTTAAGAACTGCGCCTGAACGATCTATCAGTAGACAGGCATAGTGATTTTCAAGAACTTTTATGCGCTGGGATACAGCTGACTGAGTTATGCACAACTCTTTAGCAGCAAGCGAAAAGCTCCCCATATCCAGCACAACTTTGAATGTCTTTAGGTAACGTGTCTCCAACGGTACACCCCGTTTAAACCTCCAACTGTAAGACTCTTAAACATAACAAACAGCCAATATTAATGTCAATTTATTTATTGCATTAATGATGATAATCTCAAGGTTTGTTTAAGTATAACAGCTAGTTAACAGAACTATTATATGCAGTTACCCTGAAAAATAATTGAACAGTATATTTAAAACAATTGTATATTTGAGCTGCTTATGGGAGTATAGACAAATATATTACGAGCGATATAAGTACTCAAAATGACTTGTTTTGATATTTCGATGTGCATCTACTGCACTTGGATTTATCAACTTTTTTTTGGGAGGACTGATGAAGATTGCACTGTTTATTTTGCTCACTCTGTTGTCAGGTTGTTCAAAAGTAAGTGAAGAAGAACTGAAAAGCAAAGTCGAAGCTTGTACAGCAGTTGGGATGAATTATACTTATCTTAATGATTACAGAGGTAATCCGTACGATGTAATGTGTGTTGCCAAGCGATTACGATAAAATGTTATTAGCAATCACAGTGACAGATTGCGGCAGAAGGAGATAGTGGAGGTTTCGCATGGCTAAGGGAAGTTTTGACGCGACTGATTTGATAGCTCCAATGATGCTTCGCATTCCGCTTGGGCTGATTTTCATGGCTCACGGTTCTCAAAAACTGCTGGGCCTTTTCGGTGGCTTGGGATTGACTGGGACTTTTAAACTGTTTGAAGTGAAAATGGGGATTCCACCTATTTTTACTTTGTTGGCGATTATTGCCGAATTTGGCGGTGGTTTTGGTGTTCTAACCGGTTTTCTGACGCGTCTCTCGGCAGCGGGCATTTCTGCGGTCATGCTGGTAGCTATTTATAAGATTCACTGGGCCAATGGTTTTTTTCTTAACATTAACTGCGTTACCGGTCGCGGGCATGGTGTCGAGTATAATATCGCTCTGTTGGGCATAGCCCTCTATCTGATGGTCGCCGGTGGTGGTAAGTGGTGCCTTGATCGACTTGTGTTCCGCTCATAATTGTAAAACACATGTACTATGATTCCTGGCGGGCTTGCCCGCCTTTCTCATGCCTACTCCAGACAAACTGGATAAGTACGATCACGAAATAATTTATATTGTTCTAAAAGGAGTTACACCCAGTGGAACTGTTCAATCAGAAAGAAGTTGAGAAACGCCGCACATTTGCCATTATTAGTCACCCTGACGCAGGCAAAACTACAATAACCGAAAAGCTCCTGTTATTTGGTGGTGCGATTCAGCAGGCTGGTGAGGTTCGTGCCAGAAAAAGCGCTCGTCATGCAACATCAGACTGGATGGATCTGGAAAAACAGCGAGGCATTTCAGTTACATCATCAGTTATGAAGTTTACCTATGACGAATGCGAAATCAATCTGCTTGATACCCCTGGTCACAACGATTTTTCTGAGGATACCTATCGTGTTTTGACGGCTGTAGACTCTGTACTAATGGTAATAGACTCCGTTAAAGGTGTTGAAAGCCAGACCAAAAAACTGCTTGAGGTTTGCCGTCTGCGCCACACCCCGATCATGACTTTTATGAATAAGCTTGACCGCGAAGGGCAGGAGCCACTCGATCTTCTTGATGATATTGAAAAAAATCTTCATATGCAGACGGCTCCGATTACGTGGCCGATCGGGATGGGAAAACGGTTTCGAGGTACCTACCATCTGTATACCAAGGAGCTTATTTTTTTCGACGCTGAGGCGGACAACGGTACCGGTGAAATTATATCGGTTAATGGTCTTGATGATCCACGCCTTGATGAACTGCTGGGGAGTCAGGTAGAAGAGTTGAGGAACGACATAGAACTGTTGGAAGGGGCCGCTCATCCCTTCGATATGTCAGCGTATCTGGCCGGGCGTCAGACGCCGGTTTTTTTTGGTAGTGCCATTAATACCTTTGGTGTACAGCAGTTACTGGATGCTTTTGTCCAGTATGCACCGCACCCGTTGCCACGTGAAACCTCAACTCGTGCTGTATCTCCTTACGAAGAACCCTTTAGCGGTTTTACCTTCAAGATCCAGGCAAATATGGATCCTGCCCACCGTGACCGGATCGCGTTCTTCCGGATTTGTTCCGGCAAGTTTACTCGTGGCATGAAGGTTCGTCATGTCCGTCTTGGACGCGATGTCCAGATTGCAAACGCCACAATATTCATGGCCCAGGATCGTACTAATGTGGAAGAAGCCTGGCCAGGTGATATTATCGGCATCCATAACCACGGCACTATAAAGATCGGCGATACCTTCACGACAGGTGAGGATCTTAAATTTACCGGTATCCCCAGCTTTGCCCCTGAACACTTTCGCAAGGTGCGACTACTGAACCCGATGAAGTCAAAGGCTCTCGAAAAGGGGTTGGTACAGTTGGCTGAAGAGGGTGCCACGCAGGTATTCAAACCGTTGATGGGGTCGGACTGGGTTATCGGGGCGGTCGGCCTGCTACAGTTCGAGGTGGTTATGCACCGTCTTGAGCACGAATACAGTGTTAAAGTCTCTTTTGAGCCGGTCAGTTATGTAACAGCTCGCTGGGTAACCGGCGAAAAGAAAATTATCGAAGATTTTGAGAAGAAAGAGGCCATGCACGTCTATATCGATGGTGAAGGCAAGTTGACCTACATGGCCGGCAGCCAATGGCGTTTGGATAATACCATTGAAAGTTGGAAGATGCTGGAGTTTCACGAAACAAGCGAGCACAGTTAAGGAATGCAGAAACAGTGAAATACACACATTCAATCAATTTCAAAGCGACAGTAAGCGCGCTTATGGGTATGTCATACTCCAATTTTCCGCTATTTCTGCCAAGTGTTCACCCTCT
This sequence comes from Geobacteraceae bacterium, assembly GCA_025355965.1. GTDB lineage: Bacteria > Desulfobacterota > Desulfuromonadia > Geobacterales > Pseudopelobacteraceae > JACRCG01. The sequence goes on from JANXYR010000048.1 coordinate 16,873, forward strand.
GGTCGCACCGCTCATCATGTTTCGTCTCAAACGCCGAGGGTTTTCAAATTGCCGGGTTGAAGTTTCAGGGGCAGGGATTACTGTATATGCCGACCGCTAAACACAAAAGGGCGACCTTACTGGCCGCCCTGCGTTTCATTCTACAGCTATTATCTTCTTCTGCTCACATAAACTTAGATATTTCAAAGCCTATCTGTCCTAGCGGTAGCACTTCATCAGCTACACCACCGTCAACACAGGCTTTTGGCATGCCGTAAATGGTTGAGGTAGCTTCATCCTGTGCAATCGTAACTCCACCCTTCTGCTTAAGTAGCTGCATCCCCTTGAAGCCATCACTACCCATCCCGGTCAGAATAACACCCAGCATTGCTCCACCGGTCGCTTCGGCCATGCTTGACATCATCAGGTCAACCGATGGGATATAGACGTATTGTGGATATGCGCTGGTAGGCTGGGTTCGGACGACGATGTTACTCCCATGTCGAACCAGCGTTGTATGCATGCCTCCGGGCGCAACCAGTGCGAGCCCCGGTTTGAGAATGTCACCGTCAACCGCTTCGCGGATGGTCATGGAGCATTTGGCGTTGAGACGGTCCGCATATGGTCCTGTAAACGCTTTCGGCATATGGATGCCAACCATGACACCATATGGGAAATTAACCGGAATGCGTGAAAGAACTTCCTGCAGTGCTACCGGCCCACCGGTTGAAGCACCAATGCCGACGTACTGAATTTTTTTCCCGAGGAACTTTGATGACGTAGGTCGTGGAGGGGTCGAGATAGTTGGTGTTGCGGGACGTATTGTTGTTGAAGCGCTGCTTGGCATACGGTGTATGCGTGATGCAATCGCCTCCTTGATTTTGCGCATCAGTTCATGTTTGAAAATATTCTGGGCATCTGACGAGTCTGTAACATTTTTCGGAATATAATCTATTGCTCCGGCATCAAGAGCTTCGAACGTCGACTTGGCACCTTCGTTGGTCAGAGTTGAAACCATGATTACTTTGGTTGGTGCTTTGGTCATGATCTGCTTGAGTGCTGCGATGCCGTCCATGCGTGGCATCTCGATATCCATTGTAATTAGATCCGGTTTGAGAGCAATTGCTTTTTCTACCCCTTCCATTCCATCTGCAGCTGTTCCGACAATATCAAATGACGGTTCTTTTGATAGAACGCTACGGATAGCCATTCGCATAAAAGATGAGTCGTCAACGATCAGAATTCTTGTCTTTGTTTGCTGCGGCATTATCATCAGGGTCTCGCCTTCTAGTTAAGTTGCGACCAACTAAGGTATTATTTTGTTAATACATTTATATTCTGCTTCTATTAAATCAGGCAGGAGAAAAAATAGATGAAACCAGCTCTTTTACGTCCGGAATGGCATCATCCAACTCGTAACAGAAACGCTCTACATCCATATTTGCGAATGTAGGCGACTCATTTTTAAGGATTGTCCATGCTTCTTCATCACTCAAATTAAAACTGATCCATTCACGGCCACCGTAGTTCAATTCACGAACCGTGCAGAACAGATCCGCCAGATTTACTATAGCACATAGAATCGGATCGACGTTGGCCTCACCCGGGCTGTGGTGATAGGCTATCACATCACAGTAGGCATCAGGGAAATTCCATTTTCGCGCCATACAAAGACCGATTTCGCAGTGGGTCGTACCGAGCAGTTCTGCTTCGGCATCGACAAGTTTCACCGGATGGACTTTGATGTATTCCAACACCTCCATAAAAGGTTCGCGAAGGAAGTTACTTAAAAAAACTTCGCCGAGATCATGAATAATCCCGGAAATATAAGCTTTTTCCAAGTCTTGATAGCCAATCTTCTGGGCGATAATTTTGGACACCATACCAACCCCGAAGGAATGCTCCCAGAATGCATTCAGTTCGAGTGCTCCCGATGTCCCGTCAAACGCATTGATAACAGAAGTTGTCAACGCCAGTTCGCGAACATGACGCAACCCCAAGTATACCAGAGCACGTTTCAGGGAAGTGATTTCCTGTGTCGGTTTGTAGACAGGAGAGTTTATCAGCTTCATGACCCTTGCGGTCATAACCTGATCTGACAACATCAGATCAGCTACCTCTTCAACGCTGACATCAGGATTGTCAAGCAACTGCAACACTTTTGTTGCTACAATCGGAATGGTAGGAAGATCGTCAACAGCACCCACTAATATCTCGGCCCGCTCCATCATCTGACTTTTATCCATATAATAAAACCTCTCTGACTATTTTTTGTAGCCAAAACCACCGGGGAAGTGAACCGTCTTGAACTTATCGTTGACGCCATGGAGGGATTCCGATTGGCCGACAAAGAAGTAACCATAGGGTTGCAGGTTGTTATAGAAGTGCTGAACAACTTTTGATTTAGAAGCGGTATCAAAATAGATTAGCACGTTGGCACAAAAGATGAAGTCAAAGCTCTTCATAAAAATCATTTTAGAATCTTCATACAGGTTAAGTTTGTTGAAGGTAACAAACTTTTTAACTTCGGGTGACAGGATAAATCTACCGTTATCCTCGCGAATATATTTGCGTTTATACGCATCAGGAATATTCCGCACTGAATAGGCGTTATAGATCCCTTCCTTTGCCTGAGTGATAACTGTCTCATTGATGTCAGTACCAACGATTTCAATAATCCAGTCTTTCAGTAAGGTCGACCGTTTTTCAAGTAGGATCATCGCCATTGTGTAGGCCTCTTCTCCAGAGGATGAGGCGGCGCTCCAGATACGTAGCTTACGGAATCCCATTTTGTTTTTAGCTTCAACAAGTTCAGGCAGCAGTTTGTTTTCAAGTGCCGCCAACTGGGGGACATTACGGAAAAAATAAGTTTCGTTCGTAGTAATTTCATCCATCAAAAACTTTAATTCTTCTGAACCACGCGGAGATTTGAGCATCAGAAAATAGTCTTGATATGTTTTAGCGCCGGTAGCTTCCATGCGGCGTGTAAGGCGACTTTCCAAGAAATACTTCTTGGTGGTGTGAAAATACATTCCGCAGATGTTGTAAATAAAATCACGGAGTTGTTCAAAATCTTTATCGTTTATAGCCACGTCTTACTCCTTGGGCGTTATTACAATGCTATGGCAATCATTAATCCATTAAATTTTTGCTATTCGCAGACCTCTGACATTGCGACCGGATCAATGATAAGGGCAACCCGTCCGTCGCCCAGAATGGTGGAACCGGCAATGCCTGGGATATTTGCCAGGTAGTTGCCGAGCGACTTGATGGCCACTTCTTGTTGTCCAACCAAACGGGTAACGACTAAGCCCATTCTCTTCTCCGCGGCACCGACAACTACGACATAACAGAAATCATCGGCCTCGCCGCGTGGCTGGACATTAAAAATTTTCTGCAGTCGGATCAGCGGTAATACAATATCACGAAGTTTTAAGACCTCTTGCCCGCCAATTAAATGGAACTGACGCTGATCGACACGGATTGTCTCCAGGACCGATGAGAGAGGAATGGAGTAAATTTCTCCTTCAACTTCAACCAGCAGTGACTGGATAATGGCCAATGTAAGTGGCAAGCGCAGAATAAATTCAGATCCAACCCCTTTGGTGCTCTTGATTTCAATTAGTCCGTTCAGCTTTTTGATGTTGGTTTTGACCACATCCATGCCAACACCGCGCCCAGAAAGATCTGTTGCCTTGTCCTTGGTAGAAAAACCTGGCAGGAAAAGCAGGTCAAAGACCTCCCTCTGGCTCATCGCTGTAAATTGCTCCTCGGTAATCAATCCCTTCTCAATTGCTTTGCGGCCAACTCTATCGGTATCTATTCCGTTTCCATCGTCCTTAATACTGATAATGATCTGATTGCCCTCATGCACTGCAGCCAGGATAAGTGTGCCACTACTTGTTTTTCCAGCAGCAAGACGCACCTCAGGAGTTTCAAGCCCATGATCCATGGCGTTGCGGATCAAGTGGATCAAGGGATCGCCGATTTCATCAACCACTGACCGATCCAGCTCGGTTTCTTCACCGACTATCTGTAGTTCAACCTCTTTACCCAAGTCGCGGGACATACTACGGACTATGCGGGGGAACTTTTTAAATACCTTCTCAACCGGTATCATCCGCATTTTAAGAACCTGCATCTGCAATTCTGAGGTAACAAAGCTCATCCGTTTGGTGAGTTTACCAAATTCCTCGTTAAAGTCGGCGCGATTCACATCGCTTTGCTGCAAATCCTGATTGATCTGGATCATACGGTTGCGCTCAAGCACAAGTTCTCCAACCTGATTCATCAGGTCGTCCAGACGTTTAACATCGACTCTAACAGTGGAATTGTCGGAGAGGTCATCTCCCTTTCCGTCTGCTGGTTTAGGTGGTGCCGGTGCTTTTTTTGGAGCAGTATCAATGGCCGTTTTTGGTGCAGGCACAGGAACCGCAGCGGGAGTCGGGGGAGTTGGGGGAGGTACTGAATCAGCCGTTGCTTCCACTGCAGCAGTGGAAGCAGGTGTTTCGGTTGCTACCGATGAAGGTGGCACTGGCGATGGAGCTGCAGTTGAAGCCGCAGCCGCAGCTTGACTGGCTCCGGCGGTATCTAAAAGGTACGGTAGTAATTTGTTTATGGTTCCTTCTGTTTCACGTTCCTGTATTTCACCCGCCTTTATGTCGCTTACCAGAAGTTTGACAAGGTCAGTTGCTTCCAGAATGACATCCATGATGTCGGGGTTCACAACCAGTTCGCCCTTACGAAGGCGGTTCAGGACATCTTCAGTTTTATGGGCGACCTTAACCAGTAGATCAAACCCCAAGAAACTTGAAGCACCTTTTATTGTGTGAATCGACCGAAAAATCCTGTTCATCAAATCGGTGTCATCGGAAGACTTTTCAAGAGCAATAAGATCATCGTCAAGCTTTTCAAGTAACTCAGTCGTCTCGGCAAGAAAACCGTCAAGCAGTTCCTGATCTTCGCAATCAATTGGTGGCATGGTGCGCGACTCCTAAAAAAATTAATGGAGGGTGGATTTATTACATTCCTGTGAACAAATTCTTTTCATCACGGGAAAACATCTTCTCCAGATTGAGTAAAACAAGCAGACGATCAGCTTGGTTAATAACGCCTGCAATACATTCCTGATCGATGCCGCCAGCCACCATAGCAGGAGATGGTTGGATCTCGCTACCAGAGATTCTAATGACTTCTGAGACGGCGTCAACGATGAAGCCCATCAGTTCTCCATCCATGTCCATAACCATGATTCTGGTCTGCTTATCGTTCTCCGATTCAATCAGGCCGAATTTCTTTCTCATACAGATGATAGGAACAACCTTACCGCGCAGATTGATGACCCCTTCCACATAGTGCGGAGTGTTAGGCACGCGAGTAACAATTGGCATGCGGATAATTTCGCGAACCTTTAGTACGTCGACGCCATACTCTTCCTCGTCAAGGTTAAAGCTTACCAGCTGGATAAGCTCATCATGAGTGCCCTCAGCCTTTATAGGTACCAGCGCATTCTGCATCAATCGGCCTCCTCGAACAAAAGGGATTAATTAAGCTTGAAATATATTGTAACCATTAAAGTTTAGGTAATTTTTGACAATCTACCATGCATATAAAACTATATCAAGCCACATACAATAAAAAGTTATCAGAAATCAAGCATGAAGGCATAAACTGACAGCTCTTTTTCATAAAGTCATTATCGAGTCATTTTATTGACATTCGTCTGAAAGTATGTATATATACAAAAAAGCTACATATCTATAGGGGGGTACGGCCAGCTATGCACGAGAATGGTACTATTTTCATAGCAGACAGTGATGTGAAAACACGCGATCTGGTGTCGGCTTTTTTGACATATCAGGGGTACAGCATCACTTTTGCAGAAGGTGGTGCTCCTTTTTTTGACACACTTAAAAAAAATAATGTAGATATAGTCATTGCAGATTTAACTTATCTTCACTCGATAGCTCCCGATTTTGAAGAGCGCGGTTCCCTGATTAACCCCCTAATGGTACTGATTGGGTATGGTGAAGTTAACAGTGGCGAGAATAAAAAAACTGCCAGTGATTCCGTCTTCACTATTCCGAAGCCACTCAATCTGGATGAACTGGAAAGCTTGGTCATGCGGGCCCGCGAGTACCAGTCAATGAAATTGTACGACAACTCGGCTGGCGGCTCCTCTCAATATCAGCTTCTTTCGGCAACCATGATTGGCACAAGCCCGCCTATGCGGGAACTGTTTGAAATGATTTCCAAAGTTGCTGCATCAAAAGCAACAGTTCTGATACAAGGTGAATCCGGAACCGGCAAAGAACTTGCAGCAAGGGCTATTCATCAACTTAGTGACAGGCATGCTAAAAACTTTGTGCCGGTCAATTGTGCGGCTATTCCGGATGACCTGCTGGAAAGTGAGTTGTTTGGCCATGTTAAAGGATCGTTTACCGGAGCCTACGCAAACAGGATCGGTCGCTTTGAAATGGCTGACAGGGGTACGTTGTTTCTCGATGAAATTGGCGATATGAAAGCTAATTTGCAGGTAAAATTATTGCGGGTTCTTCAAAACAGGGAATTCGAACCGGTCGGAGCGTCAAAATCGCAAAAAGTTGATGTCCGTATTGTTGCTGCTACCAATAAAAATCTTGAAGAATTGGTCATTAGCCGTGATTTTCGTGAAGACCTGTATTACCGACTGTCGGTTATTCCGATTGTAATTCCCCCACTTCGCGAGCGGAAAGAAGATATACCAATTCTGATCCATACATTTCTGACACGCTTCAACGCTGACAAGCGTAATGCTGTGAAAGGTTTTTCACGAGACTCGCTTGCAATTCTATGTAATTATGAATGGCCTGGAAATGTCAGGGAGCTCGAAAATTTGGTTGAGCGACTGGTTATCCTGAAAGGGAGCGGTCTTATTGTTCCGGATGATCTGCCCGAGAAATATCTTTCCGGGAAAGTGCCTCACTCGGTATCGGTTCAATCACTGGGATTGCCGGCAGAAAATCTGCTTCCGGAGGGTGGGATCTGTCTTAATTCTGCAGTGGACGAGTTTGAAAATAATCTTATAATGCAGGCTCTTGCCCGTTCCGGTGGAAATAAAAAAGAGGCGGCTCTCCTCTTAAATCTTAAGAGAACTACTCTGATTGAAAAACTGAAGAAAAAGAACCTGGCTTTCAGCGAGGATTGACAAAAATGTCGATAACCGTAGAAAAACTTTCATTGCTGGGGGCACTCGCCCCGCTTCGACAAAAACTTGACAATAATATTATCCAGCAGGGTAGTGGTTTTGCCGAAAAACTTGACAAAGCTCTCGACAGTGGAGAATCTACCGCTTCGAGTGCCAGCTCAAAAGCTAGAGAAATAGCGGAGTCGCTTACCTTGCAGATGCTGCAGAGTTCTCTCACTCTTGCCGGTGATTCACCCTCAGGCAGCGCTACTCCTTCGAGTTCGACACCGTTTTCTTCAGCAAACGCTCTTCTTCAAGCCTACCGTTCCAATCTTCCCTCTGCTGGGGCAGAACAGTCGTTACCAGAGCCGGCTTCTCCTGTTTCGCAGCTTCAAGAGTTAGCGGATGATCTGCCTAACGTTACTTCGAAGGCAGAATCATCCCCTTCATCTGTCGATACGACCTGGCTTGATCCTATTATTACCAGGGCGTCCCGGAAGTATGGTGTTGATGTCGGGTTGATAAAAGCGGTCATCAAAGCAGAGAGTAACTTCAACCCGCAGGCGGTTTCACACGCCGGAGCACGTGGATTAATGCAGCTTATGCCGGCTACCGCACGTTCGCTTGGGGTGTCCGATTCATTTGATCCGGAGCAGAATGTTATGGGCGGTACCCGTTTTCTTAAAGACATGCTACAGCGTTACGGCGGCAACGTTGATTCAGCCCTTGCGGCCTACAACTGGGGCCCTGGCAACGTTGACAAACGCCCCGATCACCTGCCGCGAGAAACACGCGAATATCTGGTTCGTGTCAAACAGCTGTACGCTTCATACAACGTCTGATAATCCCAAATTGCAATCACCGAATTACAATCAATGCAGCACTAAAAACAACGATTCCCCCGCGAGGCACTCATGGCTTCACTGTATATTGTCGGCACCGGACCTGGTGCCACCTGTCATCTGACTGATGCAGCAAAGCAGGCCATTGCGGCTTCTGATGTCATTGTCGGGTATGATAATTATGTCGAACTGGTTCGGCCTCTTCTAGAGGGGAAGCAGGTCATATCAACAGGTATGATGCAGGAGGTGCAGCGCTGTCGTGAAGCGATTGGGCTTGCGCGCGCCGGAAAATCTGTTGCGCTGGTCTCAGGTGGTGATTCCGGGATTTACGGTATGGCCGGTCTTGTACTGGAACTTGTGGAGATGGATGCCAGACAAAATCCTGACACGCCCCGTCTTAACGTCCAGGTGATTCCGGGTATTTCTGCTGTTCAAGCTGCTGCGGCTTTGCTAGGTGCCCCCTTGATGCATGATTTTGCTGTGATCTCGTTATCGGATCTGCTGACTCCGTGGGATCTGATTAAAACGAGGCTGGAAGCTGCGGCACGGGCAGATTTCGTTGTCGCCATATACAACCCGCGCAGTAAAAGCCGTAGAACGCAGATACAGGAAGCGCAGAGCATTCTCCTCGTGCATCGTCCGGCAGATACTCCGGCCGGGATAGTCCGTAATGCTTGTCGTGACGGGCAAACGGTGGTCGTAACAACACTCGGTCAGCTGCTTGACCATGAGATTGACATGACCAGTATTGTCTTGATCGGCAACGCCAGTAGTTTCATTGACGCGGAGGGGCGTATTGTCACGCCACGTGGATATGCTGCCAAATATGGTCCGGCAGCAGTTGTATCGGAATCAATCACTGAAGAGGAACCACTTATAAAGTCGGGGGCTGTCATGTTTTGCGGCACCGCCTCCGACGTCGGTAAATCTATTATTACATCCGGTTTCTGTCGCTGTCTGGTAAAACGGGGGAGGGTTGTTGCTCCATTCAAATCCCAAAACATGTCACTAAATTCATATGTTACTCCGGAGGGGGGAGAGATAGGCCGTGCCCAGGCGGTGCAGGCTCAAGCCTGTAATATCAATCCACACACCGATATGAATCCGGTTTTGCTCAAGCCAAACTCTGATATCGGCAGCCAGGTCGTTATACAAGGTAGACCGGTCGGCAATATGTCTATTTCAGAATATGACGCCTACAAGCCGACAGCTTTCAAAAAAATATGTGAGAGCTTTGACCGACTTCGCCAGGCTTATGAGTTTATTGTTATTGAGGGGGCTGGGAGCATCTCGGAAATCAACCTGAAAAAGAGTGACATTGCTAACCTCAAGATCGCCTCAATGGCACGCTGTCCAGTGATTCTGGTGGCAGACATCGACAGAGGCGGCGTTTTTGCTCAAATCATTGGTACAATTGAGTTGTTGGAACCGTTAGAGCGCTCCTACATCAAAGGCATCATCATTAATAAATTCCGTGGAGATGTTGAAATCCTGAAGCCTGGCATCGATTTTATTGAGCAACGCACAGGTGTGCCGGTTCTGGGGATCCTTCCCTGGTTTGCCGATATAAGCTTGCCTGCCGAAGACAGTGTCGCACTTGGCCACTGTTCCAAAGTTGTCAATGTTATGACCGGGCTAAAAAAGATCCATATTGGTGTCCTGAGACTTCCGAGAATTTCGAACTTTACCGATTTTGATCCGCTGCAGAACGAACCGGATGTTCACCTCAGTTATGTCGAAGTGCCGGACCAGCTACAGGGGTTGGATGTTTTGATCATTCCCGGCAGTAAATCAACTATAGCTGATCTGCACTTTCTGAGGGAGCGTGGTTTTTTTGACGCAATACGTGACTTTAAGGGGCATATTATCGGGATATGTGGCGGTTTCCAAATGTTGGGAACAGCCGTGCTAGATCCAAATGCCGTTGAATCTGCTATCAAAGAGGCGCAGGGGCTTGATCTGCTCCCTTCCACTACGACTCTTTTAATGGAGAAAGAGACTCACCAGGCGCTGGCGTATCTGAATGAAACAGGCTTGAGCTTTGCTCCTGAATGTAACGGAGTCATGGCAGGGTATGAAATTCATATGGGAGTGACAACTCTTGATAAGGGGCTGCAACCGTTCTCGCGCATATTCCGGCGCGGAGCTACATCGGTTTCAGTCGAAGACGGTGCGGTTTCTCACGATGGCAGGATCTTTGGCACCTATCTGCACGGCCTCTTCGAAAACAGCAGTTTCCTCGAAATCTACCTGAATAGCATTCGGCTTGAAAAGGGGATGCCGCTCAGGTGTGGAACGCAGAAACGGCTACAGCAAGATCCTTTCGACCAACTGGCGGAACAGCTTGAAAAGCATCTCGACCTGCCGCGTCTTATGACAATTTGTGGGCTTGGTAGTGACACCCCCTGATTCACTGATCATTATATTGGCTCTGCTGCTCGATCTGGCGATAGGAGATCCACGCTGGATACCGCATCCGGTTGTTGCTATCGGGCGTTTGATCCACTGGTTGGATTGCGGGTTGCGAGATGACTGGCTCAATGAACGTTTGGCAGGCGTATTGTTGCTGTTGTTTGTTGTTACCTGCTCTGCGAGTATAACCTGGATTCTGCTGCAGTTGCTCACCATTTTGTTGCCAATGGTCGGTTGGATCGCCACTATTTTTGTCTCTTCAACCTGTCTGGCCGCCAAATCTCTGCACAAAGAGTCAGGCCGTGTTGCCTCTGCACTGCTGGCAGGCGATCTTCCGCTGGCAAGGCGCTATCTGTCCTACATTGTGGGACGGGATACCGATCAGCTTGAAGAGCCTGAAATATGGCGTGCCGTGGTGGAGACCGTTGCTGAAAATACCTCCGATGGCATTATTGCACCACTTTTCTGGTTGACTATTGGTGGGCCGGTTGCCGCGATGGTCTACAAGGCGGTCAGTACCCTGGATTCGATGGTAGGCTACAAAAACCAGCGTTATCTGCAAATGGGGTGGGCATCAGCACGGATGGATGACCTGCTGAACTACATCCCGGCCAGGCTCTCTGCGCTGCTACTCGTAGTTGCCGCGCCGCTGGCCGGCTGTTCAGCGTCTGATTCCTTGAGGATAACGTTTCGTGATCGTCTGAAACACCCTTCGCCAAACAGCGGGCACCCCGAAGCGGCTGCAGCCGGCGCATTGGGGGTGCGATTGGGTGGAGCTGCAAGTTATGGCGGGATTACGTCATGGAAAGAGTATATTGGCGATGCCCTGCAACCACTTGATGAACGGGCGTATCGCAGTATGATCAAGCTGATGTACATATCAACACTACTGATGGCTGTCGGCTGTATGCTAGTCGCCTTCTGCCTGAGAGGATTTCGTGTCCCATTCATATGATCATGGTGGCAATATATTCACTGTTGCCCGAACGCTTGGCGTCGTACCCGGTCAGATACTTGATTTTTCCGCCAGTATAAATCCGCTTGGCATGTCATCAATGGTGCGCAAGGCCTTGGTCAGTTCGGTAGACAGCCTGATTCATTACCCTGATACCAGTCACAATGATTTGAAGCTGGCGCTGGCAAAATACCATGATCTATCCCCAGCCCACTTTACGATTGCAAACGGCTCTACCGAGCTGATTTATAATCTACCAGCCCTGCTACCCGGCAAAAAAGCGGTGATTATCTCCCCCTCGTTCAGCGAATATGTTCGTGCGCTTAATCAACATCATTGGGAAGTACAGCATTTTATTCTCACACCGGAGAGTAATTTTGTCATTGATATTGACAAACTGGAGCTGGTTCTCGCCGGTGGTGTTGATGCGCTATTTATCTGTAATCCAGGAAATCCCAACGGAACACTCTATCCGCAGTGGATTATAGAAAAGATCTGCACTCTCTGCCAGTCATCAGGTACTTTTCTGGTTTTGGATGAAGCGTTCATGGATTTTTGCGAGGAAGCCTCGGCCAAATGGATGATTATGCAGGCCGAGAATGCTGTCGTACTACGCTCGATGACAAAATTCTTCGGTATTCCCGGTCTGCGTCTAGGCTATGCTATCAGCAACGCCTCCTTTGCCGAACAACTGGACGCGATTGGTGGTCCCTGGAGTGTCAATACACTGGCTTTGGCCGCAGGAACTGCAGCTCTTCAGGATTTTAAGCACAATAAAGAGAGTCTGGAGTATGTACAGCTGGAACGGAGCATACTTTTAGAAGGTCTGGAGCAGTTTTCGCAGTTCAAAGTATACCCTTCAAAAGCAAACTATCTGCTGGTAGAAATTAGGGGTGGTATGACTTCTCGTGAACTCAAAGAACAGCTTCTGCCACACCATATTTTGATACGGGATTGTGCAAGTTTTACGGGTTTGTCAGAGTATTTTTTTCGGATTGCGGTCCGTACCGGTGATGAGAACAAGCGGTTGTTGGGATGTCTGGGGAAAATATTGGAATAGCAGAAAGAGTAGTTGGAAGTAAAAACAGTGAGCACTGAGTTTTTATGTAACTCAGTGCCTCAGTAATAAAATGTTTCAGGTTATTTATACTTGCGTGGCACGACAACAATGCCGGATTCAGTGACGGTGTAACCGTTAAGCAGGTCAGAATCAGTATCATAGCCGATTGTAGAGCCGTCTTTGATTACTACTCCCTTGTCGATTATCGCCCGTTTGATTTTGACGTTTCGCCCGACGGTGACGTTTTCAAACAGAATGGAATCTTCTACCAGGCTATAGCTGTTAACCTTGCAGAGCGGGCCCAGAATGGAACGCCTGACGGTGCTGCCGCTTGTGATGCAGCCGGCAGAGACGTAGGAGTCGATATTTACCCCCCGGCGGTCGTCATCGTCGAAGACGGTTTTGGCGGGTGGAAGATTCCCCTGATTTGTCAGGATCGGCCATTTGTAATTGTACAGATTCAGCTGCGGAGATACATGGATAAGGTCCATGTTGGCTTCGTAGTAAGAGTCGAGAGTCCCCACATCCTTCCAGTAGCCGCGCTCCTCTGCCCTCATGCCGGGGACCTGATTGTCGTTGAAGTTGTAAGCAAAAACCCGATCACTGCTCGCAAGCATCATCGGAATAACGTGCTTGCCGAAATCCAGATCTTCATGATGTTTTTTCCCCTCCAGCAGCACATCAATCAGCTTCTTGGTTGAAAAAATGTAATTCCCCATGGATGCGAGACAGGTTTTGCGACCAGGTATGGTTTCCGGTATTTCCGGTTTCTCGGTGAACGCGATCACCCGTGCATCATCGTCCACAGAAAACACTCCAAAGCGACTGGCCTCTTCTGCCGGAACCTCCAGGGCTGCAATAGTAATGTCAGCACGGTTCATGCGGTGTGCGTTAATCATCTGGGTAATGTCCATTTTGTAGATATGGTCACCGCCAAAGATAGCAACGTAATCGGCATCTGATGATTCTACAAAGCGCAGGTATTGGAGAATTGCATCGGCGGTTCCCTTGAACCACTCTTCACTTTCGCTGCTGGTTTCAGGAGAAATTGCCACATAAAACTCGCCCAGGCCGGTCCATTTACCCCACGACTCGCGGATATGCTTGTTAAGAGAATAGGCGCGGTACTGTGTCAGGATATAGACCTTCTTGATGCCGGAGTTGAACAGATTACTTAATACAAAATCGATGATCTTGTATTTTCCGCCAAAGGCGACACTCGGCTTGGCACGGCGTAAAGTCAGGGGACTGAGCCTTTCACCTTTTCCACCAGCCAGAACCATGGCGATTGTGTTTCTGCCGACATTGTTCATTGAATACATATACACCCCCTGATAAACGAACTAATAGCGGCGTAACTCTAACGCATTACGATGCGCTTGAACATAAAAAATATGCAATTATCAACAATCAGTCACGTTGTATGGTGAACTGTAGATTTTGGGTGTTAATTGCCGTAAATGGCTTGCTTGAAGTATATAAAAAAGTATATAGTTCACAATTCTAGAAGGTACTTTGATGCGCGAGGTGACGTCGTCGTGACGTGGAAGTCAATTGGCATATTTGATTCGGGCGTGGGTGGATTGACGGTCCTGCGCGAAATAATGCAGGTGCTTCCACAGGAGGATACACTCTATTTTGGCGATACTGCCCGTGTCCCCTATGGTAGCAAGTCCCCTGAAACGGTAACCAGATATGCCGGAGAGATTGCCTCTTTTCTGATCAAACGGGATATAAAACTTCTGGTTGTGGCCTGCAATACCGCTTCGGCAGTGGCGTTGCCCACTCTAAAACGTACGTTGTCGATCCCGGTAGTCGGTGTTATCGAACCGGGTGCTCGCCGGGCTGCTCTGGTGACACGTTCCGGGCGGATCGGTGTCATCGGTACTGCAGGAACCATCCGCAGCAGTGCCTATACCAGAGCAATTAAACGCCTGAATCCTGATGCCGAGGTTTTGACCCGCGCCTGTCCACTTTTTGTACCCTTAGCCGAGGAGGGCTGGACCGACAACCAAGTGGCACGGTTGACAGCACAGATCTATCTCCAGGAGCTGAAAGAGGCTGCCGTTGATACGCTGGTGCTAGGATGCACGCACTATCCGCTGCTAAAGACAATGATAGCAGATGTTATGGGGCCTGATGTAACGTTGGTAGACTCCGCCGAGGAGACGGCTCTTACTGTAGCCGCCATTCTGGAGAGCAAAAAGTTGCTCCGCCCCCCGTCTGAAAAGGGCAACCATAGTTATTATGTCAGCGACATACCGGCCGGCTTTGTCCGGGTTGGCAATCGTTTTCTAGGGGGTAAGCTTGGAGACGTATTCCAGGTAAGTCTTGATGAAGAGGAGGTAGTCGTCTGATGGCCACCCACCAAAGAAAAAAAGTCACGATAAGCATAGTGACACCATTTCTGGTTTTTATTCTTTTTTTCAGTAGCATGATCTGGCAAAAATATCGTTCCAGCCGTGAATTGCCGGTCACTCCAACAGAACGGCATGAAGAAGGTTACCGCACAGTTACGCTTTTTTTTGCTGCGGATGGTACGAGACTGGCGCGAGAAGCGCGAGCGCTTGAACCTTGTGAGGATAACAATTCCTGCCTTAAAAGTATCCTTGACGAGTTGCTGAGCGGTCCTGTTGGCGAATTCGAGCAGACGGTGCCGGAAGGAACCGCTGTTGATGCTGCAAGTATTGAAGGGGATCTGGCAACAATAGAGTTTAATGGTACTTTTTCTGATGCGATGCTGTCTGGCAGTTCAGCCGAAATGCTGGCGGTCTATTCGATAGTTAATACGGTTACCGCCAATTTTCCCCAGATACAAAGTGTCAAATTAAACGTTGATGGCAATAAGGTGGCTACCCTTCGTCATCTCGATCTATCTGATCCACTGCAACCCGACTACTCTCTGGAGCAGTCCCCGCCAGCAGAACCGGTAAAGAGTTCAGTCGGATCTACGACCAACCGTAAAGGGGCACACTGATGAAACCATTTCGCGAAGCAATCCAGGAGCAGGTACTTATACTGGACGGTGCTATGGGCACGATGCTGCAGGAACTGGGGCTACAACCGGGGCAGTCACCGGAGGAGCTGAATCTGACCATGCCGGAGGTGGTCGCTTCGGTTCATCGTGACTACATCGAGGCTGGCGCCGATATAATCATCACGAACACCTTTGGTGGGACCAGATTCAAACTGGCTCATTACGGGCTGGAAGATCGCCTGGCCGAAATTAATAGGCGTGCGGTTGAAATTGCCCGAAAAGCGGCTGGGTCCAAAGCATATGTCGGGGCTTCGATAGGGCCGACAGGTCAATTTGTAGAGCCGCTTGGTGAAGTGTCATTTGATCAGATGAAGGAAGCTTTTCGTGAACAGGCCGAGGCGCTTGTATCTGCCGGTGCCGACCTGATCACCCTTGAGACGTTTCTTGACATCAAAGAGTGCCGTGCCGCTGTTATTGCTATTCGGGAGGTCTCCACTACAATTCCGGTCATCGCCATGCTGACTTTTGATGATAATGGCCGCTCCGTTCTCGGCACCCCTCCCGAAGCTGCTGCCATAACGCTGGCTGCTGCCGGTGCCGATATAGTCGGCTCGAACTGTGGCTTGGGTGTAGATGGCATATACGACATACTCTGTCGTATGCGTCAGGTGACCGCTTTGCCGCTGATCTCGCAGGCTAATGCCGGACTGCCGCAACTGGTTGGTGATCGCACTGTTTTTCCCGGCACACCGGATGAGATGGTTGCGTATCATGAAAGGATGATCGACCTGGGAGTCCGTATTATTGGCGGTTGTTGCGGCACGACACCGGCCCATATAAGTGCCATGAAAAAAGCGCTGGTTTCCAGGCAGAGCAGCTGGCTACCCGATGACAAACAGAGTGGGAAGACATTTCTCTCCAGTCGCTCTGGCTGGGCAACTGTTGGCGCTGGCACTGCCACGGCAATTATCGGTGAACGGATCAATCCGACCGGCAAAAAACTCTATTCGCAGGAATTGCAGGAAGGGAAGGTTGCCTACATCCGCCGTGAAGCCATGGAACAAGTTGAGGCCGGCGCAACAGTGCTGGATGTAAACGTCGGTGCACCTGGAATTGATGAACCGTTGGCCATGCATCGGGCAGTGTTTTGTGTTTCCGGTGCTGTCAGTGCGCCGTTGGTGCTGGACTCTTCAAATCCGGCTGCGCTGGAAGCAGGATTAAAGGCGGCTGACGGTAAGGTACTAATTAATTCGGTATCTGGTGAGGCCAAAAGCCTCAAACGGGTACTGCCGTTGGCGAAAAAATACGGTGCTGCCATAATCGGGCTGGCTCTGGACAAAAAGGGCATTCCTGAAACTGCTGAGGGGCGCGTTGCCGTAGCGCGCCGCATCCGTAACGCCGCACGTCGCATCGGTATTCCGGATAGCGACATTATAATCGATTGTCTGACACTGACGGTCAGTGCTGAGCAGAAACGGGCGGCTGAGTCGCTACGCGCCATCCGTCTCGTCAAGGAGAAGTTGGGACTTTCTACAGTGCTGGGGGTCAGCAACATATCGTTTGGACTGCCGCAACGCCCTTTGATCTCATCCACATTCTTCGCAATGGCGATGGAGGCCGGCCTGGATGCTGCCATTATAAACCCCAAGGATAGGCCGATGATGGATGCATGGCGATCGGCGATGGTGTTGCTCAATCGGGATCACCAGGCTGCTGCCTACATAGAAGCTTATCGTGATCAGCAGAATTTAACTGTTCAGCAGGCTCCACTGGCCGGAATAGCCGTTACCGTTCTTGAACGTTTGTCGCAGGCGATTATTGGCGGTGATAGTGATGGCATCGTCGCACTTGTAGAGCAGGCGCTGGCGGAAGGTTTTGCTCCGCTGGAAATCAGCAACAAAGGCTTTATGCCCGGCCTGGAAGAGGTTGGCAGACGTTTTGAGCGCAACATCTTTTTTCTGCCACAGGTAATGCAGTCTGCCGATACTATGCAGGTAGGGTTTGCGCGATTAAAAGTCGAGATGCATGGTGAGAAATTCAAGAGCCTTGGAAAGATCCTTATGGCGACGGTCGAAGGTGACATTCACGATATTGGCAAGAACATTGTCTGTACCCTTCTGGAAAACCACGGTTTTGAGGTCTTTGATATCGGGAAGAATGTTTCAGCGACCACTATTATCGGCAAGGCGAAAGAGTTTGCAGTTGATGCGGTCGGTCTTTCGGCTCTTATGACAACGACCATGTCAGAGATGGACAACGTGCTGAAAAAGCTCCGCAGTGCTGGAATTAAAACCTTTACGATGGTCGGAGGGGCGGTTGTTACCCAGGAATATGCCGATCTGATTGGTGCCGATCTGTATGCAAAAGATGCGATGGAGGCGGTCGCAAAAATTAAGATTCTATTAACAAGATAGCAACAATTTGCTATTATCTCATACGATATGATAACGTTACAAAAAATCAATGTATAGTAAAGGTGTCACCATGGTTCTGGGATATAATCATAATCTGAATTACAAAGGTGAGGTGTTTCACGTCCAGACTGAGGATAGTGGCGTTTCCAATCCACATATTATTACTTTGCTCTATCGGGGCGGGGTGATCATTACTTCAAAAAAAACCAGTTATTCTGATATTCTAAGGATGGATAACCTTGAAGTAGTTGTGGAAGAATTGATGAAAGAGCAGCATAAGGATATGATGCGGCGGCTGAAAGCGGGTGAATTTGACGAAAAAGCGTTCTCCTTTAAAGCGCAGCTGATTGAAAATTATGAAATTCCTATGTTGGAACCGGAAATAGTTCCTGTTGAAGATCAATTAAAGTCCACAACTACTGCTGCATCAACATCGGATGTTTCACTGCTGTTTGATTTGCAACAACAATCCGCAAAGAATAGTTCTAATCTTCAGACAAAAAATAGTGCTCCATCAGGTGAAAAGGGCAAAACGGCAAATCTTGATGATGCGATCCTTTCTTTTTTTGGTCCTAGTAAAAAATAAATTTACTGACATCATGTTTTTTTTGTACCTGTTTTTCCGTTGCAGATCGGGCAGCCCTGCATGGAAAAAGGTTTCTCCAGCCTGCATGCCGCTAGAAGCTCTTCATTCAGGAATATTTCACCAGTTGGTCCATCAGCCATTATCTCCCCTTCGTGTAGAATAATTGTCCGCTGGCAGAGATCCAGCACCATGTCGAGATCGTGACTGGTGAAAATTTTTGTATGCTGAAATTCCCGTAAAAGAGATATCAGCTGACGTCTTGCGAAAGGGTCGAGTCCGCTGGTCGGTTCGTCCATGACCAGAATGTCTGGTGACATTGCCAGTACGGTGGCAATTGCGACCCGTTTTTTCTCGCCACCCGATAGATTATATGGGGGCTTGGTACGCAGGTGCCCGGCTCCAACCCGTTCAAGGGCTTCAGTTACCCTCTGCTCAACCTCCTCGCCGGACAGCCCCAGGTTTAGCGGCCCAAAGGCAACATCTTCGAAAACAGTAGGCATAAAAAGTTGGTCGTCCGGATATTGGAAAACCATACCGACGGTGCGGCGGATGTCTGGCAGCGTACCCTTGGAGAGTTGAGTGTCTCCGATCCGTATCTGTCCGGAGGTCGCAATCAGGCAGCCGTTGAGATGTTGCAGAAGTGTAGATTTGCCCGCTCCGTTGGCGCCAATAATCGCTACCGATTCGCCATGCGTGATGCGAAAGGAAACATCTTTGATGGCAATTGTACCATCCGGATATACGTGCTGCAGGTTCTTTGCTTCTACGATATGGTGGCTCATGGCAATACTCCTGCCATTGATGCCACGAGAGTTTCGGTGATATCAAACGCGCGCAGCAGAATAAAGAGAGTAGACCAGCCGAGTAGAAAATATATTTCGGCCATGCCAAAACGGGATTTTCGGTGCGCGTGGAACTGGCCGACAAAGCCACGGGCCAGCATGGCAGTGTGAATACGTTCCGCTCTTTGCCAGGTTCGCAGTAGCAGGTGCCCCACCAGAGAGCCGAAGCTGGCTACGCCGAGCCCCTTTTTGCCGCATGAACGGAGTTCGCGAGCACGGGAAGACCTGCCGGCTTCATCGGCTAGGACAAAGATGTAACGATGCAGGAAAAGCAGCTGTATGGCGAAAAGTTGTGGAATTCCCAGCCGCTCAAGAGCCTGGCAGACTGCCGTAAAGCCGGTTGTCCCTACAAGAATGAATGCCGCCCCGACTGTCAGCATAGAACGAATGAGTAGCGAGAAGAGCGATATCCAGCCGCCGGATATTCCCCACTGGCCAACTTGGTACAAAATAGTTCGGTCAAAAACCGGGTTGAAAAGCCCTACCATCAACACGAAGATGGAGATGAGCGCAATTTTTCTGGCAAGATAGAGCGTCGGGAGACCCGCGAGTGCAATCATTACGGCCGGGAAGATAAAGAATGGAAGCAGTCGTGCAAGTTCGTACCTGTTGTGCGAAACAACAGCTACAATGAATACAAGCGTTACAAGCACTTTGGCACGTGCATCAATAACGTGAATTGCTGAATCGCTCTCTGCCAGTAATTCCAGCCGTTTTAAATCAATTACTGCGGCATGTATTGATGTCATGACGAGGCAAGATCCTTTATATGTAGTGCTATGAATATTAGCTGTTCAGTACATCTTGAAAACAATCGACTTAACAGGGATGAAAGGGATTAAGGGGATAAAAACTCTAAACAATAAAGACTTAGAGATGTTTTGTTTTAACCCAAAAAGCATAAAGCTTTTATCTTGTTTTTGATACTATCCCCTGCATCCCTTTTATCCCTGTAAAAATGCCTTGAATTTTAGCAATATGTAGCACAAATCTAAAAATAATTACACGTGAAATCAGATTTATTCCTAATCGTGACATTTTATAAAAAATCGGCTAGGATGCGCGCGATTGTCAAGGTACAGGGGGTGTGGCGTGGGACAGACGGTAAGATTTGGTATTTCGCTTGATGAAAAGCTGTTACAGAATTTCGATCAGTTGATAGAACAAAAAAGTTATATGAACCGTTCCGAGGCGATTCGTGATCTTATTCGTGCGTCACTTGTTGAAGAACGTTGTGGGGCTGAGGATCAGGAGGCGGTTGGCACGGTGACGCTGGTTTATAATCATCACGTAAGGGACCTTGCCGATAAGCTGACTGACCACCAGCATGCACATCATGATCAAATTATTTCTGCCCTACACGTTCATCTTGATGCACACAACTGCCTGGAAGTACTGGTTATTCGCGGCACAGTCCTGCTGGTAAAACAGATAGCTAACGAACTGATCAGCGTCAAAGGGGTCAAACATGGCAAACTTGTTCTGACCACTACAGGAGAGGATCTTTAATTAATATGAAGACAGCTGCGACAATAGCTTTGTTTTGCGCCGGTGGCGGGCTTACCCGTTATTACCTGTCTGGCTGGGTCTATAGTCTCCTGGGCCGGGCCTTTCCGTACGGGACTTTTGTGGTCAATATTGTCGGAGCCTATATGATCGGGTTGGTTATGGAACTTGGACTGCGTAGCACGCTTATTCCCGACACTTTGCGGCTCGGGTTGACGATCGGATTCCTTGGAGGCTTGACGACGTTTTCAACCTTTAGTTACGAGACTTTTTCGCTTTTGGAGGATGGTCAGTTTCTGGTGGCTTTTGTCAATGTTCTGGGAAGTGTGGCGGTATGCCTCCTGTTCACGTGGCTTGGGATTGTTACGGTGAGAACTCTGGTGTAAGTAAAGGATACGTTATGACAAAACTGATCGGTGAGCAGGTGTTGATGCGGATATTCATAGGGGAGGGCGACCGCTTTGAGCATAAGCCTCTTTATGAAGCTTTGGTTGAGTTGCTGCGTAGCGAGGGGTTTGCCGGTGCGACAGTATTGCGCGGAGTCTGCGGCTTTGGAGCCAATCGGGTCTGTCATACACAGAAATTACTCGATCTCTCAGCGGATCTTCCGCTTGTGGTTGAGGCCGTTGACAGCCAGGCGAAGATCAACGCCATTTTGCCGCGCATTGACGGTATGATGGCTGGTGGGATGATTACGCTGGAAAAAGCGACTGTAATACACTACAGCCCTGCTGAATAGAAATGTTACTTTAACTGCAGTTACTAGATAGAGGTCAAAACAGAGATGCATACTGACGCGAAAATATTTGTCGCAGGGCACCGTGGTATGGTTGGTTCCGCCATAGTGAGAAAACTTGAAGGAGCGGGCTACCGTAATCTGTTGCTCAAATCGCGAACGGAACTGGACCTTTGTAACCAGCTGGCGGTCGAAGAGTTTTTTAGCCAGAACCGGCCGGAATACGTTTTTCTTGCAGCGGCTCGCGTGGGCGGTATTATCGCCAACAGCAACTACAAGGGTGAGTTCATACACGATAACCTGATGATTCAGAACAATATCATTCACAATTCCTGGACAAATGATGTAAAGCGGCTCTTGTTTCTCGGCAGTACCTGCATCTATCCCAAATTTGCTCCCCAGCCGATGAAGGAGGAACATCTGCTGACCGGCCCTCTTGAACCGACCAATGACGCCTATGCGATCGCAAAAATAGCAGGGATCTGTCAATGTCGCTCGTATAACCAGCAGTACGGCACCCGGTATCTGTCGGCCATGCCGAATAACCTATATGGCCCTAACGACAATTTCGATCTTGAAAAATCGCACGTGCTGCCGGCCATGATCCGCAAATTTCATGAAGCAAAGCTTCGCGGCGATTCTTCGGTCACAATCTGGGGGAGCGGCACGCCGCTGCGCGAATTTCTTCAGGTTGATGATCTTGCCGCCGCCTGCCTGTTTTTGATGAATCTTGAAGATAGCCGCTACCAGGCGCTGCTGAATGATCCGCTTGCGCCGGCGCTGATAAACGTCGGTTCCGGCCAGGAGATCAATATCCATGATCTGGCGCTGCTGGTGCAGGATGTGGTCGGGTTTGCGGGCACCCTTGTTTTTGATACGGACAAACCTGACGGGACACCACGGAAACTGGCCGATTCTTCGCGGATTCATGGGCTTGGGTGGCATCATACCGTTGAACTGCGCGATGGTATTGCTGGGGCGTACAAGTGGTTTCTGGAGAATTACAGTACATTGTAAAATTTTCTAATTTAACAGGGATGAAAGGGATGCAGGGGATAAAGCCAAAAAAACCAAGGTAAAGAATCTTCTGGTTTAATTCAAAAAATCAAGTCTTTACGTTATGAGGATTTTCATCCCCTTCATCCCTGTAAAAAATGTTTTTAGACTTTAGAAATCAAATATCCCAGCTCCCCTCACCGTTCACTATATGAACAATCTACTTGCTTTTCCCCCACTCATCATATTATTGTTCAAATTATGAACGCTTCAGCAGAAAAACCGCTTGATTCATCCCGTTCCCTCCAGCTTCTCTCCGAGATCAGCGGCGAAGAACCGCTTTCGCAGCGCGAACTCTCTCGCCGTCTCGGCATCGCCGTCGGCCTGGTCAACTCCTATCTTAAAAACCTGGTGTCAAAGGGGTTTGTAAGGGTCAAAAACTTCCCCAGTAACCGTTATGCCTATCTTCTTACACCACAAGGTCTTGCCGAAAAAAGCCGTCTCGCCTACCAGCACCTTAGTTATTTCACCAGCCTCTACACCGTAGCGCGGCAGGATTATTTGGACCTGTTCCGCCGTCTGGAAAATGCGGGTGTGCGTGAGGTCGTTTTCTGCGGGGTGGATGAGGTGGCTGAGGTTGCGTATCTGTCGTTACAGGAAACCGGATTGAAGCTGGTTGCGGTTGTGGATGATACGCGGAGTGGAGAGGCTTTCTTCGGAGTACCGGTAGTGTCAATAGCTGAAGGTGTGCTGCTGGAGCGCGCTATGCTGGTGATAACGTCGCTGAAGCGAAGTGATGAGTTGGCACAGGCGCTTCGTGATCTGGGAGTGGCAGCCGGCAGGGTATTTGTCGCAGTAAACCAGTAACATTATCTCACACGGAGCCACAAAGGCACCAAGAAGGATTTAATGTTTTCCACAAAAAAAGCTGTTTTTGTTTCCTTCGTGACTTCGTGCCTTTGTGTGATAACCGGTTTTGCAGTAGGGCAATAGTCAGATTCAGATTCTTATCTCGCACGAAGCCACGAAGGCACCAAGATATGACAGAAAATGAAATCGGTAAAATTGTTGTTGACTGTGCAGTGCATCTCCATATGGAGCTTGGCCCGGGTCTGCTTGAAAGTGTATATGAGGTGCTGTTTGCACATATGCTGCGGGAACATGGCTTGAACGTTGAACGGCAGGTTCCGATTCCTATTGAGTTTAAAGGCATACGATTTGACGAAGGATTTAGAGCTGACATAATCGTTGAAAATAAAGTGATCTTGGAGCTGAAGTCGGTAGAAAATATTAACAAAGTTCATAAAAAGCAGGTTTTAACGTATCTCAAATTAACAGGTCACAAGCTTGGTTATGTACTCAATTTTGGGCAAGAATTGATGAAAGACGGAATTTCTCGTGTGCTAAACGGAGATGTTGAATAACCCCAAGAAAAGTATTTTGTTTCCTTTGTGCCTTTGTGTGATAACCGGTTTTTGAAGTAGAGAATAGCCAGATTCAGATTCTTATCTCACACGGAGCCAGGAAGGCACCAAGAAGTACTAAAGCGTATCCAACATTTTTGTAGTTATCTTCGTGTCTTCGTGCCTTTGTGTGATAAACAGTTTGAAGTCGCAATATTTTGGTTGGCAGGCAAAATACAAGATGAAGGATGTTGTGCGGATGATGGTGGAGGGATAACAGAATGCCGGAATCTACTACTGAAAAATTATTTAAAATTATCTCGGTTCGTTTTCATAGGAATCAATGAATTCACTTATTAAAACAATTCTCCGCTTTCTCGGTTTTGACCGTGCGGTAACATTTGGCATTCTTGCTCGGGTGTGGGGCTTGTTCTCCGGCCCAATCACGATGGTTATTATTGCTACGGGACTTTCTCAAACCCAGCAGGGGTTTTACTTTACCTTCAGCAGTTTGCTCGCTCTCCAGACTTTTTTTGATCTGGGGCTTATGTTTGTCATCGGCCAGTTTGCCAGCCACGAGTTCGTCAATCTGTCCTGGGGAAAGAATGGAACTCTTGAAGGTGAACCTGTTGCGCTGAAAAGATTTACCGATCTGCTCTGCAAGACAACCCTCTGGTTCGGAGTTGCGGCGCTGTTGATGATGATCGTGCTGATTCCGGCAGGCCTCATCTTTTTTGGCCAAAAAGGGAATGTTGATTTTCAGTGGCGTCTTCCGTGGATACTGGCGGTTGTCGGCACATCGCTTAACCTTTTTGTCACACCATTCTTCGCAATTATAATGGGAAGCGGAGATGTAGTTACGGTCAACAAGCGAGATCTCGTTACGGTGATATCAAGTTCAATCCTCTGCTGGGCTGTCATTGGACTTCACGGTGGGCTGTATACAGCATTTACCGTAAATCTTGGGGGACTGGCAATCTCCTGGGGATACCTGCTTTCAAGAAGGCCGGAATTGTTGAAGCTTGCGTGGCGGGGGTGGTTTGGCGAAGAACGGGCAATTCGTAAGGCCCCAGGTGGGCTGTCTTGGTGGGGGGAAATCTGGCCAATGCAGTGGCGGATGGCGGTGTCTTCAGGGGCAGCGTATTTTACCTATCAGTTGTTTAATCCGATTCTCTTCCATTACCAGGGTTCTGTTGTCGCTGGCCAGATGGGCATGACAATGTCAGTGGCAAATGCACTTCTGGCCGGTTCTTTTACCGTGATGAGTGCAAAAGCACCGGAATATGGGAAACTGATTGCTGTAAAGGACTGGAAAGGCCTTGACAGCTTGTTTTCGAGGTCGTTGCGACAAACTTTTATGCTCGTGTCGGGAGGGGCGGTTGTCGGAGTGTTGTTAATTTGGTTACTGCAGGAACATTCCAGGTACGGGATTCGTTTCATACCGGCAATTCAGGCCGCTATGCTGTTTGGGACGGTTTGCCTTCAAGCAATTTACGGCTCACTTGGCGTATATCTGCGAGCCCACAAAAAGGAACCACTAATGTATTCCTCTGTTTATTCGTCTGTTATACAAGTGGCAGTAACGTGGTACATGGGTAAAAGGTTTGCGTCATTTGGAGTAACTGCAGGTTATCTGGTGGTGACAGCGTGTTTCATGTTCCCTTATGTCTTCATGGTCTGGTCGAGTTGTCGGAAAGAATGGCATAGTCAATGATGATGCAAACCCTGATTGTATGGTCCATACTATGATTAGAACAGAGTAATGCCTGAAAAATTCGTTTACAAATTGTTTTGGTGATAAATTTCACAAGAATTAATTAATAGAGCTCTGAAAGGTTTAAATTATGTTTAAAATACCAGTTTACCAGCCGTCACTCATTGGCAATGAAAAGAAATATGTGAATGAATGTCTTGATTCCACTTGGATATCTTCCAAAGGGAAGTTCATAGCTGAATTCGAAAAAGAATTCGCTAAAAAAACTGATGTGAGATACGCTACAGCCGTATGCAATGGCACAGTAGCCTTGCATCTGGCCTTGGTTGCTCTTGGGATAGGCCCCGGAGACGAAGTCATTGTGCCGACATTAACCTATATCTCGTCGGCCAATGCCATTACATATACCGGTGCGACACCCGTATTTGTTGACTCTTTAGAGAGTACGTGGCAGATGGACCCTGATGATGTGAAACGTAAAGTTACGTCAAAGACCCGTGCCATTATGGCTGTTCACCTCTATGGGCACCCATGTGATATGGACTCCTTGAATGCAATTGCAATTGAACATGGCTTGTTCATGGTCGAAGATTGCGCTGAAGCTTTTGGGACTTATTACAAGGGGAAGCATGTGGGTAGTTTTAGTGACATAGCTACCTACAGCTTTTTCGGTAATAAGACGATCACTACAGGCGAAGGTGGGATGGTGGTGACTAACGACGAAACCCTTAATGATCGAACGTTCCATTTCAAGGGGCAAGGATTGGCCAAGCACCGCCAGTACTGGCACGATGTAATCGGTTACAACTACCGCATGACCAATATCTGCGCGGCTATCGGTTTGGCCCAACTTGAGCGGGCTGATGATTTGTTGGTAAAGAAACGTCAGATTGCCAAGTGGTATGCCGATGGGCTGGATGGAGTGCCGGTAGTATTACACCAGGAAGTTGGCGACGTGAAGCATTCATACTGGATGTGCTCTGTCCTGGTGGATGACCCCGGGAAACGTGATCCATTGCGCGATGCACTCTTACATTATGGGATAGAGACTCGGCCGGTGTTTTACCCCCTCCATACCATGCCGATGTATGCCCAGAAGTACCAGCGGCATCCGGTTGCGGAAGGTATAGGCTGGAGAGGGATAAACCTGCCAAGTTGGCCTGAACTTACAATAAGCCAAGTACAAGATGTATGTACAAGTATTAAACATTTCTTGCATGGGTGATAGAATGGAATTGAGAAGAGAGTTAATCATTTTTGGATGTGGTGGTCATAGCAGAAGCATTACCGACGTAATACTACTTAACGAACCTGACACTTTGCTGGTGTATGTTGATGACAATGCCAGGGAGAATGAAACCCTGTACGGATTTGAGGTAGTAAAGAGTTTTCCGCTTGCTGATCATCCTTGTTTCGTTGCTATTGGGGAAAATACGAAAAGAATGGCGAAGATGATCGAACTTGCCAAAGAAAATATCATCTCAATAATCTCAGCAAAAGCCCAAATTGGCTACAGTGCAAAAATAGGTCGGGGCTGTTTCGTAGGTAATTTTTGTCACGTGGGTCCTGAGGCGTTGATAGGGGAAGGTTCAATTCTTAATACTGCATCGGTCATTGAACATGAGGTGCATGTCGGTGATTATTGTCACATAGGCCCAAATGCCACAATTTCTGGAAGGTGTAAAATTGGAAACCTCGTTTTCGTCGGCGTTGGCGCGACAATCAAAGATTATGTTTCAGTTTGTTCTGATGTGATCATTGGTGCAGGCGCCACTGTAGTAAAAGATATAACTGAATCCGGTGTATATGTTGGCTGTCCTGCCAAAAAAATAAAATGAGTAATAATCTTACAATAGCACTACTAGGGAGATATTTCGGCTGGGGTGGTGGGGTCGATTTTTTACGTCATATTGCCAATGGCTTACTGGCACGTCAGCAAGCACATAACTTGAAGATATTTTTGCTCTTGCCTAAGGATAATAAAATCGAAACGCCTGTAGATTTTTTGCATGTAGTAAAACGCAGCATTAAAGGATCAATACAGCGTAAACGACCATGGCTTGCTCTACCTACTTCTGCTTTTCACGAAAGCGTACCGGATTTTTTTCTTCATACACAAGGAGAGAGAATTGAGATTGTTTATCATGAAAGCTCCACTGCAGGACTGCTCCGATGCCTGCGCAGAATCAAGGCAGATGTTGCATTGCCTGTTAATGGGACTTTGGGCCAAAATTGCCTTGTGCCGTGGTTAGGTTACGTTCCGGACTTCCAGCACAAATATCTGAAGGAAAATTTTTCCTCCGACGAATGTATTCTACGAGATATCCAGTTTGCCAATATTTTCAGGGACGCTACGGCTGCAGTTGTTAATTCCAAAGCAGTAAAAGACGACATTTTGAAATTTTCCCCCAATACCAAAACAAAAATTTACAGCCTGCCTTTTTCTCCCAACCCTGTTCCTGAATGGTTTGATGAGTTGGAATATGATGTTCGTGAAAAGTATTCGTTGCCGGACAAGTTTTTTATGATAAGCAATCAATTCTGGATTCATAAGGACCATTTGACGGCTTTCAAGGCGATGATTTCAGTAGATGTAAATATAGTCTGTACTGGCACCATGGGAGATTATCGAAGGCCTGAATATATGGATGAGATAAACCAGTTTCTCGATACAAATAACCTTACGAAGCGCGTAAAGCTTTTGGGCCATATTTCAAAACGTGATCAGGTCGAGATTATGAAAAAGTCGATTGCCGTCGTGCAGCCAACTCTTTTTGAAGGAGGGCCGGGAGGGGGGTGTGTCTATGACGCAGCTTCTCTCGGGGTGCCTGTGATCATGTCTGATATTTCAGTGAATATGGAAGTTGAAGCAGAAAATATTTGGTATTTTAAGGCGGGATCTAGTGATGATTTGGCCGAAAAAATGCGTGATTTTCTACAAATGGAAGTCTCACGGCCATGCAAAGATCGCCTGCTGAAAATGGGGCAACGTAATCTTGAAAAATTGGGCGATAGTTTGCTTGAAGCTGTAAATTGTGTGACTCGAAAGTGAATTAATAGCCTATAGTTCAATATGGATTAATAGTTTTTATCCTATAGAAGTGGATATTTATTAAAATGAATTCTAATATTTATGAGAATAATCTTACATTTTCTGTCGTGACACCATCATTTAACCAAGGTGTCTATCTGAAGAGAACTATAGATAGCGTCTTAGGACAAGAGTACGATAACTTTGAGCATGTTGTTGTTGATGGAGGATCAACTGACCAGACAGTTGAAATTTTAAATAGTTATAAACATTTGAAGTGGATATCTGAGGCGGATAAAGGACAAGCTGATGCTTTGAATAAAGCATTTTGCATGATAACCGGTGATATTATCGCTTGGGTTAATTCAGATGATTGGTATGAACCAAGTGCTTTTAAGTCAGTTGCATGTTTTTTTGAATCTAATCCAGATAAGAATATAGTAATGGGAGATTGCAATCTTGTTGATGAGAATGAGGTCATATTTGACAAAGTAATTAATACTGAAAGGGGATTTAGGGAATTAAGGAGATACTGGGTTGGAGGTGCCATCCCTACACAACCAGCAATATTTTTCAGGAAAAATCTATTAGATGAAATCGGTTTCATGGATATAACACTTCATTATGCAATGGATTATGATTTATGGTTGCGCTTTGCGAGGAGGTATCACTTCTATCATATAAACCGCACATTGGCGAACTATCGTTTTCATTCAGCGGCAAAAGGCGGGGATCAGGATTGGGGTAAGTTTAAAACTGAGTGGAAAAAAGTTTATGATAGACAAACTACCATTGCTGAAAAAATAATAGATCCTATTACTAGGTATGTCAGTAAGTTTACTGGTTAAAATTAATATATGGCTAATATTTCTCTAGAGGTAAATGGTGAGTCTGCATAATCCTAAAGTAACAGTTGTGATGCCTGCTTATAATGCTGAAACATATTTAAGGCAAGCGATCGACAGCATTTTAAATCAAACATTTAATGATTTTGAATTATTAATAATCAATGATGGCTCAACAGATGCAACCTTTGATATTATCAATTCATATAATGATAATAAAATTCGCTTGATTAACAATGAAAAAAATATAGGTCTTGTTGAGGTAAGAAATTTAGGAGTTTATGAATCAAAAGGTAAATATATCGCCTTTCTTGATGCTGATGATATAGCTTATCCTGCCCGCTTGTCAGAGCAAGTGAATTTCTTGGATCATAATTATAGCTTTGGAATGATAGGCTCATCAATTGAGCTGATATATGAAAAGGGATTGTCACCTGGAAAAGTAATGAAGTATCCCGCTGATTCGGAAATGATACCATCATTGCTTCTATTTGGTAATTATTTTGCGCAATCGTCATTGATGATTCGAAAGGATATTCTACCTACAGCCCCCTACCGAGAATACCCTGGCACAGAAGACTATGATCTATGGATAAGAATCGCGAACACCCATAAGATCTGGAATCTGCCATTAGTTCTTGTTAAATATAGAATTCATACAGCGAGTATCAGTCTTGAAAAAGCAGATGTCATTGAAGAATATGTCAGAACTATAGTTACTAACTATTTGGCATCAATCGGTGTTACACCTTCAAAATCTGAATTGGATGTTCACCGTAAGATTGGCAGTTTGAAATTCCCTGCGACACACGAATTTTTACTGGAAGCAGAAACATGGCTGCTTAGGCTTTTTTTGGCAAATTCTACAGCATGCTTTTTTAAAAGCCCGTGCTTTGAATGCTGCTTAGGTGAAAAATGGTACCTTGTCTGCCGAGAATCATCACAATTAGGGATTAAGGCTTGGCAGTTGTTCTGGAAGTCTGATTTGCATAAGTATGCGAATTTGAGCCTTTGGCAGCAATTTAAATTCCTAGTACGTTGCGCGATAAAATGGCAGGGAAAACGGTGACTATGTTTCAGAGAATTTATGCCTAGAATTACTGTAATCGTGCCTTGTTACAATTACGGCTATCTATTAGGCGAAACCTTAGACAGTGTTCTTTGTCAAACGGATACTGATTGGGAGTGCATCGTAGTTGACGACGGCTCAACAGATAATACTCAGGATGTCGTCGCTAGTTATGTAAGAAAAGATGAGCGGTTCAAATATGTTTATCAAAAAAACTGTGGACTGTCAGCTGCTCGAAATACAGGCATAAGAAATTCAACGGGTGAATTTCTGCAATTCTTAGACTCCGATGATCTTATTGAAAATCGGAAAATCGAATCGCAAGTGCAATTCCTGCATGAACATCCTGAAGTTGATATAGTATTTGGAGAAATGAGATATTTTTCAAGTGATAAACCTGAGAAACTTTTTTATTCTATTGAAGGTAAAAACAGCCCTATAACCAAGAAAGTTTCTGGAAGGGGCAATGATATCTTACTCCGATTGTTGGTAGATAATATTATGGTGGTAAATGCCCCGATCTTAAGAAAAAGAGTGGTCGAGTCTGTAGGGTACTTTGATGAGAACTTGAAGGCGTTAGAGGATTGGGAATATTGGCTTCGATGTGCGCTAAAAGACATTTTTTTCTCCTACCATGATAGCCTCGAATCTCTTGCTTTGGTCAGATTTCATCAGGACAGTATGAGTCGAAATGAGCAACTCATGCTGAGTACAAACATCAAAATTAGAAGGCAATTGAAATCACAAATAAATGACAGTACCCTTTCACTACTAAACGACAGAGGCATAGTTAATTCTGAAAATGCAATAGCAGTGATTGCCATCCGAAATGGCAAAATATGTACCGGCCTAATAAGCATTCTCAAAAACATAATTAAAAGTTTAAGGGCCAGAGTTACGTGAGCAGATAACACTGAAAGGCAAACAAGTTTCTCTTATGGGTCCTACCGTACCCCACATATATATTATCATCCTCAACTGGAACGGCTGGAAGGACACTATCGAATGTGTCGAGTCGTGCCTCAATCTTGCCTATGCCAATTCCAGTATTCTGATCGTCGACAACGCATCTTCCGACGGTTCAGAAGTAATCCTGCGGGAGCGCTTCCCTGATATCGACATAATCCAAACTGGCAAAAACCTCGGTTATGCCGGAGGAAACAACGTCGGTATCCGGTACGCCTTGGAAAACGGAGCGGCGTATGTGTGGCTGCTCAACAACGATACAGTCGTCCATCCTGCGGCCCTTGACGAGATGGTGCGCGTTGCGGAACTGGACACCAAGACCGGCATGCTGGGGCCGAAGATACTCCTGCATTCTCGTCCGGAATACCTCAACTGCATTGGTTCTACCATCAACCTGATAACTGGCCAACCCAGCCTGATCGGCCTGGGCGAAAAGGATGACGGTCGGTTTGATGAAATCAAGGAGATGGACACCTTGTCCGGATGCAGTCTGCTGGTCAGTAAAGATGTGGTAGACGCAGTCGGGCTTCTGGATGAAAAATTCTTTCTTTTTTATGAAGAAACCGACTGGATTCTACGGGCGAAGCGGGCTGGGTACCGGATGCTGTATGTCCCAGGTGCCAGGATTTGGCATAAGGTTTCAGCTTCGGTCGGCGGCCATCAGTCTCCTATGATGCTTTATTATATGACCAGAAACAACCCGCTCCTTATGCGGCAGAATGTAGGTGTGCTGACTTTTTTACGGTTTATTGCCATTTACCTTTGCCTTGTGATACCTAAAAAGATCATTAACGTGTTGGTCTTTAACAAAGATAAAAGGTATCAGAAGGTGACAGCGATATTAAATGGTCTTCGCCACTACTTCTCCGGCCGATTCGGTAAGCTATGATCGCACAATCCAATGACAGCATTGTTGGTTTTGCTGACCTCTCCACGTCTGAGACCCGAACCGGGTCTGGAGTCCCCTGTTTGAGCGTACTGATCCCGGTGTACAACTGGGACGCAAGGCCGCTGCTGGAAAAGATCATCAAGGAGGCGAAAGCCTTATCAATTGCTGGGAGGATAGAGATCTTTGTTCTGGATGACGGTTCGAGTGATCCGATCAGTTCAGCCGGCAACGACGCCTTCTGTTCTGGGCATCAACAACCATATCTTGAATACTCTTGTCTCGAACACAATCTCGGTCGCTCGGCGATCCGGAACATACTTGCATCAAAGGCGTCGGGCAACTTCCTCCTTTTTCTTGACTGCGATGTGCTACCTGATACGAACGATTTCATCGGGAAATATCTCTTGCTTGCCGAGAAAAACAGCTTCGATGTGGTCTGCGGCGGCATAAGCTACCGGACCAGAATTTTGAACGAGCCGGAGTACGATTACCATGCCTATCTCGGCAACAGGAAAGAGGTTAAGCCCGCTTCGGAGCGGAATAATGAACCTTGGCGTCATATCCTGACCTCTAACATAATGGTACGGAAGAGCGTCTTTAAGGCGACCCCGTTCGACGAACGATTCACCGGCTATGGGTACGAAGATATCGAGTGGGGCGTGCGGCTTGCCAAAAAGTATCGAATTCTGCACATCGACAATACCGCATCGCATCTGGGGCTGGTAACAAAAGCCAAAGCCTACGAAAAAATGTGCAACTCCGTGCCGAATTATCTACTGCTGAGAGAACTCTGCCCGGAAGCTTTCGCTGTCTCTGCCATCAGCAAGGTTGTCGGGCCTCTGGCCGGATGCAGCGTGACGGTGCTGGACTTTCTGGACCGAATCCTGAAACGGCGATTTCTGGAGTGTCGATTGAATAACCGGCTTGCCTTCATACTGTTCCAGCTCAATTTTGCTGTGCTGTTGGCTCGCTCGCTGAAGCAGAGAAACAGCAGAGCAGGAATGCATTGACACAAACTATGGGGAACGCTGATGGGGAATGACTTGATCCAGCATGAACAACACAACATCGGCGAAATCTGCACCAGGCAGCAGTGCGCGGCGGGAAGGGGCGACCGGGTGGCGCTTCGCTTTATCCCGGCATACGGGGAGCGAACTGACTACAGTTTTTTAGAGCTGGACGCGCAGAGCAACCGTTTTGCCAACCTGTTGCAGCAACTGGGCTTTGTTGAGGGAGATGTCTTTTTCACCTTTCTTCCCAAGCTGCCAGAGCAGTTTTTTGCTTTCCTCGGTGCCCTGAAACTCAAGTTAATCACCGGCACGCTGTTCTCTAATTTCGGCGATGACGCTCTGCTGGACCGGCTCGGTGACTCCTGCGCCAAGGGGGTTATCCTCAGGAAGAGCGCACTCAAAAAACTTGGCCGCATCCGCAACCGTCTGCCGTCGCTTCGCTACGTCATCGTTACCGACAGCGACGTTGATCTGGCGCCGGATATCCTGAGTCTCCGCCGGCTTCTCGCGGACGCCTCGGCCGAATTTGTCACGCCGGAGACCTCCCCCGATACACCGTCGGTGCTGCATTACACCTCCGGCTCTACCGGTAAGCCGAAGGGGGTTCTGCACTGCCATGGGAGTGTGCTGCACCAGAGCCGTACCGCCAGGGAGGTGCTGGATCTCAGACCGAACGATATCTACTGGTGCACGGCTGACCAGGGATGGGTGACCGGCACTTCGTACGGTATCATTGCCCCCTGGAGTCTCGGCGTTACCCAGGTACAGTATGGCGGTGGCTACGATGCGGAAATCTGGTTTGCGATTCTGGAAGAAGAGAAGGTTAACATCTGGTATACAGCGCCGACCGCTCTTCGAATGTTGATGCGCGAGGATCCAGGGATTTTTGGCAAGCGAAGCCTGACGTCGTTGCGCCATATCTTCAGCGTTGGCGAGCCGCTCAATCCCGAGGTGATCCGTTGGAGCAGGGAATCGCTTGGCAGGGAGATTTACGACACCTGGTTCCAGACCGAGACAGGCGGCATCCTGATAAGCAACCAGCCGGGGCTGCCGATCAGACCAGGTTCCATGGGAAAGCCGGTCGATGGTATCGAGGCGGCCATCATCTCTGATTCAGGTAATCTGCTCCCCGACGGCGAGCAGGGGAACCTCTGCATCAAGGCGGGTTGGCCCTCAATGTTCGTCACTTACCTGAACAACGAGAGTGGGTATTGCTCCAAGTTCAAGGAGGGATACTACAATTCGGGAGATACTGCCTACCGTGACGCAGATGGCTATTTCTACTTTGTCGGGAGAAACGACGATGTCATCAATACCGCCGGGCACCTGATCAGCCCGTTTGAGGTGGAGAGTGCTCTGCTGGAGATTGGGGAGGTGGCAGAGTCCGGAGTTATTGGTGCGCCTGACGAACTGTTGTTCGAAAAGGTGATTGCTTTTGTCTCCTTGCACCATGGACTTGAACCGTCCCGGGAGCTGGAGCTGAAGATTCGCCTGCACGTTACTAACAGGGCCTCTTCAATAGCCACTCCACAGGAGATTGTCTTTGTTGATGCCGTTCCGAAGAACAGGAGTGGGAAAATTATGCGCCGGGTACTGAAAGCGAGATACCTGGGAATCGATGCCGGAGATATTTCAACCTTGGAGGATTAACCGATATGACGACGCTGGAAAGACTGAATGCCCTCTTTTGCGAGGTTTTTGACGACGATGACCTGAAGATTGCTCCCGAGATGACTGCCAATGATGTGGCCGGATGGGATTCACTCTCCCATGTGAACCTGATTGTCGCGGTGGAGACGGCGTTCAAGATCAGGTTCAACCAGAAGGAACTCCTTACCTTCAAGAATGTTGGCGATCTCCTGAACTCCATCGAGAACAAGATCGGCTGATGAGAAAACATGTTTACGTTGGGAAGGTTGCATGAGTATCACGCTTAAGATCAGCTACGCCGTAATCATGCTGTTTGCCCTGTTTATTGTCATAGGTGGCAAGTTCCCGGCATTGGGCAGGATGTTCGTTGCCGATGAGCCGGTGGGTTACACAACCGGCGACCAGTACCGTATGTGCGACCTTGATCGTTTCAGGGAGGAGATCCCTCTGCAGAAGCCTTCGGTAACGGCGTCACTGGAGGAGGCCGACGTTATCACACTGGGCGATTCATTCTTCAACAGCGCCCTGGGATCTGATCTCTTTGCCAACGAGCTGGCCAGGAAGGCCGGGCTGAAGGTCCATAACATGCATACCGCCGCATTCTTCGAACCGCAGAGCTATCCGCTTTCCTATCTGGAAAGCA
The DNA here is from genome assembly GCA_025355965.1 of Geobacteraceae bacterium. GTDB lineage: Bacteria > Desulfobacterota > Desulfuromonadia > Geobacterales > Pseudopelobacteraceae > JACRCG01. Next base: position 52,563 of record JANXYR010000048.1, read on the forward strand.
TCGGTTATCACGGTGGCAAACAAAGGATTCTCCTTCTGGAGAGTGTGGAGCGCTCTGTTCTGGAGCGGGGTGGCACCTACAACAAACTGGGCGCTTCTACCAGCAACGAGTTTGATGCATTCGCTTTCAAGGTGTTGAAGAACAACGATATAGAGTATTTCTTCAAGCACAACATCTTTGTATATCCTCTGGGTAAATGGCTCAAGAATTTCCGTTTCGAGTACCTGAAAATCGTGGATAAGTCGATAGGGGCGTATTCCGAGAACCCGGAGATGCTCTTTTATCAACGTGATCTTGAGTTCAGCAGGTTAAAGAAGAGCGATGCCATGCTCGACTCTACAGCTGACAGTATTGCCAGGTTGTCGGCAACGCTTAAAAAGCGTTACAACCTCGATCTAGTTTATCTGGTAATCCCGAACAAGTACTCTGTCTACCACAGCCTCGTGACCGGTGGAGACAGCTATGACCGCTTTATTCCCCGCTTGTCGAAGAAGCTAACCGACAGAGGGGTGAAAAACCTTGACGCATATTCGCTTTATTCACGCTTTAACAAGGTGGGCATGCCGCTGCTGTACTTTTCCAGCGATACACATTACACCGCTTACGGTAAATCTCTTCTCGTTGATGCATGCTCCGGGATGATCAAGTCTGGTGACCATCGCCGATGAATTTCAACTCCATAGAATATCTGCTCTTCATTCCCCTCGTTTTTCTCTGTCTCTACCTGTCGGGGCCAAGATTGCGCTGGCTGGTACTCTTGGGAGCGAGTTTCTATTTCTACCTGACCCTTAAGCATCTCTACCTGCTGGTAGCGCTTTTTTTCGTGGCGGCCATCAGCTATGTCTGCGGGATTCTGCTGGAGAGGTGCGGCAGCACGCGGGGGAAAGGGGCAATCTTCTGGGCAGGGGTGTCGGCTAACCTCCTGGTGCTCATCGCCATGAAATATTTCCCCTTTCTGGAGAGGAACCTCAACGCCTTTCTGGGGATTGTTTCGCCGCACCTTGCCGTGCCGGAAGTAAGGACGCTGGTATCCATTGGTATCTCATATTTTGTGTTCCAAGCCGTCTCCTACCTCATCGACATATATCTGGAGATCGAGAAGCCGGAGCGTCATCTTGGTTATTTCACGCTTTATCTCGCGTTTTTCCCGAAGCTGCTGCAAGGACCGATCGAGAGGGCGGGGGATCTCTTGCCACAACTCCGTTCCGGGGCCAAGTTCAATCAGGAGAACTTCCGCGCCGGGCTACTGCAGTTCGGGTGGGGGCTCTTCAAAAAGGCGGTCGTAGCGGACAGGCTTGCGCTCTACGTCAACACGGTCTATGGCGACGTGCATGCCTATACGGGATTTCCCCTCGTATTTGCAACCTATCTCTATGCGTTCCAGCTTTATTTCGACTTTTCTGGCTACACCGATATGGCGCTCGGCACTGCCCGCATGTTCAATATTCGGCTTACTCAGAACTTCAACGCCCCATACCTGGCCAGATCCATGGCCGATTTCTGGCGGCGCTGGCACATTTCGTTTTCCCGCTGGATACTCGACTATATCTTCAAGCCGCTCCAGATGCAGCTGCGCAACTGGAGAAACGTAGGGACTGCAACGGCCCTGCTTGTTACCTTTCTGGTCTCGGGGATATGGCACGGCGCCAGTTGGTGTTTCGTCATCTGGGGAGCCCTGCACGGAGTATATCTGGCTGCCTCGGTATTTTACAAGCCATTCCAGAAGAAGATCTACAAAAGACTTGGTCTGGAAAAATCGAGGATACAGCAGGTCTGGCAGACTCTGGTGACCTTTCATCTGGTTTGTTTTGCCTGGATATTCTTCAGAGCGGCCTCCGTATCCGATGCTCTGTACGTAGTGACCCATCTGTTTGACGGAGTTTCCGGCGTTAGTACCATGTTTACCGCGCATGGAATGAGCGATCTGGTGATCGCTGCCGCGTCGCTGCTGGTTATCTGGCTGGTGTATTTGGTCAGGGAACGCTCAGCAGTCGGCAGGGACTTTTTCGATGCGCCAGCGTGGCTGCGCTGGGGGGTATATTTTTGCCTGACGGCGGGAATACTCTTCTTTAATATGGACAGTAACGCCGGCTTTATCTATTTTAACTTCTGACACACGCTTCGTTTTGTATTGCAGTTGATTGTTCAGGGAGTAGCTGGTGGGGATTCGTGAGGAAAACTGCTGTAAAAAATTAGTTCATTTGTAGCAAATTACATGCTTAGGTTGTGACCATGTCCCGAATACATACCCTTCTGAAAATATTCCTGCCAATAGTTGTTCTGTTCATCCTCTCTTCGTGCGCACCACGGGTAAACCATCCCGGAAAATTGGTTGCGGTGCCCAAACTTGAAAATGGGCTGTATGTCGCCGGTGACGGGGCGGTGCTCCCGGTTCGTTCCTGGCTGCCGAAGGATGGCCGGATTACGGCGGTTATCGTGGCACTGCATGGTTTCAACGATTACAGCAACGCTTTTACCGCACCCGGAAGTTATCTGAACCGCTATGGCATCGCCTGCTACGCCTATGACCAGCGTGGGTTCGGAAGTGCGCCGGATCGTGGGCTGTGGGCCGGAGTCGGGGCATACACAACCGACCTTGCCGGTTTTGTCACGGAAGTCCGTAAACTTCATCCTGCTGTGCCGCTCTATGTCCTGGGTGAGAGCATGGGGGGCGCGGTAACAATTGTTGCCATGAGCGGAAACAATCCCCCCGCTGCCGACGGTGTTATTCTGGTGGCACCGGCAGTTTGGGGGAGAGATACCATGCCATGGTATCAACGGTGGCTGCTTGCCGTCACTTCGCATACGGTCCCATGGCTAAAGTTGACCGGAAAAGGGCTGCGTGTTATCCCTTCGGACAACATCGAGATGCGGCGGGCACTGGGCCGTGATCCGCTGTTCATCAAGGCGACCCGCATAGATTCCATGTATGGGTTGACCAATCTTATGGATGAAGCGCTGTCGCGTGCAGGCAAGCTCCACTTTCCCACTCTGGTCCAGTATGGTAGGCATGATCAGGTGATACCCATGGAACCGACATTCATGATGCTCGACAAGATGCCGGCAGCAACCCGCAGGGCTTTCTATGAGCAGGGCTATCATATGCTGCTCCGTGATCTGCAGGGGGATAAGCCTTTAGCCGACATTGTATCCTGGGTAACCGAGAGAAACAGACCACTTCCATATGGTATTGATCAGTGGTAATGAACTGGTTTTGTAATTTGTTGGGGATGTCGTGATTTCGTACTTAAGCATAGTATGTATATTATTAATGGACATACTATGCTGTTGGGGAGCGGGGTATGAAAATAGTTTTTCTCATGACTTCCCTTTTGGCTAAGTGGTGCAATCTGCAAGTTTAACTTGCAATTTACACCATTCGGGACTAAGGTGCTAATTCTATGATAGAACGAACCATAACACCGCTGTTTAAGAGCCTTTCCACGCAATACCCGGTACTCACCATTACCGGCCCGCGCCAAAGCGGTAAGACGACCTTGTGTCGCGCGGCTTTCCCGGATAAGCGCTATGTGAATCTGGAAAGCCCCGATACACGACAGTTTGCTCTAAACGACCCGCGCGGGTTCCTGGCTCAGTTTCCGGACGGCGCCATCCTTGATGAAATCCAGCGCGCCCCGCACCTTTTGTCCTATATCCAGCCGATTGTCGACGAGCGGCCTGCTGCCGCCAAGTACGTATTGACCGGGAGCCAACAGTTCGAGGTGACTGATACGGTGAACCAGTCGCTGGCCGGCCGTACCGCCCTCTTGAAGCTTCTTCCCCTGAGTATTCCCGAACTGAATAGTGCTTACCCGATTCAATCTATTGATCGGTTGCTTTTGACCGGTTTCTATCCCAGGATCCACGATCAGGGACTTGATCCCACCCAGGCGCTCGGCGATTACTTTGAAACCTATGTCGAGCGGGATATCAGACAGCTTCTGGCGATCAAGGATCTCAACCTGTTCGAGAAGTTCGTAAAGCTGTGCGCAGGGAGGATCGGGCAGGTGCTTAACCTTCAAAGCCTCGGCAACGACGTCGGTATTTCCCACACAACTGTGCGCTCCTGGCTTACACTACTTGAAGCGAGTTATGTCATCTTCGTCCTCCAGCCATGGCACAGCAACTTTTCCAAAAGACAGATCAAGGCACCGAAACTCTATTTCTACGATGTGGGGCTGGCGAGCTACCTGCTCGGGCTTGAGAAGGAACTTCATGTGAGCCGCGACCCGCTGCGGGGAAATCTGTTTGAGAATCTGGTAGTCATCGAGGCACTCAAATACCGCTTTAACTGCGGGAAACGCAATAATCTGCACTTCTATCGCGACGCAAAAGGAAATGAGGTTGATCTTCTGGTGAATATCGGTCCACACGTCTTCCCACTCGAGATCAAGGCCGGGGCGACGATCTCCGAGGACTACTTCAAGGGGCTACGAAGCTTCGCCAGAAACGTCGCTTCCCTGCCGCTAGGTACCGGGCTTGTCTACGGTGGAGAGGAGATGCAGTTGCGGAGCGGAACACGTATCTATCCGGCGACCGGAATCCATGATCTGCTTGAGTCCTTGGAGGGCAGACAATGAGGATCGTCTTTCTCGCGCCGTTCGGTATCCGCCCCAAGGGGACTGTGATTGCCAGAATGCTGCCGCTCGCCGTGCAACTCCAGGCGCTCGGTCATGAGGTGGTGATCGTGGCGCCTCCCTACACCAATCCGGAAGATTCAGGGAAAACGGAGATGGTGCGCGGTGTCAGGCTCGTCAATGTCGCGCTTCCCAATGCCGGTAAGGCACTTTCAGCGCTTCCCCTTGCCTGGCGGATGTTCCGCGCTGCTTTGACGGAAAAACCGGACCTGATCCACCTCTTCAAGCCGAAGGGGTATGGCGGCCTGGCAGCCATGTTGATGATCCTGCTTCAACGCTGCGGTCTGCGCATGACGCCACTGTTTTTCGATAGTGACGATTGGGAGGGGAAGGGTGGCATGAACGACCTTCATTCTTACTCCTCGGCTGAAAAACGGCTCTTTGCTTTTCAAGAACAGTGGCTGTCCCGTCATGCTGCCGGGATGACAGTCGCCAGTCGTGAATTGCAACGGCTGACCGCCGGGCTGGGTGTGGCAGCGGAAAAGATTCTCTATCTGCCTAATTGTGTGGAAGATGTTCCGCCTGGAAATTGCCTGCGTATCCGTCAGAAGCTGGCAATCGAAGCTGAAACCCCAACTGTTCTTTTATATACCCGTTTTTTTGAGTTTTCCCAGGAACGGCTGCACTGGGCGCTGGCCGGTATTCATGAGCGGATACCCGACGTCCGTTTTCTGGTGGTGGGGAAGGGGAGGCACGAGGAGGAAGAACTACTGCTGACGGCCTCCGAACAAATGGGCTTTGCCGAGTCGCTGATCATGGCTGGCTGGGTGGAACCGGTTGAAATTCCTGATTATCTGGCCGCTGCAGATGTGGCCATCTATCCGCTGGATAATACTCTGGTTAACCGGGCCAAGTGCCCTGCCAAGCTGACGGAGATAATTCGGGCAGGGGTGCCGGTGGTTGCCGATGCAGTTGGGCAGGCGCTTGAATATATTGACCCTGAACATTCCGAGATTCTCTGCGACCCTGACGACCGGCAGGGGATGGTTGACCGGACGGTGGAACTGCTGCAAGACCGGGTGCGGGGACAGGGACTGGGGACCGCTGGCAGGCGCTATCTGCTGGAGAACTTTAGCTGGCGACAATTTGCAGAACGGTTGGTTGGATTTTATCTAAAGACCTATAGAATTTGATTTAGATGGATTTGAACCTGCCACAAATTTAATTAGTTAAGCATGGAGATTTCTCATGACTGAACGAAAAAAAGACCTGCTGATTATTGCCGCCCTCTTGGCGGGGCTGATCCTGTTTTTCTCGAAGATCCTCTTTACCCACCAGATCATCCGTGCCCCGGACATCATTGCCGAGTTTTACTGGGGAGTGAAGGACGTCGGCACAATGAAGTTCTTGGATCTGTTTAAAATCCATCTGGTTGCCGACTGGAATCCGTTTATCAATAGTGGTCTGACGTTGGAAGGAGGTGGGGCATCGGGGCAGTTTCTTTTCCTGCGTAACCTCATCTTTTGGATCTTTCCTGCCCCGGCCTGTGTTGCCTGGTACATAGTCGTACACTTTTTTATTGGCGCTGCCGGTACCTACTGCTATTGCCGCCTCATTGGTACAAGCCGCTTTGCTGCGTTGCTCGGCGGTCTGATTTTTGCCATCGCCCCGGAAAATGCGTCACTTATCAATGCCGGTCATGTCATGAAGATCGCCACCATCTCCTTTGCCCCGTGGGCCTTCTATTTCTTTGAAAAAGGGTTCCAGACACGCCGGCTAATCTTCTTCCTGACGACCGCTGTTGTGCTTGCCTACCAATTTTTTCATACCCACTGGCAGATCGCTTTTTACACCTGCCTCGGCATGGCTCTGTATGCGGTTATCAGATTGACATTTATTCATCTTAGCGAACGGACAGAAGGGAAGCGCGGCATACTCCAGCTGCTCGGTTTTAATCTGGTGCTGCTGTTCTTTTTTCTTTCCACCGTCGCTATCTCTCTGGCTCCTCTTGCCAACTGGTCTAAAGGTACCAATCGCGGCACAGAAAGCGGTGCCAACACAACTGCCAGTAGCAGCGCCAGCCAGCCGAAAGGTGGGCTTGATCGGGAAGAGGCCATGTCGTGGTCACTGCCCCCCGAAGAGTTAGCCGCACTGGTCATCCCCGGTTTATTCGGGCTTTCCCGCCAGGAGGCGGGACCAAATCCGACCAGTATTTCATCATTTTACTGGGGCAGAATGCGCTTTACCCAGACGGTCAGCTATATGGGACTGCTCCCCTTGCTGCTGCTGCCGCTGCCGCTGATTTTTCGACGTGACCCGATAACCTGGATTGCACTGGCTGCCGTGGTGGTGGGCCTCCTGTTCTCCATGGGCAAATACACGCCGTTCTACAATCTCCTGTTTGATTACTTCCCCGGCATCAACCGTTTCCGGGTGCCGAAAATGATCATGTTTATGCCGGTGCTGGGAGTGGGGGTGCTGGCGGCACGGGGGCTTGATATCCTGCGTGATGAATCGCTGCGTGGCACTCTGGCCTTCCGCTGCTATATCGTGGGCATTCTGGCTGTTCCACTTGTGCTGCTTCTGCTTCTTGCAGCGGAACTGATCGGCAAAGAACAGTGGCTTGACAGTTTCATTGAAATACTGGCCCAGCCGACCCGTTACGAGCAGTCGGGTGAACAACTGGTGCTGCAGCGCTGGAACAATCTGGTTTTCGAGACCGGTCTTGCTGCCGGGTTGGCGGCCCTCTTTGCTGCGGTATTTGCGGCATACCACTGGAAACGGCTGCCTGTCAGGATACTTCCATATCTCCTGCTGCTACTCTTTTTCTTCGATGTTGGGAGGATCAACAGCAAATTCATGTTTCTGACGGATGAACCGCTCAGGGGCAAAGGGGTAAAATCACCGCAGCTTGAATATCTGTTGGCGAAAAAATCCCCGCAGTACCGAACGCTTCCCATGGATGGCAGCGACCCGATGCAGTATGCTACAGCAGGCATTCCGGTAATGTTTACCTCCAATCCGGTTCAGCAGACGCGCTGGCAGCAGTATCTTGACAGCTTCAACACAGCCGGTCAGATGACAGACATCCTCAACGTCAAGTATCTGATCATGCCGAGTGCCGACTATCAACAGCAGAAGGCGCAGATGGGAGAGAAATATGTGCCGGCCTTTACCACTCCGGACGGCGCTTTGGTTGTCCTCGAAAACCGGCGGGTTCTTCCGAAAGGGTGGCTGGTTCCCTCTGCAGCAATTGTCACCAATACGACACAACGTCTGGCAATTCTGCAAAACCCGCAGTTCACCCCGGATACCATAGCTATGGTTGAAACTAAACCACCAATTACTCTGGCTGATCCAAACAGTCCACTGTTGCCACTTCCTGCACAGAACGTTTCGATACCTGTGTATGAAGGGGAACACATTGTTGTCGAAGCGGCTACCAAGGTCAATGCACTCCTTGTTCTTGGTGAAAAATACTACAAGGGATGGAATGCCACGGTGGATGGAAAATCTGCCGAGATCGTACCGGTCAATCATATTCTGCGCGGGGTGTATCTTACCACTGGAGCCCATAAGGTCGAGTTCCGTTTTGACCCGCTTCCATTCAAGATCGGCAAATATCTGACACTGGCTTCTTTTGTGCTTTTTGCCGGGATGTTGGTGAGGGAGTGGTTTTTGCGACGTAAAAGGGTGAAGTGTGAAGGCATGCCCTGAGCAGAGCCGAAGGGGTAAACGTTTTGACACAGGACGAACTCAAACAGTTTGATCTGCAACTGTTTCAGCCACGCCATGGCTATCGATATTCGCTGGATCCATTGCTTCTGGCCCGCTTCTGCTCAGAAGTGAAGCCGGGTGGAAGCATCATTGACCTTGGAGCCGGATGTGGTATCATCTCTCTGGTGCTGGCCCGGATTAACCATTCTGCTTCGGTGACTGCGGTAGAAAACAACCCGAAAATGGCAGCGCTTGTCGAACAGAATATTCAGCACAATGACCTTGCCGGAAGAGTATCTGTCCTGGTTGAAGATGTCTTGAATCTGCGTAAGAAATTTCCTGTTTCAACCTTTGATCTGGTTGTATCCAATCCCCCGTTCCGGAAAGCCGGAAGTGGTAAAGTCAGTCCCCGGGCCGGGCGCGACAGTGCTCGCCATGAAACTACTGCCGGATTGTCTGCTTTTTTGGCTGCGGCCAAATATCTTGTAAAACCGGCTGGGAAAATCTGCTTCATCCAGCTTCCGTCGCGCTTGCCTGAATTCATGGCGCTCGCCTCAGAAATGAAATTGTCTGTGCTGCGGTTGCGGATGATTCACAGCGATGCAGAGTCATCGGCAACCATGTTTATGGCTGAATTGGCCAAAGG
>JANXYR010000042.1 GCA_025355965.1 Geobacteraceae bacterium
AGATGCGGCAGGATTCTTATAGTGAGGCCAAACATTGAATCGGTGGAGCTCGCCAACAAAATCTGGAGACAACTTTCATTCGTAAACCTCCTTGAGAGTGTTATGTAGGATGCGTTTACCAAAATCGGTGGCGCACATTCATGCCGGTAATATTGATTCAACCGCGCTGATACTAAACATCGTTATAAGAAAATGCAACCCTTTTGTGTATACAAATTATATTTACAATCCTTTAAACCGCCATCTATGAATACATCACAAATTGCATTTTGGAGCTCACTCTGATAGTAAGATGTCTATATATATCCTCCGGCATTTATTAAGCTTGGAGTTTTGGAGATTTCATGAAATTTTCGCTTCTTAAAAAAGATCCACATTGTTCAGCGCGCCTCGGGATAGTCAGTACTGCGCGCGGCGATATTCAGACACCTATTTTTATGCCGGTTGCAACTCACGGTGCCATGAAACCGCTTACTCCAGCACAAATAAGGGAGACCGGCTCCCAGATTATCCTTTCAAATACATATCACCTGCATCTGCAACCTGGAGAGGGCCTTGTAAAAAAGGCTGGGGGCCTGCACAAGTTTATGGCATGGGATAAGCCAATTCTTACCGACTCTGGTGGGTTTCAGGTATTTTCCCTCCCCAATAAGCGCATCACCGAGGATGGTGTCTTCTTCAAACATGAGATCACCGGTGCGGAAATATACCTTGATCCTGCCACTGCAACCAGAATCCAACAGGACCTTGGCGCCGACATCATCATGGCCTTTGACGAATGTATCCCCTACCCATGCGACCGATCCTATGCGGAAAAATCAACAAAAAAAACCATCAGATGGCTAAAAGAGTGTCAGAATGCCATGACTGATAATGGTCAGGCCCTGTTCGGCATTGTTCAAGGGAGTGTTTACGAAGATCTGCGGGAAATGTGTGCAAAAGAAATGCGCAAACTTGACCTACCTGGCTATGCCATCGGAGGAGTGAGCGTCGGTGAAGGGCTGGAACTCTTGAAAAAAATAGTAGGGTTTACCACCCCACACTTACCGGAAGATAAACCACGCTACCTGATGGGGGTTGGTCTGCCTGAGGACATTCTTGAAAGTGTAGAGCGCGGCATCGATATGTTTGACTGCGTCATTCCGACCCGCTATGCCAGAAGCGCCACTCTTTTTACCCGCCGCGGCAGAATCCGTCTGACCAATAAAAACTATAAGCGAGATTTTTTCCCAATAGACCCGAGTTGCAGTTGTTATACCTGTCAGAATTTCAGCAGGGCCTACCTCCATCATCTCTTTGTATCTAATGAAGTCCTCTCGGCAGTTCTTTCGGCTATCCACAATGTCCATTTTTATCTGGCAATGATGGCAGAGATTCGTCAGGCCATCGGTGACGGAAAATTCATGGATTATAAGGGAACATTTCTGGCTGAATATCAACTGGGAGAAAAGAAGAAATAGGTTTATCTTCTAATTTTCTGTTCCAGTTCCATGTCCAGCTGTTTCAAGCGTTCGATACTCTGGCGCAACTCTTTGTTGTCGTGACTTAGCGACAAGTTCTGATTGCGTAAATTTTTAAGTTCACGCTGCCCTGCTCGCAACGTTAAAACTTCCTGCAAGTGATCAGCAAGCGGCGATGCCTGCCTGGCCCAGATACTGGCAGGAAATTCACGAATAAGCCTGCTAAGCAATGTTCTTGCACGTGATTCACCTTTTCCCCCATCATCGCGTAGATTCAAAAGAGCAAGACGAAACAGCGCTTCATCTGTTACTCCTATCAGTGGCGGTGCGTCGACGGTGCGTTCAAAAAGATCACGCGCAGCGGCCTCGTTACCTGACCGCAGGTATTGCAAAGCCCCTGCAAAGTTACGTTCCTCGGCCCTAGTTATAGAACCGTTCAACGTTACGAATGGCACACACCCGCTAGTCAGCAGCAGGACGGGTAGTAGCACCATCAGCAATATCACAAGCCGACCAAACCTCACAGATTATCCCCTTTCCCTACAATCACATAGTTGCTTCCGGCCGACACCTTGACTTGGTCCTTGATGCTGGCGGCTGCAGTGGCAATTTCGGCAGCCTGCGCATAATCACCCGGCCTGCATACCAGCGCAGCGATAGAGATCGAAATCAGTGGAAATATACGCGGTACTCCGTAACGGTCTACCCCCTCTATAGCCCCGGCACATCGATCTTTGTCCGAATAGTGTACCGGAATCAATGTATCAATTCCCTTGATTACAAACTTGCAAGCCGCCTCTGCCTTGTCTGCGCTGATGATGATAACAAAGTCATCCCCTCCGATGTGACCGACGAAAGCATCCGGATCTCCCAACCCATTAACTGCATTGTAAATCACCTCTCCTACATCTTTAAGAACTTCACTGGCCTTGATGTATCCGTAACGGTCGTTGTATGACTTGAAATTATCCAAATCCAGGTAACACATCGCAAAAGTGGCCTGATCGCGGAGGCGACGGTTTATGACCCGCTCGATGGCGATATTGCCCGGCAATCTGGTCAGAGGACTGGCATCAAGACTGATCTGTTCAAGATCTTTGAGCCTCAAAGCCATCTGCCGAAAATCTTCAGAAAGAGCCCCGATTTCATCACCAGGTTCTATGCCCGGATCATGTTCAAAATCACCGGCGGCAATCCGATGAGTAGCATGCTGCAACTTGCCGATAGAACTTGCAAAAGAATACACCATCCAGGCAGCGATTATAAAGGAAAGTGCAATACCGGTAAAGGCAATGCCTAGAGACCATGTAACCGTCTTTTCTTCATAAACATCAGACTGGGCCAGCTTTCGTGACAGATCCAACCGTTGATCTTCGCTTATCATGTCGATAAGCCTCGTAACGTTATCAATTATTTTTTTCATGCCGGACGCATCAGGTGTTTTTCCGCTAAAGAGCCGTCCAGACAGCACAACATAGCTGGCATAAGAAGCCTCCAGAGCGGCAATAGATGAGCCTTTATTTATTTCACTGAGTTTGATCAACTCGCGACGAAACTCATCAGAATTCCGATCATGGATAAGGCTGTATTCAGGCTGTTTCAGGATCGAGAAACGCCCGGTCAAGCGTTCTTGTGCCACAATCAACTCACGCAGCCTGATAATTATGGTCGCGGCCTTGAGATCTTTGCTAGCTATCTCCTGCTCCATCTTATGCATAGCTCCCAGCCCTGAGATGGAATATACCAGAGCCGCTATCAGGCATACCCCGGAAAGCGCAAAACTTAATATCAATTTTTGAACCAGTGAGATCTTGAATGGCCTGGACTGTGCCATAAGTTTTTTCCTCCAGCAGTTTTTAACCGTGCTCATGATAGTACACACCTACACCAATTGCAACGTACAGAAGTGCAGACTGCAGTATATTTATCAATAGCAGCTCTAACGTTCTATGGCAGAAACAACAGCTAAATGAGAATATTTTGTTGAATTTTGCAGTAATATGTTAGATTATGGAACCTCATATTTAACCTGCAATGAATGTTTAAACGTAAAGGAGTTTTCATGGCTGGTTACGAGCAGACTTTCCTGGAACAGATCACTAACATTCACGACGTTGATTTTTCAACCTGGCACGGCTGGGAAAAATTGATGTCATGGACAAGGAGGCAAGCGTGGTCAAAGGATTTTCTGGGAGAGGATAAAATACCGGCTCGTTTTCTGTATCCAACCACACTGGCTGACGAATTGACTAAATATCTGGGTGGGTAAATACACTTTCTATATTGTACTTCTTAATAAAAAATAGCCTACATATGAGCAGTGTAGGCTATTTTGTTGTATTTAACCAGCTCATCTCGTTTTTCAACGGCAATAATTCTTGACGTATGACTTTGTCTGAATTATAACTTACAGCTCTGGCGGAGTGGTGAAATGGTAGACACAGCAGACTCAAAATCTGCCGAGGGCAACCTCATGCCGGTTCGAGTCCGGCCTCCGCTACCAAGTATAAATAAAGGGCTCACAGGTTTTCACCTTGAGCCCTTTTTGTTTTACAAAGAACGAGTTCATAATTTATGTAGTAAGCTGGAAAATTACGGGGTCACTTCCCATATTTTTATACCGTATTTTTCCCCGACTAATTTCAGTCTATTGCAGCGGTGTCCGGCTAATGCAATTTTCTGACCGGACACCGCTGACAAAAAATATGATTTAACTTTTTCATAATAATTCCGATGAGTGTTGTATAAGGTAAAGTTTCATCTGGAGGTGTTATCATGTCAATTGCTCAATTATCACCCAACAGCGTAAGTGCTAATCCTGTAAGCCTAAATCCGCAGGTCAAAACAGAGCAAGCCACAACAGTACCACAAGCCAGCCAAGATACTAAAATAACCGTTCAAGCTGCCAAGACAGACACTGTAACTATTTCACCTCAAGCATTACAGAAAACAGTAAGTGATGGTGATACCAAAGCTCAGGAAGTCAAAGAAAGCGGAGCTGAGAAAACTTCCGAAACGTTTAGAGCAATAGCCTAACGGCTTGAAGAAAGTGGATAGCTATGCAAATTAATCCAATCACAACTGAATCAATTGCTCAAGCTTCAAGGTCTGCCTCTACGGCTGTTCAATCTGACCAGCAAGTAAAAGCGGTTGCCATAACAAATGATCAATCACCAAATAAACCAGCTAAATTAGATTCTGTAGAAACAAATGACCCTAATAAAGTTTCATCTGACAATAAACAATCTCCATCTGCCGTTGAAAACCAGAAGAAACCAGAACGTGCAATTAGTCATGTTGTTGAAACTTATAATCAGTATGGTGCTGTACGGACTAAGTTTCTCGATAGTAGAAACAACGTCATCTACCAGACTCCCACAGAAATGCTAGCAAAGATGGAAGACTTAATGGGAAAACCAGAAACTTCCACTGATATTAAAAGTTAGAGCCAACGACACTCTCTCCCCTCCATATCTGTAACAAGTGGCATCCCAAAAGTTCCTCCTACTGACCCTCTAAAATGGACAATCAGCATCTACCACATTTTCCCCTGTAGTCTGACCCCTACGTCGGCCATTCTTTTTCAATATTTTCGTCATATCAGTATGTTAATGGTAAGATTCCGAAATTATTTTAGTTATATAAGTGGTAAAAAATATGATACTGTTTGAAAAGTTGATTTTGTTTTCTTATAAAGGGGGGTAAATCCAGATGGGAAGCAACAGACAATATATAAGAATCAAGTGTGATTCGCAGTGTATCCTAATGGATATTGATGGTAGCACCTATGACGCAATGCTAGGGGATATCTCATTAGGTGGTGCATTGGTTATTATGAGTGATGGTGTTCATAGTAGATTACAAGTTGGTGACGTATGTGACTTGATGTTATGCAACAATCCCGACTCATGCCCTGTAAAACATTCCTGTAGGGTAATCAGGATGGACTCAACTAACATGGGTGTTAGGTTTCTCACAAATAGAGCTCAATAGTTTTCCATCTTCTCCATCTGGGCCTTTACACATTCCAGCACTTTATCTATGCCATAATTTCTCCCTTAACATTCCTGCACCCACAAAAAACCGCCATTTGTGACATCCACTCCTGCGATCATCCTGGCGTAGCACTACCCAGGCTACCACACCAACGCACGGACTCACCTTGTCGACATAGTTTACACATTACAACATTCCCTTAAATATATCCTACAATATCAGCTAGTTAAAAATTGGCCCTGTTATTGCATTTGTTTATTACAACAATCTTGCAGCAAAGCAGATATCAAGAAGGAGGTGAACAACGATGGCAACCATCCACCACTCAGCAAACTGGCAGTTTCAAGTAAATATGCCTGACGGAAGCAAGCCCATGTTTATAAATCTCTTAGACGCAATAGCATTTTGCAATAACATGAAATTGCAATACGAGCTAACCATGATACTCTGAAAAAATCGTTTGGATGGTTTGCTTTCTGCGTCTTCTTACCCCCTTGTCTCTACAGCCCCCCACCCATTTCATGGGCTCTTAATCCTTTGAGCCCCCCCCGACAGAACTGGGGAATTATTCATAAAATTTAGAGAAAGAACAATATACTAACAACTGGCGGCCTCCGCCACCATGGATTTATCAGAGGGTTTGCAGATTACTTTGCAAGCCATTTTTCGTTTTGTTATGAATCAATTTAGTGCATTATAATGCCAAAATAGCGTGGGATTTTAGATGAATAAGTGAGGTTCTGCATGGTTTCTATAGCAACACAATTCAAGGCACTTGTGGTAGAGAAGGATATTGACCAGCAGTTCACGAGAAAAATCCAGGATCGTTCCATCAACGATCTGCCCCCAGGAAACCTGATAATAAGGGTCCACTACTCTTCACTTAACTATAAGGATGCCCTTTCTGCAACAGGACATCCCGGCGTCACCCGAAATTTTCCGCATACACCTGGAATAGATGCCGCTGGCGTGATTGTCTCTTGCGAAAGCGACCAATTTTCTCCAGGCGATCAAGTCATCGTAACAGGTTACGACCTGGGTATGGAGACAGATGGTGGCTTCGGTCAGTATATTCGCATACCTTCTGACTGGGTGGTGCGGCTACCGGCAGGACTGACGCTGCACGAAAGTATGGCGCTTGGAACAGCTGGATTTACGGCTGCCCTTTCGGTACTGAAACTGGAGCAGGCCGGGGTAACACCCGGAGACGGCGACATCCTTGTAACCGGAGCAACTGGCGGGGTCGGAAGCATTGCCGTCGCTATTCTTGGCAGGGCAGGATATCGCGTCGTAGCCGCCACCGGGAAAAGTGCCGACGCAGCCTTTCTTCTTAATTTGGGAGCGGCGGAAATCATCACGCGAGAACAGGTTACGGCAGGAGCGGAGCGGCCACTATTAAAAGAGCGCTGGGCAGGGGTCGTAGATGTGGTCGGTGGTGAAACCCTAACGGCAGCCATCAAGTCGACACGCTATGGTGGCACTATCACCTGCTGTGGTTTGGTAGACTCCACAAATCTTCCCTTAAACGTTTACCCATTCATTCTGCGTGGGGTCAGTCTCATTGGAATCGATTCTGTTCAGTGTCCTGCCGACACCCGTCTAATGGTCTGGGGACGGCTTGCAGGAGATTGGAAGCCAGCTCAGTTGGAAAAACTGGTAACGGACGTAACGTTGGAGGGGTTAGAGGAGAAGATTCGGGCCATACTACAGGGTAATATAAGGGGCAGGGTAGTAGTTAAACTGCAGTAAATCGTTTATCCAATGCAATTTAATTCCCTCCAAAAAACGAAACCCCCACCCGGGCAAGCCCGAACTGGGGGGAATCGCGCACTAAGTAATGTGTTAGCTATTCGATGGTAGAGCGGATTCTTACCCGGTCGCCAACATGATAGCGGGTTTTTGTACGGAACTCATCACCGTTTTCAACAGTGACAATATACCCATCAATCACATCTTTTTCCCGCTCAACATAACTGATCCGGTCCCTCGGGTAGCATTTTGTGCCACGTGTCATATTCTGACCGGTTATAGCGCCTGCAACAGCCCCGAGAGCGGTCATTGCAGCATTACCTGACCCCCTACCAAACTGGTTCCCAATAAATCCCCCGGCGACACCTCCCAGAATAGCACCACCGACCCCTTTGTCATCCTCACAAATTTCCTCTCTGGAACTGATTGGCTCACGGATGATTATGGTTCTAAAAACCTCACGGACATTTGTGACAGTCGCCATATTAACCGACTGACCCTCGGCGAAAACGTTCATACTTGAAAAAATGATACTTGCGGCGAACAACATAATTATCGTTTTCATAACATTCCTCCTCGTTCATTGACTGATGCAGATACATGATGGCACCATTAAATACAAGAAGCAACTGGAAACAGAAACCCCCGCTCAGGCAAGCCAGGCGGGGGTTTCTCACTTTACGCCTTCAGCTTTTCGGCCTCAAGCTCTTCATCTTAATGGCTTACTTATATTCTGCCATCTCATCAAACTGCAGATACTTGTAGATGCTGTCCTTGTTCGGCTCGATTTTCTCTTTGTAGAT
>JANXYR010000085.1 GCA_025355965.1 Geobacteraceae bacterium
GGAAGGCGAAGTCCGAATCTCCATACTCCTTGCTTCTGATTTCTCCGGAGGAGAAGCCCGGTTTCGGATTGGTCATGCCGGTGCCCATGACCGGGAAGCAGAACGGGTCTTTGACCGTTTCAATCAGGCGGGCATGTTCCCAGAATGCAGTGGAGACCCCGAGGATCAGTATCCCCTTACTGTCGGGACAGGCACAAACCGGTGACGTGACGTTGCCGGGAGCCGGTTCGGCACCGTTGCCGTAAGAGACACTGCCCATTTTCACCGGGAACATGCATTGCCAGCAGATGTCGGTCACCGGGTTGAGCACCTTGCCTTTGCAGGCTCCACCAGCCCCATGAGCAAATGGCACTATCAGAAAGAGTGCTGCTAACATGATTGTGATATTACACTTCAAGTTCATCCTCATACCGCACCGTGAATTCTGAGCCAAAATCCGTTATGATAATTGCAGGTTCCTTGCTTCCATACGGATACCGACCAGCGATACCTTTGCCTGACTTGAGCGCACTATTGATTCCAAACTGCTCGTTTGAAACATCGCCCCAATCGCCATTACAAAAGCGTTCCTGGCTTAACAGGACATGATCCATAAGGACTCTGTCTGAATGAAATCTGTCTGCTATTTTCCGGGAGAAAATGATCGGCGTGCTGGTACCCATATCTGCTGATTCAGTCAGATTTCTCAGTACTGCGTTTCCAGCGCCAGATTCAGTTCCGTCATCCAGTTTTTTGTCTTCGAACATGTTCTTGCTGTTGGTACAGCAAATAGAATTTGTCATTGTTGCATTCCTTTCTTACGAGTGGTGGGTGTCACAGGCAGATAAATCTCCCGCACCCCCATCAATCGGCCTTCTTGCTTGATAACCGACGGCACAGCCTTCAGCTTGAGTCGTTCGACTATCTTACGGTCGGCGTAGAACAGCGGACGGCTGATCCGCTTCGACACGGCCCCGAAGCTCCCGTCGGTGAGAAGAAGCGTCACATCGAGTCGCTTGTCATACTCTGATGCCGCAAACCATTTCACCTGAATCGGGTCGGTGCCGTCGATGACCACCAGCGTTTTCGGATAGGTCACGTAGTCGAGCGGGTTGAAGGTGTACCCCTTGGGGTAGAGAATGCCCCCCTTGCCATCAGGCACATCGATCTCAGTGGTATAGGTCATATCAACCGGGAAGCTCCGGTTCCGCTTCGCTCTCGGCAGGCTCGATTTGTCCGGCGGCCCCTGGTAGTTCTCGACCTTGCGTTTGTCCAGCACCTTGTTCCAGTCCACGTGCCGGGCACGTTCCTCGATCTCTGTCAGGGCATCCCGTTCCGAGATTTGGTACGTGGTTCCGAAAGTGCCAATCACCTTGGCGTGCCCCGGCGAAACACCAAGAACCAGAGCTATCAGTGCCAATCCTGTGCGCCTGATCATTTCGGTGTCGCCTGGTACTTGTTCTGGATGTTTTGCATGATGGTCTGCTGTGAGCCATCAATCTTGGTAGCAAGATCCTTCTGTACGTCTTCGAAATATTCTGAAAGATCGATCCTCGAAAAGTCCAACGCCTGGAATTCATCTGGTGTAAAGCCGCGACAGTTTGGTGCTTTGGGATCACCCCAAGCGCCGTCCGGCTGAAACGATTGCAGTTGCGGTCTCCCTTGTTCATGTATGATCCTCGCCATTTTCGAGTTGAAGCAGCAGAAGCTTTTAGCCTTCTGTACACATCCCACCAGCGGCCATTTTTTGTAACAATAGTCCCCCACGTAATGACAATCCTTGGCGGCATTCTGCATCCCGGTCTGAATGTCACCCTGATCGCATCCGCTCCCCATCAGCACCTTCATCACTACCAGGACGACCACCGCGATGATGATGGTGGCCGGGTTGAACAGGGCAGCGGCATAGGCCTGAAGTCCGGCACCTATGGCCGATGCTCCTGTAGCACCACTGGCCATTGTTGCGTAGGCTCCCGTTGCCGCCGCTCCCGAAAGGGTTGTCGTCGTTCCGGCAGCGGAAACAACTGTCATGGAGGTGACTGCACCGGTAGCGGTGGTAGATATCGCCGAAATCTGTGCTGCGCCGGTCACCAGTGCGTTGCCGTAATAGGCAACCTGACCGATTTCATAGGCCATCTGAATGCCCTGAACCGCTGCAGATACACTACTGCCAGTATCCTCCGAAGCCACCTTGTCGCTCTCGCAGCAGTTGTTGAGGTACCCGACCGTCAAACCAGGGGGACGGCAACGCGACGCCTTGCCGTTGAAAATGTAGATCTGGCCGAGACAGTTGCCGTTTGCATCTTTCGGCCCGTCATCCTGAAGCATTGACTCGTCAAGGGTGGTCGTCACCTCAGATCCGGGCGCTCCGGGATTGAAACAGGGGTTCGGGGAACACTGCATCTTGCCCTGGTATTCCATGCAAGCGTACTGAGTCCCGAGCGGACAGGTATTGAACCCCTCAAAGCAGCTGTCCTTCTGCGGATTGTAGATGCCGGCGGCACTACAGATCGGAACCGCCTCGCACTTGCCGATTGGTAGCGGCGTGTAGGTAGTTCCTGCCGGGCAGTCGTGCTGGACATCGGAAACACATTTATCGAGCGTGGTGGAAAACGAAGTGGTAGCCGCCTGAGAAAAGGCAGGGTCCTTGGGGCAGGTAACCGGCTGGAGACACTTGAAGTCAGGCTGGCTCCAGCTGTAGGTGCCGCAATTGCGGGTCAGCGTGGCCTGGCAGACGTTGAGTGCCGCGTCATACGCGCCATTGGCACATACCGGCGACGAGAAACAGAGATTGGCGGCAGCATCAAAGGAGTAGGTGCCGCAGTCCCTGGTGATGGTTGCTTCACAGAGATCGGTTGCGGTATTCAGGGTGCCGTTCGGACATGAAGGTGCAAGGATGCATAGCCCGCTGGCACTGTCATAGGTTCCCTGGGTACAGGTGGGCGTATAGGTAGCCCAGCAGACATCCATATTCGGATCAAAGTTGCCGCCTGAACAGGTCGGGTTGGTGGCGGAAAGACACTGAGTACTGTTGATGAGAGCCTGACCGGCAGGACAGACCATCTGGGTTGAGGACATCGTGAATGAGCCGGACAACATCCAGGCACTGGCCGGTGACCCATCGGCACAATAACGGTCCATGAAATAATAGCTGCAGTTGCCGACGCTATCGCATTGCAACGCCGACAGGGCAAAGCCGGTACTGGTCAGCTCGGTTCTGGTCAAGAGGTTGAGGGGAGACTGAATCGTAATGGCATCAGAGCCGAGACAACAATAATTAGCAGCTACATTCACCTGCCCCTGGGGGCCGTTTGGGCAGGAGATACTTACATTGCAGCAGGGGTCGGCATACGACGCACAGAGAAATGACTTCGGACTGCAGGCGAGCACCTGTTGGGAACTGGCGTTGGTGATTGCATCACACTTGTTCGTGACCACGTTGTAGGTAGTGCCTGCCGGGCATTCGGGTGCTTTTTCGCAACGCCCCCGGGAGCTGTTGTAGCTGTAGCCGCTCGGGCATGATGGCACAAAGGGTTGGACGCAGAGATTGTACGAGGCGTTGTAGCTGCCATAGGTACAGATCGGCGACCGTTCGCACTTGCCAGTCACACTGTTGTAGGCATAGCCATTGGCAGTATCGCAAACCGGCATCCAGGCTTTTTCGCACCGATCTTTGGCGGCGATGAACGCTCCACCGTCACTGCACGTTGCCGACTTCACGCAGCGGTCATAGGTCGGACTGGCCGGATTTGCGTCATAGGCGTAGCCAACTGGACAATCGTTTTGAACCAGTTTCTCACAACGGTCAGTAACCGGATTGAAGGTGCCGTTCTCCGGACAGACCACCGCCTTGATGCATTTGTCGATGCCGGCATCCCAGGTGTAGCCACTGCCGCAGATGTTCTGGGCAGTAGCCTGACACATGTCACGGGCCGTCTCCAGAGTAGAGCCAGCCGGACAGACCGGTGCGGTATAGGTTTCGACACATTCCGTAGAACCGACCGGACAAAATTGCCCCTGAGTCGTCTGAATGCAGTTCGCTGTTTCTCCCGGATCTCCGGCATACCCGTTGTTATTGAGATCCTGACCGCACATGATGTTGTTGATCGCATTGGGATCTGGTGGCGGCGGTGGAGGTGGCGGCGGAGGCGGGGTAATAGTGCCAGGATCGATGTACGACAGGGCACAGTCAAGTTTGCCGGTAAACTCGACAATCTGGGAGCTTCTTGTTCCATCGAGACCGCTGGCCCAGATTCCGTTGCTCCCCATGACGACTGCCTGCGGGTCCTGCCCGCTATAGGCGCCTGCTGCCGGCCAGTTTGTGAAAGAAAGAGCTGAACCGTCAATGGCATTGAATCCGGCAGCCCCGAACTCTTTCCAGGCGTCGATGTAGGTGCTCTTATCCGAGGTTGCTGCCCCCAGATAGGCACCATAGCGCTTGATCAGAAAATCCAGAGTCTGTTGGCTGTCCACGCTGACCGGTTTGGCCGCTCCGAACTGTCCCAGTGAGAGCATCTTCTTGAGCGAGGCTGTATCAGTGCCGGTCATCAGATATTCACGGCTGATATTCGCCGAAAAGTCGAAATAGATGTCGGGAAGCGACTGACTGCCGCTGACCGCTGATTTGGCGATGGCGTAGGTCTTGCCGTTGAATTCGGTAAAGAACATCAGAGCATCACTGTAACGATAGGTGGTGCCCGTCGTGATGGTGTCCTGGCAACTGACAACAGCTTGAGCCGTGCTTGTTATCCCGGAGAGGGAAAGCAGGAGAACGGCATAGATAATTGAATAAGCGATACGGAATAGCATCTGGTCTTACCTCGACTGCATCGGCTGTTTCTGGCCGCTGGAACAGATATTGTCTTTGCCTGCCAGTCTGAGTGTCTGGATGACAGTGGCAGCCTCGGCAAACTCATTGATGCACTGGCAATTGATGACGATTTCTTCGCCCGGGTCGACAGGGCAGCTGTTGTTGATGCAGGTCTTGTAGAAAATGTCATAGGACTGGGCTGGCACCCGCATGTCGTTGACCGTGCCGGTTGTGGTCACCTGGCTATCGATCTTGGCAATGCGGGTTTTGCAGGCTACCTCGCATTCCGATGCCGGGTCACGTTGCGGCAGGTTGATGCTGCCGTTGGCAATGTTCCACCCCGTAGGGCCGAGACGCGGGTCCTGAAATGAAAGGTTCGACGTGTTATCGCTGGCAGAGGAGACCACCTTTCCGAAACGGGTCGCCACATCAGAAAAGTCGTATTGCTGGCTGCCGCAGACGTAGGTACGCTTTTTGTGCCACCAGTCACGGCAGATCTTGTTGGTGCCCACCTGACCGGTGAAAT
This sequence comes from Geobacteraceae bacterium, assembly GCA_025355965.1. Taxonomy (GTDB): domain Bacteria; phylum Desulfobacterota; class Desulfuromonadia; order Geobacterales; family Pseudopelobacteraceae; genus JACRCG01. Next base: position 5,316 of record JANXYR010000085.1, read on the forward strand.
TTTTACAGGAAGGAAGGGCGGTGAATCCGGTCGGGTTGAAATTCTGATACGTCACGACTCCATCGATATCCTCTTCCTTCAGACGGCAGTCCGGATCGTTGGCCAGGGTGGCACACTTATCCTCAACGCCTTCCGTGTAGGAGTCCTCCTTGAAGTCGAAGAAATAGCTCCAATCGAACGAAACACCTTGAGCACCTTTGGCCGGACAGACGATGCCGGTTTGAACTGAGGTATCGAAACCGTTGATAACCCCGTCGACCGATGCCGAAGCGGAATTGCAGCCGCCGCCACTCATGTTGTTCATGTTGAAAGTTGCAGACATGAGTTGGCCAAGCTTGGCCGGATCAGGTGTCGAGACGATGACCGTTTTGACGTTATCCTTGAGCACGATGGCACTGTTGACCCAGACCAGGTTACTGCCGCAACTGCTGTTGATGCAGTAGCAACCACCGAGATCGGTAATGGAAGCCGGTGCTTCAGTGACCCGGCCATCAGCAGCGGCGGCCCACGTGAAATATTTGCAATTGGTCTAGCTACCGGCATTACTATCTTGAAGCTGAACTATTTTTGTCTTGTGGGATTGTAAAAATGCGGCGGGAAGGAAACACTTTTACTTCAAAGCAGGGGCTATGCCCATGGTTTATTCACCAATTCCGGCATGCCGGAATTGAGAGTAACTATTTGAAGTACAACAACGTGGTATTAAAAATATCGTTTAAAATCTGTTTATGGCGCTTTCTCCAGTAATGCTTTGACGTGTTCATGCAGACATTCGACCTTGCTGAGTGTCTCAGCACGATTGAGCGGGACGTCTTCCTCTTCCATTGCCTCATAACGAAACTGAACCGCAAAGCTGTTCAAAGGAATCAGCTCGCGATAACAGGCCACATCAAATCCCAAATCCTGAAGCATAATGAGCAGGCGGCGTACGTCATGAGTCCGGTCAATAATTCCGCCTGCGCCGATAATCCACGCTTTCAACGATTTTTCAGCGGCTTGCTGAGCGTGAAAACCAAATATCTCGTCGGCAACTATGTCTGACGAGATAATATAACGAAGCAGATCAATATCTTTTCCCGCCATGGTCAGCAGCATAGTGGCTTCACTGTCAACATTCATACAGAACCCTCCCGTCACTCATGGCATGATGAATTACATGATTTTGGGAAGTTGCCAATTTTGATACTTCCTCGGCTGAGTACACCAGAAAATCAATGGGTATCCGCACATCGGGAAAGAGCATCCAGAGACGCGCCATCTCGGCGCGGCGGCTGCGCTGGGCGTTGAATGGCCCATCTTCGACAATCAGAAAATCAAGGTCGGAATCGGCACGCGCCGTGCCCCGTGCATGTGAGCCGAACAGGATGATTTTTCGGGGGTTGACCTCACGGACAATTTTTGCCGTCATCTCTTTGAGGAGTTCTTCGGTTACGGGCTGGTTTTGCATGTCGATAATCTCCGTTCAAGGTATTGAAACGTTAGTCTGCAAACAGATTTTCCAAATTCACTTCGTCAGCATTCGCTTTTATGAGCCGGACATTCCCGGCTTTTTTGGCAGGCAGGTTTTGGATATTACAATTAGTCCAATTTCCTGATGGCACATGTAAAACCTTCTCAATTCTCACAATAAACGCAGAATCATGCACGGCTGGTCCAACAATATCAAACTTTTTACCATTGTTTACCCGCATTATATCGTTAAAGTGCTCGTCCGCAGCATTAAAGGAATATCCAACGACAACAACCTTGTCAGCATTTTGAACCCATTCAGATGCTCTGTGCCAAAGGTCGATATATTTGTGTGAAAGGATGGGCTTTAAACGAAGAGGCGGCACAAGTGCCGGAATCACATGCTTTTGGTTTTCGGTGTTATCGTCTGATACATCGATGTTTGAAGATATCTCACTACTAATTAGTTGAGCAGGGTCACAACCTTCTATATTTTCAATTGGAATCAGGTTGCGTGTGTCCATGCTTACGTACTCAGCGAGGCCGCCATGAAAATATACGCAATTATCACGTCCCAACGTTTTTTCCAGAAATGAGGTGTAGTTAAGAGTTATGGCCTTAATGCCGACAGGGATATTTCCGTAGAATGGAAGTGAGCTGGTGTTGTAGGCTTCCAGGACTTTGTTTTGCCGATGAACCAGAAATGCCCATAGGCACCAGGAAATGTAGATATAATTTTTTATCTCACTGCTTTTATTGTTATAAAAACCAAGGAATTTATCGATCAACAACTTTTCCACGTCCAACATATCCATGCCTAACGCATTGGCGACCTCGTTACTGTTTGTAGTCAGACTCTGTTTCAGGGTTGTCTTGAAAATACTTTTAAAAGTCTCTGAAAGCGGCAGTTTGTGGATATCGACTATGGAATCATGACTGTCTATTTCATTGGCATTTTCTGGAAAAACATCTTTTATCAAATTGAAAGTTATATCGTCGATCTGACTTTCTGTTGCAACGCCAACCAGCTTGTTAAAAAGCCGGATAATCAACATGCCTTGTTTTTTTACAATACTTTCATCATCGCTGATGCTGTCTACCACAATCTGCACACGGCTCATCACAGACTTCAGCTCGCCAATCTCCCGATTCGTCAGATTATCAATTGCATGGTTGATAAGGCGAATAAACTTAAATCGCAAACCCGGCAAGGCATCACGTAAAGCCGCATCTACAGCTTTTCCATCACCTTCAAGATATTGAGTAATGGCTGGTAACAGCGTATTTGCCATAGGGAATTCAATCCCTGTTGTTCTGTCCGCACCAGCTCCAAGTATCAGGAGTTTTTTGCTCATACAGCCTCCGGCATGATATTTTTTTGGATTCTTTTTCATTTTGTTATGCCGTCGACTTGAGGGCCTGCCGTTTGGCGACAGCACCCGAGTGTTATGCGATCATTGCAGAATATCTAACTCAGTCTGTAACCTGACACCTTTTTTTCTATTGCAACGAGTATGTACCACTTGCAGATTTGTATTCTCATCTTGTCCCTGCACTGCTATCGGAACAATATGATCGACTTCAACATCATCAATTATGAAAATGGGAGCATTGCATAAAGGGCAAATGTTGCCTTGCTTTTTAATCAGGTCGTTTCTTTGTTTTCGAGTAAGGCGAATCTTTCTCTCTGCGACAGCGTACTTGTCTTTAAATATAGATGTATTTGAGATAAATGGTTCAATTTGCGCGTCTTCCTCCAACTCTCTCTTCTTCATTGAACGCAATAGTAGATTCAAATCTTCTCGGAGTTCATCTCTTCTACGTATAGCAACTTCGAGTGGCAAATCATGCAGTAAATACCAGAGAGCATAGAAATCATGATAACGCCTGACATACCATCTTTTTTCAGACGTATTAAATAGCCCCGAAAGCTTGCCATCTAAAAATACATTGTCATCTTCAGCATCTGAATCAATCAAAATAGTTCGCACTTTCTTTATGAAACTATCGATTCTTTTTGTTGCCTCCTTGACCTCTTCTCTAACATTTTCAGATATTGTACCCATATCCATCATACGGCTAACCGCAGCTTTGTTTTTCACGCGGACGCCTATGCCAGAGCCTCGCAGATAAACATCGACTATTGCCTCAATTGGTGCCTGTGCAGATGATTTTGGAGTTTGAGTGTGGGCAAGGTAGGTGAGTATTGAAATTAATTCTTCATTTCTCATTCGTGTATTGTCACGAGTCATGTAAAACCATGCGCAATGTCGATTCGTGACTTGTTTTATTGAATCTACAATATCCTTGTCGACATAAGAATTCCACATTTCAAAAGTGTTTTCTTTGATTGGGTATGGTCTGCTGTTAAGACGAATAAATAAGTCAACAGGATTAAATCCATTATTGAATTTTTCATCTATTGTAATTACAGAAAGATTGTAATCCCATATCCTGTTTTGTAGTGTTGATGGTAAGTCTTGAAATGTCTTACCATTAAAGTCATCCAAAATTCTTAATTTGCTAAGACTGAAATTATTTTTTTCTGAATATATCTGTTCGTCGCGTTCATTGAGAAAAGGACGACCCAGAAAACCAAGTATTGATAAGATGCGTTGTTGACCGTCAATAATTTCACATATACCGTCAGCTCTTCTGTATGCGTATAAAGGAGGCAGTTTAATACCAAGAAGTATGCTTTCGATTATACCACTCGATTTCGTTCGGTTAATTACCTCGTTTCTTTGATATGAAGGCCTAAGAAGATATCTGCTACGCGAGATATCACGACAAAGGTCCTCAACACTCAGCGAAGTAGGGTCCTGCTTTTCGATTCGTGAAAAATGTGAATTCTCATCTTCATCTAGCTCTGGTTCAACCTTACTATCCTCAGCCCGCATTCTTTTTCTTAAATATGGCCCCAGAGATAGGTCGAAAGCTTCCTCTAAAAACGATGCCATCGTGTTGTATCTAGTGAGAAATTGACTATAGAAAAATTGCGATTCTGCTTGGGCATATGCTTTTTCATTTGTCTTGTAAAGATTCAGAAGCGATACTTTATTTGTGTCTGACAACAGCTCGTTGAAATTACGGCCTTCACGCTCGATAACAGCTAATGCCCAATATATTATTTCATTCCAGAGCCTTGTAGGTTTCAGGCCATTGTTTTCAAAATAATCACTAAGCTCTCCTGTCAGTTTAACTCTTTTTACAAAGTCTCTATAAAGACCATGAACGTCTTGTAAGGTCTCACTAAACCATTCATAAAACTGCTGCAGTGTTTCTTTCTTTCGAGTTGATAGTATAGGCATATTGGCACAGACAAGAAGAAACCTTGTTTCTTGCAAAGCTTTTTCCAAAATATTATGGTCTTGGTCTATTGCCTCCGCATCTAATCCAAGAAACAGCGCAACAAATGGTTTATACAGATATTTATTTTTCTTAAACTTGTCTTTTATGAACTGTGTCGGCTCATCTGTAATGTATACGGCTTTTTCTATATCAACTTGCCTTAAAGGTGTTATTCCGGAATTGTAACGTCTAAATATTTCCTTCTTCAACATGTCTTGTGTTTGATCATCGACCAAATTTGTATTTACAACAGAGAATCTAATAAGTCTGAGTTTAGCATCGAAGAATAAGTTTTTGTCTGGCGCTGGCAATTCATCAAATTTTTTTGACACAAGATCTTTACGAACCGCTAACCCTTTTGGCGAAAGTGAGAACTGGTTCGTTTGAAAGCGCAATAGAGTTTGAAATCTTTGTCTGCCATCAATTACCTCAAAACCATCTGAAGTTTCATAAAAAATTAACGGCGGAACCTCTGTTCCGATTATGACGCTCTCTATAAAATATGTTGCTTTATCATTATCCCACACATAATTTCGTTGATAGTATGGCTGATAATTAATTCGGCTTAAAAGACGTGGATTAAGAAGTGATTCTATAGGCTTGAGATCAGTCTCTGTCTTGATCTGTGAAGTAATCAGTTGGCGTAATGCCTGTGCATTAGCAATAAATTCGTCATCAGTTTCATAGTCATAATTAGGCAGCAATTCTTCTTGTTTTTCTATGATCTTTGTTTTTGTAGTAAGTGCACCTCTATCAAAAGCACAGATATTACAACCTGACTTTAGGATGGTTCTCATATGCACGGATGTCTTCCACTCGTTAAGACAAACAGGGCATTTCCACACCGCAGCATAATGACTTTTTGATGTTACATCACTAGGAGTTCTGTCGTTTCTCGTAGGATGCCATTCTGCGGCAATTTCAGGAAATAAGGTGGCTAGAGAATTCTTTTCACCTGCAACTGTTCCCCTGCATTTCTGACATCCTTTGTCATCTCGTGTTCTGGTAAAAAGCAATGTTGACCACTCATGGCCTTCAGAACATAACCACCAAATTCTAGTCTGGCTGCCTAATCCTAATTTGAATGGATCGATTCCTTCATTTTTTGTTGGATGCCATTCGCTCATCAGTTCAGGTCTAAGTGCCGCAACTGATTCACTAGGTATCGTCAATTGTCCAGCGCAATAGGGGCAACCCTTTCCCCTTGTTCTGTTGCTAATAAGCGAATCCCATTTATGGGCTGGGTTCTTGAGACACTTCCAACCAACTCTTGTAGAGCGGCCGTTTGGAGGAGAATCAGGATCAATACCGACATTCTTTTCATAATCCCACTCAAGTAGCAATTCAGGGTTTGTTTGGCTAAAAGGCGGTTTTTTGCTGAACTTATTTTCTGTGGTTTGCTTCTCTTGTCCACTTAACTGATCGGGAAGTACTCCGATCCCCTTCTTCTTGCTTTTTTTGGAGTCTTTTTGCACATCGGTGCTTTCCGGCATTTTACTTCTGGATGCATAGGTGTCTGTTTCATAGGAGTCGCGAAAACTTATAGCTTCGTCCAGTGCAGGAAGCACTCCACCATACTTTAGATCACTGAAAAACTTAGATATTTTGAGTAAATTAAACTCAAATTTAACCTGCCAACCATGCGTACCTCCCCCTTTGCGCCCTGGAATCTTTTTAGTATCGATTCGTATGATGTTTTTCTGCTTGGGGATGCCGTCAGGCTGTGCCATTTTTTCTCTCCTTCTCAATTCAGCATAACGACCTATTGAACACGTGCACAAGCATGTACCGCTCTATATACTCTTTTGGGTGTTGGCCCACAAAAACGATTAGAATGACAAAGCTGGTGTGTTGGTTTGCCAGTCACATATAAAAATCGAATCCACTCCAATTCCGGCATGCCGGAATT